>CAZOBK010000001.1:0-132851 GCA_964578115.1 uncultured Roseicyclus sp.
TCTCGGGCATCTGCCGGAAGAAGAACGTCAGCAGCAGCGTGCGGATATGCGCGCCATCCACGTCGGCATCGGTCATGATGACGATCTTGTGGTAACGCAGCTTGTTGATGTCGAACTCGTCCCGCCCGATGCCGGTGCCCAGCGCGGTGATCAGCGTGCCGATCTCCTGGCTCGACAGCATGCGGTCGAAGCGCGCGCGCTCGACGTTCAGGATCTTGCCCTTCAGCGGCAGCACTGCCTGGTTGTGGCGCGAGCGGCCCTGCTTGGCCGAGCCGCCAGCGCTGTCACCCTCGACGAGGAAAAGCTCGGACTTGGCCGGGTCCTTCTCCTGGCAATCGGCGAGCTTGCCGGGCAGCGAGGCCACGTCCATCGCCGTCTTGCGCCGGGTCAGTTCGCGGGCCTTCCGCGCCGCCTCCCGCGCCAGCGCGGCCTCGATGATCTTGCCGACGATCATCCGCGCTTCCTGCGGGTTTTCCTCGAACCATTCGCCGAGCTTCTCGTTCATCAGGCTCTCGACGGCGGGGCGCACCTCGGAGGACACAAGCTTGTCCTTGGTCTGCGAGCTGAATTTCGGGTCCGGTACCTTCACGGACAGGACGCAGGTCAGCCCCTCGCGCGCGTCGTCGCCGGTGAAGTTCACCTTCTCGCGCTTGGCGATGCCGGTGGAGTTCGCATAATGGTTCATCGTCCGCGTCAGCGCGCCACGAAAGCCCGCCATATGCGTGCCGCCATCGCGCTGCGGGATGTTGTTGGTAAACGGCAGCACCATTTCGTTGTAGCTGTCGTTCCACCACATGGCGACCTCGACGGAGATGCCGTCCTTCTCGCCCTCGACATAGATCGGTTCCTCGATCATCGGGGTCTTTGAGCGGTCGATATACTTGACGAATTCCCGGACGCCGCCCTCGTATTCCATCTCGACGCGCTGGGGTTCCGCGTGGCGGAGGTCCTGCAGCACGATCTTCACGCCGGAATTGAGGAAGGCCAGTTCCCGCAGGCGGTTTTCGAGCGTCTTGAAGGAATAGTCGAGGTTCGAGAAGGTTGTCGTTGAGGCAAGAAAACGGACCTCGGTGCCGGTCTTGCCATTGGCATCGCCCACGACCTCGAGGTGCTTGACCGTATCGCCGCGTTCGAAACGGGCGTGATGTTCCTTGCCGTCGCGCCAGACGCGCAGATCCAGCCAGTCGGACAGCGCGTTGACCACGGAAACGCCAACGCCGTGCAGGCCGCCGGACACCTTGTAGGAGTTCTGGTCGAACTTGCCGCCCGCATGCAGCTGGGTCATGATCACTTCGGCCGCGCTGACGCCCTCTTCCTCGTGGATGCCCACCGGAATGCCGCGGCCATTGTCGCTGACCGAGACGCTGTCATCGGCGTGCAGCGTGACCGTAACGGCGTCCGCGTGGCCCGCGAGCGCCTCGTCGATGCCGTTGTCGACGACCTCGTAGACCATGTGGTGCAGGCCCGAGCCGTCATCGGTGTCGCCGATATACATGCCGGGCCGCTTGCGCACGGCCTCCAGGCCCTTGAGAACCTTGATGGAATCCGCGCCGTATTCCGCGGCCGCCGAAGCGTTGTCTGCCATGCCTGAGTATGCCTGTTCTGTTTGGCGTTTTATACCCGGCCCGGCCGGGTTTGTCACGCGATTGCCCCCAATATTTAGGGGCTTGGCGGCGGTTCCGCTACCTCTGCTCGTTTTGTCAGGTCAGCGCGATCACCCCCGCCACGGCGATGAGCAATCCGCCCGCGATCCGGTTGATCCGCGCCAGCCTTTCGGGCGAGGAAAACCGACGTCTCGCGGTGTCCACAAGGATCGCGAAACCGGTATTGCCGACCAGCGGCACGAGGGTGGAGACGGCGGCGATCGCCACGATGTCGAGGGCCGTGATGCGGGTCAGATCGAAGAAGCCGGGCAGCATCCCCATGTAGAACAGGATCGCCTTGGGATTGGCGAGGATCGCGGCGAGCCCGGCGAGAAAACCCGCCATCGCGCCGGGGCGGATCAACGCGCTGTCGGCGGAGATGGCCTTGTCCGCGTGGCGGATCAGAAGCCACCCCATCAGGGCGAACACGCCCACGGCGACCCATTTCAGTGCGTCCATGACCCAGCCGTAGGTGCCCACGACCCACGCGAGGCCAAGGGCGGCCGTCACCGACCAGAGCGCATCGCCCAGCGCCACGCCGATCACGAGAGGCACCGCCGCCACCCAGCCATGGGCGAGCGCGCGGGCCGCGGTGGCAAGCCAGACGGGCCCTGGCGTGAGGAACAGCACGAAAAGCGCCGTGGCGTAGAGGCCCAGTTGCGCGGCGGTGAGAGTCACGGCGCGGTGACCTCCGAAATGCCGTCGGTCTCATGCACGGCGAAATGTTGCGCCCGTTGGCCCAGCTCGGCGAAAAGCTCGGGGCCGGTTCCGGTCATCCATGCCTGCGCCTCGAGCGCGCAGATCTCGTCGAAAAGCGCGGCACGGCGGCCGGCGTCCAGATGCGCCGCGACCTCGTCAAGCAGGATGAGCGGTGCCGCGCCGGTTTCCGTCCTGAGGCCGCGCGCATTGGCAAGCACCAGCGAGATCAGAAGTGCCTTCTGCTCGCCGGTGGAACATCGCCGCGCGGGCACGCCCTTGGCGAGGTAGACCGCGCCCAGGTCGGCCCGGTGCGGCCCGGTGAGCGTGCGTCCCGCCGCCATGTCGCGCGCGCGGCCATCGGCCAGCGCCTCGGCCAGGCCGGGCGTGTCCTGCGGACCCGTCTCGCCCTCGAGACTCAGCCCGGCGGAGGGAAAGGCCGTGTCGGCGCCTTCTTGCGCCGTCCGCAGGCGCGACAGCACGTCGAGACGGTTGGCGGTGATCGCGGCGCCCGCATCCGCCATCTGGCTTTCCAGCGCGCGGTACCAGGCCGGGTCGCGCACCTCGTCGCGCAGCAGGCGGTTGCGTTCGCGCATGGCCTTCTCATAGGTCAGCACGTCATCGGCGTGGTCGGGCAGGAAACTCATCGTCATGCGATCCAGAAATCGCCGCCGCCCATCCGCCCCTTCGATCCAGAGCCGGTCCTGCGCCGGCACCAGCCAGACGATGCGGATCAACCGCGCAAGGGCTGTCTGCGGCGCGGCCTTGCCGTCGATGCGCACGCTGCGCGGCGCGTCGGGTTCGGCGGAAAGCTCGACCTCGTGGCTGAGACCCGGACCGGCCAGCGTGGCGCGGATCTTCCAGCCGATCGCCTCGGGGCGGCGGATGACCTCTTCGGCGGTGGCGCGGCGCAAGCCACGCCCGGGCGACAGGAAGGACACGGCTTCCATCAGGTTGGTCTTGCCCGCGCCGTTGGGGCCGAACAGCGCCACGGGACGGCCGTCGAGGTCGAGCCGCGTGCGCTTGTGGCTGCGGAAATGCGAAAGGCCGATATGGGCGACATGGGGGGTCATGGAAGCGTTTTCCTGCAGGAAAACGGAAGGGAAAAGCCGGCTTTTCCCGGTCGGGATTGCCGGCAATTCCGGCCGGTCACACGCGCATCGGCATCACGACGTAGATCGCACTCAGGTCGTCGCCTTCCCGCATCAGGGTTGGTTCGGCCGAGGACGCAAACATGAATACCGCATTCTCGCGATCGACCTGGCTTGCGATTTCCAGAAGGTACTTGGCGTTGAACCCGATCTCGAGCTTCTCGTCGCCATAGGCCACGGCCAGTTCCTCCTCGGCGGCGCCGGCGTCGGGGGCGTTGACCGACAGGATCAGGCGGTCCTCGTCGAGCTGCATCTTCACCGCGCGCGAGCGTTCCGAGGACACCGTCGCCACGCGATCCACCGCCTTGGCGAAATCGCTGGCATCGACCTCCATCCGGCGGGTGTTGCCGGTCGGGATCACCCGCGAATAGTCCGGGAAGGTTCCGTCGATGACCTTGGAGGTCAGCGTGATCTCGGGTGTGGCGAAACGGATCTTGGTCTCGGAGACCGAAACTGCGATCTCGGCCTCGTCATCCTCCAGAAGCTTGCGCAATTCGCCCACCGTCTTGCGCGGCACGATGACACCGGGCATGTCGGCCGCGCCGTCGGGAAGCGGCGCATCGATCCGCGCCAGCCTGTGCCCGTCGGTTGCCACGGCGCGCAGCGTCGCGCCGGATTCGCCCTCGGCCACGTGGAAGTAGACACCGTTCAGGTAATACCGCGTTTCCTCGGTGGAAATGGCGAATTTCGACTTGTCGAAGAGCCGGCGCAGCATTGGCGCGGGTGCTGCGAAATTCGCCGGGTAGTCGGTGGCCGTCATCACCGGGAAGTCTTCCCTGGGCAGGGTGGCCAGCTGGAAGGTGGACCGCCCCGCCTCCACCAGAAGCCTTCCGGCGGCACTGTCCTCGGTGATGCTGACCAGCGCACCGTCGGGCAGCTTGCGCACGATCTCGTGCAGCGTCACGGCCGAGACCGTCGTGGCGCCCGCGCGCTCCACCTGTGCCGGGATGCGATCGACCACCTCGATATCCAGATCCGTGGCGCGGAAACTGGCGGTCTCGCCCTCGGCCTCGATCAGGACGTTGGCCAGAATTGGGATCGTGTTGCGCCGTTCGACGACCGACTGCGCCTGAGAGACAGCGCGCAAAAGCGCCGCACGCTCGATGGAGAGTTTCATGCCCTGACTCCGACAGATCGCGGGAGGCGGAGACTAGCCTTTCCTCCCGCGAGCACAAGTGTTTTGCCGGAGTTTCCCTGTCTCTCTGCGGGCGTCAACCCCAACGCGCTACGATGGGCGCTCAGGCCTCGAGCATGCGCCGCAGAATTTCGGCATCCTCGGCGATCTGGCTGTCCACCTGGATCAGTTCCTCGATCTTGCGCACACCGTAAAGGATCGTGGTGTGGTCGCGGCCGCCGAATTTGCGCCCGATCTCGGGGAGGGACCGCGTGGTCAACTTCTTGCACAAGAACATGGCGATCTGGCGCGGTCGGGCGATCGCGCGGGACCGGTTCGCGCTCATCAGGTCGGACTGACGAAGGTTGTAGTATTCGCAGGTCTTCTTGATGATCTCATCCATCGTCACCTTCTTGTCGGTGTGCTTGAGGATGTCGGCGAGGCAATCCTGCGCCAGCTCCATCGTGATGTCCTTCTGGACAAGATCGGCGAGCGCGAAAAGACGGGTCAGCGCGCCTTCGAGCACGCGGATGTTCGACGAGATCTTGCGCGCGATGAATTCCAGCACGCCATCGGCGATCTGGACCCGGGGATTACGCTCGCGCATCCGCTCGGCCTTGTGCTGCAGCACGCCGAGACGCAGTTCGTAATCGGTCGGGTGGATATCGACGACCAGCCCGCATTGCAGCCGCGAGGCGATGCGGCTGTCGAGCTCGTCCATGTCGACCGGCGCGCGGTCGCCGGAAATGACGATCTGCTTGCCCATCTCCACGAGCGCGTTGAAGGTGTGGAAGAACTCCTCCTGGGTGGAGGTCTTGCCGGCGATGAACTGCACGTCATCGACCATCAGCACGTCGACCGAGCGGAACATCTGCTTGAAGCCGATCGTGTCCTGTTCGCGAAGCGCCCGAACGAAGCGGTACATGAACTGCTCGGCCGAGAGATAGAGGATGTCGGCCTCGGGGAAATTCGCCTGAAGCTCCCACGCGATGGCGTGCATCAGGTGCGTCTTGCCGAGACCCACGCCGCCATAGAGGAACAGCGGGTTGAAGGTCACGTCACGGCCTTCGGCCACGCGGCGCGCGGCGGCCTGCGCCAATTCGTTCGGTTTGCCGACGACGAAATTCTCGAAGGTGAAATGCGGGTTGAGGTTCGAGCCTGTCGGCACGTCCGCCTTCGCGTTTGCGGGCCTGGCGGCTGGCGACGTGCCCGGAGATTTGGGCGCATCGTTGCGGACGGGAGGGCGAACATCGGCCACGGCACCGGCCACGGGGTTGGCGGCAGCCGATTGCGCGAGAACCGGGGCGACCGCGACGGCCGCCTCGAGTTCGGCTGATTTTCCTTGGTCCGGCGCGTCGCCGGCATCGTGCGCGCCCGCCGGAGCCACATGGAATTCGACGCGATCCGCGCCGATCCCGGCCGAGGCGAGGTGGCGCCGGATCACGTCACCATAGTTCTGGGAGACCCACGAGCCGAAGAAATTCGTTGGAACGTGAAACCGTGCCGTCCGGCCGTCCATGCGATCGAAGCTGATCGGTGCGATCCATGCCGAGAAGTTGTTCTTCCCAACTGCCTTCAGGAGTTCGTCGCGTACCTGGCCCCACGTGTCTTCCGTCATTCTTTCCCTCGTTTCTTTTTTTCGGCCGCTGCCACGCCAGCCATCTTACCCCGATTCCCGACACCGTGCGCGTGCGAGGCGATACAGCGCACCAGAACGACCTTCGCAACCGCCTGCGCTCAAAAAAGCGCACCGATGACATGTCGGCATATGGTTAGAGCAAAATTAACACTTCCGCGCCGAAATACAGCGACGCGCAGCTGCTCAATCCCAAGTCCTCTAGGTCGCGGGGCATTCGAAACGAGTTCGGTGGCCTGTCACGCGATCACCTCATGGTCGATCGCGACCCAGCCATTCCAACCGACGGGTTGCTACGAGGTACGGCGTTTTCACCCTTATGCGTCACCGGTCCTGTCCCTACGGCGACATCATTTCCGACCCCGGGCACTGCCCTTCGCTCGTTCCATCCGCCCCCCAGGCGTCTGAATCACTCGAAGACGCTAGCGGGAGTCGCGCAGGGCTCGCAACATATCTTCGTCCTTGACTCCACGGGACCACAAACTTCGAATCTTGGGGCCCGATTTAAGTGCCTTACGGAGTAATGGAAAATCCGAACGAAAAAAAAGCGCCCCCGAAGAGACGCCTTTAAAACAAGGGCGAAGCCGGACTCGGTCAGGTGGCCATCGCCTTCACGCGGGCGCTCAGACGCGACATTTTCCGGGACGCGGTGTTCTGGTGCAACACCCCCTTCGTGACGCCGCGCATCAGTTCGGGCTGGGCAGCACGCAGCGCGGTCGCGGCGGCGGTCTGATCGCCGGATGCGATGGCTTCCTCGACGCGGCGCAGGAAGGTGCGGATGCGCGACCGGCGCGCCTTGTTGATCTGGAAGCGCGCCTCGTTCTGGCGCGCACGTTTCTTGGCTTGGGGTGAATTTGCCATTGCGTCGGATCTTTCTCTTCGGGTCTTCGATACGGTTCTACGACGCGGGAGGACCCGAGAGCCCCGGGTTCGCTACCGGGGTGATCTGGCCAAAGCGGACCTCACGCGCATGTCTGAAAAAGGCCGATAAGGCAAAGCGGCACGGAAGGAAAGCCCCCGGACGCGGTTTTCACAAGCAGGCGCCTTGCGTCACTTGTCGCGGAACTGCGGCTCGCGCTTTTCGAGGAAGGCCGACATGCCCTCGGACTGGTCCTCGGTCGCGAAAAGCGCGTGGAACAGCCGCCGCTCGAACAGCAGGCCCTCGCTCAGGGGTGTCTCATAGGCGCGGTTGACGGCCTCTTTCACCGCCATGACGGTCACGGCGGATTTCTCGGTGATCTTGGCGGCCGCGCCCATTGCCTCTTCCATCAGCTTCTTGGCGGGCACGACGCGGCTGACGAGGCCTGCGCGCTCGGCCTCCTCGGCGGTCATGAAGCGGCCGGTAAGGTGCATGTCCATGGATTTCGACTTGCCTGCAAAGCGCGTAAGCCGCTGTGTGCCGCCGATCCCGGCCACGACGCCGAGGTTGATCTCGGGCTGGCCGAACTTCGCCGTGTCGGCGGCGATGATGAAGTCGCACATCATGGCAAGCTCGCACCCGCCGCCCAGCGCATAGCCAGAAACGGCGGCGATGATCGGCTTGCGGCAGCGGAGCATCTGCGCCACCTCGGCACCGAACATGTCGGAGGTGAAGGCCTCCACGAAGCTCTTTTCCGACATCTCCTTGATGTCCGCACCGGCGGCGAAGGCCTTTTCAGACCCGGTCAGGACGACACATCGGACCTTCTCGTTCTCCTCGGCGGATTTCAGCGCCTTGCCGAGTTCTCCCAGGAGCTGCGTGTTGAGCGCGTTCATTGCGTCGGGGCGGTTGAGCTTGATCAGCGCGATGTGATCCTCGATCTCGACGATCAGCGTTTCATAGGCCATGCGTCGGAAACTCCGGCTGTTTGGGGGCCCGCGTCACGTGTTCGGCGGGCGCTCAGAGGGGCAGGGTTAGCATCGCCAGCGCTGGGTTCAAGCTATCTTTGACAGACCGGGCAATAGAAGCTCGAGCGCCCGGACTGCACCTTTCGGCGGATGACGCCAGGGCAATCGGGGGTTTGGCAGGGGTCGCCTTCGCGCCCGTAGACCCTGAAATTATGCTGGAAATAACCCAGATCGCCATCGGCCTGTCGGTAGTCGCGGAGAGACGAACCGCCGGCCGCGATCGCCTCGGCCAGAACGGTTCGGATGTCGCCGGCGAGCTGCGTGATCCGGGGTCGGGAGATCCGCCCGGCATGCCGCAACGGCGAGATGCCGGACCGGAACAGCGCCTCGCAGACATAGATATTGCCCAGCCCCGCGACGATCCGCTGGTCCAGAAGTGCCGCCTTGACCGGCGAGCGTTTGCCCTCGAAGGCGCGCGCCAGTTGATCCTCGTGGAACGCATTGCCCAGCGGTTCCGGGCCCAGCCCGCTCAGCAGCCAGTGGGCCTCCACCTGATCCGTGGGCGTGAGGTCCATGGCGCCGAAGCGCCGCGCGTCGTTGAAGGTGATGCGCGCGCCGGCCTCGGTGTCGAACACGACGTGATCGTGTTTCTCGGGCGCGGGATGGACGTGGTGAAACACGCCCGGCGCGGCTCGCGTCGTATCGCCGACCGACACGATCATGCGGCCCGACATGCCCAGATGGATGATCAGCGTCTCGCCTGTCGAGAGATCGGCGAGGATGTATTTCGACCGCCGGCGCAGGCGCTCGACGCGGGCGCCGGTCAGCCGCTCGGCCATGCGCTCGGGGAACGGCCAGCGCAGGTCGGGCCGGTTCACCCGCGCGGTCGCGATCACGGCACCCTCGAGAACGGGGGCGAGGCCGCGGCGCACGGTTTCCACTTCGGGCAGTTCGGGCATCAGCCCCTCGGGTTACGCTTCAGTCGAACCCGCAGGATGTGGCGCAGCTCTGCCGCGCCTGCAACCGTTTTGAGGATCTCGACGCTGCGCCCGTCCACGAAACCGAGGCGGAAGGAGTGTACCGCGTCCTCCTCGATGGCATCGAGCTGGCGCAGGTCGAACTGCCGCACGGGTAAAAGGGTGGTGCGCAGGGCGAGTGTGTCGCCGGCCACCTCGACGCGGTAGCGCAGCATCGAGACATTGGCATAGACGAGGAGCAGGAGAATTCCGGCGGCCATCATCGGCGGCAGATCGACCTCGGCGTAGCCCAGTTTCGAGGGATCGAACATCGTCAGCAGCAAGGCCACCGAAAGGGCCGGCGTGAGGAGCCGCGCACCGATGCTGGGCCGGAACACGCGCCAATCGCCTTCGGTGACGGCCTCCATCTCCGTACCGACCGACGCGAGCCTTGCAGACAGAGCGCTTTCGATCGTGTCGGAACGTGGCCTCGACCCGAAGGTGTGCCACCCGATCATGCGCCGCAGGACCCGCGAGTATCGCGCGGCGAATGCCAGTGCGACCGCGAGGCCGAGATAGACGAGGAACATGGTCAGGTCGCTCATCGCGGAAAGCTCCTGCGGCAATTGATGGTTTGTCCTTCGCGGGCCGAAGGATTACCTCCCATCACGACAGCAATAGGGCGGCAGCATGGCGGACGAGACGAACACCACGCATTTCGGGTTCCAGACGGTCGACGAGAAGGAAAAGGCCGGTCTGGTCCACGGCGTCTTCACCAACGTGGCCAGCCGCTACGACATCATGAACGACGTGATGAGCGGGGGCGTCCATCGTCTGTGGAAGGATGCGATGATGGATTGGCTCGCTCCGCGCGATGGGCAGCGCCTGCTGGATGTGGCGGGCGGTACGGGCGACATCGCGTTCCGCTTCCTCAAGCGCGCGCCGGGGGCAACCGCCACCGTGCTCGACATGACCGAGCAGATGTTGGTCGAGGGACAGAAGCGGGCCGAGGCGACGCAGGTCGCCCAAAAGCTCGACTGGGTCGTGGGCGATGCCATGGCTCTGCCGTTCGAGGACAATTCCTTCGACGTCTACACGATCAGCTTCGGCATCAGGAACGTCACGCGCATTCCCGATGCCCTGTCCGAGGCCTTCCGCGTCCTCAGGCCCGGTGGGCGGCTGATGGTGCTGGAGTTCAGCCAGCTGCCAAATGACGGCCTTCAGAAGCTCTACGATCTCTATTCCTTCAACGTCATCCCGCGCATGGGCCAGATGATTGCTGGGGATCGCGAAAGTTACCGGTATCTCGTCGAATCGATCCGCAAGTTCCCCGATCAGGAGGCATTCGCCTCCATGATCCGCGCCGCCGGGTTCGAACGCGTGGCCTATCGCAACCTTTCGTTCGGGATCGCGGCGCTGCATTCGGGCTGGAAGATCTGAGGTGAGGGGCCCGCACAACATCTGGCGGCTGGTGCGCACCGGCGCGACGTTCGAGCGGACCGGCGCGATGGGCGCGGTTCTGGAGGCGATGGAAGCGCCCGCGCCCGTCCGTGTCGTGGCCCGCGTGCTGGGCTGGCCCTTCAAGTGGCTTGGCCTGCGCGGCGATCCGAACGTGCCGCCGGTGCCGCGCGCGCTGACCGCGCTGGGCCCGGCCTATATCAAGTTCGGGCAAATCCTGTCGACGCGCCCCGACGTGGTCGGCGACCGCCTCGCGGGGGAGTTGCAGGTGCTGCAGGACAAGCTGCCGCCATTTCCCACCGATGTGGCCCGCCGCGTCGTCGAACACGAGATGGAGAAACCGCTCGGCGCGCTCTTCTCGGAGTTTTCGGATCCCGTGGCGGCGGCCTCCATCGCGCAGGTCCACAAGGCCAAGCTGGTCGGAACCGAACGCGCGGTCGCCGTCAAGATCCTCCGGCCCGGGATCGAGCGGGCGTTTCGCAAGGATATCGACGCCTTCTACCTGATCGCATGGGTGATCGAGACGGTCTCGCCGGCCTCCCGCAGGCTCCGGCCGCGCGCCGTGATAGAACATTTCGAAGGCGTGGTGCTGCAGGAGCTCGATCTCAGGATCGAATCCTCTGCCGCCGGTGAGTTCGCCGCCAATACCGAGGACGACCCGGGCTTCGTGGTGCCGCAGGTCGAGTGGTTCCTGTCCTCGCGCCGGATGATGACGCTGGGCTGGGCCGAGGGCATACCGCTGTCGGATCTGGCCGCGATCGACGCGGCGGGCCATGACCGCAAGGCGCTGGCCGCGCGTGTGCTGCAGACGTTCCTGCGCCATGCGCTGCGCGACGGATTCTTTCACGCGGACATGCATCAGGGAAACCTGAAGGTCGCCCCGAACGGGGACGTCGTCGCCCTCGATTTCGGGATCATGGGTCGTATCGACGAATACACGCGCCGCGTCTATGCCGAGATCCTCTATGGCTTCATCCGCAAGGATTACCGCCGGGTCGCCGAGGTGCATTTCGAGGCCGGTTACGTGCCGCCGGACAGGGACGTGGGCGAATTCGCGCAGGCGCTGCGGTCCGTGGGCGAGCCGATCTTCGGTATGGACGCGAACCGCATCTCCATGGCGCGGCTTCTGTCCTACCTGTTCGAAGTGACCGAGCGCTTCGGGATGGAGACGCGCACCGAGCTGATCCTGCTGCAACGCACCATGGTGGTGGTGGAAGGGGTGGCGCGGTCGCTCGATCCTTCGATGAACATCTGGACGGTGGCGCGCCCCGTGGTCGAGGAATATATCCGCGAGAATGTCGGGCCCAAGGCGCTCGTGCGCGATCTTGCGACCACGGCGCGGGTGCTGGCGCGGTTCGGCCCCCGCCTGCCGCAACTGGCCGAAGGCGCGCTGATCGCCCAGGCCAACCCGCCGCGCCGCGAGGTGCGATCCCCCTGGCCGGAGCGTGCGGCCTATGCCGCCGGTGGCGCGGGGCTTCTGGCGGTGATCATCCTGATATTCGGCGTCTAGTTCGCCGGGCGCCGCAGGCCGGTCACGGCATCGGTCGGTACCTGCACGCCGCCCGGCATCGTCAGCAGCACCTGACCGTCGCGCAGCTGCGCCTCCTCGATGGTGGCGCGGACGTTGGCGGGCCGGGTGTCGACAAGATCCTCTCCGTCCCAGTTCTCGACCGCGAGATCGTAGATGCCCGGCGGCAGGGTCCGCCCGTTCAGGTCCGTTCCCGTCCATTCGAACGGTGCGTCCGATAGCGGGACCGGAAGCCGTTGAACCACCGACCCGGCGGCGTTCGTGACGATCAGCTCCAGCCGGTCGGCGCGCGGTGATGGTGTCGCTTGCACGGTCACGGGCGCGCCGGTGAAGACTGCTGGCATCTCGGCCGTCGCCTCCATCCCGATCCAGCCGCTCAGTTCGCCCATGCCGAGGGTGGCGAAACCGGTCGACAGCGTTTCAAGCAGTTCATTGGTGCGCACCTGCTGTTCGACCCCGGAAAACGTCGCCAGCTGGGTGGCGTATTCCGTCGATTCCATCGGGTTGAGGGGGTCCTGGTTCTTCAGCTGCGTGGTGAGGAGTTGCAGGAAGGTCTGGAAATCCGCCGTGATTGCGGTCTGGTCCTGCGCGGCGGTGGAGGGGGCGGACGCCCTGTCGGGACGCGACGCATCGGGGCGGGAGGTGTTGGGAAGAATCTCCATCAGGTTGCCTTTCGGTCAGAGTCTCAGGTCGAGCGCGCGGGTCGGATCGTCTGGGCGCATCCGCGCCGTGTGTGCATGCATGGCGACGGGGGCGGTTTCGGCATCCGGGCCGGTGTCCGGCGGCGCGGCGGGCGCCCCGTCCCGGTCCGGCGCACTGCCCGAACCGTCCCAGCCCGTGCCGACGCGGACATTGGGCGCATCCAGGCCGGCGCGGCTGAATTCCTGTGCGAGGATGTCCATGTGCCGCCGCATCAACTCGGCGGTTTCCGGACGATCGGCGACGATCGACAGCGTCATGACGCCGCCGACCTCGACCAGGCTCATCCGTACGCGGCCAAGCTCCGGCGGGTCGAGGGCGAGTTCCAGCGTGCCATTGCCCATGTCGCTGACCGGCTTCGGCAGGCTTGCGGCGATATGCTGGGCGATCTGCTGCGGAACGGCCGCGCCCGTGCCTGCGAAGACCGCTGCATGCGTGGTGGCGCCCGGAGTGGAGAGTGCTTGCGGAGCTGTGGCAGGGCCAAGGCCGTCGAAGTCCGGTATCGCGCCGATCTCGGGCGATCGGGACAGCGCGATCACTGCGTCGCTCCCCCCCGGAACCAGGGCAGGCGTCGTCGAATGGGTGGGCTTCGGCGACGGCTGGATGATTTCGGGGCCAATCCTTGGTGGCGGCAAGGCCGCGCCGTCGGAGATCCGCGCCACCCGCAGGTCTGGCGCCGGAGCGGCACGGTTCGCGATCCCGGACTGTGCGGGCGACGTGGCGGTGGCGACGGCCGCAACTGGAGGCGCATCCATCGCCGCAGTCGCCGGAATGGTGATCATTGGAGCGGCAGCCGCCTTTTGAGGGTCGGCTCCGGTCGCCTCGCTTGCGAGAGGGGGGTATGGCACCGGCTGACGTGGTGTGTTGTCTCCTGGTGCCGGGGGCGCTGACGAAACGGCGGGCATGGCCCGAGCCGCGCGCCGCGCGACGTCAGGGGCACGGTTCGGGTTCGACGGCCATTCGATACCGTCCGTTTCCTCGGACATCTCGGCACGCATCGGGCCGTCATGGGCCGTGACGGCCGATAGCTGCAGGGTAGCGGTGCTGGCGGTTTTCATCCCGGCGCCAGCGTCACGCGCGGCCAGGGCGGGCGATCCCGCTGGCGCGTGCTGTTTCCCGCGTTCCACCGTCCCGGAGGGTGATGCCGTCGTCCCGGAGGGTGATGCCGTTGCCGCGGTGTCGGTATCGAGCCACCGTCGCGTCTCGACGGTCGGTTCAACCGCGTCCGGTCGGGCTATGGCGCGGGTTCGGGCAAGACCGCCCGCCTCGTCCGGCGGACCGCCTGCCTTCGGGCGCAGGTCGGTTGCGGTGCCGTTGGGCGCTCCGCGCCAGCCGCCGGGCTGCGGTGTCGCCCCCGGCGGAGCATCGACGCCCGAGCCGGGAGGCGCGCCCGGCGACACATGAACGGGATCGGGACCCGTTGCGGAGTTCCCTGCCACTAGCCTTGCCGCGGCCTCGGCCTCGATCGTCCCGGAGGGTGACACCACGTCTCCCGATGGCGCGGATGGTGTGACCGGGCCGCCCACGGGCACAGTACGCGGCGCGTGTTGCTGGCCCTGCCGCGCTTCGCGCGGCGGCCCGGCCGATTCCGCGCTGGTGGTGCCGAAAGGCAGGTCGGACTGTGCGCCCCAAAGGGACGAAACAGGCCGCGTCGGCCCGGTCGTGCCCTGTGCCACGGTCGTGTCGTCGGCTGTTGCGTCGGACAGATCCACAGGTCGTGGCGGCGCAACCCCCGGTTCCACCGTTGGAATATCGGCACGCACGGCGACATCCGATGGCGACACGCGACGGCCTTCGGCTGTTGGATAATCGGCCGATCGCCAGCCCGATCCCCGCGCTCCGGCGGACTGCGCGGCCGGCAGAATGCCGCCCTGTGCTGGTTTGTCGACCGCACCGTCCGCTTCGGGCAGGGCGACACCGTCCGCTTCGGGCAGGGCGACAAGGCTGGCGAAACCGTCATCACCGGCCGCTTCTGGCCGGTCCCGCGGTCGGTCGCGACCGCTCGCGGCCGGGGGCATTGCGCCGAAAGATCGCGGCAAGGGTGAAGGAGCATCCATTCTGGCTGTCCGTTGTGCTTTGCTCTGGTTGCCTGCCTACGCGTTATGGCCTTACGGAATCTTTACGCCATCGCGGCACGCTGTGCGAAAATCCCTCGAATGCGAGATGTTCCATGCAGATCGACAGTCCCGCCAGCGCCCCACGCTTGCCGCACCATTCCGACGAGGCATCCCGGACCGGGGGGCAAGAGGCGCTTCGCGAGGTCGCCCGCGATCTGGAGGCCGCCTTTCTTGCCGAAATGCTCAAGCATTCGGGGCTGGGGGCCGGGTCGGACGCGTTTGGTGGCGGCGTCGGGGAGGCTCAGTTCTCGTCCTTCCTGAACCAGGAACACGCGCGTCTGTTCGCGGAGCGCGGCGGCATCGGGCTGGCGGAGGGCATCTTTCGCGCCCTTGTCGCGCGGGAAGGCGCATGAGACGCTTCGGTGAGGCCGGCCGCGGGGTGTCGCGTCTCGAGGCGCTGCTCGACGAACAGCGTGCCGCGTTGCGGGCGGGGCGGCTGGAGACCCTTGGGGCAATCGCGCCACGGCTTGAGCGTGCGATCGAGACGCTGAAGCCCGGAATCCCGCCGCCGCATCTTGCGCGGCTCAGGTCCATGGCGGACGATAACGCGCGGCTGATCCGGGCGGCGCTCTCCGGTCTCGCGGAGGTTCGGACGCTCCGTGCGGGAGGGCAGGGCGCACGGCTGTCGACCTATGACGCATCGGGGCGACTTTCGCCGCAGGCCGCCACGGGCCAGACGCTCGCCCGCCGCTAGCGCGCCGCCGTTTCGCGCAAAGGTCATCTCAAGTTTTCGCCGAATGAGACCCACGCGATCGGGCGATTTAGCACGTTGTTCATGGATCTTCGCGATGGTCGGCCTCGCACCGCTTCGTGTGGCGTGGCCCGGCAAGAGGGGCC
This sequence comes from uncultured Roseicyclus sp., assembly GCA_964578115.1. Lineage (GTDB taxonomy): Bacteria > Pseudomonadota > Alphaproteobacteria > Rhodobacterales > Rhodobacteraceae > Roseibacterium. The sequence continues at coordinate 15,663 of CAZOBK010000001.1, forward strand.
GCAGGCGTCAGAATGACGATTGAAAGGGTCGGCACCGACCCGATGACCCTTGGCGCGAAACCGGCGCCGATACAGTAGAGGAAAGGGCAACATAGCGACCTTCCATGCGCCGCCATGGTGCCCGTCGCCGCCGGACACCTTCTTGCGTTTGATGATCAATGGGCGGGCGTTCGTATCGTTGCTCAATCTCGGAGACCTCCTGCGGAGAACATCGTCGCGGTCGGGTGTCTATCCCGCAACTCCTCAAGACGTGGTTAAGTCCAGTGCCGGCCGATCATAACCGATGGTCGCAGCTGGAACGGCCCCCGTATCGAGGATGCCAGGGGGAGGCGGAGCGGAAGCGCGACGAACCGAGCAAAGGCAGGTGACGTTTCGCTTGACCGGCAGTAGATCTCGATGCCGGATGGATTTGCGCCACCGCGGTTGCGCTCAGGTCGTCAGGCGCACGCGCTGGGCCGCGATGGGCACGCAGCGGGAAATCGACGAAGCGTCGATGACAGAGTCGGCCGACGGCATGGAGGTGGCGAGCCGCAGCATGCGCGCGAGACCGTCTGCTTCCTGGCGGAGAAGGTCCAGCGCCTGCAAGGTTTTATGGTCAATAGTGGCCTGTCCTGTGCCAAGTGCGGCACCAACCGCAGTGTCCATCCGGGCCAACGCCTCGGCCTGGCGTTCGGCCTCCATGACGCATGCGGCCAGAATTTTCGCTGCCGTGCTGTGCTGGCCGGTAGACGGACCCTGCGGTCCGCCTTCGGAATGGTCATCGATGATCAATGCAGCACCCCGACCACTTGTTCGATGCATGTCTTCAGACCTTGTGTCGAAAACGGTTTGGTCAGAAAGTTGTTCATACCCAGTTGCTGCCCCCGGGTCAGAACCTCCCGATCTGCGCGACCGGTGATCAGGATGAAGCCGATTCTCTGCGTCGACTTGTTGCGGCGCAGGGCTTCCAGAAGGCTGAGCCCATCCATTCCAGGCATGTTGTAGTCGGAAATCACAAGGTGAACCGGGCTCCCCACGAGGCTGCGCAGGGCGCTGGAGCCGTCTGTTTTGAAATCAACGTGCCTCAGGCCGATCTCGTCGAGGGCGTTTTCGATAAGGCCACGGCTGACCGACATGTCGTCGACGACCATGATCTGCAGACTGTTTTTCAGGGACATTTGATGGATCCGCTCGTTGTTTGGGCATGGCGTCGGGAAATCGCGCTAGGCGCTGGCGCGACCGTAGGATGCACCGGCGGGACGGTCCGTGCGTCGATATTGCGTCACACCGGCCGGCTCGAGGAGGGCTTCGAGATCGCCGTCCACGCGTTCCGAATGTCCGACGAAAAGAGTTCCGCCGGGGCGCAGGCGCTCGGCGAAGCGCCTCCATAGGCCCATTCGCGTCGGGGCGTCGAAATAAATGACGACATTGCGGCAGAAGATCACGTCGAACATTCCGTTGAAGGGCCATGGTCCGAGCAGGTTCAGCTCCTCGAACCGCAAATTCCGCTTGAGGGACGAGTCGATGGTGAACTCTCCGCTGTTGGGCTGTCGTGTCATGTTTTGCCGCAGTAGCGCGGGGGGATCCTCTCCGATCTGCTGGGCCGTGTAGACGCCTCGTCGCGCCGTCGCGACCATTCCCGGGTCGATGTCGGTGGCTAGGACCCGCAGGTCGGCTTGGTCCAGCTTGGCCCACTTCGCCTTCAGGGTCATCGCGATACTGTATGGTTCCTCTCCCGAGGAACAGCCGGCCGACCAGATGCGGACCCTCTCCCCGGCCTGCGCCCGCGCCGCGAAATCGGGAACCATCGCGGCCAGAACGTCGAAATGGCCTGGTTCCCTGAAAAAACTTGTGACGTTGGTCGTGATCGCGGAAATGAAGGCGCGGTGCTCTTTCGTGTCCGCGTCCGAAGTGAGTAGCTTGCGGTAGCTGCCGAAGTCGGTGAGCCCGAGATCGCGAAGTCTGCGAGACAGTCGCGAGACAAGCATGCTTCGCTTCGCGTCGTTTATGACAATGCCTGTCTTCGCATGGATCAGCTCCGCGAACGCCGCGAAGTCCGCGTCGGACATGATGACGGAAGCCGCACGGGACCGCACGGGAGAGTTTGCGCCTTCCGATTTCATACGAGCTCGGCTCCAAGCTCGGGCAGGACGCGCGACAGATCGATTTTCCGCAGCATGTGTCCGTCCTCGAAGGTCACGACGCTGCTGATGAAATCCCTTGCAACCTCGGACGCGATATCCGGTACCTGGCGCATCGACGTGTCGTCGATGGTGAGGATGTCGGACACGACATCGGCCAGTAGTCCGATCGTCTGGTCGCCGATCATCACTATGATGATGATATGGCGCGCCTCCGGCTTGGTCGGACCGAAGCCAAGCCGGGCGGACAGGTCCACCACGGCCACCACGGAGCCGCGCAGATTGACCACGCCTTTCACGTAGTCCTGAGCGTGCGGGAGAATCGTCGTGGCGGTCCAGCCGCGTATTTCCCGCACGACGCCGATGTCTATGCAGAAATCCTGGTCCGCGACCTTGAAGGACACGACTTCGCGCCGTCCGGGCGCATCATGGGCGCTGTTCTGAAGCATGGTTTACTCGTTTGCTGCAAGTTGAGGCGTGGCGGTGTCCAGCCCGGCGGAGGCGATGATCTCTTCCGGGTCGACGATCAGTGCGATGCGCCCGTTACCGAGGATGGTGGCCGCGGAAATCCCGGGGATCACCCCGTAGTTTTCCTCCAGGCTCTTGATGACGACCTGGCGTTGATCGTGGATCACATCAACGGCGAGGGCCGCGCGTCTTCCGGCCTCACATTCCACCAGAAGAAGGACGTCGCGTTCCCCCGGGGAGCTAGGATCGGCGACACCGAAGGCTTCCGCCAGATCTATGATCGGGATCAGCTCGCCACGGTTGGCTACCACGCGGCCGGTGCGTCCGATTGCGTGTATGGTCGCGCTGGAGGGACGAAGGGTCTCGAGGATGGCGGAAAGCGGAAGAACCATCATTTCCCCACCGAACTCGACCAGCATTCCCTCCAGAACGGCGAGGGTGAGTGGAAGGGCGATGGTGAAAGTTGTGCCCTCGCCGGCCGCTGATTGGATCGTGACGCGTCCGCCCAGCGCCTGGATTTCGCGCCGCACAACATCGAGCCCGACGCCCCGACCCGAGAGGGCCGATACTTCGTCCTTCGAGGAAAAGCCGGGAGTAAATAGCAGATTGTCGATCTCGCCCGGACTCAACGAGGTCCCGGGCGGGACAAGTCCCTTTGCTTCCGCGATGCTGCGCACCTTCTCTCGGTTGATTCCGGCACCGTCATCGGACACCTCGATAATCACCCGGCCGGACCGATGTGCGGCCGACAGGGTGATCGTCCCGGTCTCGGGCTTTCCGCCGGCCCCGCGTTCGGCCGCATCCTCGAGGCCATGGTCGACGGAATTCCGGATCATGTGTGTCAACGGATCGACAAGTCTTTCGATGACCGTCTTGTCGACCTCCGTGGTCTCTCCCGTCGTGACGAGACGCACTTGCTTGCCCGTCGCGTCGGCGGCTTCGCGGATGATCCTGTGCATCCTCTGGAAAACCGGTTTCAGAGGCTGCGCCCGGATCGCCATGACGCTTTCCTGGATGCCGGATGCCAGTTGCTTGATCCCGTCGAGACCATTGGAGACGTCGCTGTCGGAGGCCAGCCCGGCACTGTCGATGGCCTGCGAGAGCATGGCCTCCATGATCACAAGCTCTCCGATCAGATTGATCAACCGGTCGACGCGGTCGAGATTGACCCGGATTGTCGCGGGCGCGGTTGCGGAGGACTGTGTCGCCGATGGTGAACTGGGACCTGCGGGGCGCGCCGGTCCGGGCTGACTTGCCGGTGGTTCGTCGTCGAAGGATCCTGGCGACGTTGCGGCTGATTGGAGCTGATCGGTTTCCAAGGCGAGAGTGTCGCCGTCTGAAGACCGCGTCGCCTGGTCAGGACCGCGACCCGCGTCCGCATGCGTTGGTTCCGCTGGCGCGATGGCGCGATCCGGCACCTCCCCGGGCTCGGTGAGGTTTTCGATCGCAAGCTCGGCCACATCGGCCACGAATTCGAAGACCGCCTCGATTTCCTCGCACGCCGCTTCGGTCGACAACGTCAGGTTCCAGCGAAGCCGGGGCTCCAAGGGATCGAATTCCGACAGTGGCGGAACCGCGTCCGCGTCGGCTTCGATGGTCAGATCGCCAAGCTGCCGCAGCGCCCGGAACAGCGCCAGGGGTTCGTTGCCGGTTCCATATAGCTCGCCTTTGGGCGCGAAACGAATCCGGTAGCTTGATGCGTCCGGTTCGGTGGCGAACTCGCTCTCCGGCATGGCGTTCGTGTCGCCCTCGGCAGCGGCAAGCGTTTCGATCGGATCGACGGACAAGACTGTAGGCACGAATTCGAACGTAGTGTCGTCATCTCCGCCACTTGCGCCATCGGCCAGCGCATCGAGCTCTGCGAGGAGCTGTCCCACGCGTTCGGTATCGGGCTCCGGTCCATCGCGCGCGCAGGACACGAGATCGGACAGCATGTCCCCGGCGCGCAGCAGTATATGCATGGCGTCGACGGCGATTTCCATCTTGCCGCCGCGCATTTCGTCAAGGACGGTCTCGAAAAGATGGGCGAAGGTGACGAGGTCATCGAGCCCGAATGCTCCGGCACCGCCCTTGATGGAATGTACGGCGCGGAAGACGGCGTGCACCGTTTCGAGGTCGCCATCGGCGGTTCCGGACTCCGCAAGGTCGGACATGGCGCGAAGCCCTTCGCCCAGACTGTCCAACAGGTCCTCGCATTCCTGGAAGAACGATATGCGCAATTCGTCTAGACCCGACATCTCAGACCCCCAGCACACGATTGATTACCGAGACCAGCCGCGCGTCATCGAAGGGCTTGACGATCCAGCCCGTTGCGCCGGCCTGCCGCGCACGGGCCTTGAGGTCTTCCCCGCTTTCCGTCGTGAGGACGAGCACCGGCAGACTTCCATAGGTCGGGTCGCTGCGTACGCCCTCGATCACGCCGAAACCGTCGAGGCGCGGCATGTTGATATCCGTGATCACCAGATCGGGGTCCGCTTCCGGGAGGCGTTCAAGCCCATCGATTCCGTCCTGAGCAAATCTTACCTCGAACCCGCTGGGCGTGAGAGCCGCGCCGATCAGGCCCCGCATTGTCGGAGAGTCGTCAACGGCCAGAATACGGATCGTCATGGCGCATCCCCTTCCTCAGCGGTCGGAGAAGAGGCCGGGACGTACCTGTCCGGGTCCAGCCCGAGACCGCCCCATGTTGCCAGCATGGCATGGGATTGGTGGGCGATCGTTAATGGGATTCCGTCCGACTGCCATTGTCGCGCGCACGCGATCAGTACCTCGATCGCAAGAGCGCCGGCTTTCTCGACCTGCGAGGCATCGATCGTCAGCGGCGTGCCGCGGCGTCGAAACAGGTCGTCGAAGAGGGAGCGCGCGCGGGCGACGTCCATCGTTTCGGGCAGTTTCAGCACGTCGTCCAATTGAGCCTCTCCAGTAACCATCTACCAGTCGCGACCATCTGTCCCGGCCGGAATCATGCCCGCCCGCTCCAATCTCGGCCGGCCACGAATCCGCCGGCATCACCGCTGAGACGACATACGCACACCCGGCTTAACGTTTCCTTTCGCTCGAGTGTCTGGGCGGCGAACCTGCGCATCGGGAAAAACGGTGGGTTTGTCGGTCCGCGGCCGAAAGGTTTTCTTTACGGCCCTGTGTCACTTCGGACCGCAACCGGCGCTTCGCCCGAACTGTGAGTTCCGCATCCATGAAAAACAAAACCGAGAGCAGCCTGCGGTTTCTGATCGCGGATTCCGATCCGTCGCGGCGCGGGCGAATCATGGCGCACTTCGCGGCCGGAACTTCGATCGAGGCGGCATCGCTGTCCGAGGCGTTCGACCTTGCCGAATCGCAGCGCCCCGATGCGATCGCGCTATGCGCGGACATCACCGGTGATGCTGGCTTCGACATGTTCCTGCACATGATCGACGCGCTGTCGATCTCGTTCGTCATTTACGGCGATCACGCTCGCGACAGGACCCCGGCGCGGCTGAGGAAATCGATTCCCTTCATCCACTTCGCGGACGGCGGCGATCCCGAACTGATTTTCGATGGCTTCCTCAGAGAGCCGGGCCACCGCGCTTCGGATCGGCCGACATGCGACAGGCCGGCCAGCCCCGTGGCCTCGGCCGCGCACTTGCCGTCGCTTGTCGTCTTGGGGGCATCGACCGGCGGTGTCAGCGCGCTGGAGACCGTCCTGACGGCCTTTCCTGCCAACTGCCCACCCACGCTGATCGTGCAACACATACGCGCGGGTTTCGTGTACGGCATGATCAAGCGTCTCGACGCTCGATGCCTGCCGCGCGTCGTTCCGGCCGATGATGCGATCCGCTTGCAACCGGGGCATGTCTACATCGCGCATGACCCCCAGCGGCACCTTATCGTTCAAACTGGCGAACCGGCACGGTGCCGCCTGAAGGCGCAGTCGCCCCGTCATGGGCATCGTCCATCGGTCGATGTGCTATTCGAATCGGTCGCCGGCCGGCGCGGTGTGGCGGCCGCCTTGCTTACGGGCATGGGCGCCGACGGGGCGGAAGGCCTCGCGCGGATCAAGGCGGGTGGTGGCCTTACCATTGCGCAGAACGAGGATACTTGCGTTGTATATGGCATGCCGCGTGTCGCGGTCGAGCGTGGGGCTGCCGATCATGTCCTTCCCCTCGACCGCATTGCCGCCGCGCTGTTCGCCGGATCGATACACAAGGGGCGCGGTTCTGCATTCTCGCGCGAGATGGCGAAATGAGCGCTTTGGCCTTCCATGACGCCCATGTCATCCAGGGCGAGCAGGCGGTTTCCGATGACGTGAACACGACATTGCAGACCGTTCTGGGCTCCTGTGTCGCGGCATGTCTGCACGATCCGGTCCGCCGCATCGGCGGGATGAATCACTTTCTGCTGCCCGATGACGGGACCGGGACCGACATGCGCTATGCATCAGCGGCGATGGAGCGACTGGTCAACGAATTGCTCAAGAAAGGTGCTGACCGGCGCCGTTTGCAGGCCAAGCTTTTCGGCGGCGCCCGCATCATGTCGAACCTCCCTGATATCGGACGGCGAAATGCGGAGTCGGCCCTGACGTTTCTGCGCAACGAGGGCATTCCCTGTCAGTCACAGAGCCTTGGTGGCTCCCAGGCGCGGCGTGTGCGGTTCTGGCCTGCCAGCGGGCGTGCGCAGCAACTCCTGATCGAACGATGCGACGCGGCCGAGACAAGGGAAATCGCGGCGGAACGCCCGAGCCGGCCTGCCGGCTCGATCGAGCTTTTCTGATCAATGAGCGCCCGCACCCTGTAACGAAGGAGCGATAGAATGAGAGTGTTTCGAAAGATGAGCCTGGTCGTCAAGCTGGCCCTCGTCGCCGGGCTGTCCATGGCTCTGATGTCGGCGGTGATGGTCTTTGCCATCCTTGAAATATCCTATGAAAAGACCCGTGAGACTGCGGATCTTCAGGCGGAAACGGCGCTTCGAGTGTTCGAGGACCACCTCGCCGGTAGCAGTGAAACACTGCGCTCCGGGCAACCAATGGCCGGCCACTACACGGCGACCATCTGGGACGGGGAGGCCTTCGATTTTCCGCAAGAGGTCCTCGACCGGATCAGCGATTTGGCGGGCGCGCGGCTTACCTTTTTCGAATACGAGGGCGACACCGGTCTGTTCCGCCGGACTTTCACCAATGTGCGACAAGCCGACGGCCGGCCTGGTGTTGGGACGACGCTCGACGCGCAGGAGGCGGCGAACGAGGCGCTTCTCGCCGGTTCGCGCTTCGCCGGTTACAGTGAAGTTCTGGGCCAGACTTTTCTGACGATCTATGAGCCGACTCGCTCTGAAAGCGGCGCGGTTACCGGCGCCATCGCCGCCGCCGTGGCCCAGGAGTCGATTGCCGCCACAACGCGCGAGATCGTGAGCGGGCTGGCCTCATGGCTGATCCTGTCGCTGGGTGTGGGCCTTTCGGTCACGGTGGCTGCGCTCTGGGTCCTTCTGCGTCCCTTGTCCCAGACGACCCGTGTCGTTTCGGCGTTGGCGCGAAAGGATTTCGACATCGATTTGCCGCGCGTCAAGAGCGAGGACGAGGTCGGTCGCGTCGCCCGCGCCGTGGCGGAGCTGCGCAACGATCTGGCCGAGGGCGCGCGTATGGCCGCCGAGACGCAGTCCCGGGAGGCCGAACGGGAACGCCAGCGTCTGGAGCAGGTGCGCGTCGTTGAGGAACTCAAGGCCGGGCTTTCGCGACTTGCCGACGGCGACCTGACCCGCCAGATCGAAAGCCCGAGCGACAATCCCTTTCCCGAAACCTACGAAACGCTGCGGGAAAGCTACAATGCCGTCATCGACCGTGTCGGTGGTGTGCTGGCACGGGTCAACGGCATCGCCGAAGGCGTTCGCGACAGCTCGCAAACCATTACCAAGGCAAGCCGGGACCTGTCCAGCCGGACCGAGACGCAAGCCGCGACGCTCGAGGAATCCGCCGCCGCCCTCAATGAGTTGACAGTCAGCGTGCGGTCCACCGCCGAACGGGCCGCGGGCGCGGAAGAGGCAAGTCAGCAAAACTGCAGTGGGGCCCAGAGCGGCGCGGAGGTCGTGGGCAAGGCAGTCGAGGCAATGCAGGGCATCGAGAAGAGCTCCGAGCAGATCACGCGCATCATCGGCGTGATCGACGACATCGCGTTTCAGACGAACCTGCTTGCGCTCAATGCCGGTGTGGAGGCTGCGCGCGCCGGTGATGCGGGCCGTGGCTTCGCCGTCGTCGCTTCGGAGGTACGGCTTCTTGCACAGCGCGCCTCGGACTCCGCACGAGAGATCAAGGAGCTGATTTCCGAAAGCGCCGAGCAGGTGGAAACCGGCTCCAGCCTCGTCAACCAGGCGGGCGACGCGCTCGCGGACATTCTCGAGCGCGCGCAACGCGCGGCAAGCTTTGTCGAAGAAATCGCATCGGCGGCTGCCGAACAGGCCAACGGACTCAAGGAGATCAATACAGGCGTCAATCAACTCGACCACGTGACGCAGCAAAACCGCGCGGTTTCCGAGGAGACGACGGCCTCCGCATCCGACCTGCTGTCCAAGTCGGACGAATTGATTTCCGCTTTGTCGGAGTTCCGCATTGAGGACGGTGGCAGGATCCGGGCACTGCAAGACGGAACCATGGCACCTGCACCAGGCGGGTCCGCAACTTCACCTTTAGCCGTCAAGCCGCGGGTCGCCGACTGGCAGGCGGCGGCCGATGCCGCGGCGCGCGCGCCAAGGGCACAGGCGACGCTGCCCGAGCGGGCGACTGGAGGTGTCGGGACTCTCGCGGTCGCGGCGGGTGCGTCACAGGCAGGTGGGTCATGGCATGAATTCTGAGGCTGCGGCCCATGGCGCTGCGCCGCCCGGAACGTCGGGTGGACTGGTTGTGGCGCTACCTCGGCAGCACTCCCTGCTTGCCCCGTAGAAGTGGGCACCGCCGCTGTCGGACATCGACAGAGAAACAGGAGGACGCGGGCCGTCAACATGGTTTGAGCGATCTCCTTCGGGGCCGGATCTGAATTGAGAACAACTCGCAGCAACATTGACTTTGCGAATGCTTCGCATTATTTGTAGCCGATGAAAGTCATTCGGTCCGCAAGTGGTCGGCAAGTTAAGGGAGAAAAAGGGTGGGACGCCTTTTCGCAGGGTTCAGGGCCGCACTGGCGGCCAGCGTGATTGTGGCTAACGCCGTCGCGGCGCAGGCACAGGATCGTCTGGGCATCGTCGCGACGACTGGGATGATTGCGGATGCCGCGCGGGAAGTGGGCGGCGATCTGGTGGATGTGTCGGCTCTGATGGGGCCGGGTGTCGATCCTCACGCCTATCGCCAGACCCGAAGTGACATCGTCGCGACGGCCAATGCCGACCTGGTTCTTTGGCATGGTCTCTACCTCGAGGCGCAGATGGAGGACTTCCTTCTCGACCTCGCGGATACCCGTCCGGTCGTTGCCCTGGCCGAGCAATTGCCGCGCAATCTTCTGATTTCACATGATGACTATGCAGATCGTCATGATCCCCATGTCTGGATGAACCCCAACCTTTGGTCTCGGGTCGTGCTCGAGGTGCGAGATGCGCTGACTGAGGTCCACCCGGAAGGCGAGGGCAGGTTCCGCGCCAATGCCGAAGCGTATCTCGAGGAACTGGCCGCCCTTGCGCGGTACACGCAGCAGGTTCTGGGCACGGTGCCCGCCGAAAGCCGCGTGTTGCTGTCGGCCCATGACGCGTTCAACTATTTCGGGTCGGCTTACGGCTTCGAGGTCATGGGAATCCAGGGTATCTCCACGGAAAGCGAAGCCGGGCTTCAGCGCATCGCTGAGTTGGTCGACATGCTTGTAGATCGCGACATCCGCGCAGTCTTCGTCGAAAGCTCCGTCTCCGACCGCAACATCCGCGCGCTGATCGAGGGCGCGGCCGCGCGGGGCCATGACGTGGTGATCGGTGGCGAATTGTTCTCGGACGCGATGGGCGAGGATGGCACCTACGAGGGGACCTATATCGGGATGATCGACCACAACGCGACCGTGATTGCGGCGGCGCTGGGCGGTGATGCACCCGATCGCGGCATGGCGGGGTTGTTGAACTGATGACGGAGATGGCCGGCACAATCGACGTGGTCGCGGCCCAGATCGGGTCAGGGCGCGCCGGCGCGACCAGCGGTGACGCGGCTCTGTCGGTGCGCGGGCTGACCGTGTCCTACGCCGAGAAGCCGGCCGTCTTTTCCGTCGACGCGACGTTCGAGGCCGGCGCCATGACGGCCATCATCGGCCCCAACGGCGCCGGAAAATCCACTCTGCTCAAGGCATGCCTCGGCATCGTCCCGAGGTTGTCTGGAGACGTCGAGCTGTTCGGCCAGCCGCTGGAACAGGCGCGTCACCGCATCGCCTACGTGCCACAGCGCGCGAGCGTGGACTGGGACTTCCCCGCGACCGTGCTGGACGTGGTCAAGATGGGCCTCTACCGCAGTGTAGGCCTCTTCGGACGGCTCAAGGGGGCGCCGGAAGCACGCGCGCGCAACTCCCTCGAACGGGTGGGCATGGTTGGGTTCGCCGATCGTCAGATCGGACAACTCTCCGGCGGTCAGCAGCAGCGCGTGTTCCTTGCGCGGGCCTTGGCGCAGGGTGCCGACCTCTACCTGCTGGACGAGCCCTTCGCGGGTGTGGATGCCGCGACGGAACGGGCCATCGTAGATGTGCTCAAGACGTTGAAGTCAGAGGGCAAGACGGTGATCGCCGTGCATCACGACCTGGCGACCGTGGCGGAGTATTTCGATCGCGTGTTCATGATCAACGTGCGACCCGTGGCCGAGGGTCCGGTGTCCGAGGCTTTCAAGGCCGAGACGCTGGTGGCGGCCTATGGCGGCAGGCTGGCCGCGACCCATGTCGATGAACTGGCGTTGGCCGGGACACGGGTGTGACGCCTCTACTGGACGCGCTTTTCCTCCAGGCGGGATACAACGCCGCGCTGGTTGCCATCGGCGCCGGCCTCCTGGGGTTTGCAGGCGGCGCCACGGGAACGTTCCTGTTGCTGCGCAAGCGCGCATTGCTGTCCGACGCGGCCGCGCATGCGACGCTGCCCGGGGTGGCACTGGCCTTCATCGTGATGGTGGCGCTGGGGGGGGACGGGCGCAACCTCGCCGGTCTTCTGCTGGGCTCGGCCATTACGGCGGGGATCGGTCTTGTGACGATACAGTGGATCGTGGCGCGCACACGCCTCACCGAAGATGCGGCGATCGGGGCGGTTCTTGGGGTGTTCTTCGGAATTGGGATCGTCCTGTTGACGGTGATCCAGACGATGTCGTCGGGCCGGCAGGCAGGGCTCGAGGATTTTCTGCTGGGGTCCACCGCGGGCATGTTGCGCCAGGACGCGCTTGTCATCGCGGGCGGGGGCGCGTTGGCTCTGGCGCTCACCTGGGCGTTGCGCCGACCCATGACCCTGGTGGCCTTCGACGCGGAGTATGCCACCGCCGCGGGCTTTAAGGTGTCGCGGATCGACCTGATCATGATGCTGGCCGCACTCGCCGTGACGGTGATCGGACTGAAGGTCGTTGGCCTTGTCCTGATCGTGGCGCTTCTGATCATCCCGCCGGTCGCGGCCCGGTTCTGGACCGAGTCCGTGGGCCGCATGATCTGGATCGCAGGCGCCATCGGCGGCGTCTCGGGCTATGCCGGCGCCGCCGTCTCGGCCTCGGCACCGAACCTGCCGACGGGTCCGCTCATCGTTCTCGTGGCGGCGGCCGCGTTTGTCGCGTCGCTCCTGTTCGCGCCGGTGCGCGGCGTGGCCGCGGCGCTCATCCGGCAACGCCGGTTCAAGGCGCGGGTGCATCACAGGCAGGGCCTACTGGCGCTTGCCCGGCAGGAGCCGATCCGAGAGCCCTTCACCCTGCGGCTTCTGCAGCGCGAGAACCTGATCCGGCCCGATGGCGTTCCGACGGAGGCCGGGCGCGCCGCGGCGGCCAAGGTGTCCCGTGACGAGCGGCGTTGGGATATCGCCCGGCAGATCCATCAGGATGCCGGGCTGACCGGGCGCTACGATGGCCTGACCCCGATCGAGGACGTGTTCACGGCCGACGAGATCGGCGAGTTCGACCGCCGGATCGGTCCGCCCGTCGCGGTGGGGGGCTGAGCCATGGGGGCCGATTTCGTCCAGTTCTCGCTGACGCCTATCCTGATCGGTATCTTTGCTTCGGTCGCCTGCGCGCTGCCCGGAAACTTCCTGATCCTTCGCCGTCAGGCCCTGATAGGGGACGCGATCAGCCATGTCGTCCTGCCCGGGATCGTCGTGGCGTTCCTTTTGACCGGCGTTGTTGCCGCGATGCCGATGCTGCTGGGCGCGGCCGCGGCCGCTGTCGTGGCGGTCGTCCTGATCGAACTGGTCAAGCGCGTGGGGCAGGTGGAACCCGGAGCGGCCATGGGGGTGGTCTTCACGATGCTCTTCGCGGCGGGTGTTCTGCTGCTGGAACAGTCGGACACGTCGTCAGTGCATCTCGACGTGGAACACGCGCTGATGGGCAACCTAGAATCGCTCATCTGGCTCAGGGCAGAGGGCTGGAGGTCGCTCTTCGACCCGGTGGCGCTGGCCGCGCTGCCGCCGGAACTGGGGCGCATGGCTGTGGGATGTGCGGTCATGATCGCCCTAACGCTGGTGTTCTGGCGCTGGCTGAAGATCGCGACCTTCGACGAAGGCTTCGCCGAAGCGCTGGGCATCCCGGCGGCAGCGCTGGGCTTCGGACTGGTCATCGCCTCGGCGCTTGCGGCAGTCGCCGCCTTCGAGGCGGTGGGCTCGATCATCGTGATCGCGATGTTCATCTGTCCCCCGGCGGCGGCGCGCCTGATGACGTCGAGCCTCGAGAGGCAGGTTCTGTGGTCGGTTCTTTTCGCGACGCTCTCGGCGGTCGCGGGATACGTGCTGGCAGGCTATGGGCCGCTATGGTTGGGCGCGTCGGGCTCCGTTTCGGCCGCCGGGATGATCGCCACAGTGTCGGGCGTGATCCTTGGTCTGGCCTGCGTTTTCGGGCCGCACCGTCGGCGTGTGGGCGCAGGGCAGTCCGGCCAGGCTGGGTGACGCCAACGGGCGCTGCGCGGGACGCAGGCATGGCCAACAGTCGCGGAGAACACGGCGCACTCGCCATATTTGGTGGACAGTGTCCGCACATCTTTCGGTTTGTGTCTTATTGCCGCCTGAATCAGGGGGCAATTCTCTGCGTGTTTTCTGAGGAATTGAGCGAGGCTGTATGGCAGTCGCGACTGAGAGTCTTTCAATGCCCAAGTTGAAGCCCGTTACCAGCCTGAGCCTGTTACTCAGCGATGTGACGATCGCCGTCGTCCTGACAATGCTTCTGATCACCTGGGCGCCGGAATTCGCGGCGCTGGGGTCCAAGGGCTACTTTCTGCTGTTCATCCTGACCTCCGCCTTCGTCGCGCTCGTCACCGTGGTCAGCCTGTCCTTCACCAAGCCCAACGCGGCGGCGAACCGTGTCATTGCGGCAAGGGACCTTGCGATCCATCTTCGCGAAAAGGCGCTCAACGAGCACACGATCGTCACCATGTCTCATCCCAACGGCCGCGTTGCGGCTGTGAACCAGAATTTCGTGGATATTCTGGGCTACGACGTGGACGAAATCGTTGGAAAAAAGTCCGAGACCTTCTTCTGGGACTGCGAGGAGGGCGAATTCGAAAGCGTGCGGGATATCGTCCGATCGGGCCGCACGTGGAAGGGCACGCAACGCTTGCGCACCAAGGAAGGATGCTGTCTCACCTTCGAAACCACGATCCTGCCCCGGTTCGACGATAGCGGGCGGTTCGAGAACTCGATCTCGATCCGGACCGACGTCTCGCGCGCCAAGGCGCAAGGTGCCGAGGAAGGCCGGAACGCCGTCATCGAGGCCCTGCCCGACGAGGTCTATCTCTACGAGCCCAAGACCTACAGGCTGACCTATGCCAACGAGAATGCGCGCCGCAGGCTGCGCCTCGATCTGGAAGAACTGCAGCGCTTCAGCATTCTCGACCTGCTCAACGCCGACGAGAAAAGGCGCTTCAAGGACCATGTCGCCCCGGTGCTGTCAGGCGAGGCCTCCCGGGCGCATCTGGAAGTCGACCACGTCACCGGACCCGTCGAGATCCTGACCCATCTCGACGAGGCGCCTGACGGCACGCGGGTACTGGTTTCGGTGGTGCGCGACACCTCGGAACGCAAGCGGGCCGAGCAGATCCGGCTGAGTTCGGTCGCGACGGTCAGCCATGAGTTGCGCACGCCGCTGACGTCGATCAAGGGCGCGCTTCGCCTGCTGGAATCCGGTGTGGCGGGGGAACTCGGCCCGGACGCGGCCCGCATGGTCACGGTCGCCCGGCGCAACAGCGACCGTCTTCTGACGATCGTGAACGATATTCTCGACCTCGAAAAGATGTCCTCGGGGGAGACCACGTTCCAGAAGAAAGAGATCGATCTTGGCGCGCTTCTGTCCGAGGCGGCCGAGGCGAACGCGGCCTTCGCGGCGGAATGCGGGGTGCGTTTCGAAACCGAAAAGCCCGAGGATACGGCGTGGGTCTGGGGCGATCCGGACCGGCTGATGCAGGTGATGTCGAACCTGATGTCCAATGCCGCCAAGTTCTCGCCGGACGGGGCCTCGATCCGGCTTGGCATCGAGGATCGGGGCGATGTCTGGCGCGTCTTTGTCAGCGATCGGGGGCCGGGCATTCCGGAAGCGGCGCGAAAGACACTGTTCGACAACTTCACGCAGGTCGCCGACATCACCGGCAAGCACCAGCAGGGCACCGGCCTTGGTCTTTCCATCTGCCGCGAGATCGTTTCGCGGCACCGGGGCCACATCGCGTTCGAGACCGAGATGGGCAAGGGCTCGACCTTCTATTTCGAGCTCGGCAAGCTCGAGTCCGGGGAGGTATCCCGGCCGGCCGAGCAGATCAGCGTCGCATGACCCCGAACGGATGAGACACCGGGGATAATCGCAGGACACCAAGGGACATGGCCGAGCTCACAACCATACTTCATGTCGACGATGACGAGGATATTCTCGAAATCACGCGTATGGCGCTGCAACTGGTCGACACGTTCGAGTTGCACCAGTGCTCGTCCGGGTCAGCGGCGCTCGAGGTGATCGACGCGGTAAATCCGGACCTCCTGCTCCTCGATGTCATGATGCCCGAAATGACGGGCCCGGAGCTGTGGGAGGCGGTCCGGTCGCGAAAGGACAGCGCCGACATTCCGGTGATCTTCATGACCGCCAAGGCGGAGAACACCATCTCCTCCGACTTGCGGAACAGGGGCGCGCTCGAGGTGGTCACCAAGCCCTTCGATCCGATGACCCTCGGCGCTCAGATCCGCGCCGCCTGGGCAGCCAGCCAGCCATGATCGGATCCTGCCCGCATTCAACCAAGTTCCGCCCAATTTCGGACAGCTTTCGCAAGTATTGTTTTGAATTGAAAGAGTCTTCGCGAATGACGCCGCGACGTGGCTCGAGGATCGAGGATTGAGATGAAAATTCTTGCGGTAGACGACGATCCGGACTTCATGGCGGTCTTCAAGACAGTCCTTGAGGACCTCGGCCATACCGATCTTGCCACGGCCTCGTCGGGACAGGAGGCGCTCGACCTGATCTCCCAATCTGTCTCCGGTTTCGACTGCTTCATCCTCGACGTTCAGATGCCCGGCATGGACGGGATCGAGCTGTGTCGCCAGATCCGCGGGATCGAGGCCTACAAGGACACGCCGATCATGATGAACACGGCCGTGGCCGACCGCGACTATATCGACGCGGCCTTTGCGGCCGGTGCCACGGATTACCTGACCAAGCCCGTGGACGAGATGGAGGTCAAGGCCCGCCTCGGCGTGATCGAGAAGCTCGTCACAGAACGTCTGCGCTCGCAGATCGCGCTGTCCCATCCGGGCATCGAAGCCTATGGCGGGGCCTCCTACGGCTTTCTCGACGGTATCCCGCTCAAGCGGGTCGAGGGCGCGGTGGACCTCTTTTCCATGGGCAACTACCTCAAGACGCTAGGCCTTTTCCGGGCGCTGACGGTGTCTGCCATCGGTATCCGCGTCGTCAACGCGCGGTCGATCCACGACTTGGAAGGCGGGCATGTGTTCGGCGAGGTCATGATCGATGTGGCCACCTGCATTTCCGACTGCCTGAAGCCCAGCCATCGCATGATCGCCTATGCCGGCGGCGGGATCTTCGTCTGCCTGATGCCGCGCGCCGAGATCGGCGACCCCGAGGCTCTTGCGGACCGGTTGCGGGAATACATCCTCGAATTCGAGGAGGTCTACGGCGAACTTGGCATCCAGCTTCCGACGATCTCGGTCGGCGTGCCGATCACGGTGCGCGCGGCGCAGATCAATTCGCCCACCCGTATTGTCGACGAGGCCATTGCGGCGGTGAAGGCGCGTGACGTCTACGCCGCGACGATGGCCTGAGGTGGCCGGCATGTCGGCTTCTATGAAAGGTGACAGGCTCCGCGAAGGGCTGCAGGCGCTGCGCGACGGGTTCCTCGAACGGGTGACCACGCGGTGCCTCGCCATCGAGGGCATTCTGGCCGAACTCGACAACTCCGACGAAGGGTTCGTCGCCGAGGCGGATCGCGAGGCTATCCAGCAGCACGCCCACAAGACGGCCGGAGTGGCCGCAACCTTCGGTTTTTCCGTTCTGGGCGAAAAGGCGCTGGCGGTCGAACAGCTGATGGCGCGTGCGGACGGCACGCTGCCATGGTCCGTCGCACGCCCGGACATCGAGGCGCTGCTCGATGAAATGGAAGACGCCCTGGACGAGTTTTCCTAGCCCTGCAGACTGGCGCGGCAGGCATCGCCGGACGGCCGGGTCCTTCCCTCGCGAGACCAACACAACGGTGCATTCCGCTGCGCATCGCGCCATCCCTCCACGGGGCGGCGGCGCAGGGCGGAAGCAGGCCGCCCCGGGGCCTCGTCGGCGGCTCGGTGGATTTCGGAATGTCCCATTCGCTCAACCCCCGTCGTTCCAGCGCGTTCGGTAGAGGTCAAACCGCCGGTCACGAAGGTTTCGCACCGAGCCTTGCGCGCGGGCCCACTGGACGGTTGCCAGGTTGAGGTCCGCCACGATAATCATCTCGACGTTTTCCGAAGCTTCCGCCGCAATACCATCTCTCGCGAATGGAAAATCACAGGGCGTCATGATGGCGGATTGCGCGTACTGGATGTCGAGGTTCGAGACCTTGTCGAGATTGCCCACCATACCCGACGTCACGACGTAGCACTGATTTTCGATGGCGCGCGCCTGGCAGCAGTACCGGACCCTGAGATGTCCGTGGCGGGTGTCGGTATTGAAGGGGACGAACAGAATTCGGGCGCCTTCATCCGCAAGCCGGCGGCCTGCCTCGGGAAACTCGGCATCGTAGCAGATCAGCACGCCGATCGGCCCGCAATCGGTGTCGATGACATCGATGCTGTCGCCGCCCTTGATGTTCCAGCTCTCCCGTTCGTCGGGCGTCGGGTGGAGCTTTTCCTGGCGATGGACCGTCCCGTCCCGGAGGAACACATGCGAAACGTTGTGGATA
Organism: uncultured Roseicyclus sp.; assembly: GCA_964578115.1. Classification (GTDB taxonomy): domain Bacteria; phylum Pseudomonadota; class Alphaproteobacteria; order Rhodobacterales; family Rhodobacteraceae; genus Roseibacterium. Next base: position 33,766 of record CAZOBK010000001.1, read on the forward strand.
TCGCCATCGTCCATGCGTGTCGCGTGACTGCCGCCCACGATGTTGATCGCGCGGGACAGCGCCATGGCCTGCAACCGCTCGACGAAGCGTGCGGTATGCTGCGTCGCGCGGTCGATTGCGCGTTCGGGCGGCAGTTCACCATCCTCGCAGGACAGTAGCTGAAGGGTGAAATGCTCGGGAAACACGACGAAATCCGCGCCATATTCCGAAGCGATATTGGTGAAGTAGTCCACAGTCTCGTAGAACTGGTCCGGATCCGTCAGCGTGCGTGCCTCCAGTTGAACCGAGGCCACGCGCACGACATCGGGATTGGCGCGTGTCAGGGGCTGATCGTCGGCGGACGGGTCGTAATATGGATTGCGCCATACCATCAGCACGGCATGGCCGCCTGACGCCCGATCCTCCGGCGCGTAACGCTGCAGGACGCGCACCGGCTCGAAGCCGCTTCTCATCTGGAAATTCAGGGTCGCATCCCTGATCTGGCCCGTCCTGGCAGCTTCCAGATAGGCCTGGGGATCGGGATAGTGCTTCCGGTGACGCCGAAATCCCGGCATGCGACCCCCGAAAGCGATGCCCTTCAGTCCAAGATCGATACACAGCCGCTCTCGCGCCTGATACAGACGCCGGCCGATCCTGAGCCGCCGGCGCTCCGGGTGAACCATGACTTCCATCCCGTAGAGCCAGTCACCATTGGCGTTGTGCAGCGAGGCATAGCCGCCCCCCGTGATCTCATCCCAGGTGTGATTTGCCATCACGCGGTCCTCGCGCATGATCGTCGACGCCGCGTAACCCACGATTTCTCCGCCGAACACGGCGACGAAGGTTCCTTCGCGAAACGCGTTTATCTGCCCGGATACCTGGCCGCGCGTGTAAGGCGCCTCGTCGGGGTAGACGCGTTGCGACAATGCCATCACGCCCTCGATGTCCGACAATTCGGCATGGCGGATCTCGAGTTTCGGATTGCTTGGTGTCGGCATCGGCTGTCGCCTTTCACGGTTGGGCGTCTTGCCCGGTTTGATTTTCCTGAAGTCGAGGCGCGCAATGCGGCCTCTACCCAGCGTGATGGAACTCTTTGAACCTGCGGCCCACGACAGGTTTCACACCGATCCGCCGTCTGCCCTGCAAGGAACCGGGACGAAACCGAAATGCCGCCCCGCTTCGGCGCGCGACCCGTTCACCGGGCGTCGGGACCACTGCGCGCGATTTCGCAACACCGATGCGCGAACCCGTCGCGATGCGTGCAACCCCGTCTCCTGTCACGCGGCGTTTTCAAGGCGCCGGATTGCCCGGGTGGGAGGGGCAGGCTTTCCAGCCGACCTCCAACTCCTGTCTTCCGCGCGGGCGCCTTGTGGGCAGAAGCGTTCTATTGGCACCTCGGCCAGGACCTTCGTCACTCTGCGGTTGAAGTGTCGACGGGAGAAGCTAGCGTCAACTCATGCATGATGCAAACAACGGAACCTGCTCGGGCGACCCAACGCGCCGCAGTGCGGGACCGTCATGACGTGTTCGAGGGAAAGCCCGCCGGGACGATGCGTATCTTCCGAGGACGACAGCTGATGGTCGGACCTTGACCTTCGAGTATGTCGACGCCGATGACGCGGCGCGGTCGGCCCATGCCGGGATCCGGCGCGGCGTGCCCGGGGACGCGACCGCGGTGGTGTGCAACGTCCCGCCTGTCGAGAGGGTGGACGACCGGCACGCCCTGCCGGTCGGGGGGGGGGCACTGGCGCGAGACGCCGAGCGGTCCGCTGGCCTGCATACGACCTGAACCGACAAGGACAAATACATGTCACTCAAGGACACGATCACCTTCATCGAAGAAGCCGCGCAGGCCGAAGCGGACGCGACACGCGACGCGTTGACCACGGCCGAGACCAGCTTCGACGCGGAACGCGAGATTGCGCGCAGGCTCGGGGGGCGGGTCGATGGGGGCGTGTGCATCTTTGGCTTCTGGACGCCCGAATTGCTCGATGCCCGTGTTCCGACAGGCGACATCTTTCTGGAAATCCTCCGACCTGTCGAGCCGGTCGACCTGACGCGGTCGCATCAGAAGGTCAGTTTCGAGCGCGCCTACGTGCCGATGGTCCGAATGGACGCGTACTGCTTCACCGCCGTTTCGGGTCTGCGGGCTGGCAATATCGAGGTCGTCGGCGATTTCTACGCGCTGACCTGGCGAGACGCGGAGGACAGGTGGCACCGCATCCTGGATCCGCTCGCGGCGTCCCTGCCCTTCGGGGCGATGGCGCCGGCGGAACTCTACGATGTGGAGGCCATGCAGGCGCAGCGTGGCGACAAGGCGTATTTCGAGGCGCTCAAGGGCTCGGAGCCATACAAGTTCGGACCGCCCGCCAATATCCTGCAGATCCATGTTCCGACAGCCACCGCAGGCGGCAGCCTGGCCAGCCTGACGCGGCACTATCAGCGGCTTGCCGAACGGGTAGCGCGCGATCTGCCGCTGGAACCGGCCGACCAGCTGTTCCTCGGCTATGACGCGGTGCAGCTCCTTCCGGTGGAACCGACCACGGTCTACGAGGGCGGTCCGGATTTCTGGCAGGAAGGCGACAGGACGAGCGACAGCCTGACGGTGTCCCTTCTGCGCCCGGGCACCACGAACTGGGGTTATGACGTGGTCATATCCGGCATGTCCGCCGTGAACCCGGTTTTGCTCGAATCAGGTCGCCCGGACGAGTTGGTGGAGCTTGCCGCGACGCTGCATTCCTTCCCGTCCGCGCCAAAGAAACTGATCTTCGACGTCGTGTTCGGCCATGCGGACAACCAGGGTCTCAAGGTCCTGAACGGTCACTATTTCGCCGGGCCGAACATGTATGGCCAGAACCTCGACTACCAGAACACCGCCGTGCGATCGATCCTGCTGGAAATGCAGCGCCGCAAGGTGAACTTCGGCGCGGACGGGGTTCGTGTCGATGGCGCGCAGGACTTCAAGTGGTGGGATGCGTCCACGCAGGAGTTTCGCCATGACGACGCGTATCTTCAGTCGATGGCCGATATCGTTCAGGAGGTTTCGGGAACGCGGTACAGACCGTGGTTCATCTTCGAGGATGGCCGGCCATGGCCGGAGCAGGACTGGGAGCTTTCGTCCTCCTACCGGTCGGTCATCGAAAGCCAGCGTGACGACGACGTGTTTCAGTGGGGGCCGCTGACCTTCGCGCATAACACGCCCTTTCTCTACACGTTCTGGATGTCGAAATTCTGGCGTATCCGCGAAATGGTCACGGTCGGGGAAAACTGGATCTCGGGCACGTCGAACCACGACACCCTGCGCCGGGGAACCCAGGTCAGCCCCAAACTCAACGTGAACACGCGGTTGGGTCGCACGCGCATGGAAATCCTCGACAAGGCCTACGACAACCCGGCCGTTCACATGCTGACATATGTCGCCATGCCGGGCGTGCCGATGGACTTTCTGAATGCCATGGCGCGCGCCTCTTGGGGCTTCATCCGCAACCAGGACGACCGATACGGCGTCAAGGTCGTTGCCGAAGAGGCCATCAGCCTCAAATGGCAGGTCGACGAATACAGCTACTCGGTGCCCGGCAGCTTCCAGCGGCTAAAGGCGCTCGGCTTCGAGACCCGCGAGGAACTGGCCCGGTTCCTCGAGTTCCTTCCGGCACTGGTGGAGGTCACCGAATACGACCTCGAAGAGATCGCAAGGCTTCTGAACTCGTCGGAGCCGCCGCTTGCAGGGCCGGGGTTTTCCGTAGCAAGCCTCAAGGAAATCGCCCGCGCCTGGATGGATGACATGCACGATTACTGCAATGTCTCGAATTCGCTCTCATCGCTCGATGCCGATCAGGCGGACTTCTGTCTGCAGGTCCGCAACTTCCGGCGGGCGCGTCCGTGGCTGCGCCGGAATTACGGACCAGGGGACCGGTTCGAGTATCTTCAGCCCATCGATGGCCGCACGCTCTTCACGTCGTTGCGCCATGGGCCCGATGGCGAACAGGTGTTCCTGGTGGCCCATATGGAAGGCAAGCCGATGGAAGAGGTGGACCCGCTGGAATTGGACGTGCCGGGTCTCCATGGCGGGGGCTGGCGCGTGGCCCTGCGCACTCCCGCGATCGGTCCGGACTATTCGGGCGGTCCGATCACGCTGAAGGATTCCATGTCGCTGGTCTATCTGCGCGAGGGTGGCCCTGTCTCATGAATTCGGGTCGAGACCGGGCTGGGCGCTGGCTGTGGTTCGATCGTGACCAGACGCAGCCCGGTCACGGGGGGTCAAGACCAGCGCCGAGATGATCCGCCTCGCGGAAATGTTCGCGAGGGGCGGGCTGCCCGAAGCAGGGCAGCTCACGGGCCGCGCCGATGGCATGATCGCCGGGCCCGTCCCCGGGGCCGGTACGCGACTTCGCGCGGCCCGAATGAAGGGGCCCGTGGGGAATGAGCGGTGAGCGCCGCGCCACCTTGCTCGACCTTCGGGAAGAAACGGATTTGGGGTTTTGCGCCCGAGAGCTACCTTAGGTCAAAGCCGGGTGGGCGTTGCCCGGGTGTTCCGGGTCGGGTGACGGTATGAACTTCATCAAGCAGGCACTTCTGGGGCTGGCGGCGATCACCGCCGCCGTCGCCATCTGGGCCTTCTACGTGCCCTCCGCGGCCCCCTACCTGCAGAGTGCCGGGGTCTACGACCTGTTCGGGATCGAGGCATCGGTCGCCCCGGCCGCCGAAGGTCGCCGCGGGTTCGGGGGCGGCGCCACGCGGGTCGTGGTCGCGCCGGTCACGACCGCACGGGCGAATGCGAGGGTCATTTCCATCGGCGACGGGCGCGCGGCGCGGTCGGTCACGGTGCGGTCCGAAGCGACCGGCATGATCGCGGAACTGGCCGTCGAACCGGGCGCCTACTTTGAAGAGGGCGCATTGATTGCCCGCCTTGGGGACGAGGGCGAGCGGATCGCGCTTGAACGCGCGCGGCTCACGCTTGCCGATGCCGAGGGTGATCTTGAGCGGCTCAGGCAACTCAGCGATTCCGGTGCGGTATCGACGGTGCAGCTGCGAGAAGCGGAGCTGGCCTATCGCTCTGCCGAACTCGAGGTCGAACAGGCGGAGTTCGACCTCTCGCAGCGGCGGATCACGGCACCGATCTCGGGTTGGGTCGGCCTTGTGGACGTCGAACAGGGCGATCGGATCGGCGCGCAGGAGGCCATTGCCGTCATCACCGACCGCTCCAGAATCCAGATCGAGTTCCGCCTGCCCGAGCGCCATATCGCGAAGCTTTCGGTCGGAATGCCGATCGAGGTCTCGCCGCTTTCCCGTCCGGACGAGGTTCTTGATGGGCAGATCGTCGCGCTCGACAACGTGGTGGACCGGGCAAGCCGGACCCTTCGCGTGCAAGGCAGTGTGCCGAACCCCGACGACAGCCTGCGCGCAGGCCAGGCGTTCCGGGTGGCGCTGTCTTTTCCCGGCGACGAGATGCCCTCGGTCGATCCGCTGGCGATCCAGTGGTCGGGCGACGGCGCCTTCGTCTGGGTCGCGCGCGATGGCGAAGCGGTGCGCGTTCCCGTCGTCATCCGCCAGCGCAACGCCGGCAGCGTACTGGTCGAGGGTGATATCTCGGAGGGCGATCTCGTCGTGACCGAGGGTGTGCAGACGATCCGTCCCGGCGGTGCGGTCGAGATCGTCACCGGTGCCGCGGCCGGGGGCGGCGACAGGGCCCGGGCCGCGACCTTGCGCGATATCTGAGGGCGGACGATGAAGCAGGCGACGGCAGAGTTGGCGGGACGTTCGGGAACGGCGCTCTTCGTGCGCCGTCCAATCCTTGCGATGGTACTCAGCGCGCTCATCGTGATCGCCGGGATCGCCAGCCTCTTCGGCGTCGAGGTGCGGGAACTGCCGAACGTGGACCGACCCGTCATCACGGTGACGACGGAATTCCCAGGCGCCTCCCCCGAGACCGTCGACCAGGAGATCACGAGCCGGATCGAGGGCGCGGTGGGACGCGTGGCGGGGGTGCGGTCGATCTCGTCGAACTCCCGTTTCGGGCGCAGCCGCGTGACGCTCGAATTCGCCGCGGACGCCGACATCGACGTCGCCGCGACCGACACGCGCGATGCGGTGGCCCGCATCGCCAATGCGCTGCCTGAAGGCGTCGAGACACCGCGTATCGTGAAGGCCGATGCCGACGCGCAGCCCGTGGTGCGCATCGCGGTCACCTCGGCCACGCGCAGTGCGCAGGATCTGACGCGGCTGGTGGACGAGCAGGTGGCCGACCGGCTGGTCTCTATCGACGGGGTGGCAGACCTGCAGATCTATGGCGACCGCTTGCCCATCTTCCGTGTCGACATCAACCTTATGGAGCTGGCCAGCCGCGGCCTGACGCTTGCCGACCTGCGCGCGACGCTCTCGGACGCCGCCTACGACGTGCCCGCCGGAGACCTGAGTGGCGACCGCCAGTCGCTCAACGTGCGCACGACCGCCACAGTCGCGACGCCCGAGGCCTTCGAGGCGCTGGTGATCCGAGAAAATGTCCGTGTGGGGGACGTGGCCCGCGTCAGCCTCGGCCCGGCCCCGAACGAGACCGTCCTCCGGGCCAATGGCGAGACGGGCCTTGGCCTCGGCGTCGTGCGACAGGCGACGTCGAACACGCTGTCGATCTCCGAAGGCGTGCGGGCGGCGGTCGCGGAGCTGCAGGAGATGCTGCCCGATGACGTCAACATCTTCATCACCTCGGATGACGCGGTCTTCATCCGTGGTTCTATCGAGGAGGTTCTGAAGACGCTGGCCCTCGCTGTCGCCATCGTGGTCGTGGTCATTTTCATCTTCCTGCGCGACCTGCGTGCAACGATGATCCCCGCGCTCACCATGCCCGTGGCGCTGATCGGGACACTGGCGGCGATCTACCTCGTGGGTTTCTCCGTCAACATCCTGACACTGCTTGCCTTGGTGCTGGCGGCCGGCATGGTCGTGGACGATGCCATCGTCGTTCTGGAGAACATCGTGCGGCGCAGGTCCGAGGGCATGGGGCCGCGAGCGGCTGCCGTGCTTGGCACGCAACAGGTGTTCTTTGCGGTGGTGACCACGACGGCGACACTGGCGGCCGTCTTCGTGCCGTTGTCCTTCCTGCCCGGACAGGCGGGCGGGCTTTTCCGTGAGTTCGGCTTCACGCTGGCCATGGCCGTCGCCCTGTCCTCGGTCGTGGCGCTGACGCTCTGCCCGGTGCTGGCGAGCCGCCTTCTGACCGCCGAAGGCGCTGGCAGCGGGTCGGGCGGTTTCTTCGGCTGGCTCGGCGACCGGCTCGCCGCGCTCTACGCCTGGACCCTCCGCGGTGCGCTGGCCTATCCGTTCGTGGTGGTGATCGCGGCCGCGCTTTTCGCGACGACGGCCGCCATGATGGCCACGGGCATCAGGCAGGAACTGACCCCGCCCGAGGACCGGGCCGTGGCGCTTCTGTCGGTCTCCGCGCCGCAGGGTGTGTCGCTGGGATACACAACCTCCAAGATGCGCGAGATCGAGAGCCTGATCGAACCGCTCCGCGAAAGCGGGGAGATCACGAATGTCTTCTCGATCACCGGATTCGGGTCCAACTCCCGCGGGTTCATGGTGATGACGCTCAGCGAATGGGACGCGCGCGAACGCAGCCAGCAGGAGATCGTGGGCCAGATCAATGGCGCGTTGCGGTCCATCGTGGGCGTACGCGCCTTTGCGATCCAGCCCAACTCTCTCGGCATTCGTGGTGCGGGCCGCGGCCTGACCTTCGCGATCACCGGCAACGATTACGACCAGCTCGAGGAGGCGGCGACGGCGCTTGTCGCCCGGATGCAGGAAAACCCGGCCTTCGGGCAGGTGCGGCTGGAATACGAGACGACGCAACCGCAGCTCTTCATCGAGATCGACCGCACCCGCGCCTCGGATCTGGGTATCGAGATCGCGGGCCTGGGCGATGCCCTGCGCGCCGTTCTCGACGGGCGCAGCGTCGGCAGTGTCTTCGTGGGCGACACGAGCTTCGACATCCAGCTCCTGTCGACCTCGAATCCGGTGAATGATCCGACCGATCTGGAAAACGTCTTTGTCCAGGCCGGCGACGGCCAGATGATCCCCATTTCCACCTTCGTCACGCTGGAGGAGCGCGCCGTGGCGCCGGAGCTCGAGCGCGAGGGGCAAAACCGCTCGGTCGAGATTTCGGCAAGCCTGACGCCGGACCTGCCGCTGGGCGCTGCGCTGGAACAGGTCGAGGCGCTGGCGGACGATTTTCTGGCGCCACAGAACAACGTGGTGCCACTGGCCGAGGCCGCGACGCTGGATGAGACATCCGCGGGTCTTCTGCTGACCTTCGGCTTCGCCATCCTCATCGTATTTCTCGTCTTGTCGGCGCAGTTCGAAAGTTTCGTGTCGGCGGTCGTGGTCATGGCCACCGTGCCTCTGGGCATCGCGTGTGCCGTGTTCGCGCTGGTGCTGACGGGGCTGACCCTCAACATCTATAGCCAGATCGGCTTCGTCATGCTGATCGGGATCATGGCCAAGAACGGTATCCTCATCGTCGAGTTCGCCAACCAGCTCCGCGACCGGGGCCAGAATGTCCGCGACGCCATCCTCGACGCCAGCACGATCCGGCTCCGGCCCGTGATGATGACGATGATCTCGACGGTGCTGGGCGGGGTGCCCCTCATCCTGTCCTTCGGCGCCGGGGCCGAGGCGCGGGAGGCGCTCGGCTGGGTGATCGTCGGCGGCCTGGGGCTGGCGACGCTCTCCACGCTCTACCTCACACCGGTGGCATATCTTCTGCTCGCGCGCTTTACCAAGACCAAGGCCGAGGAGGAGACACGCCTGATGACCGAACTGAGCGAAGCAAGCCAGATCGGTCATGTGCGATGACCGTTGCCGGGAAAGAAGTGCAGCACCGCTGCCGAGGGTTCAGAAAACTGCCGCCCGGCAGCAGGAAGGTCCCGTTGCACCAGTAGCATTCCGCTGCATCCGCGTTGCCGGCGTTCGTGCTTTTGGTCAGGACGGTTTTCCGCGGCGACGCGGATCATGTCTGGCACGGGCTACCCACCGAGACCCGAACGAGAGTTCAAGTCGCCTGCGGAGACTGGCGACCCACCGGGCGATTTCGTGTTCCGCGTGCCCGAACCCGGCGCTGGACTGGCGCCGATGCCTGCACGCCCGGCCCCCTGCGCCGAGGCAAGCTCCGCGTCAGACGTAGGGCAGGCCGCCGAGCGCCGAGTAGTTCCGATCGAAGCGGTCGAGACGCTCCATATGCTCGTCGGAGAGTTCGAAATCGAAGACAGCGAGGTTCTCGCGGAAATGTTCGGCTTGGTTCGCCTTGGGGAGCGGCACCGTTCCGCGTTGCAGGTTCCACCGGATCAGGATCTGGGCCGGCGTCTTGTCGTATGCCCCGGCGACCTCTGCGAGGGCGTCAGCGTTCAGCAGGTCGCCACGGGTGAGCGGGCTATAGGCCTGGACGACGATATCCTTTTCGCCATGATGATCGAACAGGGCCAAATCGTGCCCGAACGGCGTCCACTCGATCTGATTGACCGCTGGCGTCACGCCGGTGCTGGCTGCCAGGGCATCGACCATGTCGGCTGAGTAGTTGCTGACACCGATATCGCGCGCGAGCCCCCGCTCCTGCGCCTCTATCAGTCCGCGCCACAGCGACTCTCCCGGACCCTCCGGTGGCGGCCGGTGGATCAGTGTCAGATCGGCGTATTCGAGGCCCATCTCATTCAGGTCCCGTTCGATCCCGCCGAGTGGATCGTCGTCCTCCTCGATCTTGGTGACGAGATAGATCTCGTCGCGAGGAAGACTGGAATTGCGAATTGCTTCGCCTATGCCCGGCTGGCTGCCGTAGTCCACCGCCGTATCGATCATGCGGTAGCCAGCATCCAGCGCCGCCTCGACCGTCGCGGCGGTCTGATCCGTCAGAAGCCAGGTGCCAAGCCCCATCACCGGCATCTGGCGGCCGGTACGAAGGGGAAGACGTGTGGTGCTGTCCATTGAGCCGTATCCTTTGCGCTGAAACCCATTTCCGACGCGGTGCCGGCATCGCATCCGGGTCTGCACCCGCATCGGGCAACCAACTCGACGGGACGGAGGAAGTTCCCACGGCGCCAGCTGAAGAACCCGCCAATGCGAACCGATACGGTGAATGCCCCACCCAACGGCAATGGTTGATGCAGCGTCGCCGTATCGATCCGGCGTTTCCAGCTTTTCAGTTCGCCAGTCGACCAGACTGGAACGGGACGTTTTTGCGGGCCTATCCCGCTTCGAATGGCCTAGCCGTTTTGCCGAACGGAGAAACGCTCAGGGTTCGTCGACGTCGAGCACGTGGGACCCTGGTGATATCTTGTTCTCGATGAGGGCCATGATGTCGGCCCGAATTCCCCCGGATGCAGGTGAGTACAAGCCAAGCCGCGAGAGCGCCTGGCGCACGTGAATGCTGCGACCGAGATATTCGAGGACCACGCGGGAAGCGCCGGGTTTGCGGCCTCTGCGGGTCGGCCCGCCGGTCTGAACCCCGACCAGCCTGTCCAGCCTTACCCTGTGGCTCGGATAGAGCGTCATTTGCGTGATCGAGATCCGTTCCAATATCTCGTATTCCATGACGTAGATGCGATCGGCGAGATAGAAAATCGTGCCTTCGTACTTGTTCAGGCCGGTGGCCCGGCCGGTCTCGGGGTCGCGCAGGATTTCGATGTTCTTCCAGTAATATCTGCCATCCTCGCGCCAGATGACCGCAAGAGACCTGATGATCATCCCGGCATTGCCGAAGGAATAGAAGTAGCGGAAGTAGTAGCCGACATACTTGTCGAGATTCTGGCTGGCTTCGTAGAGCTTTTCCAGGTGAAGCAGCGCGCGGGAGCCTTCGGTGTTGGGCGCTGTCCGGGGGCGAAGCGCCACCATTTCTTCGAAGATCTCGCGGTCCTGCAGAATTTCCCCTTCGGTAACCCCGAAGAAATCACAGATTTTGCGCATGTTGCTCCGCGATGGGCGCGTTTGGCCTGAGAGATAGCGGTTGAATTGCTGCCGGTTGATCGAAAGTTTGCGGCACACCTCGGCGATTGAGGGATGGTAGCTGCAGAGCAGCGCCAGGTTGCCGGCGAAGTTCTCGGTCATAGCTGTTACGCTACTTGACGCAGTTATAACGTCAAGGCGCGAAACCCAGCGAAATTGCATTTCACCGGGCCACCGTGAACCGTAGCTCAAAAGTGAAACACAACAGGGAAAGTCCGGGTCATGAAGGACATCGCAGGCCTGCCGCATCGGGTCGAAGAGTTGCACCACGTCGAGATTCCGATGCCTGACGGCTGTCGGCTGGCGGCCCGGATATGGCGGCCGGAAGGTGCGCTGGACGCTCCGGTACCCGCGATCCTGGAGTATTTGCCCTACCGCAAGAACGACCTGACGCTCGAGCGGGACATGACGATGCAGCCCTATCTGGCGGCCCATGGCTATGCCGTGGTGCGGCTGGACCTGCGCGGCGCGGGCGACTCCGAGGGACTGATGGAGGACGAATACCTGCCGCAGGAGTTGCAGGACGGCGTCGATGCGATCGAGTGGATCGCCGGCCAGGACTGGTGCGACGGCAATGTGGGCATGGTTGGCATCTCGTGGGGCGGCTTCAACGGCCTGCAGATCGCCGCGATGCGGCCACCGGCCCTGAAGGCGATCATCACGCTTTGTTCCACGGACGACCGCTATGCCGACGATATCCATTACATGGGCGGCTGCCTTCTGGGAGAGCAGTTGAGTTGGGCGTCGATCATGTTCGGGCGCAACACGCTGCCGCCTGATCCGGCCAATGTCGGCGACCGGTGGCGCGACATGTGGCTGGAGCGGCTGAAGGGCAGCGGATTGTGGTTGAAGAACTGGCTGGACCACCAGACGCGCGACGATTTCTGGAAGCATGGCTCGGTCTGCGAGGACTGGTCGAGCATCCAGATCCCTGTCTACGCGGTCTCCGGCTGGCCCGATGGGTATTGCCGCGCGGTTTTCCGGCTGATGCAGAATCTTCAGGGGCCGAAGAAGGGCCTCGTTGGTCCATGGGCGCACCGCTACCCCCATATCGGTGAACCGGGGCCGGCCATAGGCTTCCTTCAGGAAGAGCTGCGCTGGTGGGATCACTGGCTCAAGGGCACCGAGACCGGCATCATGGAGGAGCCCATGCTGCGGCTCTACCGGATGAACAGCGCCGAGCCGAAAGGCTGGTACGCGATGCGCGAAGGGCGCTGGATCGCCGAGCCCTCCTGGCCTTCACCCAATATCGAGCGCGTGGATTTTCGTCTTGGCGCCAACGGCGTGCTCTCGCGCGAGGATGGCCTGCCCGCGGGCGTGCTGGACCATTCCTCACCTCTGGACGTCGGCATGGCCTCGGGCAAGTGGTGCGGCTATTCCAAACCGGGCGACGCACCTCTCGACAAGCGGCGCGATGATGCGGCAAGCCTGACCTTCGAGACGCCGCCGCTGGAAGAACCGCTCGACCTCGTGGGTGACGCCGAGGCGATCCTGAGCCTGTCGGTGGACCGGCCGGTCGCACAACTGGCCGTGCGGATTTCCGACGTGCACCCCGACGGACGCTCGACCCGGGTCACCTACGGGGTGCTCAACCTCACCCATCGCGACAGCCACGAGTTCCCCGAGCCGCTGGAGCCCGGGAAGGTCTACACGATCACTGTGCCGATGAAGCATGTCGCGCAGCGGTTCCGGCCCGGCCACCGCATGCGTCTTGCGATTTCGACCAACTACTTCCCGCTTATCTGGCCCGCGCCGGAAAAGGTCACGATCTCGCTGCACACCGCAGACTCTGTCCTGAACCTGCCTGTGCGGCGCGATGTGCCCGAGGACGATGACCTGAAACCCTTTGCGGAGCCTGCGATGGCCGAGCCTCTGGACCAGGAGGTTCTGGAAGAGCCCGAGGAATACTGGGAAATCGTGGAGGACGCGCGGACGGGACGGATGGAGATGCGGCTGGCCGAGGGCAGCGGCAGGTCACTTATCCGGGACAGCGGCCTGATCACCTATTCGCAGGGCTACGAGTCCTTTCGCGTGATGCCCGACGACGTCACATCCGCGGTTGGCGAGACGCGCTGGACCTACGCACTCGAGCGCGGCGACTGGAAGATGCGCAGCGAAACCGAGACCCGCCTGACCTGTGACAGGGATGATTTCATCATCGAGGCGCGAATGCGCGCCTGGGCGGGCGACGACCTCGTGCATGAGCAATCGTGGGACGAAAGGGTCCCGCGACACCTCGTCTAGAATACCGCGACGGCGCCGCAGCGGCGCCGCGCGGCAACAAGAGGGCGCCCGGCCGCGGCCGCCGCCCGCAAGACGACAGGAGAGGTATGAGATGAAGAAACATGGCACAACGCGGCGGGGATTCCTCGCCTCCACGGCAGCGATCGGGGCGGCGGGCGTCTTTTCCGGTCTTCCCATGCCGGTCTTCGCGCAATCCGGCAACGTGCTCCGTCTGCGCATTGATGGCGACAACGACACGCTCGATCCTGGTTTCATGACCGGCGGCACGGAGATCGAGGCGCAGAAGCAATGTCTGCCCTTCCTCGCCCAATACACCCGGCAGGGCGGGGGCTTCGCCTGGGAGCCGACGTATTTCGTCAATCGGCTTGAGCAGCGGGACCAGCTGCATATCGATTTCGAACTGGCCGAAGGGCTGGTCTGGTCGAACGGCTACGGCCCGGTGCGCGCCTCGGACGTGAAATTCTCTTACGAGCGTATGAAGGACACCGACTGGTCGGGTTATTTCGAGGCGATGGAACGGATCGACGTGACCGGCGACCGGACCGGCACCATCGTGCTGAACAAGCCCTTCGCGCCCTTCATCATGATCACGCTGTGTCACGGCCCCGGCGCGGTCCTGTGCGAGCAGGCGGTCAACGACGCGGGCGGGCGGTTCACCACCAGCTTCCCGGCGGTCTGCGGACCTTACATCTACGAGGCGACGCCGGGCCAGCGTGCCGTCTTCACCGCGAACCCGGAATGGACCGGCCCGGCGCCCGACTTCGAGCGCGTCGAATGCAACGTCATTTCCGAGGTGCGCGCGGCCGAACTGGCTTACGAGGCGGGGGAACTCGACTGCACCGAGGTCAGCGCCGACGCGCTGGCCCGCTATGGCGTCGATATGCCGGATAACACCGCGATCACCGTGGCCGGTGAACTGCAGTACATGTGGATGGGGATGAACACCGAGCATCCCAAGCTGCAGGACATTCGCGTGCGTCGCGCGATTCAGCACGCCGTCGATGTCGACTCGATCCTTCTGGGCGCCTACTCTGGCACGACTTCGAAATCAGCCGGCATCATCTGTCCGGGCCTCATTGGGCACCGCGAGAGCACTGACGCCTACAGCTACGACCCCGCTGCAGCGCGCGCCCTGCTGGAAGAAGCCGGCGTTGCGGGGCTGGAGCTTACCCTGCGCACCCTCAACAATCAGGAGCGGCTGCTGGCGGCGCAGATAATCCAGGCAAACCTCGGCGAGATCGGTGTCTCCGTCACCGTCCTGCCGATGGACAGCGGCCCGTTCTGGGACATGGGGCAGGAATCCAAGGGCGACACCTGGCAAGAGCTGGAGCTCTGGCTGATGCGCTTCGGGACCACGCCGGATCCTTACGAGGCAACGTCGTGGTTCGTGTCCGAGCAGGTCGGCGTCTGGAACTGGGAGCGTTGGACCTCGGAGGAATATGACCGCCTCTACGAGGCCGGCATTGCCGAAACCGATCCCGCCGCGCGCGCCGTGATCTACCGCCGGATGCAGGAGGTCATGGACGAGACCGGCGCCTATGTCTGGATCAACCACGAACCGGAAGCCTTCGTGCACACGACGAACGTTGCCGTGAACGCCGCACCTTCCGGCGAGTTGAACTACCGCCGTTTCGGCGTGACCTGACCTTCGCTGCCCGCCCGGCCACAGCCGGGCGGGCCACCCCAAAGGGGGGAGCCAATGCTCGCCTACCTGATCAAGCGTCTCGGTCTGGCCCTCGCCGTCATCTGCACGGTGGTCCTGGTGCTGTTTTCGCTTCTTTACCTGATCCCGGGCGACCCCGCGACAATCGCGCTGGGCCCCCGCGCCACCCCCGAGGCGATCGCCCGTTACGCCGAGCGGATGCATCTCGACGAGCCGATCTGGCGCCAGTTCCTTATCTACATCGGCAACGCCTTTACCGGGGATCTGGGGGTCGACATCTTCTCCGAGCGCCCGGTCACGGCGATCATTCTCGACCGGCTGGGCTTCACCCTGGCGCTGGTCTGTGCCGCGATGGGCTGGGCGATGCTGATCGGCATCCCGCTGGGCTGTCTTTCCGCCGTGATGCCCAACACCGCTGTGGACCGGATCACCGGCGTCCTGTCGGTCTCAACGATCGCGATCCCTTCGTTTCTGGTCTCGATCTGGGCGCTTCTGATCTTCGCGGTAGAATTGCGCTGGCTGCCTGCCATTGGCGCGGGCGAGCCGGGTGAAACGCTCGATCAGCTCTCGCACCTGGTCCTGCCCGCCTTCGCGGTGGGCCTCAGCTGGGTCGGTTACCTTGCGCGTATGGTGCGCGCCTCGATGCTGGAGGTCATGGGTGAAACCTACATCCGTTCCGCCCGCGCCTTCGGGCTGCGGCCCCGAAAGGTTGTCTTCGGCTACGCGCTCCGCGTCGCGATCCTGCCCACGATCACGTTGATCGGGATGGGGTTCGGCGGGCTGATCTCCTCGACCGTGTTCGCCGAGATCATCTTCGCACGTCCCGGCATCGGCAAGCTCATCTTCGACTCCGTGATGGCACGGAACTTCCCCGTCGTGCAGGGCGGCGTCATCGTCGCAACGACCCTCTACATCCTGGTCGTCCTGATCTCCGACATCCTCATAGCCTGGTTCGATCCCCGTGTCCGTGAATCGCTTTGAAACCCAGACCGGCCAGCCCGGCATAGACGCATCCGGCCTGCCAGAGCACCTGAGCGAGGACGAGGTCCGCGAGTCCGCCGCGCGCGAGCGGCGCGAGAAGCTGCGGATGTTCCTGACCAACTGGCAGGGGGTGACCGGCCTGATCCTTGTGACGCTGTTCTTCGCCTCGGCGATATTCGCGCCGTGGATCGCGCCCTACGATCCGAACGCGCTCGACATTCCCTCGCGGCTTGTGGACCCGAGCCTCGAACACCTTGCCGGCACCGACCAGCTGGGCCGCGACACGTTCTCCCGCATCCTTTACGGCGGGCGCGTGGCGCTGAAGATCGCGGCAATCGGCGTATCGGTGGCGCTGGTCAGCGGCCTGATCCTCGGGATGATCGCGGGGTTCGGCCCGCGCTGGCTCGACAACCTGTTGCTTCTGGTCTTCGACACCGTCCGCGCCTTCCCGACCATCGTTCTGGCGCTGGCGACCGTGGCGCTGACCGGGCCGAGCCTCGAACTGGTACTCGCCATCGTGATCATCACGTCGATCCCGCAATATGCGAGGGTCACGCGGACGGCGACACTGTCGCTCAAGAACACGGATTTCATCCTCGCGGAACGATCGCTGGGGGCCGGCATGCCCCGCATGCTCTGGCATCACGTCATGCCGAACGTGATCGGCCCGCTGATGATCCTCGCCGCGATGGAAGTGCCGGTGGTCGTCACCGTCGAGGCGGGGTTGAGCTTTCTCGGCCTCGGCGTGCTGCCGCCCACGGCGAGTTGGGGCACGATCCTGAACGAGGGTTACCTCGTGATCCGGGATACGCCCTGGATGGTCGTGGCGGGAGGGGTCCCGCTGATCCTGACGACGCTGGGCTTTACCTTTCTTGGCGAGGCGCTGCGCGATATCTTCGATCCACGGATGGGGAAAGGGCGCTGACATGGCCAGGGACATGACGACACCGCCCGAGACGCTCCTCGACATCCGCGGCCTTTCGGTCGACTTCCGTACGCCGCGTGGCCGCGTGAGAGCGCTCCGTGGCGTTAGTTTTCCAATCAGGAAAGGCCGGATCATCGGCGTCGTGGGCGAGAGCGGGTCGGGCAAGTCCACGGTTCTCTGGTCGATCCTCGGACTTCTGGCCAAGAACGCCGAGGTCACGGATGGCGAGGTCCTTTTCGCCGGCCGTGATCTGCTCCATGTGAACGAGCCCCAACTCCGCGCGCTCCGCGGTGAGGATATATCGGTCGTCTTCCAGGACCCGATGACGAGCCAGATCCCCGTCCTGACCTATGCAACACAGATGCGCGACATCCTCTATCGGCGGCGCGGCATGTCCGAGGAGGCGAAGCGAAGACGCGCCATAGACATGCTGTCCCGGGTCGGCATTCCCGACCCGGACCGGCGTGTCGACCAGTATCCGCATCATTTCTCGGGCGGCATGCGCCAGCGCGCGGGGATCGCGATGGCGCTGCTGACCGAGCCGCAACTTCTGCTGGCCGACGAACCGACGACGGCGCTCGACGTCACGATGGAGGCGCAGATCATCCACCTCCTGCAGGAGTTGCAGCGCGAGTTCGATGCGACCGTCGTCCTGGTCTCGCATAATCTCGGGCTGATCGCGGAACTCTGCGACGATGTCGTGGTGATGTATGCGGGCGAAGTGGTGGAGACGGGCGACGTCCACGACATCTTTCACGCGCCGCAGCACCCGTATACACGGGCGCTTCTGGAATGCGACCCGGCGCGGATCGACGAGGTGACCGGCAAGCTGCCCGTCATCCCCGGCGACATCCCCGACCTGACGCGCCTGCGCCCCGGCTGCATCTACGCGCCGCGCTGCCAGCGCGCCTTCCCGGCCTGTCACGTCGAGGCTCCGCCCGATTTCCCAACGGGCAGGGCGGATGGCGTGGCGCGTTGTTACCTGCTGGGCGGGCAATACCACGACCCGGACTGGCCACCGCCCCTGGACCGGTTCACGGTGGAGCGCGGAACGGCACCGGCTCGACCGCGTATAGAGGCGCCGAGCCGGTTGCTGGAAGTCGAGAAGCTCAACGTGCAATTCCAGACGGTCGGCGCGATACAGGCGCGCCTGAAGGGGATCACCCAGCGCCATGTCGACGCCGTGCTCGACGTCGATCTCGACGTTCGGCATGGCGAGACGGTCGGACTTGTCGGCGAAAGCGGCTCGGGCAAGACGACGCTCGGGCGCGCGGTGGTCAACCTCGTCCCGTCGCAGTCGGGCAGCATCCGCTTCGAAGGGCAGGAGATCGCCCGCATGCCCGAAGCGCGCTTCAAGCCTCTGCGGCGCGACATGGCGATGATGTTTCAGGACCCTGTGGGCTCGCTCAGCCCACGCAAATCGATCCGCGCCCTTATCGTGGAGCCGCTTCAGATCCACGGGAAGACAGGCGTCAATCTGGACGCCGAGGCGGAGCGGCTGGCAGCAATGGTCCGACTGCCGAAGGCGTTTCTCTCGCGCTACCCGCATGAACTGTCCGGCGGCCAGGCGCGTCGCGTGGGCGTCGCGCGCGCGCTGGCCCTCAACCCCAAGCTCATCATCGCCGACGAGCCGACCGCGGGGCTAGACGTTTCCGTGCAGGGGGAGATCCTGAACCTCATGGCCGACCTGCAGGCCGAGCACGGGCTGAGCTATCTTATCATTACCCACAATCTGCCGGTGGTGCGCCACATCGCCGACCGGCTTGCGATCATGTATCTCGGCCGCATCGTCGAGCAAGGCGTGACGGAGGAGGTCTTCGCCGCGCCCCGACACCCCTACACGCGGGCGCTTGTCGAAGGGGTTCCGCGACCGGACCCGGACCGCCGCCGTACCCATGTCTCGATCTCGGGCGAGGTGCCGAGCCTGCTGAGTCGGCCGAAAGGCTGCGATTTCGTCACGCGCTGCCCCTTGGCCACCCAGCGCTGCCGTACCGAGAAGCCGCCGCAGGAGACGGCGGACGACGGGCGCCAGTTTGCCTGTTTCCACCCGCTCGACTGACTGCCGTCACCATCACTCTCGATTCCGCCTGTAGCCATTTCAAGACGCCCGAGGTCCCGCAGCGAATAACCGTGACGGTCGTCCACTGCATTGTTCACCAACGTCGGCATGCTGGTTCCTCGCCGTCATCAGTCGCCGCCGCGGTGGCCTGCCGGCCGTGTCCTGCGAGACCCCGCAGGCGGACAACCTGCTGCAGGTCGCGTTGAACGAGAAACACTCTGGCATCGAGGGCCGGTTCGAGGAGCGGCGGAAACCTGGAAGAGCGATGATCAAGCCATGGCAGCCGGAATGCGGTCCACTGCGATAATCGGGTGGGTGTTTGGGTGGCATGAATGGGCGCGAAGTCGTTAATGCCCTATTTTGTTATGTATTTTTGAAGAGTGGTGCCGCTGAAGGGACTCGAACCCCCGACCCCATCATTACGAATGACGTGCTCTACCAGCTGAGCTACAGCGGCGTTCCGGCCCGCATCGGGCCGATACTCTTCTCCGGTGTCGTGCGTGCCGGGGCACACATATGGGCCGACACCACATGCCGATCCCGATTTACGCGCCGTTTCCAGCTATACGTCAACACCGGCGGCCCATTTAGCGGACCCGCGCGATCTCGGCAACTGGGAAACGACGCCTTTTTCGACCTTATCGGGTGGCCTCCGCCGGCGCGCGGTCCTCCCCGTTCCCGGTGGAGTCCTGCGGTGCCGGTTCCTCGGCCGCGTCCTGCGAAACCGGGGCGGGCTCCACCTCAACCGTGTCGGCGTCCTCGACGACCTCTTCGCTCTTGTCTTCGAGGGCGCCGACGATCAGCGGCAGCATCTGCGCCGGACCCGCCAGTGCGGCCTCGGATTGCGGCGCCTCTTGCCAGCTCAGCGTGTCGAAGCTCTCGCAATTGGCGCAGATGGGGCGCCATTCGGCATGGACATGTCCGCATTTGCCGCAGGTCCATTGCGGCCCGCGCGAGGCCGTCACGGCGCGGGCCAGCCAGGCTCGCACGACGCGGTCTTCCGAGCCTTCACCCCGCTCGATGGCGGCCATGAGCGTCAGTGAGCGCGCCGAGGGGTGCGTCTCGGCCAGATCGCCGAGCGCGCGGCGTGCGGCCGGGAAATCCTCCCGCGCGATCTGAAGCTCGGCCTCCAGCAGCTTGGTCTCCGGGTTGCCAGAATGCATGGCCAGCAGCGGCCGGAACCGCTTCAGGCGTTCATTGGGCGTCTCGTTCGGCGCGATCTCGGCGAAAGCCGCCGCGAGGTCGGGATGCGGCTCCGTGGACCAGGCGGATTTCAGGATCTTGGTGGCGACGCGAGGCTTCTTCTCCGCGATCGCCAGCCGCGCGGCCATGGCAGCGGCCGGGACGAGGGAGGGCGCGAGCCTGTTGGCCTCGTTCGCATCCCGCGTGGCAACGGCGATCTTGCCTTCGGCCATCGCGTCGCGCGCATGGGCCAGCGCCAGAACCGCGTCGCGCCGCTTGTGCAGGTCGCGCGGCACGTTGCCGGCCTTCAGCGCCTTGGCCAGCGTCGCGCGCGCACCGGCCCAGTCCTCGTGGCGCGCCTGAAGCTGCAGGAGCGTCGTCTGCACCTCCTCGTTCTTCGGCCGCAATGTCAGCGCCTTTTCGGCGAGCTTCATCGCCGTGTCGGTGTCGCCCGCGTCGAGCTTCTGTTTCATCAGGCCGCGCACGCCGACGAAGCGGGTCCGGTCATCAGCCACCAGCGCCTTGTAGGTCTTGGCTGCGAGCGCGGGATCGCCCGCCATCTCGGCGCCTTGCGCCAGCACCAGCTTGGTCAGTTCCGGACGCTGGAGGTATTTCTCGGCCCGTTCGGCCTTGCGGATCGCCAGTCGGCCTTCGCCCGCCGCCAGCGCCATCATGCCCTCGGCCAGCGCCTCGAACCCCTTGCGTTCCGCGCGGCGGTTGAAATAGCGGCTGATGGCCGTCTCGTCGCCGTTGAGAAACCTCAGCGTGGCGACGATCAGGCCGACCGCCCTGAACAGCAGCCAGACCGACAGAAGAAGCACAAGCGCCAGAACGATCGCGACAAGCGGCGTGAGCGTGAATTCGCGCCCGGCGACGGTCAGCAGCGCGACCTCGTTCATTTCGGTCAGGTAGCCCACGCCGAACGCGAGGCCCGCGACGATGGCGATGAAGATCAGCACTTTGAGCAAGGACCAGAGCATGATGCCGTCTCCCCCTTAATTCGCGCCCGCGACGGCATCCGTCACGGTATCAAGCGCCGCGACGACGGCGGCTCTCGCTTCGGCATCGGCGATCCAGCCGGCCATTTCGTTCCGCGCGCCCTCGGGCAGCGCCGAGATCTCGGCAAGCGCGGTCTCGAGGTCGCCTGCGGACACCGCCGCCTGCGCCCGCGACAGCACCGCATCGGGATCGTCGCCTTCGCGGGGCGCCACGGCCCGTCCGCCGATCTGTCCCTGCACGAAGGCGGTGAACCTGTCGACGGCGCCCTCGCCCGCTGTTTCCCTCAGGGCCACGGGAAGTGCTGTGCGCGCTGTGGCCGGGAAGGCATCCTGAAGCGATTCCAGGCTGGGCACGCCGCTATCGGCGGCGGAACTCAGCGCCTCGGGGATGTCGGTAACCTCGGCCACGGCGGCCAATGGCTCGGCGAAGGGCTCGCCCCGCGTCACGGCGAGGCGAAGCTCGTTGAGCGCGGCCTCGGCCTCGGCGGCGGCCATGGCGGCTTGCGCTTCCGCCTCGGCCTCGGCGATGGCCTCCTCTGCAGCGCGCCGGGCCTCCTCGGCCTCGGCGGCGAGGAGCGCGGCCTCTTCCTCCTGCGCGCGCATCTGGTCTTCCATGGCGGCGACGGCCTCGGCGGCCTCTGCCGCGTCGGCGGCGACATCACCGGTGAAGACGGGGCGTTCTTCCAGAGTCGCGACGCGGTCGGTCAGCGTGCCGATCGCGCCAGCGGTCTCGTCGATGCGGGCGCTCAGCGCGGCGATCTCGTCGGTCACAGGGGTCAGATCGACGCTCGGCGGCTCAGCCGCGCCGAGATCCACCACCTGTTCCTGCAGAGCGGCCAGAACTTCGGACTGCTGGGCCAGCGCGGCCTCTATCTCCGCCGTGTCCGACTGTCCGGTGCCCGGCAGCAGACCCGACATGCTGGCGAAATAGCCGATGCCGGCGGCAATGACACCGCCGATCACGAGCGGAACGAAGCCCGGGCCCCGCTTTTCGACGACGGTCTGCGGTGGGGTCTGTTCGGCGGGCGGAGGCGTTTCCTCGACCGTGGCTTCGATCGTCTCGTCCCGGGTCTCGTCCTGCGTTTCTGCCGTTTCGGCGGTGTCGGTCCCGTCCGGGGCTACGTCCTCAGACCTGGCATTGGCGCTTTCTTCGGCGGACTCCCCGGCCTCGATCCGCGCGTCGGCGTCAGGACCCGCCTCGGTGGTGTCCTCGGCCTCCCCGTCCGTGGTGTCCTTTGCATCGTCTTCAGACGTGTCTTCCGGTCCAGGCTCGTCTTCCGGCCCGGACGTGTCCTCTTGCGGCGTCTCGGCGCTGTCCGGTGCCTTGCCGCCCGTCCCGGGCGCGTCCGAGGCCTCCCCGGCGGTGCCGATCTCGGGATGCTCGGTTTCGGTCGACTCGGCCTCCACCGCTTCTTTGGTCACCGCATCCTGCGCCGGTCCGGTTTCCTTGCCGGTTCCGCCCGCGCGTTTGGAGGATCGTCTCGCCACGCCACCGTCCCTTCATTTGTTTACAGACCCACGCGTCTACATACTTTGACACATGGGCCGAGTCAGCCTTAGATAACGTGTCACGCTGCCGAAATCACCGCTAGGGGAAAATCCGTCGCGCGACCGCGTCGATCATCGACGGGCCGTCCGGGCGTTCACTGACATGCGTCTTCCCGGCCCATTCCGGCGGCAGCGCGGCCTTGACGGCGGCGCTCAGGGTGAAAACCGCGTCGTCCTGTTTCGGGTTCCACATGCCTTTGGCGGCCGTCGCGAAAAGCGTAGCGCTTCTTGGCGAAAACAGCGCAACAAAGAGCGGCGCGCGGTCCAAAGCCATTTCAAAGGCTGCGCCGGGCGGCACCTGCACCTGATCGTAGAGCACATGCGACGTCACAGGCAGGCCCGCATCGCGGAGGCGTGCGGCGACGTCCCCGCGCTGGTAGCGGCCCCGCAGATGCACCAGCGGGCCGGCCGGACGCTCCCTCAGCAGCATTGCGACCAGTTCATCGGCGCAGGCACCGGCGAGGATGGCGTCAAATCCGGCGGACCGTGCCGCCTCGGCGGTGCGGACGCCCACGCACCAGGCGCGCCGCCCGTCTCCTGCCCCGGCCAGAAGGGCGGCCTGCGACGAGGTGAAGATGACGCCCGTGTCATCCGTCAGCGGCGGTGGCGCATCCGCCGGCACGATTTCCATCAGCGGGGCGATCACGATATCCAACGGCAAATCGCGTTCGGCGATCTCATCGGCGAAGCGTTCCGACATGGCGCGCGGGCGCGTCAGAAGCAGGGTGGCCCGGGGCCGCGCGTCGTCATTGTCAGCCATCGGGCTGAGTGTTACCTGCCCCCTACGCGCCTGACAACGCATCGGACATGCCGCCTTGAGCAAAGACGTCCTCATCCTCGGCCTTGAAGCCAGTTGCGACGATACGGCGGCGGCGCTTTTGCGCGGACCGGAGGATGCCCCGGAGATCCTGTCGTCGGTGGTGATCGGACAGGCCGACCTGCACGCGCGCTACGGCGGCGTCGTGCCCGAGATCGCCGCCCGCGCCCATGCCGAACGGCTGGACCTCGTGGTCGAGAGGGCGCTGGAGGAGGCTGGGTGCGACCTTGGTCGCGTCGATGCGATCGCGGTCACGGCGGGCCCGGGCCTGATCGGTGGCGTGCTGTCGGGCGTGATGATGGCGAAGGGGTTGGCGATGGGCCTCGGCAAGCCGCTGATCGGCGTGAACCATCTTGCCGGTCATGCGCTGACGCCTCGGCTGACCGATGCGGTCGCGTTTCCCTATCTGCTGCTGCTCGTCTCCGGCGGGCATTGCCAGATCCTGCGCGTCGACGGCAGGGACGCCTTCGCGCGGCTCGGCGGAACCATCGACGACGCGCCCGGCGAGGCCTTCGACAAGGTCGCGCGGCTTCTTGGCCTGCCGCAACCGGGCGGCCCCTCGGTCGAGGCCGAGGCGCGGCGCGGCGATCCCGCGCGTTTCGGCTTTCCGCGTCCCCTGATCGACCGCCCCGGCGGCGATCTGTCCTTTTCCGGGCTCAAGACCGCGGTCTTGCGCGCCCGCGATCGCCTGACCGAGGATCAGGGCGGCCTCACCGAACAGGACCGTGCCGATATCTGCGCGGGCTTTCAGGCGGCTGTTGCGGATGTGCTGGCCGCCAAGGCCGCTGCCGTGCTGGACACGCAAATGGGCTTGACCGCGCTTGCCGTCGCAGGCGGCGTCGCGGCCAACGCCACCTTGCGCGGAAGACTGGAGAGAGTGGCGCACAACGCGGGGTTACCGCTTCTGGCGCCGCCTCTGGCGCTTTGCACCGACAACGCGGCGATGATCGCCTATGCGGGCCTCCTGTCCTTCGAGGCCGGCGAGATCAGCGACATGACGCTTTCCGCCAGGCCACGCTGGCCCCTCGACAGAATGGCCGCGCCGCTGATCGGGTCGGGCCGGAAAGGCGCCAAGGCATGACGCGGCTGGCGATCTACGGGGCGGGGGCCTTCGGCGCGGCGCTTGCCGTGGCCTATGCGACGGCGGGCCGTCACGTGACGCTCTGGGCGCGTTCGGGCGCGGCCGAGATGGCCGCGAGCCGCGAGGCCCCCCGTCTGCCCGGTACCCGCCTGCCCGAGGCGGTGCGGGTCACGGCCGACCCGCGCATCGAAGCCGATATCGCGCTGATCGCGGTGCCGACGCAGTCGCTTGCCGCGATGCTCGAGTCCACCCGGCCGGACGCCCCCTGCCTCGTCTCCTGCGCCAAGGGGATCGACATGGAAACGGGGCTCGGCCCCACGGCGCTGATCCGCCGCCATGCGCCGCAGAGACGGGTCGCCCAACTCACCGGCCCGAGCTTTGCCGTGGATATCGCGGCGGGCCTGCCCACGGCCCTGACGCTGGCCTGCGCGGAGGACGGCACCGGGGCCATGTTGCAGGAGGTCCTGTCGACGCCGGGCCTGCGGCTTTACCGCACGACCGATGTGATCGGGGCGGAACTGGGCGGCGCGCTGAAGAACGTCGTGGCGATCGCCGCGGGTGCTGCCATCGGCGCGGGGCTGGGCGACTCGGCGCGGGCGGCGATCATCGCCCGCGGTTTCGCCGAGATGCGCCGGGTGGCCTCGGCGCGCGGCGCGCAGGCGGAAACCCTGACGGGGCTGTCGGGGCTCGGGGACCTCGTGCTTACCTGCGCGTCGGAGAAATCGCGCAACTTCCGATATGGCGTGGCGCTTGCGACGGGGGCGGAGGTCGATCCGGGGATGACGGTCGAGGGCGTGCACACCGCGCGGCGCATCGCCGCCGACCCGACGCTGGAGACGCCGATCACCGACATGGTGGCGGCGCTGGCCGACGGGAGGCTCGACTTTGCCGCCGCGCTCGATACCCTTCTGGCGCGGCCCCTCAAACCGGAGTGACCCCGATGCATTACTGGCTGTTCAAATCCGAACCCTCCACCTGGTCCTGGGACCAGCAGGTGGCCAGGGGCGATACGGGCGAGGAATGGGATGGGGTCCGCAATTACCAGGCGCGGAATTTCATGCGCGAGATGGAGGTGGGCGACCTGGGGTTCTTCTACCACTCGCAATCCGAAAAGGCCGTCGTGGGTATCGTCGAAGTGATCGCCGAGGCGCATCCGGATTCCACCACGGATGACGACCGATGGGAGTGCGTCGACATCAAGGCCGTGGAGCCGCTGCCGACCCCGGTGACCCTCGACCAGATCAAGGCGCGGGAGGATTTGGCCGAGATGGTGCTGGTGAAGAACTCCCGCCTGTCGGTGCAGCCTGTGACCGAGGCCGAGTGGCGTATCGTGCGCGACATGGGCAGTCTGTAGGTTTCCGCAAAAAGGAGGGCCCCGCGGGGCAGGACCCTCCATCACCCACACGCATACTGGCACTCGCGCGTGTTCGAATGTCGGGCCCGCCGTCCTGGCCGGGCGTGGGCATATGATTACCGGTTGGAGGGCGCCCATGCAAAGGCGAAGCGCAGGGGAATTGTCTCGAATGCGGGGAAGTGCCTGCCATTGAAGCGGAAAGGCCCGCCGGGGACGGCGGGCCTTTCGGGGTTGCGCGTCGCGCCTGCTCAGGCGTAGACGCTGTCCTTGCCGAAATGCTTGACGAGCATGTAGTAGACGACGGCGCGGTACTTGTTTCGCTCGGATTTGCCGTAGGTCTCGATCACGCTGTCGATCGCGCTGTCGAGCGCGGCCCCGTCGGCCAGGCCCAGCTTCTTCATCAGGAAGTTCTTCTTGACCGTCTCGATCTCGCCCGGCTGGCTGGCGGCGACCGTAGAGGCGTCGGCGTCATAGATCGCCGGGCCGCATCCGATCGTGACCTTCGTCAGAAGGTCCATGTCCGGTTCCATGCCGCATTTGCTGCGCAGGTCCTCGGCATATTGCGCGATCAACTCGTCACGTTTTCCCATCGTTCCACTATCTCCCCTTCGTTTGCCGGCCTTTGAAGGCGCAGCCGGTGGGGCGCAGGTTAACCGAGCGTGGCGTAAACGCGAAAGGCGAAGGATAATCCGACGGTGCAACGGTGTCGCGCCCGTGTCTTTTCGGTCAAAGGAAGCCAAGGCTCCGGTTTGCCGTGTCCCACCGGCCGGTCCCAACGGACTCGAATTTGCGTATGAAAAATAATGCTCTAAGGTCGCTGAAGCGGGACCACGCCGGATGTCCCGCCAGCGTCCGGCGCCAGCTCTTCGAAATCGAAATGATCCAGCCGCTCGGCGCGTTTGCCCGCGCGCGCACTTGCCGTCAGCAGCCCCGAGACATCGTCGCCCGCCTGCCGCAGATGCGTCTCGAGCTTGCCGGCGCGTTCTTCGATGATCTCCACGTCGCGATGCAGCAGCCTCAGCGCCTTCCGGATTTCGCCGGCCTGTTCGCGCATCCGCGCGTCCTTCATCACTGCGCGCATCGTGTTGAGCGTCGCCATGCAGGTGGTGGGCGACACGATCCAGACCCGCGCGTCGAAGCCCACGCGCACCACCTCGGGCAGACGCGCGTGAAGTTCCGCGTAGACGGCTTCTGACGGCAGGAACATCAGCGCCCCGTCGGCGGTTTCGCCGTCGAGGATGTAGCGCTCGGCAATGGCCTTGATATGAACCTTCACCGCCGCGCCCAGGTCACGGAGGGCGCGGGCCTGCGCCTCGGGGCCGTCGGCTTTCACCAGCGCCTCATAGGCCTCCAGCGGGAACTTGGCGTCGATCACGATGGGCCCGGGCGGGTGGGGCAGGTGGATCATGCAATCGGCGCGTTTGCCGTTCGAGAGCGTCGTCTGGAACGAATAGGCGTCCGCGGGCAGGGCCTTGGACACGATATCGTTGAGCTGGATTTCACCGAACGCGCCGCGCGTCTGCTTGTTCGACAGGATGTCCTGAAGCGACAGCACATCGCCCGAAAGCTTCTCGATCTTGGCCTGCGCGCGGTCGATCTGCTCCAGCTTCTGCTGAAGCTCTCCCAGCGAGCGGGCGGTGCGGGTCGAGGTGCCGTGCAACGTCTCGGACATGCCTTTCTGCACGTCCTCCAGCCGCCGCTCCATCGCCTCGAGCATCGAGGCCTGCGCGCGCGCCTGCATGTCGGAGACATGGCTGAGACCGCCGGCGAGGCGTTCCTGCCCCTGCCCAAGCCCCTGAACGGTCTGACCAAGCGCACCTAGATGCTGCGCCAGCGGTTCCATCGCGCGGGCGGAGCGGTTGGCGGCGCGCAGCGCCGAGATCGACAGGATGATCAGAAGCAGCAACACGGCCGCCGCGACCGCGCCCGCGATGACGGCCGGGTCGGAGAAGTCGAGGGTGATGCCGCCGATCTGGATCATGTGCGTCCGAACAGCCTTTCGATATCGGCGAGCTTCAGCTCCACGTAGGTGGGCCGCCCATGGTTGCATTGGCCGGAATGGGGCGTGGCCTCCATTTCGCGCAGAAGGGCGTTCATCTCCTCGGCGCTCATCCGGCGGCCCGAACGGACGGAGCCGTGGCAGGCCATCCGGCTGAGGATCGCGTCGAGCCGGGATTGCAGCGTGGTGGCGCTGCCTGCGTCGTCCAGCTCGTCGAGGATGTCGCGCAGGATCGCCTCGGCGTTGATGGTGCCGAGGATCGCCGGGGTTTCACGGATAGCGAGCGTTCCCGGGCCGAACGGCTCGATCAAGAGGCCCAGCGCCGCAAGCTCCCCGGCCATGTCCAGAAGCCGCTCGGCATCAGAGCCCAGCGTCACGATCTCGGGAATCAGCAGCGCCTGCCGCGCCACGCCTGTTTCCGCGCGCTGACGCTTTAGCCTCTCGTAAACCAGCCGCTCATGGGCTGCGTGCTGGTCGACGATGACGACGCCGGTCTCGGTCTGCGCGACGATGTAGTTCTCGTGCAGCTGCGCACGGGCGGCACCGAGGGGGTTTTGCGTCTGTGCGGGGTCCTCCTTGACCACGGCCTCCACGCGCGAGGATGGCGTCCCGGTTTCGGGCAGGGACCAGCCCGCCTGTTCCTCGTACAGGCCCGGCGCCTGCCAGCGTGCCGCCGAGGCGAGCGCGCCGGGCGAAGGACGGTCCATCTGGTAGACGCGCGGACCTGCCTCGGCCGAGAAGGCCCCGAGCGTCGCGCCTGCGACCGTGCTCGACGCGCGGTGCCCCGCTTCGGCCAGCGCGTGGCGCAGGCCCGATACGATCAGCCCCCGCGCGATGCCCGGTTCGCGGAAGCGCACTTCGGATTTCGCCGGGTGCACGTTCACGTCCACGCGTTCGGGCGGGCAGTCGATGAAAAGCGCCGCTGCCGGATGCCGGTCGCGGCTGAGGACATCCATGTAAGCCGCACGCAGCGCCCCCACGAGGAGCTTGTCGCGCACCGGCCTGCCGTTGACGAAGAGATATTGCGCCACGGCAGAGCCACGTGAATAGGTCGGCAGCGCGGCGTAACCTGTCAGGCGTATGCCCTCGCGCTCGGCTTCGATGGGCAGGGCGTTGTCGGCGAACTCGCGCCCCAGCACCGTGGCCAGCCGCGTGTGCAGCGCCTCGAAAAGCTCCCCCTGCGCCGCCTCGGCGCGGAAGACCACGCGATCGGCCTCCGCCTCCTTCAGGGTGAAGCCGACGCCCGGTTCGGCCATGGCGAGGCGTTTGATCACATCGGTGATCGCCTGCATCTCGGCCCGGTCGGAGCGGAGGAATTTCAGCCGCGCGGGTGTGGCGTGGAAGAGGTCGCGCAGCTCCACCACCGTGCCACGGGTCAGCGCGGCGGGCCTGACCGGCCCCATCGCGCCGCCGGATACTTCGAGGCGGTGTGCGGGCGCGCCCTCCGCGCGGCTGGTGATCGTCAGGCGGCCCACGGCGCCCAGCGACGGCAGCGCCTCGCCCCGGAAGCCGAAGCTGGTGATGTTCAGCAGGTCGGTGCCGTCGATCTTCGACGTGGCATGGCGCGACAGCGCGAGCGGCAGGTCGTCTGGCCCCATGCCGCAGCCGTCATCGGTCACGCGGACCAGGGTCTTGCCGCCCTGCGCCACCTCGATCGTGATGCGAGACGCGCCTGCGTCGAGCGCGTTTTCCACCAGTTCCTTCACGGCGCTCGCGGGCCGTTCCACCACCTCTCCGGCCGCGATCCGATTGATCGCGGCATCGTCGAGCTGTCGGATCACAGGGCGGGCGGTGGCCTCGGATGGGTGTATGTTGGGGTCGCCAAGGGGCATGCCACGATACCTAGCATGCCCTGCCCAGATTCGGAAAGGTCGGTCCCGTCACTGGGCCTAGTTCGACGGCTCCAGCCCCTCGGGGCGGCCAACCACCACGAAATGAAGGTTTTCGGGCTGCAGGAGGCGCCCGGCGACGCGGCGCACGTCCTCGGCGGTCACCGCGTCCACGCGGTCGTTGCGCGTCGCGATGTAGTCGACCGGCATGCCATCGGCCTGCATCCCCGCAAGAATGCCAGCGATCCGGCCATTTCCGTCGAAGCGCAGCGGGTAGGCGCCGGTGAGATAGCGCTGTGCGGCCTCCAGCTCCTCATCGGTCACGCCGTTTTCGGCAAGGTCCGTCCACTCGGCACGGATCACCTCGATCGCCTCGGCCACGAGATCGTTGGACGACGAAAACCGCCCGCCAAGCGTCTGCCCGTATTCGGACAGGCCGAGGAAGGAATAGACGCCATAAGTCAGGCCGCGTTCCACCCGAACCTCCTGCATCAGGCGGGAGCGGAAACCGCCGCCGCCAAGGATCTGGTTCAACACGAAGGCCGGAAAGAAATCCGGATCGTCGCGGGCGATGCCCTCATGTCCGAAAAGAGCAACGGATTGCGGTGAGGGAAACTCGACAACCGTGGTGCCCGGAGGCAGCTGGTAGTCCGCCATCCCGGGCATCGGCGCGCCGGTTTCGGGTAGATCGCCGAGGATACGGTCGACGAGCAACCCCAGTTCCTCTGCCGTGATGTCGCCCGCTGCCCCGACGATCACGCGGTCGCGGGCCAGCACGGCGCGGTGGGCCTCCGCGAGGTCGTCGCGGGTGAGCGCCCCGACGCTCTCGCGCGTGCCCTCCAGCGGGCTGCCGTAAGGATGCTCGCCCCAGGTCAGCGCGTTGAAGGTCTGGCTCGCGATCTCGTCGGGATCGCGTGCGTCGCCGTCGATGATCGACAGGACCTGCCCGCGCACACGCTCCACCGCGTCCTCGTCAAAGCGCGGCGCGACCAGGGCCGCGCGCAGAAGGTCGGCGGCCTCGTCCCGGTTTTCGGTCAGCATGCGCGCCGAGACGGTCAGCGCGTCGCGGTAGACGTCGAAAGCGAAGCTCGCGGCCAACCCCTCGACCGCTTCGGCGAAGGCGCGGGCGTCCATGTCCCCCGCGCCCTCCTCGAGCAGCCCGGTCATCAGGTGGATTGCGCCGCGCTTGCCGGGCGCGTCGAGCGAGGCGCCGCCGTTGAACCAGACGTCGATGGCGACGAAGGGGATGGAGTCATCCTTCACGAGCCAGGCCTGGATGCCGCCGGGCGAGGTCACTTCCTGGATGTCGATGGCCCGCGCGATGCCGGGCAGCAGGAGGACAGCGGCCGTGACCAGTCCAAGGATGCGGGGGATCATTGCGTCACCTCTTCTGCGGCGGACTCCGGGGCAGGCTGCACAAGGTAACCCGTGACCGAGCTTGTTTCGGTGAAGAGGCGGCGTGCTTCCGCCATCACCTCGTCGACGGTGACGGCGGCCAGCACGTCGGGCCAAGCATCCACGTCCTCCACGGTCAGCCCGCTGGTCAGCGCCACGCCGTAGCTGCGGGCAAGGCCCTGCACGTTGTCTTCCTCGTAGATCTGCGCGGCCTCGATCTGGAACTTGATACGCTCGAACTGCGCCGGGTCGATGCCGTTCTCGAGGAAGTCGGCTATGGTGCGGTCGAGATCTGCCTCGGCCTCTTCCAGCGTGACGCCGGGGACCGGAACGTTCACGAGGTTGAAGCTGGAGGGATCGTAGCTTGTGCTGTCGTAGAACGCGGCGGAATAGAGCGCGCGTTCCCCTTCCACCTGCAGCTGCCGGGCAAGGACCGAGGTCTGGCCGGACCCGCCGAGGATTTCGGCCAGCATGGTCAGGGCGGCCGCGCGCCGCTGGTCGCCGGGCTCCCGCGCGGGCGCAAGGTAGGTGCGTGCAACATAAGGGTTGGCCACGCGCTCATCCTCGTAGATGACGCGACGCTCCGCGATCTGCGGCGGCTCCTGCGGGCGGGCGCGGGCGGGGACGTCGGGATTGGCTGGGATCGGGCCGTAATGTTCCTCGGCCAGGCTGCGCACCTCGTCCGGGGTGACGTCGCCGGCGACGATCAGGACGGCATTGTTGGGCCAGTAATGCGCATCGTAGAAGGCGATCAGCGCCGCACGGTCGAGTTCTTCCATCTCGTGACGCCAGCCGATGATCGGGATGCCATAGGGGTGATTGTGGAACAGCGTCGCGCGCATCTGTTCGTTGAAAAGACCGCCGGCCGACGAATCGACCCGCTCGGAGCGTTCCTCCAGAATGACGGAGCGTTCGGTCACCACCTCCTCGTCGGCGAAGCGCAGATCGCGCATGCGGTCGGCCTCCATCTCCATCAGCAGGTCGAGGCGGTCCGCGGCCACGCGCTGGATGTAGCCGGTGTAGTCCCACGAGGTGAAGGCGTTGTCGCTGCCACCATTTGCCTCGACGATGCGCGAGAACTCTCCGCTTTCAAGCTCGTCCGTGCCCTTGAACATCAGGTGTTCGAGAAAATGGGCGACGCCCGATGCGCCGTGCGGTTCGTCTGCTGCGCCGGCACGGTACCAGACCATATGCACGACGGCGGGGCTGCGGTGATCCTCGATCACGACGACCTGCATGCCGTTGTCGAGGAAGAATTCCGTAACGTTCTCAGCCGCATGAGCCGCAGAAGCGAAGGCAAGGCTGAGTGTCGTGACGAGTGTCAGTACGATACGTTGCAACGATCGGGGCAGCATTCGGGCCCTCCGGGGGGTCAATGGGTCTGGAGCGACAGATATGCGGATGCGCGCCCGCATCAACATACCTGACGAAGCTGTGACGCGCGCCTTACTCGGCGGGCGGTGGTGCGGCGGGGGTCCGCACGCCCATTCGGCGCAGGCGTTCGAGTTCGGCGTAGCGGTCGAGCGCCTGCCGCCGGTAGGCCTCGAAATAGACATTGGTGCCGAACATGCGCTCGAGGATAAGGCCGTCGTTGCGGCGGCGGAAGTCCTCGTCCTCGGCGGCAAGGACCGGGCGGATATCGCTGCTCACGCCGAAACGGGTCGCGTAGCTCATCAGGTCGGTGCCGGCTCCCGCGGCGCGCGCCGCACTCCCTCCAAGGGCCGCGATGGCGTCGGCCTCGGGATCGGGATCGACGCGGTTTCGCGCGCCCGGTGTCGGGTCGGGCAGAGCGGCGAGGTTTTCCGGGATCTCGAGCGGTGCCGTCGGAAGGACGGCGAACTCGTCCGGGCCTTCTTCCGTGTTGCGCAGGTTCATCAGTTGCGGCGTTCCCGAGGAACACGCGACAAGTGTCAGCATGGTTGCGCCCAGAAGCGCGGATGATGTCAGTCGCGGCATGCGCCCCTCCTTTGCGGTGCTCCGTCTAACCCATCGCGCGGGCTTCGTCACGACTCGTTCTTCGGGGCGTCGGCAAAGAACAGCAGACCGAGTGCGCCCGCGACGATCCCGATATCCGCAACGTTGAAGGTGAACGGGTTCACGATCCCGCAGCAGGACATGTTGAGGAAATCGACGACGGCCCCCACCAGCACCCGGTCGAGCGCGTTGGCCAGAGCCCCGCCGATCACCGCGCCTGCCGAGATCAGCGCGATGGGCCGCGTCAGGCCCGTGCGCGCCCACCAGATCAGCCACGCCGAGATGGCGAGCGCGATCGCCACCAGAACCCAGCGCGTCACCTC
Organism: uncultured Roseicyclus sp.; assembly: GCA_964578115.1. Lineage (GTDB taxonomy): Bacteria > Pseudomonadota > Alphaproteobacteria > Rhodobacterales > Rhodobacteraceae > Roseibacterium. The sequence goes on from CAZOBK010000001.1 coordinate 67,100, forward strand.
AGGCCCGCCCGAGAAGAGCCCGAAATTGATGCCGGTGTTGTAACCCAGCCGGAACACGAGAAATGGCGGAAACACCTCGATCACGCCGCGTTCCAGCAGGCCCGCCCAGTGCAGGACGGCCAGCTTGCTGAGCTGATCGGCGAGAAACCACAGGATCGCCGAAAGGGTGAGAAACCGCATTTGCCCGTCCCTAGTGCCGGAAATGGCGCATGCCGGTGAAGATCATGGCAAGCCCGGCCTCGTCGGCGGCCGCGATGACCTCCTCGTCACGCATGGACCCGCCGGGCTGGATCACCGCGGTGGCACCCGCCTCGGCCGCCGCCATCAGGCCGTCGGCGAAGGGAAAGAACGCGTCCGAGGCCAGCACCGCGCCCTTGGCGGGGCTTTCGGGCAAGCCCAGCGCCTCGGCCATGTCCTGCGCCTTGCGGGCGGCGATGCGGCTGGAGTCCACCCGGCTCATCTGGCCCGCGCCGATGCCGACGGTGGCGCCGTCACGGGCGTAGACGATCGCGTTCGACTTCACGTGCTTGGCCACCGTCCAGGCGAAGATCATGTCAGCCATCTCGCGGGCCGAGGGGTGGCGGCGCGTGACGGCGCGCAGCTTTTCCTCCTCGATGCGGCCGACATCCTTGTCCTGCACCAGCATCCCGCCCGACACCTGCCGGTAGGTCAGCGCGGGCGCCGTGGGCAAGGGGATGCCGGCCGTGGTCAGAAGGCGCAGGTTCTTCTTCTTCGCGAAGACCGCCTTGGCGCCCTCGGTCGCGTCCGGGGCAATGACGACCTCGGTGAAGATCTCGGCGATGCGTTCGGCGGTGTCGGCGTCGAGCGTCTGGTTCAGCGCGACGATCCCCCCGAAGGCCGAGGTGCGGTCGCAGTCGAAGGCCTTGCCGTAGGCCTCGACCAGCGTATCGCCGCGCGCCACACCGCAGGGGTTGGCGTGCTTGATGATCGCGCAGACCGGACCGTCGTCGGGGTGGAACTCCGCCACCAGTTCGAAGGCCGCGTCGGTGTCGTTGATGTTGTTGTAGCTCAGTTCCTTGCCCTGATGCTGGGTGGCCGTGGCGACGCCGGGCCGTGCGCTGCCGTCGAGGTAGAAGGCCGCCGACTGGTGCGGGTTCTCGCCGTAGCGGAGCGGCGTGGCGAGGGTTCCGGCAAAGGCGCGGCGGCGGGGCGTGGCCTCGCCGGTGGCCTTTGCCAGCCACGTGGACACGGCCGCGTCATAGGCCGCGGTGCGCGCATAGGCGGTCAGCGCGAGCGCCTGACGCAACTCGTAGGGGGTTTCGCCGTCATGGGCGTCGAGCGCGTCGACGATCTTGCCGTAATCCTCCGGATCGACCACCACGGCCACGTGGGCGTGGTTCTTGGCCGCCGCCCGGATCATCGCGGGCCCGCCGATGTCGATATTCTCGATCGCCGTGTCGTAATCCGCGCCACCCGCCACCGTGTCCTCGAACGGGTAGAGATTGACCACCAGAAGATCGATGGCGCCGATGCCATGGGCCTCCATCGCGGCGACGTGATCAGGGTTGTCGCGCAGCGCCAGAAGCCCGCCATGCACCTTGGGGTGCAGCGTCTTGACCCGACCGTCCATCATTTCCGGGAAGCCCGTCACCTCGGCCACGTCGGTCACGGTCAGGCCGGCCTCGCGCAGCACGGCGGCCGTGCCGCCGGTCGACAGTATCTCGACCCCGCGCTCGGCGAGCGCGGTGGCGAACGCGACGAGGCCGGTCTTGTCGGACACGGAAATCAGGGCACGGCGAAGCGGGGCTGTGGTCGGAGCGGCAGACATGGGCGTGCGGTCCTCTGGCGTGGCGGCGCCTGTTCCGGCGCGCGGGGGCGGTTCAGCGGGGCGAGCCGGAGCGCGCGACGGGCGGCAGCCTGTTTGCCGGCATGAAGGCGATCGGGCGCGACAGGCTCCAACCCAGAACCACCCCATAGCCTTTCATGCGGGCGGACAGAACGATCTGTTTTGTCGCGCGGGGCGCAAGCCGGCGGCCGTCGAAATAGATTGAGGGCCTCAGCGACAGCTCCGCCGCGCAGGAATGGCGAAAGACCCACGTCTCGCCCGAGGGCAGGGCCAGCGACACCGCCGTTCCGCCAAGGTCGATGGAGGCGCGCACCTCCGGGTGCAGGTGGAAGCGGATCGCGTAGCGCAGCCCGGTGTCGTCGGGCAGGCGGCGATATGCGCCGTCCAGCAGTCCGCGGTCGGCGGACGTGAAGGCCGCCAGCGCATCCTCCCCGCGCAAAAGCGTTCCCCCATCCTCAAGTGTCAGGTTGCGCAGATGCGTCAGCCCGTGCGTGCGCCGCCAGCCGTCGTGGGACATCGTCACGCCATGCCCGGTCTCGGTCTCCTGTTCCTGCGCCAGCACCTCGACGGGGCCATCCACAAGCGGCGGGCGTTCGTCGCCGCGCTGCGAGGCGCCGGGCCCGAAACGGGCAGAGGCATAGCCCTCGATGCCGAGCGTGGAGTGGCTGTCGGTGGCCCGGCCCACCAGACGCCATTCGGGGTCGAAGCGCGTGCCCGAGCCGCAATTGACGATCAGCGGATCGTCGGCCGAGGTCATCTCGAAGCTCAGCGTGCCGGCATGGGCTGTCGTGCTTCGCTGGCCCAGCATGGGCGGGGCCGCGTCGGCGATCACCGATACCCGGCCTTGCGTCAGGCGGGCGAAGCCCATGGCCAGCCCCTTCACCTGCGTGGGCCGGATACGCGACTGCACCAGCGCCGTCACCAGCCGCCCCGGCGCGCCGCGCCCGCCGCCATGGACGCGGGCGAGGCTTCCGTCCAGATGGCGCAGGCTGCGCAGCGTGGGCGCGATCCGGCCGATCGCGGCATCGACGGCGGGGACGGGGGCGCGGCCCGCATCGGCCAGAAGCTGCGACACCCATGTCAGCAGGATGAAGACCTCCAGCAGATCTTCGGGATTGCGCGTGGCGATGCCGCCCTCGGGGTCGATCTCGCGCGTGCATTCCCGGATCAGCGCGTCGAGTGCAGGGGCAAGCTGTTTCTCCCATCCCATGAGCGCGCAGGCGGAATAGACGAGGCCCGTCAGCGCCTCGAACCGCGTGCGGCCGGGGCTGGCGTTCCGCCAGCGCGACAGCAGGAACGCGGCCTGCCGCCCCAGCGTCCGGTGAAAGATGCGGTTCTCCGCGCGTGGCATGCCGTTGAGCAGAAAGAGCGCGTGGCTGATCCATCGGATCTGGCGCCGCCCGGTCAGATCCGGGGTCCAGCCCGGACCCGAGCCGCGCCCGTAGCGCCGCGACCAGTCCAGCACCCAGGCCTGTGCCGTGGCGCGCCCCTCCGCCTGCGGCAGTGCTGCGAGATCGCCAAGCCACTCGAACCCGTGAAGCGCGTCGGCGAAGGCAGTGTTGGGCGGGGTCAGTGTCCAGGGGCTGGCGTCGCGCGCCTCGAGCAGCGCACCGGCAAAGCGGAAGTTTCCGGCCATGAGCTGCCGCCCCGCAACGACCGAGCCCGGAAACCGCGGTTCCGGCCGCCAGAGGAATCCGCGCGCACGCGGCCCGAACCCCGCGCCCAGCGCCGTCAGGCGGTCGGCCAGCGTCAGGCTCGCCGCACGCGGCCTGCGCGCGCCGCCGGTCGCACCGGTCATGGGGGGCACCGTGTCGGACATGGGGTCCGTTTGCCTGCTCTCATATTGTTTTGCGGCGAGGATACAGACCGGGCCCCGGCCTGTCACGGTTCATTCGCCGGAACGGGCTTACTCGTGGGTCAGGCAGGCCATGTAGAACCCGTCGATGCCGCCGCGTTCGGCCCACATGTCGGGCCACAGACGCAGGCCGCCCTCGGCGCTTGCCCAATCCGCGTCACCGCCCAGCGAGACCGGATCGACCGAAACGACTGACAGACCCGCGTGGCGCTTGAGCGCCGCCTTGACCTGGAACTCGCCCTCGACCGCCAGAAGCGAACAGGTGCAGAAGACCAGCCGACCGCCGGGGTTCAGAAGGCTCAGCGCATGGTCGAGCAGACGCATCTGCAGCCGTGTCAGGGCCTCGGTCTCGCGCCCCGATTTCACGAAGGGAAGGTCCGGGTGGCGGCGGAGCGTGCCCGTCGCGGTGCAGGGCGCGTCAAGCAGGATCGCGTCGTAGCGGTCCTGATGCTCCAGCGCGTCGCCCACCACGATCCGGGCGGAGAGGCCCGTCCGCGCGAGGTTCTCTCGCAGCCGGTCGAGGCGCGTGTCGGAGGCATCGAGCGCAACGACCTCTGCCCCGGCGGCGGCCAGTTGCAGCGTCTTGCCGCCCGGTGCCGCGCACATGTCGAGAACGCGCTGGCCGCGCACGTCGCCCAGAAGCTTCACGGGCAGGGCCGCGGCGGCGTCCTGCACCCACCATGCGCCCTCGGCAAAGCCCGGCAGGGCCGAGACCTGCCCGGCATCGCCCATGCGGAGGCTGCCCGTGGGAAGCCGCTCCGCGCCGGGGATATCGGCTTCGCCATCGCGCGGTGTCAGGTCGAGCGGCGCGCCCGACTCATGGGCGGCCTCGATGGCGCGCAGCCGGTCCTCGCCGACCGCCTTGTGGACGGGTCCCGCGATCCAGCCGGGCAGACGCTGCGGGGAATGCTCGGCCCAAAGCGCAGGCCCTTCCTCGGCGATGCGGCGCAAGACGGCGTTCACCAGACCCGAGGAGCGCGCCATTTTCTGCCCCCCGCTCTTGGCGAGACCGACAGCGGCGTTCACCACGCCATGGGCGTCTTCGCCCGCGATCAGAAGCTCGGCCGCGCCGAGGCGCAGGATCATGCGCACCGCGGGCGGGGGCATCCGTTCCACGAAATGCGCAATGATCTGGTCGAGCGGGCCCATGTGGCGCAGGACCGTCTGCGCCAGCCGTGCGGCACGTGCGGCCTCGGCCGGGTCCAGCCCGTGATCGGGCCGCAGATGGGACAGCATGCGCTTGTGGGCCACGACTTGCCCCAGCATGCGCAAGGCGGCGCGGCGCGGGGCGATGCTACGGTCGGTGGCCGCGTCCCATGCCACGTCCGGCGGCCCGCTATGGGTACGGCGCTTTGGTCGTCGGTTCTGTTGCTCTTGTTCCATGAGCGTTGCGGCGTATATCACTGGCAACGCCTGAACAAGCCGCCCCCGACAAACCGACCGAGGTGACGCGCCATGCCCGAAACGCCCCATGACATCTCAGAACTTCCGCCCGAAGCGCAGCGCGCGCTGGCCGAGGCGGAGGAGCGGCGCAAGGCGCGAAAAGACCTTGAACTGCCCAAGGAGCTGGGCGGCCGGGACGGACCGGAGCCCGTGCGCTACGGCGACTGGGAGAAGAAGGGTCTGGCGATCGATTTCTGAGCCGCGCGTTCAGCGCAGCGTCAGGTCCGCATAGATGCCCTGACCCTGATCGGTGGTGAAGCGCAGGGTCTCGCCGTTCACCTGCACGAGCTGGCAGTTGAAGCCCAGATCCTCGCCGCCCCAGAAGAGATCGCGGCAGAAATAGCCGTTCTCCCAGTCCCAGTCCCCCGTAACCTCGCTGCCGAAGGCGCGGCCGATGATGTCGCCGTCCGGGCTGACGGTTAGGCGAATGCCGAAGCGTCTGAGTTCCCGCCCCTGCACCAAGGACACGAAGGACTCGCGGGAGGATACGACGTCGAACGGTTCGGCCGCGGTCGCATCGACCGATACGAAACTGGTCAGCAAGGCCGCCGCGACTGTCAGCACCCTGTTGGCGTGGCAAAACATGAGCCCCGATCCCTTGAAACGCTACCGTTACCTGGATCGAATTAGCGGCGGGTCGTCGGCCTTCAAGGGGCGCCATCCTCCGTCGGCGAAAGTCCGAGCACGCTGGCCATGGAATAGTGACCCGGCGGCTTGCGCTGTCCCCAGAGTGCGGCCTTGAGCGCGCCGCGGGCGAAGATGCCCCTGTCGGTCGCGATGTGCGAGACGACGATTCGCTCGCCCTCTCCGGCGAAGATCACGTCATGTTCACCCACGATATCACCTCCGCGAATGGCCGAAAACCCGATCGCGTTCTCAGCCCGCGGCCCGGTGATCCCGTCCCGTCCGCTTTCGGTCACCTCCGCCAGCTTCACGCCGCGTCCCTCCGCCGCGGCCTCGCCCAGCATCAGTGCGGTTCCCGAGGGCGCGTCGACCTTGTGGCGGTGGTGTCTTTCGACCACCTCGATGTCGAAATCGCTGTCGAGCGCGGCCGCGACCTGCTGCACCAGCCGCGTGAGCAGGTTGACGCCGAGGCTCATGTTGCCGGCCCGCACGATGGTGGCATGGCGCGCGGCGGCGTCGAGCGCCGCGAGGTCGTCGTCGCTGAACCCTGTCGTTCCGATGACATGCACGCAGCGCGCCTGCGCGGTGAGCTGCGCATGGGTCACGGTGGCCTCGGGCGTGGTGAAATCGATCACCGCCTGCGCGTTCACGATGGCATCGAGCGGATCGCCGAAGACAGGGACGTCCATATGGCCCCGTCCCAGCGCCTCGCCTAGGTCCTGGCCGACCCAGTCGTGCCCCTCGCGTTCGGTGACGGCGACGAGATGGGCGCGATCGCTCTGCCCAATGGTGTCGATCAGCATCCGGCCCATCCGGCCCGATGCGCCCATAACCGCAATGCCGACGCTTTGCGCCATCTCCGCCTCCGTCCCGTGATATTGATCTTGCGTCTATCCCAAGGCTGACTTGGGCGAAAGCGGTCGCTTGCGGGTCGGCTGCGCATGACATACCTCCGGTGGAACGACGAGAGGCTCAGCATGGCGAAGAACAGGCATCACGACGGCGCCGGTCCGTCCCAGAGACAGCTTCGGGTGGGCGAACTGATCCGCCGTACGCTATCGAGCGTGCTGGCGCGGGGCGACGTGCATGACCCCGAGCTCAACGCGATGTCGATCACGGTGGGCGAGGTGCGGACCTCCCCTGACCTGAAGATCGCGACAGTCTACGTCATGCCGCTGGGCGGCGGCGCGCGGGCCGAGGCCATCGACGCGCTGAAGCGGAACCGGCGCGAATTGCGCCGCGCCCTGATGCGGGAGGTGACGCTCAAATATGCGCCTGACCTGCGATTCGTGATCGACGAGACCTTTGATCGGATGGATGATACCCGCCGTCTGTTTTCCGATGAAACCGTGCGCCGCGATGTCGATGCCGCACGCGATGACGACCACCACGGGGAGGACGGGGAGGAGGGTTCATGATCCGCGCGGCCCTTCTGGCTCTGGGTCTGTTCGCATCGCCCGAGGCGTCGGCCGCGGAATGCGAGAGCATCCTTTTCGACGAGGCCCGGTTCACCGCCTGCACCGTTGACATGCAGCGCGACGATGTCCGGCTTTTCCTGCGTGACCCCGAGGGCGAAGTCTACGGCACGTTTTCCCGTCTGCAATCCGGCCTCGCCGATGGTGAACGGCTGGTGCTGGCGATGAACGCGGGCATGTTCCACGAGGACCTGCGGCCTGTTGGCCTGTATATCGAAGATGGCATCGAGGAGATGTGGCTGGTCACCACCGACGGCCCCGGCAATTTCGGCCTGTTGCCCAACGGTGTCCTTTGCATCTCGGACGCCCGCGCCGACGTCATCGAAAGCCGCCGGTTCGCGCAGGCGGGCCCGGCCTGCCGCTTCGCGACGCAGTCGGGGCCGATGCTGGTGATCGATGGGGAGCTGCATCCGCGCTTCCGGGAGAACAGCTCGAGCCTGAACATCCGCAATGGGGTGGGCGTGTCCGAGGACGGGCGACGAATGGTGCTGGCCATCGCCGACGAGCCTGTGAATTTCCACCATTTCGCGCGCCTTTTCCGTGACGGCCTGCAGACGCCGAACGCCCTGTATCTGGATGGCCGAGTCTCCCGGCTGCATGCGCCGGGGATCGACCGGTCCGATTTCGGCTTTCCGGTCGGCCCCATCATCGGCATCGTCCTGACCGAGCCCTCCGTTGACGGCGGCGAAGGCTGAGGGTAGCAGGACGCCCTTTCGGGACACCCGGCCCCGGCCGGACTGCAGCGGGACAGGGTCATGGCACGCAGAAAAAAAGGGCGCGACATCTCGGGATGGGTACTGGTCGACAAGCCCGCCGGGCTGACCTCCACCGCCGTGGTGAACAAGCTGCGCTGGGCCTTCGACGCGAAGAAGGCGGGCCATGCCGGCACGCTCGACCCGGATGCCACGGGCCTGTTGCCGGTGGCGCTGGGCGAGGCGACCAAGACGATCGCCTATCTGGGCGATGCGCTGAAGGCCTACGAATTCACGGTCAAGTGGGGCGCGCAGACGACGACCGACGATGCCGAGGGCAAGGTCATCGAGACGTCCGGAACCCGCCCGACCGAGGCCGGGATCACGGCCGCGCTGCCGCAGTTCATCGGCGACATCCAACAGGTTCCGCCGCAGTACTCCGCCGTGAAGGTGGACGGCAACCGCGCCTACGATATCGCGCGCGGCGGTGAAACCATGGAGCTGGCCGCGCGGGATCTCTATGTGGACGAGTTGACGCTCCTGTCCTGCCCGGATGCCGATCATGCCGTGTTCCGCTTCGTCTGCAGCGCGGGCGGCTACGTGCGCGCCATCGCGCGGGATCTCGGGCGCGTTCTGGGCTGCCTCGGCCACGTGGCGACACTCCGGCGCACATGGGTCGGTCCCTTCGACATAGAGGAGGCGGTGACGCTGGACCGGGTCGAGGCGCTTGCGAAAACACCTGAGATCGACGCTCTGCTGCAGCCCGTGGCGCTGGGCCTCGCCGATCTGCCGGAGCTGCGCGCCACCGAGGAGGGCGCAGCGCGGCTGAAGAACGGCAATCCGGGTCATGTGTTGCCGGGAGACGTGGAGTACGGCGATCTCGCCTGGGCCTCGCTGAACGGACAGCCCGTCGCGGTCGGTCGGTTCCGCGCGGGCGAATTGCATCCCGAACGGGTGTTCAACCTGTGACCGGCTTTTCGCCGCGCCGGACCTCTGGCAGGAGACGCGCATGATCACGCGCAGCTTCCAGAAGGGCGATGCGGCCAGCGTCGCGGTCTATTCCGATTGCGAGCGATACCGCTATTCGCTGACGCGGGTATGGGACGAAGCCGGCGCGCGGGCGCTCTTCATCATGCTCAACCCCTCGACGGCGACGGAGATCCAGAATGACCCGACCGTCGAACGTTGCGAGCGGCGGGCGCGGGCGCTCGGCTTCGGCGCGTTTCGGGTGCTCAACATCTTCGCTTGGCGCGCCACCGATCCGCGTGACATGAGGGCTGCCGCCGATCCGGTGGGGCCCGGGAACGACGCTGCGATCCTCGACAGCATAGCCTGGGCGGACAGCGTCATCTGCGCATGGGGCACCCATGGCGCCCATCTGGACCGCGGCCCCGAGGTCGAGCGCCTTTTGCGCGCGTCGGGGACGGCGCTGACGCATCTGGGCCTGTCGAAGGACGGCCATCCCAAGCATCCGCTTTACATCGGTTATGCCGTGCAGCCTGTGGCGTGGCACGTGGGCGATTGACCCGCCCCGCGCGGCGCGGCAGCGTCGCAGGGGAGCGCAGTGGGGGTGTCGAATGGCGATCGCGGGGTTCGAACAGCGGTTTGTCGACACGAACGGGGTGCGCCTGTCGGTGCACCGGGCCGGCGCGGGTGAGCCGCTGATCCTGCTGCATGGATATCCTCAGAACCATATGGCATGGGAAAAGGTCGCACCGGCTTTTGCCGAGCATTTCGATGTGATCGTGGCGGATCTGAGGGGCTACGGCGACAGCGACGCGCCACCGGATGACCCCGATCATCGCACCTATTCCAAGCGCGAGATGGCGCGGGATATCGTGGGGCTTATGGATGTCCTCGGCATCGGCCGCGCCCATGTCCTCGGCCATGACCGCGGGGCGCGCGTGAGCTATCGGCTGGCGCTGGATCATCCCGACCGTGTGGCGCGGCTGGGCATCGTCGAGGTGGTGCCGACGGGGGATTTCTGGGCCGCGTGGAACGCCTCGCTTGCGCTCAGCGCCTATCACTGGACCTTCCTCGCGCAGCCCGCGCCGCTGCCTGAGCGCATGATCCTTTCCGATGGCGCGGGCTATCTGGACTGGACGCTGGCGAGCTGGACGAAGGCGGGCGATCTCTCGGCGTTTTCGCAGGCCGCGCTGGCCTCCTACCGGATGCAGGCCTCGGATCCCGCGCGCGTCGCGGCCATGTGCGGCGACTACCGCGCCGGCGCGGGCATCGACCGGCAGCTTGACGAGGCCGACCGCCGCGCGGGCCGCCGCATCGCGGCGCCGCTCCATTTCATCTGGGCGGAGGCCGGGTTTCCGGCACGCAGCGGCGATCCCCTGTCCTGCTGGAAAGCCTGGGCGCGGGAGGTCACCGGCGCCGTGATCCCGGGCGTGGGCCATTTCGCGATGGACGAAGCGCCGGATGCGGTGGTCGCTGAGTTCCTGCCCCATTTCAAGGGTGTATGACGCTCAGGCATTGCCAGGCGACGCCGTGGCGAGCGCAGGGGTGGCGCGCATCACGACCTCGGCGGGGTCGAGGCCCTGCGCGCCCAGGACATGGAGAATCGGCTCTCCGTCAAGGACGATGCTGGCGCCGGTTCCATCAGTGAAATCGACGACATCCACGGACGGGTCCGGCACGACCTCGGGGTCGTAGAGAATTTCGATCTGGTCCGCCTTGCGGTCGAAATCCGTGACGGTACCGACCACGTCGCCGGCCTGCCCGTCATCATCCGCACCGAAGCTGGCCTCACCCGGACTGCCGGGACGCGATGGGGGCGGCGCTTCGGCCGGGGTTCCGGACATGACGATGTCGACATGGTCCGCCGTCAGCTGGTCTGCGGCTTCCACCAGGGTAATGGCGACGCCGTTGGCCTGCACCACCGCATTGCCCGGGGAGGTTTCGAGGTCGACCGTGATGAGCGGTGCTTCGTCCTCGGTCCCGTCGAAATCCAGGATCAGGCGGTCCGTTTCGCAGGCGAAGTCGGCCACGCGGGGGATGTCCGGGCCGCCGGGAAACGGGATTGCATCGACGACGTCATGGATGACGGGGCCATGAACAAGGGGGCCTTCCGCACGGTCGTCGAGCGCCGCGAAGGCGTCGTCGTCCCCGGCGCCGGACGGGTCGCCGTTCGCGTCCGCATCGACCTGAGGATCCGCCCCGGAACCGTCCGCCACGCCGAACAGCAGCTGCGCGAGCGGCGCGCCGGCGGCATCGGCCGGTGGCGCGCCCTCACGGCTGCCATCAGTGCCGAAATCGCCGGTCCATGTCGCCTGCCATGTCGCATCGGACAAAGGGTCGATCTTGTCACCCAAGGCATCAGGCGAGGGGTCGCGCCCCTGATCGTCGTCGTCCGCGCCGTCGGCCGGGCCTTCGGTGCCAGCCATCAATCCGCTGACGGCGGCGCCCATCAGCAGCAAACCAAGCAGTCCACCGGCGGCAAGCATGTCGTTCCCCCTATCCGTGAGACGCCGTCGAGCCTCCGGAACCGACTGGGTCCGGAAGGTGCATGCCTTCTGACGATGCTCACCGTGGTACGGCGGCCGTATCATATCGGCCGGACCGTCCCGCGGGGTTCGGGCTGTTCATGGCCTCGATCCGTTGCCAAATCCTGAACGCGCGAAGGCTGGCTTGCGCGGATTTCGCGAAAAATTCCGGGATCGGGCAGACGCCGCCGCAATTTAAGCTTTTCAATGCGCCGCTTTTTGCGGTAACCGCCCGCATCCGGGGTGGCGCATGTCGCCTTCGGTTCCTCCACGGGCCCTGCTGGACGACATCCCGGCTTGCGCCATTACACTCTGAAACAAAGGAGACCCCGATGTCGATCACTGCCGAAGAAAAGACCCGGCTGATGAAGGAATTCGCGACCAAGGACGGTGACACCGGTTCGCCCGAGGTGCAGGTCGCGATCCTCACGAGCCGCATCGCGACGCTGACCGAGCACTTCAAGACCCACAAGAAGGACAACCACTCCCGCCGTGGCCTTCTCAAGCTGGTGGCGCAGCGCCGGAAGCTTCTGGATTACCTGAAGGCGAAGGAAGAGAGCCGCTACACGGATCTCATCGGGCGTCTCGGCATCCGCCGCTGAGACGACGCGTCAGCCAGAGACCGAAAGGGCCGCATCCAGCGGCCCTTTTCTTTTTTCGACACCCGGGATGCCGGATGCCGGGCCCATCGCGGCGTTCAGAAACCGAGAACGCAGGTGTCGGGCGTCATCAGCCGTGCCATCAGTCTCGGATTGGGTTCTCTGCGTGAGGCCCTGCGGGCTGGTCTATGGCCTGCGAGTCTGTTTCGAGGAGACAACGGAGCATCGGGTTGCGCGTGGGGCAACGCAAACACGCCATTCGGAGGCGCGCACGACACCCTTTTGCGGGGCAAGCTGTGCCCTGCCGGACACTTTTTCGCCAAGGGGCGCAATCGTCGCAAAATCTGGCAACTGTCGCCATTCTGTCGCCATTCTGTTGCCGCTACGCTGTTCTAGCCGTCCACAAAGGCAACGACAGCAACGCGAGGACCGTGGGATGCAGAGCGCGACAAGCCGATCGAAGGCCGACAGCAGGGGGGCCGGTGTCGTCATACCGTTCCGCTACCGCTCGCGACAGGACGACAATCGTGGCGAAGCCCGCGATCCGGGCGAGGATCATCCCTGTGTCGTGGAGCTTGCCAAGAACCCGCGTGTGCTGGCCCGCTTGCAATCCATGCTCGGATCCAAACAGGGGCCCGATGCCTCGTCCGCCCAGCCTGTCGCTCTGCCATCCCCGCCCATCGGAACCGGTACTGTTGGGAAGTTGACTCAGATCATTGCCGATAATTGACGGGCCCAACAGTCTGGCGATCCATATCAACCGGGAGGATTGCCATGAAACGTATGCTCTTCGTGCTTGCCACGCTGTTCGCCGCAGGCCCTGCCGTCGCCGAGGGGATAACGAGCTATTCCCTCGACGGCACGTTCGAGGACGCGACATTCGCCACCGAAAGCGCCATCGTCGGGCGCGGCCTCGTCATCGATCACGTGAGCCATGTGGGCGACATGCTCGCCCGGACCGCCGAGGACGTCGGCAGCGACGTTGAGCTTTACGACGGCGCGGATGTGTTTCTGTTCTGCTCCGCCGTCACGTCGCGCGCCGTGATGGAGGAGGACCTCATGAACATCGCCTATTGCCCCTACGGCATCTTCGTCGCCGATACGGGCGAGGAGGTCATGGTGGGCTTCCGCAACTTCCCCGAGGGCGAGATGCAGCAGGTGCAGGCGCTGCTCGACGAGATCGCGCGGGAAGTGGCCGGTTTGTAACAGCGGGGCCGGTTTATCCGCCGGGCGTCCAGTCATGCCGGGGCGTGAAGCCGAGTAGCGCCCTGGCCCTCGCGTTGGAATAGACCGACTGATGCTCGGGCAGGTCCGAGCGGATCGGCACGTCGCGGTAGTAGCGGTCGACCAGTTCCGAGGTCGTCAGCCCGACGGAATGCGTGTTGTTGGCCACGTTGAAGACCTGATAGCCCAGCCCGTCCACGGCGAGGCAGCGGTCGACCATGTGTCCGAGATCGCGCGCGTCGATATAGGCGAAGAAGTTGCGCCGGCGCAGCGACGGGTCCTGCAGATAGGCGGGGAAGTTCTCCGCGTATTCGTGCGGCTCGATCACGTTGTTGATCCTGAGACCGTAAATGTCGAAGCCGCTGCGCCGCTGGAAACTGCGGGCGGTGACCTCGTTGGCGACCTTGGACATGGCGTAGCTGTCCTCGGGCACGGTCGGATGGTCTTCGTCCACCGGCAGGTATTCAGGCTTGCGTTCCCCGTGGGCGAAGCAGATGCCATAGGTCGTCTCCGAGGAGGCGAAGACGATCTTGCGCACGCCGAATTTCACGGCCGCATCGATGACGTTGTAGGTGCCCAGCGTGTTGACCCGGAAACACTCGTTGTCGGATGTCAGCAGGATGCGCGGGACGGCGGCGAAATGGACGACGGCGTCGAATTTCGGCACGCCGGCGCCTGTGTCCAATTCATCGAACCCCGCATAGCTGGACATCACGTCATAGACCTGCCCGGCATCGGTGATGTCGGCGATCCGGTTGTCCACGCCTTCGGCCTCCAGCGGTGCGAGGTCGAGGTTCAGGACGCGGTGGCCCTGTGCGAGGAGGTGGGCGATCGCGTGTTTGCCGGCCTTGCCGGAGCCTCCGGTGAACAGAATGCGCATGTCGTCCTCTTCCTTGTTTCGATCTGCGGTGCGGCGGGTTTTGCCATAACAGGCTCACAGGCCCGGGCCAATCGGCCGCGGCCCCGTCATGGTCGGGCCGCGGCGGGCGTCGGCCCATTTTCCGACACTGGATGGACCCCAAGCCGGGGTTGCCGCGTTGATCGTGTCATGGGGGCCGGTCGCTGGCGCAGGTGTGCGCCGTCAAGCCCGGCCTCCGGGTTAGATCACCGCGCCAGGGATGTGCGCGGGCAACCGCATTGAACAGGAGCATCGGACATGTCTCAGAGAGAAGAATACATCGAGAAGACCAAGGCCAAGCTGGACCAGTGGAACGCCGAGATCGACAAGATGCAGGCCAAGATGAACGAAGCCGAAGCCGAGGCGACGACCGAGTATCGCGAACAGCTGGATCAGATGCGCGAACGGCGTGACGAGGCCGAGGCGAAGCTGAAGGAGTTGCGCGAGTCGAGCGACGATGCCTGGACCGAGGTGAAGGCCGGGTTCGACAAGGCCTGGGACAACATTTCCGACGCCTTCGACAACGCCATGGCGCGCTTCAGGTGACCGGTGACGGGGACCGTCCCGCACAGGGCAGTCCGTCATGGCGTTGCGCGCAGAGCGGGTTCGCGTCCAGCCGACCGTTTCGGTGCGTCTCGCGCGCTCGCCCTTTCCTGGTAAGACGGCCCGCGTAAGATGGGCGTGGCGCGGGGTCGGGGTCAGACCCGCGACACCAGAAAGACTTTCGCCTTGTCGAAATAGGTCGGAAGTTCGCGCGTCTCGAAAGGGCCATGCGCCTTGAGAAAGCGGTCGAACGCCTCTTTCTCCCCGCGCTCGCCACGCTCCACGCTCCAGCCCCAGTCATCGAAGAACACTACGGCGTTGTCCCCGATAAGTGGACCGACGAAATCCAGCGCCTCGCAAGCGGCGGAATAGATGTCACAGTCGATCATGACGAGACTGGCCTTCTTGATGCCGTGGGCCTGCACCCTGGCCGGGGTCAGCGTGTCACTGAACCAACCCTTGACCAGACGGGTGCGGTCGAAGTCCACGCCCTGGCGGCGCAGATAGCGTCGGGTCGACGCGATGGGCGAGCGGAACTCGCCCGGCTTCCAGCCCTGGCCCTCGGCCTCCGGGGGCAATCCCTGAAAGGAGTCGAAGCCGATCAGGCGTATGTCCCCGTGGCCGGTTTCGGCCGTTGCCCGGTACATGGCAGCCATCGACGTGCCCCGGCTGACACCGAATTCGAGATAATGACCGAAGTCATGATCAAGCCCTTCCAGTTCCGCGATCGCATTCGTGGCGCACTCGACAAACGCGGCGGCATCGACCAGCGGAGGCAGGAACAGCGAGTGATCCCAAAGAGCCTTCTGCACGCCGACACGTCCGCGGTGGTAGGCCTTGAGCGTCGAACGGGCCGGCTTGCCCAAGCCGACGGAATCGAGCGTTTGCCGTGCTATCGAGCTGAATTTCATAATGCTGGACCTTGAAAAAATTGAATACGAATCGGATAATGATACCATTAGCTATCGCGGGTGTAGTATTTTCCTATCGCCTGGCGTGATCAGGGACACCGCCCGCAGATCGTCGGGGGATCGTCGGGGGCCATCCGGCCAACACGCCACACCACACGCCTGTTCCCATCTCGTGCAAACTCATGTATGCGGCGCAGCATCTGAGACGTAACGCTCCGACCCCGGCGTTGTGCGAAGGACAGGGGTCGGCGGCAATGGGGCCGCCATAGACACGAGGCAGACCCGGCAGGGGCCGGGAGCGCTGCCCGATGGGAAACGATATATGTTCGATATCACGAAGAAAGAAATGCAGTGGGGCGAAGAGACGCTCACACTGGAAACGGGACGTGTGGCCCGTCAGGCCGATGGCTCCGTCATCGCGACGCTGGGCGAGACCAGCGTCATGGCGAACGTCACCTTCGCCAAGGAACCGAAGCCGGGGCAGGATTTCTTCCCGCTGACGGTTCACTACCAGGAAAAATACTACGCGGCCGGCAAGGTGCCCGGCGGATTCTTCAAGCGCGAGGCGCGCCCGACCGAGAAGGAGACGCTGACCGCGCGCCTGATCGACCGGCCGATCCGCCCGCTTTTCGTGCCGGGCTTCAAGCATGAAGTTCTGGTGATGTGCACGGTGCTGAGCCATGACCTCGTCAACGATCCCGATATCGTTGCGATGATCGCGGCCTCGGCGGCGCTTACGATTTCCGGTGCGCCCTTCATGGGGCCGATCGCGGGCTGCCGCGTGGGTTACGAGGATGGCGAGTACATCCTGAACCCCACCGTCGACGACATGCATGACCTGCGCAACAATCCTGACCAGCGGCTCGACCTGGTCGTGGCAGGCACCAAGAACGCCGTGATGATGGTGGAATCGGAGGCCTATGAACTCACCGAGGCCGAGATGCTCGGTGCGGTGAATTTCGCGCATGAACAGATCCAGCCGGTCATCGACCTGATCGTGGCGCTGGCCGAGGATGCGGCCAAGGAACCCTTCGATTTCCAGCCGCCGGATTACTCGGATCTCTACAACGCGGTGAAGGCCGCGGGCGAGGCGCAGATGCGCGAAGCCTACGCGATCCTCGACAAGCAGGCCCGTCAGAACGCGGTTGCCGCCGCCAAGGACGCGATCAAGGCCAGCCTGACGGAAGAGCAGCTCGACGATCCGAATCTCGGCGCCGCGCTGAAAAAGCTGGAGTCGACCGTCCTGCGCTCCGACGTGGTCAAGAATGGTCGCCGGATCGACGGGCGCGCGCTGGATGCCGTGCGGTCCATCGTGTCGGAAACCTCGGTTCTGCCGCGGACCCATGGCTCGGCCCTGTTCACCCGGGGCGAGACGCAGGCGCTGGTCGTCACGACGCTGGGTACCGGCGATGACGAGCAGTTCATCGACGCGCTGCACGGGAATTTCCGCTCGAATTTCCTGCTGCACTACAACTTCCCGCCCTATTCGGTCGGTGAAGCGGGCCGCGTCGGTCCTCCGGGTCGCCGCGAGATCGGCCACGGCAAGCTCGCGTGGCGCGCGCTGCAGGCCGTGTTGCCTGCGCCGACGGACTTCCCCTACACGGTCCGCGTGGTCTCGGAGATCACGGAATCGAACGGCTCTTCGTCCATGGCTTCGGTCTGCGGCGGGTCGCTGTCGATGATGGATGCGGGCGTTCCGCTGAAGGCGCCGGTCGCGGGTGTCGCCATGGGGCTCGTGCTGGAAGAGGACGGATCCTACGGCATCCTGACCGACATCCTGGGAGACGAGGATCACCTCGGCGACATGGACTTCAAGGTCGCGGGCACCGAGAACGGGATCACCTCGCTGCAGATGGACATCAAGGTCGCGGGCATCACGCCCGAGATCATGGAGAAGGCGCTGGCGCAGGCCAAGGACGGCCGGCTGCACATCCTGGGCGAGATGGCCAAGGCCCTGACCGCGCCGGGTGAGTTCTCGATCCACGCACCGCGCATCGAGACGATGCAGATCCCGACCGACAAGATCCGTGAAGTGATCGGCTCGGGCGGCAAGGTGATCCGCGAGATCGTCGAGGTGTCGGGTGCCAAGGTCGACATCAACGACGAAGGCATCATCAAGATCGCTTCGCCCAACGGAGATGCCATCCAGAAGGCCTATGACATGATCCACTCGATCGTGGCCGAGCCCGAGGAAGGCAAGATCTACAAGGGCACGGTCGTGAAAATCGTCGATTTCGGCGCCTTCGTGAACTTCTTCGGCAAGCGCGACGGTCTGGTGCATGTCAGCCAGATCGAGAACCGCCGCCTGAACCATCCGTCAGACGTTCTGAAGGAAGGTCAGGATGTCTGGGTCAAGCTTCTGGGCTTTGACGATCGCGGCAAGGTTCGGCTGGCCATGAAGATGGTCGACCAGGAGACCGGTCAGGAACTGGCGAAGGAAGAGGCCGCCGACTGAGGCGCTCCGCCTGCAAGGTTTTGGAAGGGCCCCGCGATCGGCGGGGCCCTTTTTCTGCCGGTAAACCCCGGCATCCCATGCGGAACGCGCGCGGTTTCCCGCGCGTTTGACGGACATGTGAACCGCGAGAGGACCGGAAGGGCTTGAAGCCACGGCGTCCGATGCGGAAGTAGGAATTAACAGATTTGCAACCGAAACGGACTTCACCGGCCATGCTGACCCGCCGCCATTTCGTCATCACCTCCGCCACGCTGTTTTCCGGCGCGCTGGGCCTGCCCGTCGCGGCGCAGGACAGGGTCGATTTCGACACGACGGTGGAACGGCCGGATCCCGATCCGTTCGCCAACAACCCGTGGGGGCTGCATCCGCGCTTCATGCCGACGCGCGTAGCGCATCGGGACGGGATGACGCCCGGGGACATCCATGTCGATGCGGTGGCGAAATACCTCTACCATATCGGCGATGACGGCACCGCGATGCGCTACGGCGTGGCGATAGGCCGTGCGGACCTCTACGAAAGCGGGGTGTTCAGCATCCAGCGCAAGGCGGAATGGCCCTCCTGGCGGCCCACTGACAACATGATCGAGCGGGAGCCGGACGTTTACGGGCAATTCGCCGATGGCATGCCCGGCGGCCCGGAAAACCCGCTGGGCGCGCGGGCGCTCTATCTCTACGAGGGCGGGCGCGACACCTATCTGCGCATCCACGGCACACCTCAGCCATGGTCGATCGGCACATCGGCCTCCTCGGGCTGCGTGCGCATGGTCAATGCGCATATCATGGACATGTACGCGGGCGTTGAGATCGGGGCCACGGCGCATCTCTATCCGCCGGCCTGAGTCAGGGCTTGGCCTCGGAGCCGCGCGCTTTTCCCGCCACTTTCGGGAAATCCTTACCTTTTTTGAGCGGGCCCCGCGAACATGAGACTTGTCCACAGGGGGTGAGTCGGGGCAACTTTGCCTCCGTCGCCTGGAATCCTCATGTTTTTAATCGGGAGCAGAAGCTGCCATGCTCACCCGCCGTCACTTCATCGTCACCTCCGCCGCGCTGTTCTCGGCGCCCCTTGCCGGCGCGGCCGCCGCGCAAGACGCGGTCTCGTTCGAGTTCGACGCCTCCGTCACGCGCCATGAACGCGCCGGACGCAATCCATGGGGCCTGCATTCGCGCTTCATGCCGACGCGCGTGGCCCATCGCGAGGGCCTGCGCCCCGGGGACATCCATGTCGATCCGGTCGCGAAATATCTCTACCACATCGCCAATGACGGCACCGCGATGCGTTACGGCGTGGCGGTCGGGCGTCAGGGCCTGCAAAGCCCGGGAACCTTCACGATCAACCGCAAGGTCGAATGGCCGTCCTGGACGCCGACGGCCAACATGATCCGGCGGGAGCCGCATCTCTATTCCCAGTTCGCCGGCGGCATGGCCGGCGGTCCCGACAACCCGCTGGGCGCGCGTGCGCTTTATCTCTACCGGGGCGGGGCGGACAGCATGCTGCGCATCCACGGAACGCCGCAGCCATGGTCCATCGGGACATCGGCGTCTTCGGGCTGTGTGCGGCTGGTCAATGACCACATCATGCAGCTTTACGAGGCCGTTCCGCTGGGCACACGGGCGATCCTGCACTCGGCCTGGAGCTGACACTCCGACGTCGCACGAAAATGAAAGCCCCGGCGACTTGCCGGGGCTTCTTTGTTCACGGCGGTCGGTGCCTCAGGCCGCCGACAGCTTCGTGGTGCGCAGATACGGCAGCTTCACGTCGATCTCGCCGAACTTTTCACGCGCGGCCGCATCGTCAAGCGACAGGGCCACGATCACGTCCTGGCCGTGGGTCCAGTTGGCTGGCGTTGCGATGGGCGTCTGGTAGGTCGCCTGAAGCGCGTCGAGGGCGCGCAGCACCTCGGCAAAGTTGCGGCCGACCGACATCGGGTAGCTCATCATCAGCTGCACCTTCTTGTCGGGCGAGACGATGAAGACAACCCGGACGGAGGCCGAATCGGCCGCCGTCCGTCCATCGGGCAGGTAGGCGTCGGCGGGTAGCATGTCGAAGGCCTTGGACACTTCGAGATCATCGTCGGCGATGATCGGGAAGCCCGCCTTCGCGCCAGAGAAGCTCTCGATATCGGCTTTCCACTGCACGTGCTCTTCGACACCGTCCACCGACAGACCGATGACCTTGGTGTTGCGCTTCTCCCATTCGTCGGCCAGTTGCGCCACGGCGCCGAATTCGGTGGTGCAGACCGGCGTGAAATCCTTGGGGTGAGAAAACAGGATCATCCAGCTGTCGCCGATGAAATCATGAAGGTTGAACTCACCCTGATCCGTTCGCACGGTAAGGTTCGGAAGCGTGTCGTTGATGCGAAGTGCCATTGAGAGCGGCTCCTTTTTGATTTGCGTCGTTAATTAATATATGCTGTTCCGGCGCTGATTTCACGGGAGATTCGGCCATCCGGGCGCGAATAAGGCGGGGCATTCCGCCGCAGTGCAGCATGCAGACCGAGCGTTCGGCTCGGCCGGGAGGCGCGGGACAGGCGTTTCGTCGCCACCGGACCCCGTGCAGACGCCTTGAAGCCCACGGCGCGCGGTGACAGGGTCGGCGCGGAACAAGGGAGGCCGAGATGCCAGAGACGACGCAATTCTACATCAATGGCGCATGGGTCGCCCCGGCGCAGCCTAAGGACTTCCCCGTCATCGACCCCTCGACGGAAGAGGTCTGCGCCACGATCTCGCTGGGCGATCAGAAGGATACCGATGCCGCCGTCGCTGCGGCGAAAACCACCTTCGACCGCTGGTCCCGGACCGACCCGGCCGAGCGGATCGCGGCGGTCGAGCGTATCTACGCCGTCTACGAAAAGCGGGCCGAGGATCTCGCGCAGGCGATCTCGAAGGAGATGGGCGCACCGATCGAGATGTCGCGGCAGAGCCAGGTCACTTCGGGCACGTGGCACATGGAGGGGTTCCTGCGCGCCGCGAAGGGCTTTGCATGGGAACACCCGCTGGGCGACTGGGCGCCGGGCGAGACGGTCCTGCACCAGCCTGTCGGGGTCTGCGCGCTGATCACGCCGTGGAACTGGCCGATGAACCAGATCGTGCTCAAGGTCATCCCGGCGCTGCTGGCGGGCTGCACCATGGTGCTGAAACCGTCCGAGATCGCGCCGCTTTCGGGCCTCATCTTCGCCGAGATCATGGACGAGGCCGGCCTGCCGCCCGGTGTCTTCAACCTCGTGAACGGCGACGGCGCGGGCGTCGGAAGCCAGCTGTCGGCGCATCCGGATGTCGATATGGTAAGCTTCACCGGATCGACCCGCGCGGGACGGCTGATCACCAAGGCGGCGGCCGACACGATCAAGCGTGTCAGCCTCGAGCTGGGTGGCAAGGGCGCCAACATCATCTTCGCCGACGCGCCCGAGAAGGCCGTGAAGTCCGGGGTCATCCGCTGCTTCCGCAACACCGGCCAGAGCTGCAACGCGCCGAGCCGGATGATGGTGGAACGCTCGCGCTACGATCAGGCCGTCGAACAGGCGATCGCGGCGGCCGAAAGCGTGACGGTGGGCCCCGCCGACGAGGAAGGCCGCCATATCGGCCCTGCGGTCAGCGAGGCGCAGTTCGACAAGATCCAGGCGCTGATTCAGGCCGGCATCGACGAGGGCGCGCGGCTTGTCGCCGGCGGCACCGGGCGGCCCGGCCACCTCAATCGCGGTTTCTACATCCGGCCCACGGTCTTCGCCGACGTGACGCCCGAGATGACGATCTACCGCGAGGAGATCTTCGGGCCGGTCCTGTCGATCCTGCCGTTCGAGGACGAGGAACACGCCATCGCCATGGCCAATGACACCGAGTACGGGCTGACGAATTACGTTCAGACAGGCGACAAGGAAAAACTCCGCCGCGTCGCGCGCCGCGTGCGTTCGGGCATGGTCGAGGGCAATGGCAAGGGCTTCGCGCAAGGCTCGCCCTTTGGCGGGTTCAAGCAGTCCGGGAACGGACGCGAGGGTGGTGTCTTCGGCCTGCACGAGTTCCTCGAGGTAAAGGCCGTCTCGGACTGGGAATAAAGGCCATTTTCCGCGCCAGTGGCTTTTTTTGCCCCGGTGCATGATCCGTCATTGCCCTGTCGCCGGACCAACCTAGTTCCGCTGCGATGCGGCAGGGAAGTGACGCGATGCAGGCTGTTGTTCTCATACTTGGCAGTTCGCCCGATGCGCCCGCCGCCCGCGACTGGGCGCGCGGCGGGTTTACCCATATCGTCGCCATCAACAACGCCTGGCGGATACGGCCGGATTGGGACATCTCGATCTTCCCCGAGGATTTCCCCACCGACCATCGCCCCTCGGCGCTTTTGCCCATGCAACGGCGCGTCGAGGCGGAGGAATATGTGCCGGTCCAGAACGCCTATGGCGGCTTCGTCTATGCCGGGGGAACCATGGCCTTCACCGCGGGCTACTGGGCGCTCGGGGCGCTGCGACCGCGGGTGATCGCGTTCTTCGGCTGCGACATGGTCTATCCGACAAAAGGCGCCACCCACTTCTACGGGCTGGGCACCGCGGACCCCCTGCGCCCCGACATCACGCTGCAAAGCCTCGAGGCCAAGGCCGCGCGCCTGCAACTGATCGCAGCCGATCAGGGCTGTGCCTGCGTGAACCTGTCGACACGCGAAAGCCGCCTTGTCTTTCCGCGCATCGCACGTGACGGGGCCGCCGCAGCCGAACCTCTGACCCCGGACGACGGGAGCTTTGCCGAGGCGCGCATTCGGGAGACGGCGCTTGGCTATTTCGTGCCGTCGGGACGCTACTGGGACGAGGCGGCGCGGTTCGACCCCGCAGCGCTCCGCGAGCTCGACAAGCTGTGGCTCGACGCGCACGAGGCGGCGACGCTCAGAACGGAACCGGTGCCCGGAAGAGCATCCCTTTCCCTCCGTCGGGGTGGCGCAGCTTGAGGCTTTCGGCGTGCAGCATAAGGCGCGGGAAGTCCCGAGCCGGGCCGGTCGCGTAGAACGGATCGCCCAGGATCGGGTGGCCGGTTTCCTTCATGTGCACCCGAAGCTGGTGCGAGCGGCCCGTGAACGGGTAAAGCCGCACGCGCGTGGTGCCATCCTCGATCCGGACCACGCGCCAATCGGTTTTCGCGGGTTTGCCGGTTTCGAAATTCACGTGCTGCAGCGGCCGGTTGGGCCAGTCGACAATGAGCGGCAGATCGACCGTGCCGGTCTTTTCCACCATCTCGCCCCAGACGCGGGCGTGGTAGGTCTTTTTCACGTGGCGGCGTTCGAACTGCAGGCCGAGATGGCGCTGGGCCGAGGGCGTGAGCGCGAAGACCATGACGCCGGAAGTGTCCATGTCGAGCCGGTGGACGAGAAGCGCCTCGGGAAAGGCCGCCTGAACGCGGGCCAGCAGGCAATCGGCCAGATGCTCCCCCTTGCCCGGAACCGACAGAAGGCCGGCGGGCTTGTCGACCAGCACGATCTCGTGGTCGGCGTGGATCACCGACAGCGGCGTGTCCGGGGGGCGGTAGTCGAGCAGCTCCATCCACGCGGTCTAGACGGGCGGCGCATGAAGCGAAAGGGGTCAGACGGGCGGCAGGACGATCTGCATGAACAGCATCGCGGCCAGCACGAAGGTCAGGAACAGCAGCGTGTTGCGGTCGCGGCGATCCTCGGGGCTGCGAAACCAGCGGCCGAGTTCCGCGCCGATGCCGCCGCGCGATTGCAGGAGCGTGATCGTCCGGACCAGAAGCCAGATCCAGGCCAGGAAGACCAGCGCCAGTAGGGTGAATTGGATGATGGTTGCGCCACTCATGTGTCCGTTTCCTTCGTTTGCCAGAGGCGGCGGGCCGACCAGATCGCCGATCCGCCGAAAAACGCCGCGCCGATGATCCCGATCTCCAGTGACGCGATGCCACCGATGCCATTGAAGGCATAGGCGCCGGTCAGCAGGCCGAATCCAAAGAGGCTGATGGCGAGGCGCAGTTTCAACTCTCCGCGTGTCGGGCCGAAGCGGGACATCGGGACCTCCGGTATGGATGCAGTGCGACCCTAGCGAAGCATCGGGGGCGGGTCGAAGGGCATTTCGCCGCTTCAGGTCCAGTCCAGCACGACCTTGCCCGACTTGCCCGACAACATCGCAGCGAAGCCCGCCTCAAAGTCGCGGGCAGCGAAGCGGTGCGTTATGACCCGGCGCACGTCGAGGCCGTTTTCGAGCATGGCGATCATCTTGTACCAGGTCTCGAAGATCTCGCGGCCGTAGACGCCCTTGATGGTGATCGCCTTGAAGACGATACGTGACCAGTCGACCGGCGACTTGCCGGGCGGAATACCGAGCAGCGCGATACGTCCGCCCATGACGAGATGGTCCACCATCTGGTCGAGCGCGGCCTGGTTGCCGGACATCTCCAGCCCCACGTCGAAGCCCTGCTTCATGCCAAGCCCGGTCACCACGTCGCGCAGGTCTTCTTGTGCAACATTCACCGGGCGCACATCCGCGACCTGACCGGCAAGCCGCAGGCGGTCCGGGTTCACATCGGTGATGACGACATGGCGCGCCCCGGCATGACGTGCGACGGCGGCGGCCATGATGCCGATGGGCCCGGCGCCCGTGATCAGGACGTCCTCGCCCAGCAGGTCGAAGCTCAGCGCGGTGTGAACGGCATTGCCGAGCGGGTCGAGGATGGCGCCGATCTCGTCGTCGATGCTGTCGGGAAGGGGCACCACGTTGAACGCGGGCAGGCGCAGGTACTCAGCGAAGGCGCCCTGTTCGTTCACGCCTATGCCCCGCGTCTCGGGGTCGAGGTGAAACTTGCCCGCACGGCTCTGGCGGGAGGTCTTGCCGATCAGGTGCCCCTCTCCCGAGCAGCGCTGACCGAGGCTGAGACCTTCGACATTGCGGCCGATCTCGACGATCTCGCCCGCGAACTCGTGGCCGGTGACGAGAGGGACGGGGACGGTGCGCGTGGCCCAGTCGTCCCATTGCCATATGTGGATATCGGTGCCGCAGATGCCGGTCTTCTTCACCCGGATCAACACGTCGTCGGCGCCGATCTCGGGCACGGGGCGGGTCTGCATCTTAAGGCCCGTGGTCGGGGCGGTCTTCACCAGCGCGTGCATCTCGTTGATCATGGGATCACTCCGGTCGCCTTGCCCGCGGTCGCGAAGGCCTCCAGCGCGTGGTCGAGGTCGTCGCGGGTGAGGGCGGCGTTCATCTGGGTGCGGATGCGGGCGCGGCCATGGGGCACGACCGGAAAGAAGAAGCCCGCGACATAGACGCCTTCCTCGTAGAGTTTCGCCGCCATCTCCTGCGCGAGGCGCGCGTCGCCCAGCATGACCGGGATGATCGGATGCTCGCCGGGGAGGAGTTCGAAACCGAGGCCTTCGAGGCCCGCGCGCCAGTGTGCGGCGTTCTCGAACAGCGCGCGCCGCAGCTCGTCGCCTTGTTCTACAAGATCAAGCGCGGCGATCCCGGCGGCACAGACGGCAGGCGGAAGCGCGTTGGAGAAAAGGTAGGGCCGCGCGCGCTGGCGCAGAAGGTCGATGACGGGCTGCGGCCCGGCGATATAGCCGCCGATGGCCCCGCCAAGCGCTTTGCCCAGCGTCCCCGTCAGGATGTGCACGTCGTCGGCAACCCCGAAATGATGCGGCGTGCCGCGCCCCTCGGGCCCCATGAAGCCGGTGGCGTGGCAGTCATCCACCATGACGATGGCGTCATGACGGTTTGCCAGCGCCGTGATCGCGGGCAGGGGCGCAAGGTAGCCGTCCATGGAAAAGACGCCGTCGGTCGCGATCATGATCGTGCGCGCGCCATCGTCGCGGGCGGCCACCAGCTGCGCCTCGAGGTCGTCCATGTCGGCATTGGCGTAGCGATAGCGTTTCGCCTTGCAAAGCCGGATGCCGTCGATGATCGAGGCGTGGTTCAGCGCGTCCGAGATCACCGCGTCCTCGGGGCCGAGCAGGGGCTCGAACAGCCCGCCATTGGCGTCGAAACAGGCGGCGAAAAGGATCGCGTCGTCCTTGCCGAGGAACTCGGCCAGCCGTTCTTCCAGCGCGCGGTGCAGGTCCTGCGTGCCGCAGATGAAGCGCACGCTCGCCATGCCGTAGCCGTGGCTGTCCATCGCCGCCTTGGCGGTTGCGATAAGCGCGGGGTGATCGGCAAGCCCGAGATAGTTGTTGGCACAGAGGTTGAGCATCTCGTGGCCATCCGGCGCGACCGCGATATGTCCGCCCTGGGCCGAGACGATGGGGCGCTCGGTCTTCCACAACCCGTCCGACCGGATGGTGTCGAGCGTTTCGGATATGCGGTTCAGGAACGCTTGGGACATTGCGCCTCTCCCTTCTTTCCGGAACAGTATAAACGCAAAATCGCCCGCCAGTGGATGGCGGGCGACAGAAGAGCACAAGGCGGCGTCGGTTTCTGGTGGACGCTCCTCAGATGCCGATGAAGGGCTGCGCGATGCGCGGCAGCAGCCCCTTGAAGCGCAGACGCTGATCCGTCGCCACAATGCAAATGCAATCCTCGCCCGCCTCGGCGATCGGGGTGTGGTCCATGTCCTCGTCGGCGAATTCCACGTCGCCTCGGCCGAAACGGTCGGTCTCGTCGCGATAGGCGCCCTTGAGGACGAGCGTCAGTTCCATCCCCCTGTGGCCGTGTTCAGGCATTGCCTGCCCCGCCGGGATGTAGAGCAGACGCGCGCTTACGCCGTCTTCGGTTTGCAGAACGCATTGCTTGGCGCCGGTTCCGAGGCTGCGCCATTTCACGGCGTCCTCGTCGCCGCCCACGATCTTGCGCAGCGGTTCGGGGAAGATGCCCCGCGAAGGCTCCACCCGCTTTTCGCGGACTGGCGTTCCGGCGATGCGGGCCAGTGTCTGTTCGAGGCTGTCCTCGGCAAGGTCGGCCTCTTCCATGTCGGAGAGCACCACGCCGCCCAGTTCCTCGAACCCGGCGAGACGGGCGCGCGCGTCGTCGCTGAGCGAGACATGGGTCGCGACCACGAGGTCGAATGCCTGCGGAAGTGCGCCTGCGGCATACCCCATCAGGAGGTCGTCGGAGATATGATGCTTGATACCGTTCATGCCATTCAATTCATTGCGTGACGCAACCGTTCCAAAGCCAACCTAATCCGGGATTTGATCGTGCCAAGGGGCAATCCGGTTTCGGCCGCGATTTCGCTATGGGTCAGTTCGCCGAAATACGCCCTCTCGATGAGGATGCGCTGTTTTTCGGGAAGCTGGCGGATCGCGGCCGCCAGCCGTTCTGTTTCCTGCTGCAATGCCATTACATCGGCCTGGTCAGGCTCTCGCTCGGGTCCCCAGGGAAGACCCTCGGGCTCGGGGCGCGCGTAGCGGCGCAGAAGGTCGATCTTCCTGTTCCGGGCGATGGTGAAGATCCACGTGGCGACCGAGGCGCGCGACGCATCGTAAAGATGCGCCTTCTGCCAGATCGTCGCCATGACGTCCTGCATGCATTCCTCTGCCAGGCTTTCATCGGCGCCCGACTTGATGAGAAATGCCTTTACCCGGGGCGCGAAGTGACGGAAGAGAAGCGCGAAAGACGCCTTGTCCTCGTCCTTCGCGATCGCGGTCACGCAGGCAACCCAATGCAGTTCGGTCTTTTCCGTTGGTGTCACAGTGCCATCATGTGCCGCGCGATAGCGCCTCGGCCCGAGCAAAATCGGGCAAGAGCCACCGGCCGCGGCCACCTGTTCAGCGTGGTCGTTGGACATCAACATATTGCTCATACGCGGATTCCGTAAGTCTGGATCAAAAACTATTTCTTTGATCTGGCGGGGCTTGCCGCGCGTAAATCTGTCAAACAGAA
Source organism: uncultured Roseicyclus sp. (assembly GCA_964578115.1). Taxonomy (GTDB): domain Bacteria; phylum Pseudomonadota; class Alphaproteobacteria; order Rhodobacterales; family Rhodobacteraceae; genus Roseibacterium. The sequence goes on from CAZOBK010000001.1 coordinate 94,914, forward strand.
CGAAAATGACGTCCGAGGAAGAACATAGTGCCATTTGAAACTTCGGCCGCCGCGCCGCGCCGCATCGCCGTAATCGGAGCCGGGATTTCGGGGATGGCGGCCGCCTATCACCTGTCCACCGCCCATGCCGTCACCCTGTTCGAGGCCGAGCCGCGCCTTGGCGGGCATGCGCGCACCATCGTCGCCGGCAAGCACGGGGACCAGCCGGTCGATACCGGGTTCATCGTGTTCAACTACGTGAACTACCCGCATCTGACGAAACTTTTCGCCGAACTCGACGTTCCCGTTGCGAAATCGGACATGAGCTTCGCGGCCTCCGTCGATAACGGGCGCATCGAGTACGGGCTGCGCAGTCCGGCCGCGCTTTTCGCGCAGAAACGCAACCTCGCGCGACCCGGATTCCTTCGGATGCTGCGCGATCTGGTCAAGTTCAACGGCGCGGCGGAGCGTCTGGCGACCGACAGCACGATCACGCTGGGCGATTTCATGGACGATCTCGGGATGGGGTCGTGGTTCCGCGACTACTACCTGACGCCGATCTCCGGCGCGATCTGGTCCACCCCAAAGGAGGAGATCATGGATTTCCCGGCGCAGGCGCTGGTGCGGTTTTTCCGCAACCATCACCTGATGCAGGCCAGCGGACAGCACCAGTGGTGGACGGTTCAGGGCGGGTCCATCGAATACGTGACGCGTCTGGAAATGGCGATGCGGCGCCGCGGGGTGGATATCCGTCTCGCAGCGCCAATCGAGGCTGTGCGGCGCACGCCCGGCGGCGTCGAGGTGATCCGCGACGGTCATCCGGAGCCCTTCGACGAGGTCGTCTTCGCGACCCATTCAGACGACACGCTGCGCCTGCTGGCCGATCCGACGCCTGCGGAAACCGCCGCGCTGGGCGCCGTGCGCTACCAACCCAACGAGGCCGTGCTGCATGCCGACGCCTCGGCCATGCCCAAGCGCCGGGTCACGTGGTCGAGCTGGAACTACACCGAGCGCCATGATCGCCAGGGCGGTCCCATCGACCTGACCTACTGGATGAACTGCCTGCAGCCGATCCCCGAGAGCGATCCTCTTTTCGTGACATTGAACTCGCGCGCGCCCATCGACGATCAATTGATCTATGATGTGACCACCTTCCGCCACCCGGTCTACGATCTGGCTGCGCTTGCGGCACAGGGGACGATTCGGGAGATGAACGGCGACAACGCGACATGGTTCTGCGGGGCCTGGATGAAGAACGGCTTCCATGAGGATGGCTATGGCAGCGCCATGGACGTGGTGGAAGCCATCGCGGCCCGCGATGCGAAGGTCTCCGTCGCCGCATGAGCACAGGCGTCGATCATATCAGGGGCGAGACGTTTCACGGACGCCGGGGCGCGGTCGAGAACGCGTTCAAATATGGCATCGACTACGTGATGGTCGACGCCGAGGCCAGGCGCCCCCGCGCCCCGTGGATCTTCGGGCGCAACCGTGCGGGATTCCTGTCGCTTTGGGACAGGGACCATGGCGGCCAGCCCAAGCAGGGCCGTGGCGCGAAATGGGCGCGTGAGGTGCTCAAGACCCATGGCCTCGAGAGTGTGACCGACGGCAAGCTGATGCTGCTCGCGCAGCCGCGCACCATGGGGCATGTGTTCAACCCCGTCAGCTTCTGGCTGGCCCATGACCGGGCGGGCGCGCTCCGCGCGGTCATCGCCGAGGTGTCGAACACGTTTGGCGACCGGCATTCCTACCTCTGTGCCTATGACGATCACCGTCCCATCACACGGGAAGACACGCTGAGCGCGCAGAAGATCTTTCACGTCTCGCCCTTCCAGCCGATCGAGGGGGGCTACACGTTTCGTTTCGACATCCGCGAGGACCGCATCGGGGTCTGGATCGACTATGGCACCGGGAACGAGGGGCTTTTTGCCACGCTCACGGGGCGCCGGGCCCCTCTGACCGCCGGCGCGATCCTGCGCGCGGCCCTGCGCCGGCCCTTCGGTGCGCGCCGGGTGCTCGCGCTGATCCACTGGCAGGCGCTGAAGCTTTGGTGGAAGGGCGCCCCTTATCGCGCCCGGCCCAAGCCGCCCGGACACGAGGTTTCCTGACATGAGGGCCTCCGGCCCGTCCGACCGCGTCAGCCTGCCGGGCTACGCGGTGTTCGCCGCGATGCTGTCGGCGGCCGGTCTGCCGATCTACATCCACGCGCCGGCCCATTACGCGTCGTCCTACGGTGTCGGGCTCACCGCGCTGGCCGGAGTGCTCTTCGCGCTGCGCCTGATCGATGTGGTGCAGGACCCGCTGCTGGGGTGGCTGTCGGCGCGGCTGAGCGCCCGGCGCGGGATCGCCGTGGGGATCGGCGTGGTGCTTCTGGCGCTGTCGATGCTGGGTCTCTTCGCCGTCGAGCCGCCAGTCGCACCGCTCCTTTGGTTCGGGCTGACGATGACGGGGCTCTTCTCGGCCTTCTCGTTCCTGACGATCTCGATGTATGCCGAAGGCGTACAGGCGGCGGGCCGGCTGGGCGGGGCGGGGCACCTGAAACTCGCGGGCTGGCGCGAGACGGGTGCGCTTCTGGGCGTCTGCGCGGCAGCCGTCGCGCCGACGCTGCTGGAGGGAACGGGCGCGCCCTATGCAGGTTTCGCCGTCGCCTTCGCGATCCTGTGCCTCGTGGCGCTCTTGCTCATGCGGGGGCAATGGGGTCGGGGCGCGCAGAACGCGCCGACGGGCTTCCGGGTCATCCTGTCCGATGACGTGACGCGGCGCCTTCTGCTGATCGCCTTGATGAACGCGGCGCCCGTGGCGGTGTCCTCGACCCTGTTCCTGTTCTTTGTCGGCAGCGTTCTGGATGCCGAGGGCTGGGAAGGCCCGCTTCTGATCCTGTTCTTCCTTGCGGCGGCGGCCTCGGCCCCGATCTGGTCGCGGTTGGCGACGCGGTTCGGAGAACGGCCCATGCTGCTGGCGGCCATGGCGCTGGCCATCGCGAGCTTTTCCGTTGTCCTGACGCTGGAGGCCGGAGCGGTCGTGGCCTTCTCCATCGTGTGCCTTGTCTCGGGTGCCGCGCTGGGCGCGGATTTCGCGATCCTTCCGGCGCTCTTCGCGCGGCGGATGGCAGAGGTTGCGCCGGAGGCGGGCGCGGCCTTCGGCCTCTGGGCCTTTGTCCAGAAGGCAGCACTTGCGCTGGCGGCGGCGGTGCTTTTGCCGGCGCTCGACGCTGTGGGGTATTCCGCCGGCGCGGGGGCCGCGAATTCCGCCGAGGCGCTGCAGCTTCTGACATGGCTCTATGCGCTGGTGCCTTGCATCCTTAAACTCGGAGCGATGGCGCTTCTGGCGGTTACGCCGCTGCCCGCCCCGCGACCGGCAACGGCGTGACACTCACGATCTGACACGAGGAGGTTCCCATGCGAGACTGGAGCGGAAAACGATACTGGCTTGTCGGGGCGTCCGAGGGGCTGGGCCGCGCGCTGGCCAACAAGATGAGCCGCGCGGGCGTCGAGGTGATCGTCTCCGCGCGCTCCGAAGAGCGCCTGAAGGAGGTCGTGGCCGAGCTTCCGGGACGGGCAAGCTACGTGACGGTGGACATCTCCGACAGCGAAAGCGTGGCCGCCGCGGTCAGGGAGGTCGGCGAGATCGACGGCCTGGTGTTCCTGGCCGGGCTTGCCACGCTTTTGAAGGCGCAGGACTGGGATACCGAGCGCGTCGAACAGATGTTCGACGTGAACCTGACCGGTGCCGCACGGGTCATCGGCCGTGTCATCCGCCCGATGGTCGACCGCGACGCGGGTCATATCGTGATGATCGGATCGCTCTCGGCCTATCGCGGCCTGCCGGAATCGATCGGCTATTCCGCCTCGAAGGCCGGCCTCATGGCGCTGGCGGAGTCCATGCATGGCGATCTGCGGGACACCAACGTGACCGTCCAGCTGGCCAATCCCGGCTATATCGACACACGGATGCAGGAGGACAACCCGCATTCAAAGCCCTTCATGATGTCGCCCGAGACGGCCGCGCAGGAGGTGTTCGACCAGATGAGCGGCGACAGTTTCCACAAGGCGTTTCCCCTTGCCTTCAGCCTCCTGTTCCGCTTCTCGCGGTTTCTGCCCACGGGGCTTTACGAGTGGATCTTCTTCCGCCGGTAGGTTGACATCGATCAAGGACGCGGGTGGCATGGTGGTCACACTGCCTCGATCCGCGAAGACAGGGAGACGCGTCGATGGAGATTTCCGTTCGCAAGGTGGCACAGGTCATCCTCATGGGACACGAGATGGATCGTGCCGAGGGGGAGCTCCGGGCGTTTCTGGATCGTCTGAACGAGGACGAGGCGGCAGAGCTTGTCGCGATGTTCTGGGTCGGGCGCGGATCCTTCGACGCCGAAGACTGGGCCGAGGCGGTGGCTACCGCGCGAGCCGAGGCCACTGTTCCCACGGCCGATTACCTTCTGGGCAGCCCGCATTTCTCCGACCACCTCGAGGCGGGGGCGGAGGCCATGGGCCTCGATATCGCCGACGCTGAAGACGGCCTGATGTGATGCCTCGTCCGTGGGAATGGGGGCGCTGCCCCCGGCCCTTGCGGGCCTCCCCCGGAGTTTTGCTGCCAGGATGAAGGGGCGGGTCAGAGCGCGTTCAGATGGCGTTCGAATTCGGCTTCGGCGCGGGCCCACACGCCCCTGCCGGTTGCATCGAGGGCCAGAAGCGACGGCAGCAACTGGACCGCGTAATCCTCCGAGCTTTCTCGCGGCAGGAGGGATGGCAGGTTGTCGATGGCCATGACATCGAGTGGCGGCGCACCATGGACGCGGCGCGCGGGGTGTGCCCAGTCGGTGACGGCGTCGTAGACCTTCACCGGCGAGAAATCCGAGGTCGGGTCGCAGGCGATGTCGCCGATCACGCCAAGCGCGCGCGGCGCCGTTTTGGCGGTCTCCGGCACGAAGACCGGAACGCCCGGCGTGGCGAGGATGCAGTTGAGAAAGATCTCATGCTCCAGCACCTCGGGGAAGGGGCCGCCGTGAGCGGTTTCCGCCATGTCCCAGCGGGTCACGGACAGGCCCATCGCGTCGCAGAGATCGCCCGCGCCGGTCCCGACCCGGCCCTTTGCGCCGATGATCAGCACGCGGGGGCGGTCGTTGCCGAGTGCTTCGGCGATCCGCTCACGCAGGGATGCGGCGTCCGGCACGGGCGCGACCGGTCCCGCGATCCGGCCCGCCTTTTGCGCGGTCCATGCGAGCAGCGACAGCGCCGCCCCGGCATAGCCTGCCCAATAGCCGAAGGCGGCAACGCGGCGGCCGGCCTCGTCGGTGAGGTATTCCAGATCGTAGAGCGTGCCGCCGCCCTCGTGGAAGCGGCGGAGCAGGACCTGCCCCGCGGGTTGCCCCTTGTAGGCGTGGCCGAACATGATGTGACGGTGGATGAGCGGGGTGCCGTCCTCCTCCAGTTCCTTCAGGCCGAAGACGATGGTGTCGCGCGGTGCGTCCCGCCATGAGCCGGGCGGTGCGATCCGGGCGCCTGCTGCGCTGTACCCGCCGATGGGGAGCGCGCGCGCGGCGCTGTCCTCGACTGTCACGGTGAAGCCCTTGGCGATCAGGGTGGCGGCCCCGTCCGGGGTCAGGCCCACGCGGGCCTCGTTCGGGCGTTCCTCGGCGCGGACCCAGAGATGCGTCATCGCCCCGTCTCCGTCAGTATTCGGTGCGGGCATGGACCCGGTCGGGCGTGTCCAGATGCGGCGTGGCGTTGAACCCCGCGAGGATGTGTCCCTGCGCCAGAACCGCCACCCGGTGGATCGACGCGTTGCGGATCGGCACAAGCAGGTGCGCCATACGCGCGGGGTCGAGGTCGAGGATGTGGCGCACCATCATCCCGATCACGCCGCCCGAGGTGACGCACAGCACGCGCCGTCCGGGCCGCGCGGCAATGGTCAGGATCTCGGACACGCGCGCCTCGAAATCGGCGTAGCTTTCGTCGCCCTGGATCTCGGCACGCGCCCAGGCCTCCATGACGTCGCGGATGTGGCTGACGAATTCGTCGGGCGTGTGGGGCCGGGTGGCGCCGGTATGGGCGGCATGGGCGGCGGTCAGGTTGAAATAGTCGAGCTCGTTCAGCCGGGCATCGACCTCGCGCTCGGCGCCCATGTCGCCCATGGCCTCGGCGGTTTCGCGATGCCGGCGCAGGCTGCCCATCAGAACGCGGTCGAAAGGGGCCTCATGGGTGCGCAGCCAGTCGCCGAGCCAGCGCGCCTGCTGGTGGCCCAGTTCCGACAGGCGGTCATAGCCGGCCTCGTCATTGGCGGCGGAGTTCGCCTGACCGTGGCGGATGAGAACGAGCTCGCCCATTGTGGTCTCCTGTTTCGGTTCGCGGGGGTGATGCGGCAGGCCGCACCGGAGCGCAAGGGGCGGCGCGCGGGCGCCATGGGGCTGGACGACCCCGCGCCGGTCTGCGATCACGTCGCCATGACACCAGATATCGACCGGTTCCTCGACGACCTGAAAACGCTGCGCAGTTTCGGCGGAGACGCGGACACCAAGGGCGTGCGGCGCCCCGCCTTTTCCGACCCGGACCTTGCGGCGCGCGCGTGGCTTGCCGAACGGTTCGAGGCGGCGGGCCTCGGGGTGCGGATGGACCGGGTCGGCAATCTATTCGGGCTTGCGCCGGGCGAGGGGCAGAGCCTCTTGATGGGGTCGCATTCCGACACGCAGCCAGAGGGCGGATGGCTCGACGGGGCCTATGGTGTCGTCGCCGCGCTGGAGGTCGCGCGGACCGCGCGTGAAAATGGTGGGCCGCCCGTGTCCGTTGTGAGCTTTCAGGACGAGGAAGGGCGGTTCGGTGCGCTGACCGGATCTGCCGTCTGGTCGGGCAAGCTTGCGCTGGACGACGCCGATACGCTGGTGGCCACCGATGGGACGGGCTTTGCGACGGCGCGGGCGCGTGTCGCGGATCGGGCCGGGGATTTCGTCGATGCGGATCGGTTCAGCGCCTTCATCGAGGCGCATATCGAACAGGGTCCCGTGCTCGACGCCGCCGGGGAAGCCGTGGGGGTCGTCACGGGTATCGTGGGCCTTCGCCAGCTTTCGGTGACGGTCACGGGGCAGCAGAACCACGCGGGCACCACGCCCATGGGCCAGCGGGCCGATGCCTTTGCCGCCGCCGCGCGGGTTTCGGCCATGCTGCCGGAGCGTTTCGCCAATATCGTCACGCCGCAGAGCGTCTGGACCATCGGCCATATCCGCGTGCATCCCAACGCGTCATCCATCGTGCCGGGGCGGACGGAGTTCACGCTGCAATGGCGGGACATCGACGCGGAGCGGCTCGACCGGATGGAGGCCGCGATCACCGCGCTTCTGAACGAAGTCGCGGCGACGAGCGGTTGCTCCGTCGAGGCGGTGCGTCTGCGCCAGGACCTTTCACCGGTGCCGATGGATCGGGGCCTGCACGATGTGCTGGCCGAGGCGGCGGAAGCAGTGGCGCCAGGGCGCTGGCGGTCGATGCCGTCGGGCGCCTTGCACGACGCCTCGAACCTGGCGCGCGTGCTGCCTGTCGCGATGCTTTTCGTGCCGTCCATCAACGGGATCAGCCATGATTTCGCCGAGGACACGGACGATGCCGATCTCGCTACCGGCGTTCGGGTCCTCTGCGATGCGGTGGCGCGTCTGGGCTAGCGTTCGGGCAAGCCCGCCCCCGCGATGTGCTGGCTGAGCGCGACACCGCTTTGTCCGATTTGCCGCATCGTCCGGATCAACGCCATGGCGCGGTCGGCGGCGGTCTCCACATCCATTCCGCCCTCGCGGATGTTCGACAGGCAGTTGCGTGCACTGTCCGGCGTGCCGATGCGCGGCGCTTGGGTGATGTAGACGCCGAGGCTGTCGGCCGCCGAAAGCCCCGGACGTTCGCCGAGCGCCACGACCACCGTCCGTGCCCCGAGCGCCATGGCGAGGGGATCGCCCAATGCGACGCGGGCCTGGGCGGCGATGACGACGGGGCCATGGCTCAGGCCGGAGGCAGAGAGGCGCGCGGCAAGGGCGGTCACGAAGGCCGGTGCCGACAGGTTGGCGGCGATGCCGGACAGCCCGTCGCCCAGTACGATGGCCACGTCGACCGGACGCGATCCCGCCAGCCGTGCGGCCTCCTCCTCCGGAAGGGTGCGGCCAAGATCCGGCCGGCGGACATAGGTGTCGCGCGTGGCGGCGGCGCTGGTCACGCTTCGATGGTCAAGTCCGGCCTCGGCGAGAAGCCCGGTGATGCGTTCGGTGTCGAGGCCCGCCATCACGGCCTCCCGCGCGCGGGCATGGTCGAGCGAAAAACGCAGCGCCGCCCCGGTGTCGAGCGCGCGGCTGCGCGGTCCGAAGGTGAGCCGCGCCTCGGTGATGGCGGCGATGTCGCCGGGGGCCCCGTTTCGGCCGGGCGGTTTCATGCGGCGGGCAGGCGCAGAGCGCCGAGTGCTGCCTCGAGGCTCGGCAGGGCGGCGTCGGGCGTGCCGATGCCGCGCGCCTCCATCCAGGCCTCGAATTCAGGGGCGGGGGGATGGCCGAGCGTCTCGCGGATGAACTGCGCGTCGTGGAAGGACAGCGACTGGTAGTTCAGCATGATGTCATCGGCGCCCGGCACGGTGATGACGAAGCTGACCCCGGCGGCGGCCAGCGCGGTCAGGAGCAGGTCCATGTCCTCCTGATCGGCGAAGGAATGGTTAGTGTAGCAGATATCGACCCCCATCGGCAGGCCGAGGAGCTTGCCGCAGAAATGGTCCTCCAGCCCCGCGCGGATGATCTGCTTGCCATCGGCGAGGTATTCGGGGCCGATGAAGCCCACGACGGTGTTGACCAGAAGCGGGTCGTAGCGTCGTGCCACGGCATAGGCGCGCGCCTCCATCGTCTGCTGATCCATGCCGTGATGGGCGTCGGCCGAAAGTGCGGCGCCCTGTCCGGTCTCGAAATACACGAGGTTCGCGCCGGCGGGCGCACGGCCAAGCCCGTGGATCGCCTCATGCGCCTCGTCCAGCATGGAAAGCGTCACGCCGAAGCCGTCATTCGCCTTGCTCGATCCGGCGACGGACTGGAACACCAGGTCGACGGGTGCCCGCGCCTCGATGGCCGAGATCGCGGTCGTGACATGGCCGAGGCAGCAATGCTGCGTGGGGATGTCGAGCTGCGTTCGGATGGCCTCGAGCACCTCGCAGATGCGGATGTAATCCTCCAGCGTGTCGGTGGCCGGGTTCACGCCGATCACCGCGTCGCCCGCGCCCATCAGCAGCCCGTCGAGCGCCGAGATGGCAATGCCCCGGCTGTCGTCGGTCGGATGGTTGGGCTGGTTGCGGGTGGAGATGCGGCCCGGCAGCCCGATGGTCGACCGGAAGCGCGTGGTAACGCGAACCTTGCGTGCAACCGCGATCAGGTCCTGCGCGCGCATGATCTTGGACACCGCCGCGGCCATCTCGGGCGTCAGTCCGGGCGCAAGGGCGGCCAGCGCATCGGCGTCGGTTTCCGGCGCGAGCAGCCAGTCGCGGAAGCCGCCGACAGTCAAATGGGACACGGGCGCGAAGGCCGCCCTGTCCCAACCCTCGAGGATCAGCGCGGTCACGTCGTCGCTGTCCACCTCCAGCACGTCCTGCGCAAGCTCTGACAGCGGCAGATCGGCAAGGCGCAATTGCGCGGCCAGCCGTTCCACCGGCCCGTCGGCGGCAAGGCCCGCCAGCTGGTCGCCGCTGCGTTCCGGCGAGGCCTTGGCGAGAAGTGTCTTGAGCGAGGGGAAGCTGAAACGCGTGCCCTCGAGGTCGATGCTGTATCCCATGGCGCCACTACATCCGAGAGCGACGCGTCAGACAACATGAACCCGTCAGCGCCACGTCACGTCCCCCAGAAAGATGTAGCCCGCGCCGTAGATCGTCTTGATCAGGCGCGGGTTCTTGGGATCCTCGCCCAATTTCGTGCGCAGCCGCGAGATGCGGACGTCCATGGCCCGGTCAAAGCTTTCGCCGGCCGCGCCGCCGAGGCTCTCCTGCATCTGGCTGCGGGAAATCAGCCGTTTGGGGCTTTGCAGGAACAGGCGCAGGACCTCGCCCTCTGCATGAGACATGGCCACCTCGGTTCCGTCCGCCGACACCAGCAGGTAGCGGTCGAAATGGGCGGTCCAGCCGTTGAACTCCGCCGTCTGCTGGGCTTCGGGCCGGGTGCGCGACCCACGCAGGCGGGCGCGAATGCGCGCCACGACCTCGGCGGGATCGAAGGGCTTGATGATATAGTCGTCTGCGCCCAGCTCCAGCCCTGTGACGCGGTCCTGCACCTGCGCGCGGCCGGAAATGATGATGATCGCCGCCCCTGATTCCAGCGCCAGCCGATGCACCAGCGCCAGCCCGTCGCGGTCCGGCAGGCCCAGATCGACCAGACACACATCCGGCGCCTGGCGTTTCAGGGCGGCCTCGAATTCGGTGGCCCGCGCGAAGGCGGCGGTGCGAAACCCGGCTTCCGTCAGCGCCTCGGACAGCATGGTCCGGATCTGAAATTCGTCATCGAGGATCGCGACCAGAGGTTCGGTCATGCCGCCAAATCCTCCGCGAAGAGCCGCGCGAGATGCACGCGATCCACCGGTTTTTGCAGCACGGGCCAGCGCGATGCGGCCTCGCTGCGCCTCGGGTCGCCGGCGGGCACGGACGTCATCAGCGCAAGCTGCAGCCCGGGCGCGCGCTGTGCAAGGCGCGTAAGCAGGCTCACCCCGTCCTCGCCGCCGAGGCGCAGGTCGGATATGACCCAGTTGAGCCCGGGAATGTCGCTGAGCGCCAGCGCCTCCTCGACCGTGGCGGCCTCGATCACCTGGTGGCCCATGTCGGTCAGGGTCATGCGCACGGCGGCCCGCAACTCGGGCATGTCGTCGACCACCATGACAAGCCGTGGCCGCGCCTCTGCCTCGGCGGGTTTCAGGGGCAGCCGCAAGGTCACGATCGCGCCGCCGCCCGCACGATTGGCCAGCCGTACCTGCCCGCCGGCGAGCTTGGCCATGTCGTAGACCATCGACAGACCCAGGCCCGAGCCGCCTTCGCCCTTGGTGGTGAAGAACGGGTCGAGCGCGTGCTCCAGCGCATCGGCGCCAAACCCGGGCCCGGTGTCCGACACGGCGATGTCGAGCCATGTGTCCTGAACCTCGCGGACCGTCAGCGCGATCTCGCCCGGCGAGGTGCCGATGGCGTCGCGGGCGTTCAGCACGAGGTTCAGCAGGCTGTCCTGAAGGCTGCCCCCATCCAGAAGCAGAGCCGCGTGGGAGATGTCGCAATCGTAGACGAAGGTGATGTCCGGCGGCAGGGGCGCGCGGGCGAGCGGCGCGAAACTGTCGAGAAAATCGCGCAGGACGACCGGGGCGGGCCGCATGTCGATCGGTCCCGATATTCGGGCGATCTTGTCCAGCAGGAGCCCGCCGCGCCGCGCAGCGGTCTGCGTCGCGCCCACCAGTTCCTTGGCGCCCTCGGGCAGGCGCATCTTCTCGAGCCGCCCCTGAAGACCGAGGATGATCGTGAGCAGGTTGGCGAAGTCATGGGCGAGGCCACTGGTCAGTTGCGCGGCCAGTTCACGTTTGTGGGTCTGGGCCAGCGCCGCGCGCGCCTGCGCTTCTTCGGTGACGTCGGTCGAGAGCAGGTAGACGCCGTTGATCGGCTGGCCCGCGTCGACCTGGTCGGGTGTGAAGGCGGTGCGGATACGCCTTCCCGAGGCCGGTTCGGTGAATTCCAGAACGCTCGCCTCCCCGGAAAGCGCGCGGTCGAGCGAGGGTCGCAGGCGATGGGCCACGGGACCCAGCGCGTCCTCGAAGCTGAGGCCCACGATGTCGCTGTCCCGGTCGGGCAAAAGCGTGGCGAGGCGCCGGTTGGTGAAGGTGTAGACGCGCTCGCGGTCGACATGGCCGATATGGGCGGGCGTCATTTCGGTCGTCAGCCGGGTGCGCGCCTCCATCTCGGTCAGCTCGCGTTTGGCTTCCTCGAGCTGTGCGATGGTGGCCTCGAGCCGCCGGTTGGTGTGGGCAAGCTGTTCTGCATGTTCCAGAAGCTGGTCGCTCAGCACCTCGGAGCGGGCTCGCAGAAGCTCCTCCTGCCGTTTGACCGCCGTGATGTCGGTATAGACCGTCACCCAGCCGCCGCCCGGCAGCGGCGAGCCCTCGACCGAGATCGTCCGGCCATTGGCGCGGCGTCGTTCCATGTAATGCGGCACGAAGGCGCGCGCAGCCTCGACCCGATCGCGGATGAAGGCCGCCGGGTCGTCCACCTCGCCGTATTCGCCGGCCTCCACGAGATAACGGATCGTGTCCTCGAAACTTGCGCCGGGGGTGACGAGATGCGCAGGCAGGCCGAACATGGTCTGGAAGGGTCGGTTCCTGACGGCGAGCCGCAGGTCCCTGTCATAGATCGACAGGGCCTGCTGGATCAGGTTCAGGCCCGCGCGTGTCAGATGATCCGTTTCCGCGCCCCGCGCCATCGCCTCCTCCCGCACATCATCGTCCCTTGCTGCAGTGTCCTGCGTGGGTCCGAGCCGTCAACCGTCTCCGGCGTGCTGTTACAATTCGTAAGAATTGAGAAAAAGTCAGGTAAAACTTGACGGACACAAATGCTTTGCCACGATGTTGGTCATCGGCCGACCTGCGAAAGACGGGTTGTCGTGGGCGCGGCGCCTTGGGAGGGCGACGCGAAGGGAGGACACACTTTGGCAGACGTTACCGCGCCCCCGGGCGCGCCTCAATCCGTGCCTGCGCTTCTCGCGCGCAACGCCGTGCAGTTCGGCTCCAAGCCGGCCTATCGCGAAAAAGAGTATGGCATCTGGCAGACGTGGACCTGGGCGGAAACCGCCGAGGAAATCGAGGCCATCGCCTTTGGCCTGCTCGCGCTGGGCGTGGAGCGCGGCGACCACGTGGCCGTCATCGGGCGCAATCGCCCCGCGCTCTACTGGTCCATGGTCGCGGCCCAGAAAGTGGGCGCGGTTCCAGTGCCCCTTTACCAGGACGCGGTGGCCGAGGAGATGGCCTACGTGCTGGAGCATTCCGGCGCGCGCTTCGTGATCGCCGGCGATCAGGAGCAGGTCGACAAGGCCATCGAGGTGCAGGATCGCGTGCACCATATCGAACACATCATTTACCAGGACCCGCGGGGCCTGAGGAAATACGACCACACGAGGCTGCATTCGCTGGCGACCGTGCAGGCCGAGGGGCGCGCCGCCCGTGAGCGGTTCGAAAAGGAACTCGCGGCACGCGAGGCCGAGCTGGATTACGACAGCACCTGCGTGATGCTCTACACCAGCGGCACCACGGGAAAATCCAAGGGTGTGGTCCTGTCCAACCGCAACATCATCGAGGCGTCTAAGGCGTCGAGCGCGTTCGACGACCTGCGGGAAAGCGACGAGGTTCTGGCCTACCTGCCGATGGCCTGGGTGGGCGATTTCATCTTCTCGATCGGGCAGGCCTACTGGACGGGGTTCTGCGTGAACTGTCCCGAAAGCCCGGCCACGATGTACGAGAACCTGCACGAGATCGGGCCAACCTATTTCTTCGCCCCGCCGCGCTATTTCGAGGAGCGGATCACCATCCTGACGATCCGGATGGATGATGCCAAGCCGCTGAAACGCAACATGTTCCACTATTTCATGGAGCACGCCCGCAAGGTCGGCCCCAAGCTGATGGACGGGGAGTCCGTGGGCCTGTGGGACCGGCTGAAATACCGGCTGGGCGATATCCTCGTTTACGGGCCGGTGCGCAACCGCGCGGGCATGTCGAACGTGCGCGTGGCCTATACCGCGGGCGAGGCGATCGGGCCGGAAATCTTCGATTTCTGGCGCTCGCTGGGGATCAACCTCAAGCAGCTCTACGGTCAGACCGAGGCCTCGGTCTTCATCACCCAGCAGCCCGACGGCGGCGTGCGCGCCGATACGGTCGGCGTGCCGACACCGGGCGTCGAGGTCCGGATCGGCGAGAACGGTGAGGTCTATTACCGGTCTCCCGGCACCTTCGTGGAATATTACAAGAACCCCGAGGCCACCGCCGACACCAAGGACGCCGAAGGCTGGGTCGCCACCGGCGACGCGGGGTATTTCGAGGAGGAGAGCGGCCAGCTCAGGATCATCGACCGCGCCAAGGACGTGGGCAAGATGGCCGACGGGCGGCTGTTCGCGCCGAAATACGTGGAGAACAAGCTCAAGTTCTATCCCAACATCCTCGAGGCGGTGGTGTTCGGCAACGGCCGCGAGATGTGCTGCGCCTTCATCAATATCGACCTGACGGCGGTGGGCAACTGGGCCGAGCGCAACAACATCTCCTATGCCTCCTACCAGGAGCTTGCAGGCCATCCGCAGGTCATGGCGACCATCCAGTCCCATGTGGAGGAGGTGAACCGCAGCCTCGCGGATGACGAGATGCTGTCGGGCTGCCAGATCCACCGCTTCCTGATCCTGCACAAGGAACTGGACGCCGATGATGGCGAACTGACCCGCACCCGCAAGGTGCGCCGCAGGATCATCGAGGAGAAATTCGCCGACCTGATCGAGGCGCTCTATTCCGGCCGGTCGGAGCAGTACACGGAGACGGAAGTGACCTACGAGGACGGGCGCAAGGGCAAGATCCGCGCCACGCTCGAGATCCGCGACGCGGCTGTGGTCGGCGAGACGACCGGCGAGAAGGTGGCGGCGGAATGACGGCCATGACTGCCGATGCGACTGCACTGGCGGGGGGCGCCGCGCGCGCGGTCCCCGGGGCGCCGGTCGGCGTCGTGACGTTTTTGGCGGGAGGGGGACAGGAATGAGCGATCCGGCAGCAAGCCGCGAAGTTCTGGACGCGGCGATCCACGAGAGCGGCCACACCGCCGACGCGGAGGGTCACGTCACCGCCGATGGCCGCAAGATCGGCGGGGTGGTGATGGAGATGAAGAACATCACCCTGAGGTTCGGTGGCGTCGAGGCGATCAAGGACATCTCCTTCGATATCCGCGAGGGCGAGATCCGGGCGATCATCGGGCCCAACGGCGCCGGCAAGTCCTCGATGCTGAACGTGATCTCGGGCTTCTACCACCCGCAGGAGGGCGAGGTCTGGTATCGCGGAGAACGCCGGCCGCCGATGAAGCCCTTCCAGATCGCGCGGCAAGGGATTGCGCGGACTTTCCAGAACATCGCGCTTTTCGAAGGGATGTCGGTTCTGGACAACGTGATGACGGGCCGCCTCAACCAGATGAACGCCAGTATCCTCGACCAGGCCTTCTGGTGGGGCAAGGCGCAGCGCGAAGAGGTCGCCAACCGCCAGAAGGCCGAGGAAGTCATCGACTTCCTCGAGATCCAGAACATCCGCAAGACGCCGGTGGGTCGCCTGCCCTACGGGTTGAAGAAGCGGGTCGAACTGGCCCGCGCACTGGCCGCCGAGCCGCGGATCCTGCTTCTGGACGAGCCCATGGCGGGCATGAATGTCGAGGAGAAGGAGGACATGAGCCGCTTCGTCCTCGACGTGAACGACGAATTTGGCACGACGATTGTCCTGATCGAGCACGACATGGGGGTGGTCATGGACCTCTCCGACCGGGTCGTGGTGATGGATTACGGCAAGAAGATCGGCGATGGCACACCAGACGAGGTGCGCACCAACCAGGAGGTCATCGACGCCTATCTGGGGGTCGCCCATGACTGATCGCGCCCGTCGCAGCCCGCACAAAGCCCGAAGAGTCCGCGAAGTTACGCCCAGCGAGGGAGGCCGCGCATGCCCGAACAACTGATCTTTGCCATGGAGGTCACGCTTAACGGCCTTCTGAATGGCGTGATGTATGCGCTCGTGGCGCTGGGCTTCGTCCTGATCTTCAAGGCGTCGGGCATCTTCAATTACGCGCAGGGGGTCATGGCGCTGTTCGCGGCGATGACGCTTGTGGGCATCCAGCAGGGGCGCGTGCCGTTCGGGCATCTGATCAACGAGATCTTCGGCACCGACATCCATTATTTCGGCTGGGAGGTGCCGGCGCTGGCCGCGATCCTGCTGACTGTCGTGGTGATGATCGGATTCGCGTGGCTGGTGCAGAAATTCGTCTTCCGACATCTCGTCGGACAGGAGCCGATCATCCTGTTCATGGCGACCATCGGGCTGGCCTATTTTCTCGAAGGTGTGTCCGACCTGATGTGGGGCTCGGAGATCCGAAATCTCGATGTCGGGCTGCCGCAGGGGATCAACGATGCCATCGACCTCGCGACCTTCGAGATATTTGGTTACGGGTTCTTCATCGACAACCTCGATATCGCGGCGGCCGTCATCGCGACGGTGCTGGTGGGTGGGCTGATAGCATTCGCGCAGTACACCAAGCAGGGCCGCGCCATGCGGGCGGTGGCCGACGACCATCAGGCGGCGCTGAGCGTGGGCATCAAGCTGAATTACGTCTGGGTGCTGGTCTGGTCGCTGGCCGGCATCGTGGCGCTGGTGGCGGGCATCATGTGGGGCGCGAAATCCGGCGTGCAGTTCTCGCTGTCGCTGATCGCGCTCAAGGCGCTTCCGGTTCTGATGCTGGGGGGGTTCACCTCGATCCCCGGCGCCATCGTGGGCGGTCTGATCATCGGAGTGGGCGAGGCGCTGTTCGAGTTCGCCGTCGGCCCGATGATCGGGGGCGCGACGGAAAACTGGTTCGCCTACGTTCTGGCGCTGGTCTTCCTCGTCTTCAGGCCGCAGGGCCTGTTCGGCGAGAAGATCATCGAGAGGGTATAGGACGATGCCTTCCCCTCGGTTGCATCACGCGTCGTCGCGAGAGCCCAGATTGCCGAGCACGACGAGGCTCAGCAGCATAGCGTTCATGGCAAGTGCGACGGACGTGATCGCAATATCCAGGGAAATGTCAGCGAGGGCGACGAGGCCGAAAACGCCGAAAAACGCCGCCGTGGAAATACCCAGGAGCGAGCCCATGAAGGCCCGGACGACGGCGACGACGATATCGACGATGGCGCCCGGAACCGATTGCGGCTTCGTGGGCGAGACATGGGTTGAGTCGGCATACGACATGATTGCGACCTCCAACAAATTCACTGCCACAAAGGTTAACGAAAACCTTGGTCATAATTTGTCGGGATTGAGACCGGCTCGGCCCGCGGCAGAAAACGCTTACCTTTGCAAATCTTCGGTGCCATATTCCCGAAAGGATCGGGACGATCTGCGGGCGGCCGGACCGGAGTCGGGTGTTGCGCGCGGCATGGGAAGGACAGGGGTCCATGGCACTGGACGAGTTGCAGAAGCCGAATATCGGGAAGCCGGAGTTTGCAAGCGGGCGCAGCACCCGCGAGCGCAAGGTCTGGGCCATCGTGACGACCGTGGCTTTCGCCATCTTCTGGTTCGCGGGCCTGTTCGTGGCGGCGGGGCTCTTCGGCCAGCAGAGCATGAGCTGGACCACGGCGGTGCTGGCTGCGGTCGGGCTGGCCGTGGGCCTCTACGCGCGCCGCAAGGTCGACGCGGACTGATCATCGAACACCTACGGCGTGTCGCGTGGTGGACTGACATTCACCGCGCTCTTGGCATGCGCGACATGAACGGGAGGACTGTCTGATGTTCTATCGGGAGGCCGGCGATTTCAAGACGTCCTATGCCGAGGACAACCAGACCTTTCCGATCGCCTTCGACAGGTATCGCTATTATTTCGTGCTGTTTGTCGGGCTGGCCATCGTGCCCTTCGTCATCAACGACTACTGGGCCAGCGCCATCCTGATCCCGTTCCTGATCTATGCGATCGCGGCGATCGGGCTGAACATCCTGACGGGGTATTGCGGGCAGGTCAGCCTGGGCACAGGCGGTTTCATGGCGGTGGGCGCCTATACATCCTACAAGCTGATGACGGCATTCCCATGGATGGACATGGTGACGATCACCCTTCTTTCGGGGGTGATGACGGCCATGGTGGGGGTCATGTTCGGCTTGCCAAGCTTGCGGATCAAGGGCTTCTACCTGGCCGTGGCGACGCTGGCGGCGCAGTTCTTCCTCGTCTGGCTCTTCAACAAGGTGCCTTGGTTCTACAACTACTCGGCCTCCGGCCAGATCAACGCGCCCGAGCGGTTCCTCTTCGGGCAGGCGGTGACTGGGCCGAACGCGGAGGCCTGGGTGAAGTACCTGTTCTGTTTCACCCTGCTTTTCGTGCTGGCCTGGGCGGCGCGAAACCTGACGCGCGGTTCGCTCGGGCGGCAATGGATGGCGATCCGCGACATGGATATCGCCGCCGAGATCATCGGGGTGAACCCGTTGCGCGCGAAACTGTCGGCATTCGCGGTGTCGTCCTTCTACGTGGGGATCGCAGGCGCGCTTCTGTTTACCGTCTATCTTGGCGCGGTCGAGGTCGGCGAGGCCTATGGCATCCAGAAGTCTTTCCTCGTTCTGTTCATGATCATCATCGGCGGTTTGGGGAGCCTCTTTGGCAGCTTCGCGGGCGCGGCGTTCATGGTGCTGCTGCCGGTGGCGCTGAAGGTGATCCTTGTGGACACGATGGGATGGGACACCGCGCTGGCGACTCATTTCCAGTTCGTGATCGTGGGCTTCCTGATCATGTTCTTCCTGATCGTGGAACCGCACGGCCTTGCGCGGTTATGGGCGCTGCTGAAGGAAAAGCTGAGATTGTGGCCCTTCCCGCACTGAGGGGCCGCCAATACACGACAACCCGGGATGAACCCGGGGTGAATACATCGGATCAACCAAAAGGGAGGAAACCCCGATGAAGAAACTCGCAACAATAGCCGTCGCAGGCGCGATGGCGGCAAGCCCGGCGCTCGCCGATCTCGTTTTCCCCGACCTGAGCTACCGGACCGGGCCTTATGCGGCGGGCGGTATTCCGTTTTCGGACGGGTACCAGGATTACTTCACGCTCATGAACGAGCGTGATGGCGGGATCGGTGGTGTCCCGGCCCGCGTGATCGAGTGCGAGACGGCCTACAATACCGAGCGCGGCGTGGAATGCTACGAATCCACCAAGGGCGAAGGCGCGCTCGTCTACCAGCCGCTGTCCACGGGCATCACCTATCAGCTGATCCCCCGCGCAACGGCCGACGGCATCCCGCTTCACACGATGGGCTATGGCCGGACCTCCGCCTCGAACGGCGATGTGTTCAGCCATGTGTTCAACTACCCGGCGAACTACTGGGACGCGGCATCGGTGATCATCAACCAGCTGCTGGAAGAGAACGACGGCTCTCTCGAGGGCAAGTCGATCGCGCTTCTCTATCACAACTCGGCCTATGGCCGAGAGCCGATCCGCACCCTCGAGACCCTGTCCGAGATGCACGGCTTCGAGCTTAGCCAGATCGCCGTGGATCATCCCGGACAGGAACAGGGCAACCAGTGGCTGCAGATCCGCCGCGAGCGTCCCGACTATGTCGTGATGTGGGGCTGGGGCGTGATGAACCAGGTCGCCGTCCAGGAAGCCATCAACACCCGTTTCCCGATGGAGAACTTCATCGGAAACTGGTGGGCCGGTGCCGATCATGACGTGGAGCAGGCTGGCGCCGATGCAGCAGGCTACCGGGCGCTCAACATGAACCGCCTTGGCGACATGCCGGTCTTTGCCGAGATCCAGGAGCATGTGATCGATGCAGGGCTCGCGGCCGGTGACGGCACGAACCTTGGCAACGTGCTCTACACCCGTGGAATGTATGCCGCGATGCTGGCCGTCGAGGCCGCCCGCACCGCGCAGGAGATCCACGGCACGGCCGACATCGATGCGTCGATGATGCGCGACGGGATGGAATCGCTGGTCATGACGAATGAGCGGATGGAAGAGCTGGGCATGCCCGGCGTCGGGCCCGAGTTCACCGTCACCTGCGAGGACCATGGCGGTTCCGGCATGGCCATCATGCAGCAATGGGACGGCGAGCAGTGGGTTACGCTGACCGACTTCATCGCCCCCGATGAAAGCGTGATCCAGCCGTTGGTGATGGAGGACTCGGCTCAGTATGCGGCCGAGAACAACATTTCCAGCCAGTGCAACGAAAGCTGATCCGATATGCCCGGCGGCGGCGCATCTGTCGCCGCCGGGATTTGCGTATTTTCGGAAAGATGAAGGCAGGGGCCGTTTCGCACGCACCTTGCCCGACGCGACAGGAGAGCCGCTGACATGCTGGACCAACCTGCAGAGACCCATGGCGAGGGTGTCGCCCCGGAGTTCCGGGAGGCCGAGACGCTTCTCGAGGTCAGCAATATCGAGGTGATCTACAATCACGTGATCCTCGTCTTGAAGGGCGTGTCGCTGAAGGTGCCCAAGGGCGGGATCACCGCGCTTCTGGGCGGTAACGGGGCGGGCAAGACGACCACGCTCAAGGCGATCTCCAGCCTGCTGCATTCCGAACGCGGCGAGGTGACCAAGGGCTCGATCCGTTATCGCGACGAGCCGGTGGCCGATCTCAGCCCATCGGACCTCGTGGATCGCGGCGTGATCCAGGTGATGGAGGGGCGCCACTGTTTCGAACACCTGACGGTGGAGGAAAACCTGCTGACCGGTGCCTATACGCGCAAGGAAGGCAAGGGGGCGATCGCCGAGGATCTCGACCTCGTGTATTCCTATTTCCCGCGTCTGAAGGAACGGCGGAAGAGCCAGGCGGGCTATACATCGGGCGGCGAGCAGCAGATGACGGCCATCGGCCGCGCGCTGATGAGCCGGCCGGAGATGATCCTGCTCGACGAACCTTCGATGGGCCTTGCGCCGCAACTCGTGGAACAGATCTTCGGGATCGTGAAGCGGCTCAACGAGGAGCAGGGGGTCACCTTCCTGTTGGCCGAGCAGAATACAAACGTGGCCCTGAGGTTCGCCCATTACGGCTACATCCTCGAATCGGGGCGGGTGGTGATGGACGGGCCCGCGGCGGATCTGAGGGAGAACCCCGACGTGAAGGAATTCTATCTCGGGATGTCCGAGGAGGGCCGCAAGAGCTTCCGCGACGTGCGGAGCTATCGGCGGCGGAAACGGTGGCTGAGCTGATGCTGGACAGAAACGACAAGCACTACGACGCGCTGGAGACGCGCAGCGCGGATGAGCGCGCGGCGGATCATCTGGTGCAGCTGAACGCGCAACTGGCCTCGAACGGGATGGCGGCGATCGCGTCGCTTGATGAGCTCTCGGGCCTGCCCGTGCTGCGGAAATCCGACCTCGTCGCGCGACAGGCCGAGGCGCCGCCCTTTGGCGGTCTGCCGGTGCGCAACCTCGCCCACGTGTTCCAGAGCCCCGGCCCCATCTACGAGCCCGGCGGCGTCAGCCATGACTGGTGGCGCGTCGGCCGGTTCCTGCATGCGGCGGGCATTGGTGCGGGCGATATCGTGCAGAACTGCTTCGGCTATCACCTGACGCCGGCGGGGATGATCTTCGAGAACGGCGCGCGCGCGGTCGGCGCGGCGGTGCTGCCGGCCGGCGTCGGGCAGACGGAGCTGCAGGTGCGCGCGGCGAAGGATGTGGGCACAACCGCCTATGCCGGGACGCCGGATTACCTCAAGGTGATCCTCGACGCGGCGGATGCGGCGGGCGTCATGCTGAAGATCACGCGCGCGGCGGTGGGGGGCGGCGCGCTCTTTCCCAGCCTGCGCGCCGAATACGCCGATCGCGGGATCCTGTGCCTGCAATGCTATGCAACCGCCGACCTCGGCAACATCGCCTACGAGAGCGAGGCGATGGAGGGGATGATCGTCGATGAGGGCGTGATCGTCGAGGTCGTGCGCCCCGGCACCGGTGATCCCGTGCCCCAGGGCGAGGTGGGCGAAGTGGTGGTCACGACGCTCAACCCCGACTATCCGCTGATCCGGTTCGCCACGGGCGACCTGTCGGCCATCCTGCCAGGGCAGAGCCCTTGCGGGCGGACGAACATGCGGATCAAGGGCTGGATGGGCCGGGCCGACCAGACCACCAAGATCAAGGGCATGTTCGTGCGGCCCGAACAGGTGGCCGAGTTCGTGGCACGGCATGACGAGGTGGCGAAGGCCCGCGTCATCGCCACGCGCGAAGGGGAGAAGGACGTGATGACGGTGCAGGTCGAAGCGCCCGGTGCCGATGCGGATGTGCTGGCCGACAGCGTCGCGGCGGTGCTTAAACTGCGCGGGCGGGTCGAGATCATGGAGCCCGGAACCCTGCCCAACGACGGCAAGGTGATCGACGACCAGCGGCGCTACGAGACCGCCTGAGGAAGGGATCTATTGCCGCCGGACTCTTGTCGCGCTGGCGGCATCGTGGCGCGCTGCGTAAGCCTCGATCCAGGTCTGGGCGGCGATAAGTTCGTCCGGCGTCGCGAGGCCGTCGCCATTGCGATCCACCCGGCCGAAGGCGATGCCGTAAAGGCCCGTGCGCTGCACATAGACCGCGATCCGGCGGCCGCTGGCGGCCATGTGACCGACGAGCGTCACGAATTCCTGAAAGGTGAGGCTGCCGCTGCCATCGGCGTCGGAGGCATGAAAGGCGCCCGCATCGGCATGGGCCGGGAGTGCGAGGCAGCACGAAAGGGCGAGGGCGGCGAGAAACGAACGGGTCATGCGGGCCAACATGGAGCGAAGGCTTTTGAAAGTGGTTACCGGCGGCTGGGGTAGTTCGAATCTTAGGTAAATCGTGCCGTCGGCCCTGAGCTCCGGACGATTTCAGGCCCTTCGACATCGCGAAGGGTATGGCCAGTCAGGTCGAGACGCCGGGGCACAGATTGGGCATGATCATGTAATGCGTGTGCGAGAGAGTCGGAGAGAGGCATGGAGATGACACCGGAAGAACGTCTGAAGGAACTGGGGCTGGTCCTGCCGCCGCCGGTCGCGACGCCTGACGGGCTGCACCTGCCGTTTTCCTTCATCAACCTGCGCGGGGACCGGGTGCTGATCTCGGGGCATCCGAAGCAGGACGGGGAGGGACGGATCGCGGGACCATCCGGTCAGCTGGGCCGCGACCTGACCACCGGGCAGGGCGCCGCGGCGGCTCATGATATCGCCCTGTCGGTTCTCGCGAACCTGAAGGCCGAACTCGGGGAGCTGTCGCGCGTCACCGGCTGGGTGCGGGTCTTCGGAATGGTGAACTCCGCGCCGGGCTATGCCGAGCAGCACCTCGTTCTGAACGGATTCAGCGACCTGATCCTGCAGGCCTTCGGACCTGACATCGGGCGGCATGCACGCTCGGCCATCGGGACGGCAGGCTTGCCGATGAATTTCGCGATAGAGGTGGAGGCGGAGGTTCTGATCGCGCCGTGAGAGACACGCGAAAAGGCCACCCATGGGCGGCCTTTTCGATCATTCAACCTCGAGTCGCGGCGCGGCTCAGCCTTGGCGGGCCTTGAACCGGCGCTGGGTCTTGTTGATCACGTAGACCCGGCCCTTGCGGCGCACGACGCGGCAATCGCGATGGCGCTGCTTGAGCGAGCGGAGCGAGTTCTTGACCTTCATCGGTCTTCTCCTTCGTCGCGGCGCGGCGATGCGCCTGAAATTTCGTCTGGTTCCTGAGAACCGATGATCCGGACTTTCCTTCGGAAAGCCGGTTGGTGGGCGGTACTGGGATCGAACCAGTGACCCCTACGATGTCAACGTAGTGCTCTACCGCTGAGCTAACCGCCCGATATCCGCGTGGTTTCGGGGTTGGGCCGGTGCACCATGGCCAATGCAAGCCATGAGGACAATACCCAACCGCCGCGTCGTACCGCGTGGGTGAGCGGTCTATAAAAGGAGTCGGAAAGGGGTTCAAGGACTTTTGGCCTCCCGAAAAATACCGCTATATAGGAAGCCAACGACCCCGTTGAGGCGCATCGATGAATCCGGCCTATCGCCTGTCCAGCCCCCCCGAACCGACGACGTCCGTGGTCGTCGCCTCGCCCCATTCGGGACGTCATTATCCGCGCAGTTTCCTGCGGTCCAGCACGCTCGACGAACGCAGCATCCGGTCTTCGGAAGACGCGTTCATGGACATGCTGGTCGAGGCGGCGCCGGAACTTGGCGCGCCCCTGCTCGCGGCGGAATACCCCCGCGCCTATATCGACCTTAACCGTGGCGCCGACGAGCTCGATCCCGGCGTCATCGAGGGGGTCGGGCGCGTGGTGCAGACGCCGCGCATCAGCTCGGGCCTTGGCGTCATTCCGCGTGTCGTGGCCAATGGCCGCGCGATCTATCGCGGCAAGCTCGACCGGGCGGAGGCCGATGAGCGGATCGCGCAGGTCTGGCATCCTTATCACCAAGAGCTCGACCGATTGATGCAGGCCGCCCATGACCGGTTTGGCGAGGCGGTGATCCTCGATTTCCACTCCATGCCCCATGAGGCGCTCGACAGCGTCGCGCGGACGGGCACGCGGCGGCCCGAGGTCGTACTGGGCGACCGGTTCGGCGCTTCGGCGCGGGGCGATCTGGTGGACGCGCTGGAGACGGCGTTCCTGCAGGCCGGGCTCGCCGTCAGCCGAAATGCGCCCTTCGCCGGGGCCTACGTGACGCAGCGCTACGGGCGGCCGATGCGCGGCTGGCACGCGGTGCAGATCGAAATCGACCGATCACTTTACATGAACGAACGCCTGATCCGGCCGAACGGGAATTTCGACAATGTCAGGCGGATCGTGACCGCAGTGATCGCGCGGGCCATCGAGGCGACGCCGGGCGCGATGCCTCTGGCCGCGGAATAGGCGGAGCGGCTTCGCCGCGTTGTCCCTGTCTCGGCCCGTCCGGGCCTCGAGAAGGGGCTCCGCCCCCGGCGTATTTGGCGAAAGATGAAGGGGCTTTTGGGGGCGTGCTACCTGAGCGCGCGTCCCTTGAGGATGGCGTCGGGGCCAAAACGGGCCCGGATCCTGTCGGTAGCGTCTTCGGCGGCCCGCCGGGTCAGGGCGCCGGGGTCGAGCAGATCGGCCTCGCGGTCGGCCACACCGGCGGGCATGAGATCGGAGATGCCCACGCCGATCAGGCGGTAGGGGCGCGGGTGGTCCATCCGGTCATAGAGCGCGCGCGCGGTGCGGTAGATCCGGTCCGCGGTTTGCGTGCCGTCGGGCAGCGTGACGCGGCGGGTGAGCGTGCGGAAATCGTTGCGCTTGAGCTTGAGCGTCACGGTGCGGCCGGCGAGTCCCTTGGCCTTGGCGCGGTCGGCGAGTTTTTCGGCGAGGCGCCAGATATGACCGTCGAGGATGTCGATCTCGGCGATGTCCTCGGCGAAGGTGGTCTCGTTGGAGATACTCTTGACCGTGTGGTCACGGGCGACGCGGCGCGTGTCCTCCCCCCGGGCGAGGTGGTAGAGGCGCATTCCCTGGCTTCCGAAGCGGCGGATCAGCGCGTCCCTGTCCCAGCGGCGCAGATCCGCGATGGTGCGGATGCCGACATCGGCCAGCGCGCGCTGCCCCGCCTCGCCCAGGCCCCAGATGACGCCGACGGGCCTGGGGGCGAGGATGTCGAGCGTCTCGGCCCGGCCGATCACGGAAAACCCCTGCGGCTTGTCCATGTCGGAGGCCATCTTGGCCAAAAACTTGTTATGGGAAAGCCCGATGGAGCCGGTGATGCCGAGTTCGGTCTTCATGCGTTGCACGAGGCGGGCCAGCAGAACCGCCGGCGGCGCGCCATGGAGCCGTGTCGTGCCGGTCAGGTCGAGGAAGGCCTCATCGAGGGAGAGCGGTTCGATTGTCGGCGTCATCTCCTCCATCATCGCGCGGATTTGGCGGCTGACCTCGACATAGACGTCCATGCGGCCGCGGATGACCACCGCCTCGGGGCAGAGCCTGAGCGCCTGGAACATCGGCATGGCCGAGCGCACGCCCTTGATGCGCGCGATGTAGCAGGCGGTGGAGACCACGCCGCGCCGCCCGCCGCCGATGATCACGGGCTTGTCGCGGAGCGCAGGGTTGTCGCGCTTTTCGACCGAGGCGTAGAAGGCGTCGCAATCCATGTGGGCGATCGAGAGGTCGAAAAGCTCGGGGTGTGATGTCACGCGTGGACTGCCGCAGGCGGGGCAGCGGAGGTCGGAAGCGAACCGGGTCAGGCAATCTCGGCAGAGCGCGTGCATGGGGGAAGAATAGGGTGCGCAGGGATGCGGCGGAAGAGCGGGTTTGCGCCGTGGCGAAACCGGCCAGCGCGAGCATCCGTGGGAAGCGAGGTCGGGAATTCCCCCGGGGCCTCGTCCGATTTTGGCCTAGCTTTGGCCTTTCTCGGCGCCCATAACCGCGTCCATGAAACCCGGTGACGTACCCGCGAGGTCAAGTATGGAACAGTTGTTTTCGGAGCTTTTGGGTGGGAACCTGGTGATCCTGCTCCTCGCGCTTTTCATCATTCTCTGCCTTTTCCTGGCGATCCGGATCGTGCCGCAGTCCGAGCAGCACGTGGTGGAGCGGTTCGGGCGCCTCAAGAGCGTGCTGGGGCCCGGCATCAACTTCATCGTGCCGTTTCTCGACCGCGTGGCGCACAAGGTCTCGATCCTCGAGCGGCAGTTGCCGAATGCAAGCCAGGACGCGATCACCGCCGACAACGTGCTGGTGCAGATCGATACGAGCGTGTTCTACCGCATCCTCGAACCCGAAAAGACCGTGTACCGCATCCGCGATGTGGACGCCGCGATCGCGACGACCGTGGCCGGCATCGTGCGGGCCGAGATCGGCAAGATGGAGCTGGACGAGGTGCAGTCGAACCGGTCCATGCTGATCACCACGATCAAGGCGAGCGTGGAGGACGCGGTCGACAACTGGGGGATCGAGGTGACGCGGGCGGAACTGCTCGACGTCAATCTCGACCAGGCGACGCGCGAGGCGATGCTTCAGCAGCTGAACGCCGAGCGCGAGCGGCGCGCGGCGGTGACGCGCGCCGAGGGGCAGAAGCGCGCGGTGGAACTGCAGGCCGACGGTGAGCTTTACGCCGCGCGGCAGGAGGCCGAGGCGCGGCGCGTGTCCGCCGATGCGGAGGCCTATGCCACCGGCGTCGTGGCGGAGGCCATCGCCAAGGGCGGGCTCGAGGCGGTGCAGTACAACATCGCGCTGGAGCAGGTGAAGGCCATCGGACAGGTCGCCCAGGGCCAGGGGTCGCAGACCGTCATCGTGCCGGCCGATGCGGTGGATGCCTTCGGCAAGGCGTTCCAGATGCTCAAGGGACGCTCATCGTGAAGGGATTGGATTGATGTGGGGCGAATGGTGGGTCTGGGGCGTGGCGGCGATCGCGCTTGCGGTGGGCGAGGTGATCCTGCCCTCCTTCGTGCTGCTCGGCTTCGCCATCGGTGCGGGGGCGATCGCGTTGCTCCTGCTGGTGGGCGGGCCCCTGGCCGTCTGGCTTGCCGGGTCGTTGCCGGTGCTTCTGCTGGTCTTCGCGGTGATATCGCTGGTGTCGTGGCTGGCGCTCAGGCGCTGGCTGGGCGTCTACAAGGGCCAGGTGAAGACCTTCGACCGGGACATCAACAAGGACTGACAGCTTCGGCGGTGATACGGCGCTGCCTATCCTCTGCCTCGCCCGGCGGCGTCAGGGCAGCGTTGCGATGATGTTGCGGGCCGCAGCGGCGGGATTGGCCGCCTGCCACACGGGGCGGCCGACGACGATATGATCGGCCCCGTTCTTGATGGCCTGTGCCGGTGTCGCGATGCGTTTCTGGTCGTCCGCGCTGCTGCCGTCGGGCCGGACGCCGGGCGTGACGATGAGCTTGCCCTCCGCTTCGGGCAGGGCGCGGATCAGCGCCGCCTCGTGCGGCGAGGCGATGACGCCGTCGGCGCCCGCGGTGAAGGCGCGGGCGGCGCGTTTGGCCACCAGGTCGGCGAGCGGGCCCTCGCGGATCAGGCCCGCGTCGAGATCCGCGCGGTCCGCTGAGGTCAGGAAGGTGACGGCAAGTATGTTGAGCCCGGTGCCGCCCGCGCCCAGCTTGGCCGCCGTTACAACGGACGGATCGCCATGAACCGTCAGGAAATCCAGCCCGAACTGCGCCAGGCCCCGGACCGCATTCTCGATCGTGGCGGGGATGTCGAAGAGTTTCATGTCGAGGAAGATGCGCTTGCCATGGTCCTGCTTGAGCTCATTTGCCAGCGCCAGCCCGCCGCCGGTCAGCATGCCCAGCCCGATCTTGTAGAAGGATACGGCATCGCCGATGCGCTCGGCCATATGCAGGCCGCTGAGCGCGTCGGGAACATCGAGCGCCACGATGAGGCGGTCGTCTGACATGGCGGGGGCCTCCGGTCTCGGGAACTCGGAGGCTGTGTCGCGCCAGGGCGCGGTCAAGTCAACCGTGCCGAAACCAGACGCTATGCGGCGCTGGCTGGCATGTCTGCGGCCCCGGCGCGATCTGCCCGGGGCCGCAGGGGGGGATTCAGTGCTGGGCCCGTGTGATGACCGCGTGGCCCTTGTCGGTGCCGTCGGGGCTGGCCAGCGCTATGGCGCCGGACATGCCCAGAAGAATGCTCGTCAGGATGATCGTATGCCTCATGGGGTCTTCCCTCCATTTTACCCGGCGCCTCGTTGGACGCCGTGGCCACGAGGATTGGCGCGGTTCGCGGCCGCCGGATGTTCGGAAACGGGCGAAAATGCGACGCGCGCCCGGATCGGCAGATTTTGGCCGAGTCATGGGGCGCATTTGGCAGGTCGGCGCAGACTTGAAGCGGTGATGCACAATCGCCACATATTTCGCGAGGCCCTGACACCCTCGTGCCGCATCGCGGGCGGGACCCAAGGGGCGCTTTTGAAGGAGACAGGATATGAACCTGGAAAAGTTCACGGATCGCGCGCGCGGGTTCCTGCAGGCCGCGCAGACCATCGCGCAGAGGGAAGACCACCAGAAGCTCGTGCCCGAGCATGTGCTCAAGGCGCTTCTGGACGACGAACAGGGCATGGCGGCCAGCCTGATCGGCCGTGCCGGCGGTGCCCCCGAGCGGGTGCGCGAGCGTCTCGAGGCTTCGCTCGACAAGATGCCCAAGGTCACGGGCGATGCCGGGCAGATCTATCTCGACGGACAGACCGCCAAGGTTCTGGCCGAGGCCGAGAAGCTCGCGCAGAAGGCCGGTGACAGTTTCGTGGCCGTCGAGCGGCTGCTGACGGCGCTTGCCATGGTGAAATCGGGGGCGAAGGATGCGCTCGACGCGGGTGCGGTCAACGCGCAGGCGCTCAATGCCGCGATCAATGAGCTGCGTAAGGGCCGGACGGCGGATAGTGCCGGCGCCGAGGACAGCTATGACGCGCTGAACAAGTATGCACGCGACCTGACGGAGGCGGCCCGGGAGGGCAAGATCGACCCCATCATCGGCCGCGACGAGGAAATCCGCCGCGCCATGCAGGTGCTGAGCCGCCGGACCAAGAACAACCCGGTGCTGATCGGTGAGCCCGGTGTCGGCAAGACCGCGATCGCCGAGGGTCTCGCGCTCCGGATTGTCGACGGCGACGTGCCGGAATCGCTGCGCAACAAGAAGCTGATGGCGCTCGACATGGGTGCGTTGATCGCCGGCGCGAAGTATCGCGGCGAGTTCGAGGAACGGCTGAAGGCCATCCTGTCGGAGATCACCGCAGCGGCGGGCGAGATCATCCTCTTTATCGACGAGATGCACGTGCTGGTCGGTGCGGGCAAGACCGATGGCGCGATGGACGCCGCGAACCTCATCAAGCCGGCGCTGGCCCGCGGTGAGTTGCACTGCGTGGGCGCCACGACGCTCGATGAATACCGCAAGTATGTCGAGAAGGACGCGGCTCTTGCCCGGCGCTTCCAGCCGCTTGTGGTGGAGGAGCCGACGGTCGAGGACACCGTTTCGATCCTGCGCGGCATCAAGGAGAAATACGAGCTGCACCACGGTGTGCGGATTTCCGACGCCGCGCTGGTGGCCGCCGCGACGCTGTCTCATCGCTACATCACTGACCGCTTCCTGCCCGACAAGGCCATCGACCTGATGGACGAGGCGTCGAGCCGGCTGCGCATGGAGGTGGACAGCAAGCCCGAGGAGCTTGACGCGCTCGACCGGCAGATCCTGCAGATGCAGATCGAGGCCGAGGCGCTGAAGAAGGAGGATGACCAGGCCTCCCGCGATCGGCTGGAGAAGCTGGAGAAGGAGCTGTCGGAGCTGCAGCAGCAGTCGGCGGAGATGACCGCCAAGTGGCAGTCGGAGCGTGACAAGCTCGATGCCGCGCGCACCCTGCAGGAGAAGCTGGACCATGCGCGCGCGGAGCTCGACCAGGCCAAGCGCGCGGGCGACCTCGCCAAGGCCGGTGAGCTCAGCTACGGCGTGATCCCGCAGCTGGAAAAGCAACTCGCCGAGGCCGAGGATCATGAGCATGACGTCATGGTCGACGAGGCCGTGCGTCCCGAGCAGATCGCCGAGGTGGTCGCGCGCTGGACGGGTGTGCCCGTGGCCAAGATGCTGGAGGGCGAGAAGGAAAAGCTTCTCCGCATGGAGGAAGAACTGGGCAAGCGCGTGATCGGTCAGCGGCAGGCGGTGGATGCCGTCAGCCGCGCGGTGCGCCGGGCGCGCGCGGGGCTGCAGGACGAGAACCGTCCGCTGGGCTCGTTCCTGTTCCTCGGCCCCACCGGCGTCGGCAAGACGGAGCTGACCAAGGCGCTGGCCGAGTATCTCTTCGATGACGATCAGGCGATGGTGCGGATCGACATGTCGGAGTTCATGGAGAAGCATTCCGTCGCCCGCCTGATCGGCGCGCCTCCGGGCTATGTCGGCTATGACGAGGGCGGCGTGCTGACGGAAGCCGTGCGGCGCAGGCCCTACCAGGTGATCCTCTTCGACGAGGTCGAGAAGGCGCATCCGGAGGTGTTCAACGTGCTTCTGCAGGTCCTGGACGATGGTCGCCTGACCGATGGACAGGGGCGGACGGTCGACTTCAAGCAGACGCTGATCGTGCTGACCTCGAACCTCGGAAGCCAGGCGCTCAGCCAGTTGCCCGAGGGGACCGACGCGGCCCAGGCCAAGCGCGATGTCATGGACGCCGTGCGCGCCCATTTCCGGCCCGAGTTCCTGAACCGTCTGGATGATCAGATCGTCTTCGACCGGCTCAGCCGCGGGGACATGGACGGGATCGTCAGGATCCAGCTTTCGCGCCTGCAGAGGCGTCTGGTCGATCGCAAGATCTCGCTGGAGCTTGACGACGCGGCGATGGCGTGGCTGGCCGACGAGGGCTACGACCCGGTTTTCGGCGCGCGTCCGCTCAAGCGGGTGATCCAGCGCGCGCTGCAGGACCCGCTGGCCGAGATGCTGCTGGCCGGCGAGGTCATGGACGGCGACACTGTGCCTGTGACCGCCGGGTCCGACGGCCTTCTGGTCGGCGACCGGGTGTCGGCAAGCAACCGGCCCACGCCGGACGATGCCGTGGTGCACTGAGCGCGCCCTTGACGGCACAGGAAAGGCCCGGGCATGCCCCGGGCCTTTTCTCGTCTAGGGTTGACCCCGGACAGCGCGGGCCAGCAGTTCCGGAAACCCAGGGCTTTTCCATGTGCCGAGGTGGTCGAGACCCGGCAGGATGACCGGCGCGAAATCCGGCCGGACCTCTCGGATGCGGTCCATGTAGGGGCGTTCGTCATCGAGCGCGCCGACAATGCCTGTCAGAGGCATGGGAAGAGCGGCCACGGCTTCACGCGGCAGGCCCGTCACCTCCGGCATGCCGTCGATCAGGGCCTTGAGCGCATCGGGTGCGTCCGACGACGCGGCAAGAATGTCGAACCACTTGCGGTATTCGTCCACGATCTCCGGCGGGGACCAGCCGGAGCCGGCGAGTGTCAGGCTCCGCACGCGGGCGGGGTGAAACGCGGCAAGCGCGAGGCCAAGCTCGGCGCCCATGGAGAACCCCGCGACTTGCGCGCTGTCGTGACCCTCGTGGTCGAGCAGCAGGGTGAAATCCTCGATCAAACGGCGCCCGTAGCAAGCCGCACCGGTCGGCTTGCGGCTTTGCCCATGGCCCCGGATGTCGGGGGCCAGAACGGTGTGGGTCTCGGCAAGGCGCTGGGCCGCGCCGATCTTCCACCAGCTTTTCGCGGAGGACACGAAACCGTGGAGGAGAAGAAGCGGAGGCCCGCTGCCTTCGGTCAGGTAGCTGATCGTTGTTCCATCGGGGGCGGTGAGGCTCTTGCGGTCGGCGTTCATGGCGCGATGCTAGTCGTGGCGCGCCGCCCGCCGCAACGAAAACCGCCCCGCGGCGGAGTGCGGGGCGGCTGGTGGTCTGCTTGTCCGCTTAGTGCGGCAGCAGAACGCCGTCGATGATGTGCACGACGCCGTTGGAGGCGAATACATCCGCGGTGGTGACAGCCGTTGAGCCATTGATGTGCACGCCCGCGCCGCGCGCGTCGATGCGCAGGAAGTCACCTTGGACGGTGGGCACGCGGCCGCGTTGACCCAGAAGGGCCTCGGCGGGATAGTAGTCGGCCGAGACGTGGTAGGTCAGAATATTGGTGAGCGCCGGAATGTCGGCCAGAAGCGCGTCGAGCGTGCCGGCCGGCAGCGCGGCGAAGGCCGCGTTCGTGGGCGCGAACACGGTGAAGTTGCCTGGGCTCGAGAGGGTGTCTACGAGGCCAGCGGCCTGAACGGCGGTCACGAGCGTGGACAGGTCTGGCGTCGCGGCGGCCAG
Organism: uncultured Roseicyclus sp.; assembly: GCA_964578115.1. Lineage (GTDB taxonomy): Bacteria > Pseudomonadota > Alphaproteobacteria > Rhodobacterales > Rhodobacteraceae > Roseibacterium. Next base: position 127,313 of record CAZOBK010000001.1, read on the forward strand.
TTCGACGATGGTGCTGGAGCCTGTGCGCGCGATGGCGGGTGCGGAGAGCGCGAGCGGTGCGGTCGCGAAGGCTGCTGTGGCGGTCAGAAACTTGCGGCGGTCCATGGTGGTTCTCCCGTTTTTGTAATGTGGAATGAAAAAGGCCCGGCAATCGCTGCCGGGCCTTCGGTATCCGCGCCTTACATTGGCGGCAGGATCACGCTGTCGATGACGTGGATGACGCCGTTGGACGCCTCGATGTCGGCGGCTGCTACGGTCGCGTCATTCACCATGACGGTGCCATCGTCGATCGAGATGGTGATGTCCGCGCCGTTAACGGTCGTCGCCGTCATGCCGTCCGACAGGTCGCCCGACATGACCGCGCCGGGGACGACGTGGTAGGTCAGAACGGCGGTCAGCGCCTCGGTGTCAGCCAGAAGGCCCTCGACGGTACCCTCGGGCAGCGCGGCGAAGGCTTCATCGGTGGGTGCGAAAACGGTAAACGGACCTTCGCCCGACAGCGTCTCGACAAGGCCGGCGGCTTCGACGGCTGCGACGAGCGTGGTGAAGGTGCCCGCCTCGACGGCGGTTTCGACGATGGTCATGCCGCCGTGAGCATCGGCGAAGGCGGGTGCGGCAAGTGCTGTGGTGGCCGCGAGGGTCATCATGAGCTTACGCATGGTATTCGGTCTCCTTCGTAGGTTTGCGCGAGGCATTGTTCAGGCCTCGTCGTGCCGGGAAGTGTCCGAGATGCCGGAGAATTCAAGATGAGCGGATGCCCGCCACGGCCCTTGACGGAAAGCTGTTGCCGCCTAAGCGGCAGCTTGTCCCGGTTTCCATTCAAATACGCGTGATATGAATTGAGTGTGCGTGACCGTCGCAGCCTGTCAGAAGGCTGACGAGGCGGCGACTGGAAGGAGCTTTCGCATGACGTGGTATCTCGAGGCGATGGCGCTGGCCTTCTGGATGGTGATCGGGATTGCTGCGCTCGCGGCCGTCGTGATCTTTGTACTGGACCGTAGCCAGAAGGCCGATGCGATCCGGCGAAACTATCCCGTCATCGGCCGGTTCCGGGGGCTGTTCGCGACGCTGGGCGAGTTCTTCCGACAGTATTTTTTCGCGATGGACCGTGAGGAGTTGCCGTTCAACCGTGCGCAGCGGGAATGGGTCAAACACGCCTCGGATGGCGGGTCCAACACGCTGCCCTTCGGATCGACGCGCAACATCTCGGTGGTGGGCACACAGATCTTCACGCCCGACCCGTTTCCGCCGCTCGATGACCAGTTCGCATTGTCGGAGCCTCTGGAGATCGGGCCCTATGCCGCGATCCCCTACAAGGCGCGGTCGTTCTTCAACATATCGGGCATGAGCTATGGCGCGATTTCGAAACCCGCGGTCCGTGCGCTCAGCCGCGGCGCGCGCATGGCGGGCTGCTGGATGAACACCGGGGAGGGGGCGCTGTCGCCCTACCACTTGGAGGGGGAGGCCGACATCGTCTTTCAGATCGGGACGGCTAAGTTCGGCGTGCGCGATGCGGTGGGCAATCTCGATGACGACCGGCTGCGCGCCATCGCGGCGCACACGCAGGTCAAGATGTTCGAGCTGAAGCTGGCGCAGGGGGCGAAGCCGGGGAAGGGTGGCATCCTGCCGGCGGCCAAGATTACGGAAGAGATCGCGGAGATCCGGGGGATACCCAAGGGGCAGGACGGGATCAGCCCGAACCGCCACCGCGAGGCCGGCAACACCGGCGAGCTTCTGGACCTGATCGCGCATATAAGGGCGGTCACCGGCAAGCCCGTGGGCATCAAGACGGTGATGGGCCATCTTTCGCATTTCGAGGCGCTTTTTACCGAGATCAACCGTCGCGGTGTCGAGAGCGCGCCGGATTTCATCACGCTGGACGGCGGAGAGGGTGGTACCGGTGCCTCGCCCATGCCGCTGATGGACCTTGTCGGCATGTCGATCCGCGAGGCGCTGCCCCGGCTGGCGGACCTGAGGAACGAGATGGGGCTCAGGGAGCGCATCCGCATCGTGGCCAGCGGCAAGCTCGTGAACCCCGGCGATGTGGCCTGGGCACTGGCGGCGGGCGCGGATTTCGTGACCTCGGCGCGCGGGTTCATGTTCGCGCTGGGCTGCATCCAGGCGCTTAAGTGCCACAAGAACACCTGTCCGACGGGCATCACCACCCACGATCCGCGATTTCAGGCCGGTCTGGTCGTCGAGGACAAGGACAGGCGCGTCGCCAGTTACGCGCGCGCCATCGTCAAGGACGTGGAGACGATCGCCCATTCCGTCGGTGTATCCGAGCCGCGCAAGCTGCGCCGGCGACATGTTCGTATCGTCCAGCCCGACGGGCGGTCGATCCCGATGGATCGGCTGCATCCGACGCCGCAAGCGGGCCCCGCCACGGAACACGCGTCGCAAACAGTTCCGTGAGAACAGGTGTCAGGGGGGTGGCACGAGGCGAAAATAGACTAATTTAAACCGGTAACGACCTACCACGAGAGAATGTCCAATGGCGCACCGCTACAAGTCCGACCTCACCCGAGATGATGTTACTCCAAAGGACATCTACCTCAACCGCCGCCAGATCATGGCCGGTGCAGGCGGGATGCTGGGCGCCGGTCTGATTGGCAGCCGGGCGCAGGCGCAGGATGCCTGGGACCTGACGCTGACGGATTACGAGGACGCGACGAGCTACAACAACTTCTACGAGTTCGGCACGGACAAGGCCGACCCGATGCGGCATGCGGGTCAGATGACGACGGAGCCCTGGAGCATCGAGATCGACGGGATGGTCGACAACCCCGGCACCTATTCCTTCGAGGACGTCGTCGCGGACATGACAATCGAGGAACGCATCTATCGCCTGCGCTGCGTCGAGCGCTGGTCGATGGTGATCCCGTGGAACGGGTTCGAACTGGCCGATCTGCTGGAGCGCGTCGGCGTCCAGGATGGCGCACAGTACGTGGCCTTCGAGACGCTTGCGCGGCCGGAGGAGATGCCTGGCCTGCGGGTGCCCATCATCGAGTGGCCCTATCGCGAGGGTCTGCGCCTCGACGAGGCGATGCATCCGCTGACAATCATGGCGACGGGGATGTATGGCCAGCCGCTCCCGAACCAGAACGGCGCACCGATCCGGCTCGTGGTGCCATGGAAGTATGGGTACAAGTCGATCAAGTCGATCGTTCGCATCACCCTGACCGATGAACAGCCGCCGACCGCTTGGAATACATACTCCGCGCGCGAGTACGGCTTCTATTCCAATGTGAACCCGAACCGTGCGCATCCGCGCTGGAGCCAGGAGTTCGAGCGTCGCGTGGGCGGGGGTCTGTTCGCGCGCAACATCCCGACGCTGATGTTCAACGGCTACGAGGAAGAGGTCGCATCGCTCTACGAAGGCATGGACCTGATCGAGTTCCACTGACCATGGAGGGCGCTGACCGGATATCGGCGCGGCCGGGTCCGGTCGCGGTTCTGAACGGCGCGCTACGCCGGGTGCCGCCTTGGGTACTTTATATTGCGGGGGCAGTCTGGGCCCTCTGGCTCTTCCGGTTGGGCCTGACCGGTGGGTTGGGCGCGGAGCCCATCACCGAGCTGGAGCATCGCTACGGAGAGCTCGCGATCAACCTGCTGGTCGCGGGGCTTGCCGTCACCCCGTTGCGCCGGTTCACCGGGCTGAACCTGATGCCGTTCCGGCGCGCCATCGGGGTTTTGTGCTTCTTCTTCGTGCTCGCGCATCTGCTGGTCTGGGCGGTGCTGGACGTCCAGACGCTGGCGCGGGTCTGGGCGGATATCGTGGAGCGGCCGTATGTGACCATCGGCATGGCGGCGTTCGTGCTGTTGCTCCCTCTCGGCCTGACGTCGAACAACTGGTCCGTGCGCCGAATGGGGCCGCATGCGTGGCGACGGTTGCACAAGCTGATCTACCCGGCGGCGGTGCTGGGCGCAGTTCACTATGTATGGCTGGCAAGGGGCTTCCAGTTGGAGCCGCTCCTCTACATGGCCGCGATTATCGGGTTGTTGGCCCTGCGGCTGCGTCCGGCGAGTCGCGCGACTCGCCCCTGAGTCCCTCCGATCCGGGCCCGTTGGCCCCACATCTGGGGATAAACCTGTTGAGAACCACAAGGGCCGCCGAATCCGCCCTGTTTCGGAGCCCAGCGTCGACCCGGCGCGATCGATGAAGACGCATCGCGCAACGTTTTCTCCATGGATAAGCATCTGAAAAATATAGATTTCGAGAGGGCCGCGCAAAAAATGTCATCTTTCTGCGAAAAAGCCCTTGCGGCCCCCGGCACCAAACCGTAGATAGCCCCTCACCGGCGGCGCTGAGGCGCTAACGGGACGCCAAACGGGCCGCAGCAGACGCGGTGGTGCGGGAGGCAAAAAAACAGAGACAGATGAGGCGGGCCGCGCTGATAAGATAGCGCAGTCGGTTGAATTTTGTCTCTCGCTCTTTGACATTGATGGTTACTGAAGAGATATGCGGGCGGTTTGGTTCGTTCGACGGATCGGATCGTGCATATCGGCTCTCTAGCAATCCAGGTTAAACTGGGGCGCGATTATGAGAGTGTCAGCTTCACTGTTTGGACGGCTTTCGGTTTCTCCTGAAACCTGAAGCACAACAAACAGATGACTTCCGGTACGTGTCCTACTCCTAGCCGGGTGGACATAGTGGCATGCCCCAAAGCAGCCATGAGTATCGGAGATGTGCAGAGGTTCGAACGTCAAGAACGTTGCGTGAGCAGCGTTTCAACTTGAGAGTTTGATCCTGGCTCAGAACGAACGCTGGCGGCAGGCCTAACACATGCAAGTCGAGCGAAGCCTTCGGGCTTAGCGGCGAACGGGTGAGTAACGCGTGGGAACGTGCCCTTCTCTACGGAATAGTCCCGGGAAACTGGGTTTAATACCGTATACGCCCTTCGGGGGAAAGATTTATCGGAGAAGGATCGGCCCGCGTTGGATTAGGTAGTTGGTGGGGTAATGGCCCACCAAGCCGACGATCCATAGCTGGTTTGAGAGGATGATCAGCCACACTGGGACTGAGACACGGCCCAGACTCCTACGGGAGGCAGCAGTGGGGAATCTTAGACAATGGGGGAAACCCTGATCTAGCCATGCCGCGTGAGTGAAGAAGGCCTTAGGGTCGTAAAGCTCTTTCGCCAGGGATGATAATGACAGTACCTGGTAAAGAAACCCCGGCTAACTCCGTGCCAGCAGCCGCGGTAATACGGAGGGGGTTAGCGTTGTTCGGAATTACTGGGCGTAAAGCGCACGTAGGCGGATTAGTCAGTCAGAGGTGAAATCCCAGGGCTCAACCCTGGAACTGCCTTTGATACTGCTAGTCTTGAGTTCGAGAGAGGTGAGTGGAATTCCGAGTGTAGAGGTGAAATTCGTAGATATTCGGAGGAACACCAGTGGCGAAGGCGGCTCACTGGCTCGATACTGACGCTGAGGTGCGAAAGCGTGGGGAGCAAACAGGATTAGATACCCTGGTAGTCCACGCCGTAAACGATGAATGCCAGACGTCGGGCAGCATGCTGTTCGGTGTCACACCTAA
>CAZOBK010000002.1:0-123267 GCA_964578115.1 uncultured Roseicyclus sp.
GGCCGCGTCGATGCGCCTCCAGCTTCTCGACGGGCTGCAACTGCCCGTCCACCCAGGTGGGAATGTCGATGCTCATACGCGCGTGGCCGAGACCAGTCCTGTCAGATGCGCCAGATTCTTCACGCCGATCTTCAGATGCGCAAGGGGGCGGGCCTTCACCAGCTCCTTGTTCATGTAGGCCTCGAAAGTCAGGCGCTGCACGTCCACGTCATGGCACAGGCTGACGAACCGTTCGCGCCGCTCGTCGGACTTGTAATAGGCGTCCTGCATCGCGCCGAGGATCTTGAAGACGTTCTTGTGCTCCCGCATGAAGAGCTTCCGCGCGAGCTTCAGGTCCTTGATCATGCCGGTCTGCAGCTTGGCGGCAGCGGCAATCGCGGCGACCCGTCCGCCGACCATGGCGTAGTAGATGCCTTCGCCCGAGGACGGCGCGACCACGCCCGCGGCGTCTCCGGCCAGCACCACGTCGCGGCCATTGTCCCATTCCTCCAGCGGCTTCAGCGGGATCGGCGCGCCTTCCTTGCGGATCGTGGGGCAGTCGGCAAGGCCAGAGGCTTCCCGCAGATCAGCGGTGGCCTTCTTCAGATCGACCTCGCGCACGAAGCTGCCCATGCCGACGCTGGCGGATTTGCCGTGGGGAAAGACCCAGCCATAGAAATCGGGCGAGATGCGGCCGTCATAGATCACGTCGCAGCGGTCGGGGCGATACTCGCCACGGGGTCCGGGGCTTTCGATGATTTCGTGGTAGGCGATGACGTAGGGGATCTTGTCCCCGTCCTTCACCTCGGTCTTGGCGACGTTCGACCGCGCACCGTCGGCGCCGATGACCATCTTGGTGGTCAGCGCGACGTCCTCCCCGGTTTCCTTGTCGCGGTAGTGGACATGGGTGCCCGTCTTGTCGCGGGTGATCCGCGTGTAGGTTCCGGTATGACGCTCGGCCCCGGCCTCTTGCGCACGATTGCGAAGAAACTCGTCGAAATGCTCCCGGTCGACCATGCCGACGAAGCCGTTCTCGATGGGGATGTCCACGCGTCGACCCGTGGGTGAGATCATGCGTGCCGTGGTGATCTTGGCAACCAGCTGTTCCTCGGGAATGTCGAAATCCCGGATCAGGCGCGGCGGGATTGCGCCGCCGCAGGGCTTGATCCGTCCCGCACGGTCTATCAGCGCCACCTTGTGGCCGGACCGCGCGAGGTCTTCGGCGGCCGTGGCACCCGAGGGTCCACCCCCCACAACGACGACATCGTAAAGCATGGTCATTCTCCCGGAACAGCCGCGCCGCCCGGCGCGAGGGTTGGATCGCGGTCCATGATGCGGACCGCCATGACGGCGGAGGCGATGTAGAGCATGGCCTCGAGGACGAAGACGGTGCCGAAGGCGCTGGGGTCTGTCATGACCGTGCGCATCGCATCGGCCAGCGCGGCGCCCAGAAGGCCGCCGAAGCCCGCCGCGATGGCCTGCGCCGCGCCCCAGAGACCCATGCGCGTGCCCTCGCGTTCGGCGCGGCCTTCGCCTGCCAGCGCCATCATGGAGCCGATGGCGGCGACCGCGAACATGCCGTTGAAAAAGCCCATCAGGACGACGGCGGGCACCAGCGGCGCGCTCGGACCGATCTGGCCCAGCGCGCTGATCAACGCCAATGCCCCGGCGGACCCGATACAGCCCGCCACGACCCACTGGCGCAGGGTGCCGATCCGCAGCGCGGTACCGGCGATCCCCACCAGCACCATGCCGAGGAAGACGCCGCCGTTCTGCGCGCCCGACAACGAGGTCGACTGACCGGGGGTGAACTGGAAGACGAGGCCCGAATAGGGCTCGAGGATCAACTCCTGCATGAAATAGGCGGTCATGCTGAGGAAGACGAAAATGGTGAACATCCGCGCCCTCGGTTCGCCCCAGACCTCGCGGAGGCCTTCGAGGAAGGGCGCGCTGTCCCGCGCAGCGCGGGCGATCACGCGCCGTTCGATGCCCCAGACGGCAAGGCAGGTCGCACCGAAGGCAAGCGCGGTGACGACGGCGACCACGCTCATCAGCCGGGCCGGCGTGTAGGGGTCGAGGAACTGGCCCGAGACACCCGCCGTGACGGCGATTCCGAAGATCATCATCAGCCATGTGATCGTCGCGGCGGCGGGCCTGCGGCGCGGCGCGGTGGCCGTGGCCAGAAGCGCCAGAAGCGAGGTGCCCGACGCGCCTACGCCGACACCGATGGCCGCATAGGCCGCGATGGACACCGCGAGGCCCAGCAAAAAGCTGCCTTCCATCAGGATGACGCCATAAGCCGCTGACAGACCGCCCAGCGCCAGGATCGCCATGCCGCCGATGATCCAGCGCGTGCGATGCCCGCCGGTGTCGGACTTGTAGCCCCATTGCGGGCGCGACAACTGGATGCCGTAATGCAGCGCCACGAGGAAACCGGGCAGGACCGCGGGCAGGGCAAGCTCCACCACCATAAGGCGGTTGAGCGTCGAGGTGGTCAGAACGACGATCGCCCCAAGCGCCATCTGCACGACGCCGAGGCGAACGATCTGCGCCCAGGACAGCGTCACGGCCCGGTTCACGGCAAAATCTCCAGCGAGCGCACCGCGAAGGCGGTGACCATCATGCCCGAGACATAGAGCGTGACGCCGACGCCGTTATACCACGGCGCCTTGCCCTTGGGATCGCGCAGCAGGACCTGCATCGCGTATAGCTGCGCGATCAGGGACATGGCGATGACGAGGCCGTGCCACGGGCGGTCCCAGACCATGTAGAGCAGGATGAAGACAACCAGCTGCGGGATGGCCATCACCACGCAGGCCAGTTTCGCCGCGCGTTCGGGGCCGAGCGTGACGGGGAGCGAATTCACGCCCATCTGGCGGTCGCCCTCCAGCGCCTTGAAATCGTTGAGCGTCATGATGCCGTGCGCGCCGATGCCATAAAGGACCGCCACGATGATGACCGGCCATGACGGCGCGCCGGCGGCCAGCACGGCGGCGCCGGTGAACCACGGCAGCGTCTCGTAGCTGAGGCCAACGAGGCCCGGTCCCCACAGGCCCGAGCGCTTCAGCCGGACGGGTTCGGCGGAATAGGCCCAGGCCGCGGCGATGGCGACCAGCGTCGCGCCGAAGCCCCATGGGCCAAGGGCAAGGCCGATGAAACCCGCCAGGATCGACATGGCGATGGCGATCCACAGACCCCAGCGGCCGGGAATGCGCCCCGAGGGGATCGGCCGGTCTGGCTCGTTGATCGCGTCCACGTGGCGGTCGCACCAGTCGTTCGCCGCCTGGCTCATGCCGCAGACGATGGGACCGGCGAGGATGACCCCGAGGATCAGCACCAGCCAGTTGCCGCCCGGAGCGACACCTGCGGACACCGCGCCACAGAGATAGGCCCACATGGGCGGAAACCACGTGATGGGCTTGAGCAGGGTGAGCACTGCACGCGGTTCGGGCAAGCTCCGGCTGCCGGCGGGGGTGAGGTCGGTCGTTACACTCATGAGTGTCAGGATAAGTTGACACAACCCGACTCGGCAAGTGTAAAATCAAATTGACGCACACGAAAACGACCGGCGCATTTGCCGGCGCTTCAAGGGTATTCGGGGGAGGTCAGTCGGCCGGGTCGTTCTTGCTCAGAAGACCGTATTTCCGCAGCTTCACGTAAAGCGACTGGCGTGAAAGGCCAAGCATCTCGGCGGCCGCGACGCGGTTGTTGTTGGTCAACTCGACCGCCGTCTCGATACACATCTTCTCGACCACATCCGTGGTGGCCGAGACAATATCCTTCAGCGGTGCGGACCCGACAAGGTCCATCACGTTGCGCATCGCGTCATCGGACATCGTCGCCGCACCCGGCTGGTTCGATCCCTGCGGGGCGCTGTCGCGCATCACCTCGAGCCGCGAGGTGTCGCGCAGGACGACGCCGAAGCCTGCGCCGGGCATGTGTGTCACCGAAAGCTCCACCGCCAGCTGCGAGCCGAAAGCGCCTTCGAGCCGTGTGGAATAGAGCCGCATTTTTCCGGATCGCGTCGCGTTATCGATCATGACCTTCAGATCGACACTGCCACGCGACAGGAACTCGCCCAGTGACTTGCCCTTCACATCGCTCAGCTGCCCGGCATCGGTCAGGCTGAGGAAGGCGTCGTTCGCGGAACGGATGACGCCATGGACATCGGTGAAGACCATCGCGTCGGGTCCGTCGCGATAGAGATGCGAAAGCGTCCGGGTCAGATCGGCGGCCACGGTTTCCGCGGTCTGCGACGTGTCGATCCGGCACAGCAGAACCTTGTCGCCCGCGGCACGGAACACGATGGGTTCCAATGCGACCTCGTTGCCGGTCCGGCGCGCCTGCGCCGTGACTTGACCCAGCGCCTCGTCGCCGGCGGCAAGAACCAGACCCTCGATGAACTCGCCGCGCCGCCGTCCGTCGAATTCCTGTGCGAAGTTGCCGCCCGCCAAAACGTCGGGATCGTCGCCCAAAAGCCGCCCGGCGGCGTTGTTGAGGTCGAGGATACGCCCGCTGGCCACATCGACCAGCACGAAAGCGTCCCTCGTCGCCTCCATCACGACGCGGTAGCGCGTCTCGTAATCGCGGTGGGTTTCGTAATCCTTTTCGAGCGCCAGCTGCGCCTTGACGAGGCGGTGCTGCAACTCGGCGATGGGCCGCAGGTCGCGTCCGAGCATCAGGATGATGTCAGGATTGCCTGTCTTGTGGATCGTGTAGCGGATCGGGAATTCCCAATTCGCATTGTCGTAGTGGTTGACCTCGATCGCGTCGGCCTTGGTCTTGCGGCCTTCGCGGTAGGCCTCCAGCTGCGTCTCGAGTTTCGTCAGGCTGTCATCGGCCATGAACTCGCGGATATCGCGGTTTTTCCAGTGGTCGAGCTGCCCGAGTGTCGGGTTCAGGGGATTTGTTATGACGGATTTGACCGTGCCCCGTGTATCGAGCACGATGGCGATGTCCGCGGCCGTGGTCACGATCTCGCTGAACTGTTCCGGTCCGATTTGCGGCGCCGAAGGCTGATCCCAGAAGTCTGTTCCTCGCGTGTTCATACGGTATTCCCTAGCGGTCCGGCCCGCGCTTGCAGCAACTCTTCCGACGCCCCGGGCGTCGCGCCCTCGTTCCGTGTCATCAACCCGCAAGCCCTCAGAGCCGAGGGCACATCGCGCACCACGTGGTCAACGCCCGTCATCGCCTTCAGGTTTCCTTCTCCTTCGATCACGCTTCCGCCAAGCACGACAGGCGTGACCCGCGTGACGGAAGCTTTGATGGTCTCCACCAATTCCTTTGTGCTTGCAAGGGTTCTGCGCCCAGCCGCGGTGATCCCGATCATGCAATAGCGGTTTTTTTGCACCTTTTCCGCGATCTGGCGTGGATGCATGTCCATCGCGATCTCGACCGTGCAGCCGTGGCGGCGCATCTGGTCGGCAACCACGAAAGTGCCGAGCGTATGGTCCTCGACCCGCGGTATGATCAGCAGCACCCTCGGCTGAGCGCGCATCGCCTCGCCCTCGCTGCCGTGCCGGAGCGTTGCCCGGACCGGAGATCCTGACCTCAGGGCGCGGGCGGTTTCCTGTAGCCTCGCGGTGGCGATCGTGACTTCCGCGAAACTGATGTCATCGTCCATCCATCGTCGTCCGGCAGCCCGCGCGACCCGGGGCAGGACAACGTCGATCATATCCTCGATCGAAAAACCGCCATGCCGCATTTTCGAAAAAAGGGCGTGCCGGGTCTCGTCGCGATCCGACAGGAACGCGTCGACAAGAAGGTCGAGCTGCGCCACCATCGAGGGCTGCCCCTCGTCCTTCTCGGACAACACCATCGCGATGGCCCCGGCCGCAAGTCGCGCGACTTCGGCGTCGTGCAAACCGGAAATGCCGGCGGCGTGGATTGTCGTTTGTGCCGTCATGTTCGGTTCACCACGATCATTGCACGTCAAAAAGGTGGGTTTTCTGTCTCGTACGTGATCGTGTGCAATGTGTTTCCGTTTCATTCTCTGCCATTCACTGCAGGCTGTCAAAGAAAATGGACACCTGTGCGGTTTTGGAGCGGGGTCCTGTTCGTCACACTGTCAAAACTGGTGACAAAGCTCTTTATTTCAAGGGAAATGGGAAAATTCCTTGTGTCGGAGCGTCGTCACGGACGATCCGCAAAGAGTGTAAGTTTTGATTGACACTATCCGCGTTTGCCCGCAGATTCCGGTGACAGACCAAGGGAATCGACACATCCATGGCGAGCGACACACTTGCACAGGTGCCGTCCAGGCAGCTTTACACACCCGAGGAACGCGCGCGACGCGACGCGACCGTCTGGACCACCGTCCAGGGCGTTCTCGCCCCGCTGCAGTTCCTTGTTTTCCTGGCATCCCTGGCGCTCGTCATCCGGTTCATGTGGACGGGCGCGGGCTACGACGCGGCCACGGTCTCGATCATCGTCAAGACCTTCATCCTGCTGACGATCATGGTGACCGGCGCCATCTGGGAAAAGGTCGTGTTCGGACAGTACCTCTTCGCGCCGGCCTTCTTCTGGGAGGACGTGTTCAGCTTCGCGGTCATCGCGTTGCACCTGACCTACGTGTGGTCACTGCTCGCCGGCTGGCCCCATGATCAGCAGATGTGGATCGCGCTCGCCGCGTACGCCGCCTACGTGATAAACGCGGGTCAGTTCCTGTGGAAACTCCGTGTGGCCCGTCTCGAGGCGGAGGCCACGGCATGAACCGTCCGGCGAACATCGAGGGCGCCAGCTGCAAGGACGCCCCCATCCTGAAGGAGCGCGGCCAGCGCGAGGTCTTCTGCGGCCTCACCGGCATCATCTGGCTGCACCGCAAGATGCAGGACGCGTTCTTTCTCGTCGTGGGCTCGCGCACCTGCGCCCATCTCCTGCAATCGGCCGCCGGCGTGATGATCTTCGCCGAGCCGCGCTTCGGCACCGCGATCCTCGAGGAGGGCGATCTTGCCGGCATGGCCGATGCCCATGAGGAACTCGACCGCGAGGTCGAAAAGCTCCTCAGCCGCCGCCCCGACATCAAGCAGCTGTTTCTTGTCGGCTCCTGCCCGTCGGAGGTCATCAAGCTCGACCTCGCGCGCGCGGCCGAGCGTCTGACGCAGGTGCACGCGCCCCATGTGCGGGTGCTGAACTATTCCGGCTCCGGCATCGAGACGACCTTCACGCAAGGCGAGGACGCCTGCCTTGCCTCCATGGTGCCGGTCCTGCCCGCGACCGGGGACCGCGAGCTTCTGCTGGTCGGCGCGCTGCCCGACGTGGTCGAGGATCAGGCGGTCTCGCTTCTGACGAAAATGGGCATCGGCCCGATCCGCGTCCTGCCCGCCGCCCGTAGCGCCGAGGCGCCGGGCGTGGGCAAGAACACCGTTTTCGCCTGCCTGCAGCCGTTCCTCGGCGACACCGCCGCCGCGCTCGGTCGTCGCGGTGCGCGCATGATCCAGGCGCCGTTTCCCTTCGGCGAGGAAGGCACGACGCTCTGGCTCAAGGCCATCGCCGACGAGTTCGGCGTGGATGACACCACCTTCGAGGCGGTTACCGCCGCACCGCGCGCCCGCGCACGGACGGCCATCGCCAATGCCTCGGAGCATCTGCGCGGCAAGACCATCTTCTTCATGCCCGACAGCCAGCTGGAAATCCCGCTGGCGCGCTTCCTCGTCCGCGAATGCGGGATGGAAGCGGTCGAAATCGGCCAGCCCTACATCCACAAGGGCCTCGTAAGCCCCGACCTCGACCTCATCCCCGCCGGTCCCACCATCTCCGAGGGTCAGGATGTGGACCTCCAACTCGACCGCGTCCGCGCCGCGCGGCCCGACCTGACGGTCTGCGGCCTCGGCCTCGCCAATCCGCTCGAAGCGGAAGGGCTGACGACGAAATGGGCCATCGAACTCGTGTTCACCCCCGTTCATTTCTACGAACAAGCGGGCGATCTCGCAGGCCTCTTCAGCCGCCCCTTGCGCCGCCGTGCCCTCCTCAAGCTGGAGGCCGCCGAATGACCAACCAAACGACCCGCTCCTTCATCTTTCGAAAAATACGTCGGGGTCCGGGGCAGCGCCCCGGGGGTCGGACATGAAGCTCACCGTCTGGACATACGAAGGCCCGCCCCATGTCGGCGCCATGCGTGTCGCCACCGCGATGAAGGACCTGCACTACGTCCTTCACGCGCCGCAGGGCGACACCTACGCTGATCTCCTCTTCACGATGATCGAGCGGCGCGATCACCGCCCGCCGGTGACCTATACGACCTTCGAGGGCCGTGACCTGGGCGAGGACACTGCCGGCATCTTCAAGAAGACGTGCCAGGACGCCTATGACCGGTTCAGGCCGCAGGCGCTGATCGTCGGCGCCTCCTGCACGGCAGAGTTGATCCAGGACGACCCGGGCGGACTGGCCGAGACCATGGGTATTCCCGTTCCGGTCGTCGCGCTGGAACTGCCGTCCTACCAGCGCAAGGAAAACTTCGGCACCGACGAGACCTTCTACCAACTCGTGCGCGCACTGGCGCAACCGATGGACAGGACGCCCGGGATCACCGCCAACCTGATCGGCCCCCTCGCGCTGGGCTTCCGTCACCGCGATGATATCGAAGAGGTGAAGGGCCTGCTCTACGAGATGGGGATCGGCATCAATGTCGTGGCCCCGTTCGGCGCGACGCCCGAGGAACTGACCCGGCTGGGACAGGCGCATGTCAACGTCGTGATGTACCCCGAACATGCCGAAACCGCAGCCCGCCACATGGAGCGCACGCTTGGCATCCCCTACACGAAAACGGTTCCGATCGGCGTCGGCGCGACCCATGACTTCGTCGCGGAAGTGGCTCGGTTGTGCGGCGTAGAGCCAAAAAAGGACCTCTCCCGCCTGCGCCAGCCCTGGTGGTCGAAATCGGTCGACTCGACCTACCTGACCGGAAAGCGCGTGTTCCTGTTCGGGGACGCCACCCATGTGAAGACCGCCGCCCGCATCGCGCGCGACGAGATGGGTTTCGAGGTAGTGGGCCTCGGCTGCTACAACCGCGAATTCGCCCGCTCCATCCGCGAGCTTGGCCGCGAGTTCGGCGTCGAGCCGCTGATCACCGACGATTACCTCGAGGTCGAGAAGGCCATCGAGGAGGCGTCGCCGGAAATGATCCTCGGCACGCAGATGGAACGCCACATCGGCAAGCGCCTGGGCATTCCCTGCGCCGTGATCTCCGCGCCGATCCATGTGCAGGACTTCCCCGCGCGCTACTCGCCGCAGATGGGCTGGGAAGGCGCCAACGTCATCTTCGACACCTGGATCCATCCGCTGGTGATGGGGCTGGAGGAGCACCTCCTGGCCATGTTCCGCGAGGATTTCGAGTTCCACGACGAGGCCGGGCCCAGCCATCACGGCGGGCATGCGCCCAAGCCGGTGGGCGTGGAACCGGCAGGCGACATGCCCGTGGCGGAGGTTGCCCCCGAAGAGCGTATTTCGGGAAAGATGAAGGAGCCGGATGGCGCCGAAGCGGCCGGGACCGGTTCCGACGTCATGGTCTGGCTCGCCGATGCCGAGCGCGAGTTGAAGAAGATCCCGTTCTTCGTGCGCGGCAAGGCCAAGCGGAACACCGAGAAATACGCCGCCGAGCGCGGCGTCAGCGAGATCAGCGTGGATACCCTCTACGAAGCGAAGGCTCATTTTGCGCGGTGACGGAGATCATATCCCCGGCTACCGGCCCGGTTATCGCGTGGTTATCGTCACGCTGGACAGCCACGCGGCGGGTCCCGCGGCGCGGGTGTCCGAGCGGCTGGCGGAGGAATTCCCGGGCCTGAACGTGTCTGTCCATGCCTCCGCCGAATGGGCCGAGAACCCGGAGGCGTTGGAGGAGGCGCGGGTGGCGGTGCGCCATGGCGACATCATCGTCGCGAACCTGCTGTTCATCGAAGAGCACATCACCGCGATCCTGCCCGAATTGCAGGCGCGGCGCGACCAGTGTGACGCCATGATCGGCGTGATCTCGGCGCGGGAAGTCGTACAGCTGACCCGGATGGGCGAGCTCGACATGATGAAGCCCGCGACGGGGCCGATGCGGCTTCTGAAGAAGCTCCGCGGCTCGAAGGGGCCCTCGGCCAATTCCGGCGAGAAGCAGATGAAGCTGCTGCGCCGCCTGCCCAAGATCCTGAAATTCATCCCCGGCAAGGCGCAGGACCTGCGCGCCTGGTTCCTGACCATGCAGTACTGGCTGGGCGGGTCGGACGACAACGTGGAGCAGATGGTCCGCTTCCTCGTCGGCACTTACGCGAGCGACCGTGCCTTCAGGGGCGCCAAGGCCGAGGCGCCGATCGATTACCCCGAGGTGGGTCTCTACCACCCCGATCTGCCGGGGCACCGGATCACGACTGATGCCGACGAGCTTCCGAACCCGGAAAACCCGGTCGCCACGGTCGGTCTTCTGATGATGCGCAGCTACGTGCTGGCCTCCGACACGGCCCATTACGATGGCGTCATCCGCAAGATGCAGGAGGCGGGTCTTGCCGTCATTCCCGCCTTCGCCGGCGGTCTGGACGGGCGTCCCGCCATGTCCGCCTATTTCGAGGGCGGGCGCATCGACGCGCTGGTCTCTCTGACCGGGTTCAGCCTGATCGGCGGCCCGGCCTACAATGACAGCGCCGCGGCCGTGGAGGTCCTGAAGGGGCTCGACGTGCCCTATATCGCGGCGCATCCGATCGAGTTTCAGACGCTGGGGCAATGGGCCTCGTCCGAAGGCGGCCTCGGGCCGGTCGAGACGACGATGCTGGTGGCGCTGCCGGAGATCGACGGCGCGACGAATCCCACGGTGTTCGGCGGCCGGCATGGGCCGGAAGGATGCCAGGGATGCTCCTACAACTGCCCGCGGTCTTCCGACACCAAGGCAATGGCGCCTTGCCTCGAACGGATCGACAGCCTTGTGGAAAAGACCCGGCGCCTTGCCCTCCTGCGGCGCAAGAAGAACGCCGAGAAGAAGGTGGGTATCGTCCTGTTCGGTTTCCCGCCCAATGCGGGCGCCGTGGGGACGGCGGCCTATCTCAGCGTGTTCGAGAGCCTGTTCAACACGCTCACCCGGATGAAGGCCGACGGCTATGACGTCGAGCTGCCCGCCTCTGTCGACGACCTGCGCCACGCGGTCCTGCACGGCAACGCCAAGCAATACGGGCAGGAGGCCAATGTCGCTGCCCATGTGGATGCCGACACCATCGTGCGGACGACCCCGCCGCTGAAGATAATCGAAAGTGTCTGGGGCCCCGCGCCGGGCAAGATCCAGTCCGACGGGCGCGGCGTCTTCGTCCTCGGCCAGCATTTCGGCAATGTCTTCGTTGGCGTGCAGCCGACCTTCGGCTACGAAGGCGACCCGATGCGGTTGCTCTTTGAAAAGGGCTTCGCCCCGACACACGCCTTCACGACCTTCTATCTCTGGCTCAAGAACACCTACCAGGCCGATGTGCTGCTGCATTTCGGGATGCATGGCGCGCTGGAGTTCATGCCCGGCAAGCAGGCGGGTCTGGGCGCGCGTGACTGGCCCGACCGGCTGATCGGCGAATTGCCGAACGTCTATCTCTATGCCGCCAACAACCCCTCCGAGGCGACGCTGGCCAAGCGGCGCTCGAACGCGGTGACGATCACGCACCTGACCCCGCCTCTGGCGGCCGCAGGTCTCTACAAGGGTTTGCTGGAGCTCAAGGATTCGCTCACCCGCTGGCGGTCGCTCGCCCCCGATGCGTCCGAGCGGACCGAGCTTGCCGCCCTGATCGAGACGCAGGCGGAGGCCGTCGATCTGGACGAGCGCGACCCGGACCGCCTTTGGCTGACGCTCTTGGAGACCGAGGACGCGTTGATCCCCGACGGGCTGCATGTGGTGGGCCGTCCGATGGGCGAGGCCGAGTTGCAGGAACATCTGCGCGTCATGGCCGAAACGGATTCCGAAACACGCGCGCGGATCGAGCATCTGCTGCGCCAGCAGACGGAGTTGACCGGCCTGATGCGCGCGCTGTCGGGCCATTTCATCGAACCGGTTCCCGGCGGCGACCTGATCCGGTCGCCCGAGATCCTGCCGACCGGGCGCAACATCCACGCCTTCGACCCGTTCCGCATGCCGACCGCCTTCGCGCTTGCGGACGGTGCGAAACAGGCCGACCGGCTGATCGAAGCGGCGGGCGAGATGCCCCATTCCATCGCGCTGGTGCTCTGGGGGTCGGACAACATCAAGTCGGATGGCGGGCCGATTGCCCAGGCGCTGGCTCTGATGGGCGCCTGCCCGCGTTTCGACGGTTACGGCCGGCTTTGCGGCGCGGACCTGATCCCGCTGGAACAGCTTGGCCGCCCGCGCATCGACGTGGTGATGACGCTGTCGGGCATCTTCCGCGATCTCCTGCCGCTGCAGACCCGCATGCTGGCCGAGGCCGCCTACAAGGCCGCGACCGCCGATGAGCCGGTGGAGATGAACTTCGTCCGCGCCCATGCCCTCGACTATGCGCAGCGGATGGGCGTGGGCATGGAGGAGGCCGCACTTCGCGTCTTTTCCAACGCCGAGGGCGCCTATGGCTCCAACGTCAATGCGCTGGTCGATAGCGGTGCCTGGGGCGAGGAGGACGAGCTGGCCGACGCCTACCAGGCGCGCAAGAGCTTTGCCTATGGCATGGACGGCAAGGCCAAGAAGAACGCCGGGCTGCTGCAGAATGCGCTGAAAGACGTCGATCTGGCCTACCAGAACCTCGAAAGCGTGGAACTGGGTGTGACCACGGTCGACCATTACTTCGACACGCTGGGCGGCATCTCCCGCGCGGTGAAGCGCGCCAAGGGCGGCAAGGAAGCCCCCGTCTTCATCGGTGATCAGACCCGCGGCGAAGGCAAGGTGCGGACCCTTCAGGAGCAGGTGGCACTGGAAACCCGCTCGCGCAGCCTGAACCCCAAGTGGTTCGAGGGCCTGTTGAAGCACGGACATGAGGGCGTGCGCCAGATCGAGGCGCAGGTGACCAACACGCTGGGCTGGTCGGCGACGACCGGACAGGTGGATCCATGGGTCTATCAGCGCCTGAGCGAAACCTTCGTGCTGGACGAAGAGATGCGTCGCCGGATGGCGGAGCTGAACCCGCAGGCCTCTGCCCGGATGGCCAACCGCCTGCTGGAGGCGTTCGAACGCGACTACTGGCACCCCGACGACGAGACACTCGCCGCGCTTCAGGCTGGCGCGGATGAGCTTGAGGACACGCTGGAGGGTTTGACCCCCAATGCGCCTGCCAACGTGGCCGCCGAATAAGGAGAGGAACGACGATGCTGGACGAAAAGAACCCCCCCGCCGCCCGTGCCGCAATGCGCGAGGCCGCCGGTCTTGCCGCCAGAGGCATCGGGACGCCGCCCATCCTGAAGAAGGGTGAGGATGGCGAAGGATCACTTCAGGTGCATCAGGACGCCTCGATGAAGATCGAGGGAGCGAAGGTCTTCGCGGTCTACGGAAAGGGCGGGATCGGCAAGTCGACCACCTCCTCGAACCTGTCGGCCGCGTTCTCCAAGCTGGGCAAGAAGGTCCTGCAGATCGGTTGTGACCCGAAGCATGACAGCACCTTCACGCTGACGGGCCATTTGCAGCCCACGGTGATCGACATCCTCAAGGACGTCGATTTCCACGCCGAGGAACTGCGCCCCGAGGATTTCATGGCCGAGGGCTATAACGGCGTCATGTGCATCGAGGCCGGCGGCCCACCCGCCGGCACCGGCTGCGGCGGGTATGTCGTAGGCCAGACGGTGAAACTGCTGAAACAGCACCACCTGCTGGAAGATACCGACGTCGTCCTCTTCGACGTGCTGGGTGACGTGGTCTGCGGCGGGTTCGCGGCACCGCTCCAACATGCCGACCGCGCGGTGATCGTCACGGCGAACGATTTTGATTCGATCTACGCGATGAACCGCATCATCGCCGCCGTGCAGGCGAAGTCGAAGAACTACAACGTGCGGCTCGCGGGCTGCATCGCCAACCGCTCGAAGGACACCGACGAGGTCGACCGTTTCTGCGAGCGGACGAATTTCAAGCGGATCGGGCATATGCCCGACGTGGACGCCATCCGGCGGTCACGCCTGAAGAAGAAGACACTTTTCGAGATGCCCGATGACGAGGACATCGTGCAGTGCCGCGCCGAATATATCCGCCTTGCGGAGATGATGTGGAAGGGCACCGACCCGCTCAGCCCGCACCCGCTGGAAGACCGCGACATCTTCGAGCTTCTCGGGTTCGATTGATGGTGGCGACGCCCACATACGGCGCCACGCGTGACCGGGTTGAGGCCTACTTCGACGGCACCGCCACCAAGACGTGGGAGCGGCTGACCTCTGACGCACCGGTCTCGGGCATCCGCCAGACGGTGCGCGAGGGCCGCGACCGGATGCGCGCGATCATGCTGTCGCGCCTGCCCGACGACCTGACGGGCGCCCGTGTGCTCGACGCGGGCTGCGGCACCGGCGCGATGACCGAGGAACTGGCCCGCCGCGGGGCGCATGTCACCGCGATCGACATCTCGCCGCAGCTGGTGGAGATCGCCGAGAGGCGCATCCCCGAGGCGCTGCACGGGCAGATCGAGTTCACCTCGGGCGACATGCTGTCCCCCGATCTGGGCCGCTTCGATCATGTCATGGCGATGGATTCGATGATCTACTACACCGACGACGACCTCGGTCAGGCGCTTGCCGGCCTGTCGGCGCGCGTCTCGACCTCCATCGTCTTTACCGTCGCGCCGCGTACGCCCTTCCTGATGGCGTTCTTCACCGTCGGAAAGCTCTTCCCGCGGTCGGACCGGTCGCCGACGATGATCCCCCATTCGCCCCGCCGCATCGCCGCAAAAACGGCTCTGCACAGCGGAACAGGGTCTGTTTCCGAGATCGAGCGCGTCAGCCGCGGCTTCTACATCTCGACCTGTCTGGAGTATCGCGCATGAGCCTGCTCAAGCGCATATCGATCAAGTATCTGCCCTTCGCGGATGCGGCCAGCGACGACTTTCCGCTGAGCCAGCTTCTGCGCCTGAGCCTGTTCCAGGTGTCTGTCGGCATGGCCGCCGTCATGCTGTTGGGCACGCTGAACCGCGTGATGATCGTGGAGCTCAAGGTCTCGGCCTTCCTCGTGGCCGCGATGGTCGCGTTGCCGGTGCTGATCGCGCCGTTCCGGGCGCTCTTGGGCTTCAAGTCCGACACCTACAAATCCGCCATCGGATGGAAGCGTATCCCCTACCTGTGGTTCGGCACGCTCTGGCAGTTCGGGGGTCTTGCGATCATGCCCGCCTCGCTCTTGGTGCTGGGCGGTGACGTCACGCAGGTGCGTTACGATATCCCCTATGCCGGGGAGGCGCTGGCCGGGCTCGCGTTCCTGATGACCGGTATCGGCATGCACATGACCCAGACCGCAGGTCTTGCGCTGGCGGCAGACCGCGCGACGGATGAGACGCGCCCGCGCGTTGTCGCCCTTCTTTACGTGATGTTCCTGGTCGGCATGGGCGTGTCGGCCTTGGTCATCGGCTACCTCCTGCGCCAGTTCACGCCGCTGGAGCTGATCCAGGTGATCCAGGGCACGGCGGTCCTGACGGTCGTGCTCAACGTCATCGCGCTCTGGAAGCAGGAGCGCGTGCGCCCGATGACCAAGTCGCAGCGCGAAGAGCCGAGCCCAAGCTTCTCCGACGCATGGGCCGACTACTCCAGCGGTGGCACCGCCGGGCGTCTGCTGGTCGTCGTGTTCCTCGGGACCATGGCCTTCAACATGCAGGATGTCCTGCTCGAGCCCTATGGCGGCGAGATCCTCGGGCTGTCGGTGTCGTCCACGACGCTTCTGACGGCCACATGGGCGCTGGGCGCGCTGGTGGGCTTCGGGCTGGCCGCGCGCTGGCTGAGTGAAGGCATCAACCCCTATCGCATGGGCGCGCGGGGCATTCTTGCCGGTCTCGTCGCCTTTTCCGCCGTGATCTTCGCCAACCCCTGGAACTCGGCCGAGCTGTTCTTCGCCGGCGCGGCGCTGATCGGATTCGGCGGCGGGCTGTTTTCCGTGGCGACGCTGACGGCGGCGATGACCATGCCGTCTGCCGGAAAGGCCGGAAAGGGTCTTGCGCTGGGCGCATGGGGCGCGGCGCAGGCCACTGCGGCGGGTGTCTCCATCGCCATCGGCGGCGGCATCCGCGACGTGGTGAACGGAATGGCCACCAACGGACAGCTGGGCGAGGCGCTGGCCAATCCCGCGACCGGCTACTCGGTGGTCTACCACCTCGAGATCCTGCTTCTTTTCATCACGCTGGTGGCCCTCGGGCCGCTGGTGCGAACCGCAACGACCAATTCCAACCGGACGACGGGCAAGATCGGGCTCGCCGACCTTCCTACGTGATACGCCGAGACCCGAAAGGACTACACCATGGTTAACGCATTCTTCGGCAATTTCGATCTGGCCAGCCTGTCGATCTGGCTGTTCTGGATCTTCTTCGCTCTGCTGATCTACTACCTGCAGACGGAGAACATGCGCGAAGGCTATCCACTGGAAAACGAGGACGGCACCGCCGCCCCGAACCAGGGTCCCTTCCCCGTTCCTGACGCCAAGACCTTCATCCTGCCTCATGGACGCGGCGAAGTGGTCGTGCCTTCGGCCGAGAACGAGGCCGCGCACCGGCGCGACAACCTCGCGATGGAAAAGGCCGCCTTTTCCGCAGGCAACGGCTATCCCTACGATCCGACCGGCGATCCGATGGTCGACGGGATCGGGCCCGCGTCCTGGACACCGCGCGCCGACGTGCCGGAACTGGACGGCCACGGCCACCCCAAGATCGTGCCGATGGGCCAGACCGAGGCCTATCGTGTCAGTGCCGGGCGCGATCCCCGCGGCCTGCCGGTCATGGCGGGCGACGGCGAGGTCGTGGGCACCGTGTCGGACATGTGGATCGACGCGCCCGAACAGCTGGTCCGCTACATCGAGATGGAGCTTGATGCGGATCATGGTGGCGGCACCCGGCTGGTGCCAATCCAATTCTGCAAGATCGGGTTCAAGAAGGTGAAGATCAACGCCGTCTTCGGCAAGCACTTCGCCGGTGTCCCGGTGACCAAGTCGCCGAACCAGATCACGAAACTCGAGGAAGAGAAGATCTCCGCCTACTATGGCGGCGGCATTCTCTACGCCTCCGAAGACCGGATCGATCCGCTGCTCTGAGCAGCGGGTCACCGTAACGACCGCAGGAGGACCGAAACGATGCCGCATGACCACGACGACTTTCAGACCGAGCCCGTCCGTGGACTGCCCGAGAACCTGCCGGAGGGCGAACACATCCTCTGGCAGGGTCAACCGAACTGGTGGGCGCTGACGAAAGATTCCCTCAGCTTCTGGTGGGTGGCGGGCTATTTCGCCTTTCTCTTCGCCTGGCGCACCATCGGCGGCGCGGCGACGGAGACATGGACGCAAAGCGCCACGGCGGCGTCTTTCTTCCTCGTGCTGGGCGCGATCGTCTGCGCCATCCTTTTGATCGTGGGCGTGATCCAGGCGAAATCGACCGTCTACACGCTGACCAACCGCCGCGTCGCCATGCGGATCGGCGCGGCGCTCACCATGACGCTGAACCTGCCGTTCCGTAAGATCCGCAACGCCAACCTTGCAATGCGCAAGGACGGTACCGGTACGATCGCGCTGGAAATGACGCAGGAGGAGGGCGCGCTTCGCCTTTCCTACGTCATGACCTGGCCGCATGTGCGGCCTTGGCGGATGAAGCACACCGAGCCCGCGCTCCGCTGCATTCCCGATGCGGCCGAGGTAGCGAGGCTCTTTGCCGACGCGGCCGAAACCGCCGTGTCCGAACCCGTCATCGAGGTCGTGCCCCAGGCACGGCCCGTCGCAGCGGAGTGACCGCCATGGCCGAGACCCGCAACTACTCGAGGGCCGAACAGAAACTCGTCGAGCGCGACAAGGAGATGGTGCCGACCATCCTCGTTCGTGCGATGTTCCTGATGTGTCTCTGTGTGCTGATCATCGTGGGCTATGCCCGCCTGACGGACCGTCCCCTGTCGGCCATGCCACCGTCCGAGGACGTGGCGCCCGTGGTGCAGGAACGGGTGATCCGCATTTTCGGGGACATGGACGGCTCCGCCCGGGTCATCGACGTGGACGGCAATCTGATCGCCGATTTCGCGTCCGATGAGGGCGGGTTCGTCGCAGGGATCTATCGCGTGCTGGAACGCGAACGTGGGGCCGTGGGCCTTGATGCATCCGAGCCGATCCGGCTGGTGCGCTTTTCAGACGGGCGCATCGGGCTTCGGGATGACCACACCGACTTCAGGGCCGAGCTTTTCGGCTTCGGGGCGGACAACGAGGCGGTGTTCGCCCGCCTCTTGGAGGAATGACCAGATGGGACTTTTGACCAAGGAGTTCGAGACAGCGCCCTGCGTGGTGGAGGTGTCTCACCGCTTCGACAGCCTGCATGCGCATGTGAAGTTTCTCAATGGCGCCGTGATCAACCCCGGTGACGAGGTGCAGGTTCAGGGCCCGCCCGTCATGGCGCCCTATGGCGAGGTCGTTCGCGAGGAACGGACGGCGCGCATTTCCCGCGCGTCGAAGCTCGAACAACTCTGGACGCGGATGACCGGCGATTTCGAGTTCATGGAGCTTTGCGAATTCTCGTTCAGCGAAGAGGTCGAACTCCAGGCAGCGCCCCGCGCGCAGACGAACGCAGGCACGCCTCAAGTAGCGCAAGGCGCGGTAGGCGAGAAAGGAGTCACGGCATGAGGGACCTTCAGCATTCCGCGGACGCCTCCACCGTCGAAGAGGCGATGGCCGCGCAGAATTACGAACAGGCCATCGTCGACAGCGAAGGCGCGACCGCGCTGGCCATGCAGAACACGCTGCTGACGCCGCGCTTCTACACCACCGATTTCGACGAGATGGACGCCATCGACGTCAGCCCCGTCCGCGAGGACTGGGACAAGCTGATCGCGCAGATGAAGGCCGACCCCAACAAGGGCCATTTCAAGAAGAACGAGGACTGGGACCATATCGACTGGGAGAACATGGAGCCCAAGCTGAAGGCCGAGTTCATCGATTTCCTCGTGTCGTCCTGTACCGCCGAATTCTCGGGCTGCGTCCTCTACAAGGAGATGAAGCGGCGCGGCAACAACGAGGATATCGTCATGCTGTTCCAGCTGATGGCGCGGGACGAGGCGCGGCATGCGGGATTCATCAACGACGCGCTGCGCGAGGCGGGGATCGCGGTGAACCTCGGGTTCCTGACCCAGAAGAAGAAATACACCTACTTCCGGCCCAAGTTCATCTACTACGCCACCTACCTGTCGGAAAAGATCGGCTACGCCCGCTACATCACCATCTTCCGCCACCTGGAAGCGCATCCCGAACATCGGTTCCACCCGATCTTCAAGTGGTTCAAGGAATGGTGCAACGACGAGTTCAGCCACGGCGAGGCCTTCGCGCTTCTGATGAAGACCGACCCGAAGCTGACCGAAAGCTTCACCAACAAGCTGTGGATCAAGTTCTTCCTGACGGCGGTCTATTCCACGATGTACGTGCGCGATCACCAGCGCCCGGCCTTCCATGCAGCCCTTGGCGTCGATCCCGACTGGTACGCCCATGAGGTCTTTACCAAGACGTCCGAAATCTCCAGGCAGGTGTTCCCGATCACGCTCGATATCGACCATCCGCGCTGGCAGAAGGGGCTCGAGGCGCTGCAACGCGCCAATGTGGACCTCGCCGCGGCCAAGAAGTCGGGGAATGTCTTCAAGCGCGTGGGGGCGAGTGCGCGGGCCGCGATGGCCTTCGTCAAGCTCTACACGATCCCGGCCAAGCAGCACCGGGTGCCCGTGCAGACCCGTCTGGAGCCCGCATACTGATGCTCGGTTCGCCCTGGATCGCGGCGCTGATCGCCCTGTTTCTCTGGTGGTTCTCCACCGGGGCGATCCTGCTCGCGGTCCGGCGCGCCGACAAGGAAGGCGCGGCGGCCCGGCTCTGGGCGGTTCTGTGGAACCTGCCCGTGCTGATCCTGGGCGGCTTGGGCTTCGTCGATACGTTGGGCAATGACAGCCTCGCTGGAGTTTACGTTGCATTCCTGTCGGCGCTGGCGCTATGGGGCTGGATCGAACTGGCGTTCCTGACCGGTATCATCACCGGTCCGGTGCGCCAGCCGCTCCGCGACGGTGTTCCGGAATGGGAACGTTTCATCCGCGCGTGGGGCACCATCGCCTATCACGAGATGCTTCTTGCCTTCACGCTGATCACGATGATCGTGGCGAGCGTGGGCGCCGAGAACAAGTTCGGCATGTGGACCTTCGCGGTTCTCTTCGCCGCCCGGGTCAGCGCCAAGCTGAACCTCTATCTGGGTGTGCGGAAGATCAACGTGGAGTTCATTCCCGAACACCTCAACCATCTGCCCAGCCATTTCCGCATCGCGCGGATGAACTGGCTGTTTCCGATCTCGATCACCGGCCTCAGCGTCGCCGCGGCCTTCTGGCTCGGCCATGTCGCCGCAGCCGGGACCCCGGCCGAGGCGGTCGGTTTCGCACTTTTGGGCGCGCTGACTGCGCTCGCACTCCTGGAGCACTGGTTCATGGTGCTCCCCCTTCCGGACGAAAGGCTCTGGCGCTGGATGCTGCCCGACCGTTCAACGCCAACCCAAGCAATGAAGACAAGCGAGGAAGCCCCATGAACTTTGACAAGCTGTTTGAAGCCCAGCTCGATCAACTGAAGGACGAGGGCAACTATCGCATCTTCGCCGAACTGCAACGCAAGTGCGGGGCATTCCCCAAGGTCCGCAACCATTCCGAGGGTCAGGACGAGGTCACGGTGTGGTGTTCCAACGACTATCTCGGCATGGGTCAGCATCCGACGGTTATCGAGGCGATGCGCAGCACCGTCGCCGAATGCGGCACGGGGGCGGGGGGCACGCGCAACATCTCGGGCAACGCGTGGCACCACAAGCAGCTGGAGGCGGAGCTTGCCGATCTACACAACAAGGAAGACGCGCTGCTTTTCACGTCCGGATACGTTTCGAACTGGGCGGCGCTGTCGACGCTGGGCGCGCGCCTGCCCAACGCCGTGATCCTCAGCGATGAGCTGAACCACGCCTCGATGATCGAGGGCATTCGTCACGCCCGCTGCCAGAAGGTCATCTGGAAGCACAACGACCCCGAGGATCTTGACCGCAAGCTCGCCGCGCTGCCCGCCAACGCAACCAAGATCGTGGCCTTTGAATCCGTCTATTCGATGGATGGCGACATCGCGCCGATCAAGGAAATCCTCGACGTCTGCGACAAGCATGGCGCCATGTCCTACATCGACGAGGTGCATGCAGTCGGCATGTACGGCCCCCGCGGCGGCGGCGTGGCCGAGCGCGAGGGGCTGATGGATCGCATCACCCTGATCGAGGGCACGCTTGGCAAGGCCTTCGGCGTTGTCGGCGGCTACATCACCGGCTCCCATGCGCTGTGCGATTTCATCCGCAGCTTCGCCAGCGGGTTCATCTTCACCACGGCGCTGCCGCCGGCGGTGGCCGCCGCCGCGACCGCGTCGATTCGTCACCTCAAGGAAAGCTCGGTCGAACGCGACATGCAGAAACGGCAGGTCGCGCGCCTGCGTGCGCGGCTCGACGCCGAGGGCATCCCGCATGAACGCAACCCGTCCCACATCATCCCGGTGATGGTGAAGGACCCGGTGAAGTGCAAGATGCTGAGCGATATCCTGATGGACCAGTTCGGTATCTACGTACAGCCGATCAATTATCCCACGGTGCCAAAGGGAACGGAGCGCCTGCGCTTTACCCCCGGCCCGCTGCATACCGACGAGGACATCGAATACCTGGTCATGGCGCTCAAGACGCTCTGGAAACAGTGCGCCATCGCCCATGCCGTGGCCTGAGCAACCTAACGTTATCGGATAACAGCCAAAAAAGGGTAGACCCTGCTGCGACGGCGCTATTTAACTGGCCCGTGAGCATTCCAAGAAGGGAGACTACCCATGCAGAGCAAGTTTGCACTCGCGACGGCGGCAACGCTCCTGTCCGCCGGTATGGCCTATGCCGATGCGCATGCCGCCTCGGGCGACCCTGCGGCCGGTGAGGCCGTGTTCCGCCAGTGCGCGGCCTGCCACAACGTCGTGAACGACGCGGGCGACGTGCTGGCCGGACGCCCGAACATCCGGACCGGCCCGAACCTCTATGGCGTACCCGGCCGCGTGGCCGGTTCGGTGGAGGGTTTCCGCTATTCGCCGGGCTTGCAGGCCCTGAACGAAGCCGAGGTCGTCTGGGTCGAGGAGAACTTCGCGACCTATATCCAGGATCCGACCGGCTACATCCGCGAAGCCACGGGTGACGACAGTCTGCGCGGCTCGATGGCCGCACAGCGGATGCGCGGCGATACCGATGCCGTCGATCTCTATGCCTACCTGGCATCGCTGGCGGCGGAATAAGCCCCGCGACTGATGGCCTGACATTACGAAGGGCGGGCGCCTTGGGCGGCCCGCCCTTTTTTATTGTCCTCTAACGTGTCTACTCCGCCGCGGCTTGGGCATCTGCGTCGAGGAATTTCAGGACCTCGGCCGCCACGCGGTCCGGCGCCTCTTCCTGCGCGAGATGCCCGACACCCCCGAAGCCCACGAGCCGCGCCTCAGGCATCGACGCGGCGGCGCGTTCGGCCACCGACAGCGCCACCGCCTGATCGTTAGCGCCGTGCAGGAACAACGTGGGCACATGGATCTCCGGCAGCGCGGCGCCAAGCTCCCGCAGGGACCATTGCGCCATCATGGCCAGCGTGCCGTCCACATGGCTGCGCCGCGCGATGAGCCGGGCGTAAACGGCCAGGCCATCCGCATCGAGGTTGCTGCCCGTCGCGCCGATCAGGCTGCGGACCTGGGATTCGGAACTGCCGCGGCTGAGGAAGAGACCCGTCAGGGGGTTCATCGCCATCACGCGCGCCATGATCGGAAAGACGACACCGGCGGGACCCCGGAAATCCTCGAGCGCGCCGTTGATCACGACGAGGTGGTCGAGTTGCAACAGCCCCTGGCGCGCGATCTCCAGCGCGATGGCACCACCGGCGGAATGACCGATGACGATGCGCGGTTCGGCCTCCATGGTCTGTATCAGCGCCGCGATGTCGCGCGCCACCTGCGGAAGGCCCGAGCGCCCGCGCGGGCTTTGCGTGAAACCGTGGCCGGGCAGGTCCGGCGCGATCAGGCGATAGCGGTCATCGAGATAGGGGATCAGCCGGTGCCAGGTGTGCGAGGATGCGCCCGCGCCATGCAGCAGCAGGATGTCGGGGCCGGTTCCCGTGACCTGCATGTGCCACCGGTGCGGCGCCGAGGCGACCGCGCGGCTGGCCGAACGGAGCGGCCAGTCCTCGGGTGGCAGCGGCGGCGTCATGCCACATCCAGCGCCGCGTCGACGGCGGAGGACACGGACCTTGCGTCGGCCCGCGGCAGCGGCAGGTAGGGAACGCCCATGTCGCGCGCCAGTTCATCGAGGCCACGCGTGGGCCTCAGCCCCGTGTCGATGACAAGACCGCTGAGACCCCTGGCGCGGATGGCCCGCGCCATCAGCCGCGAATCCTCCGCCGCCTGCGCGCGGTTGGCGACGCCCGACAAGTCCACGTTCGCGCGCCCGTCGGTCAAGAGCGCGATGGAGGGCGTCATGCCCTTGCCCTGCGCAAGCCCGGCGAGTTCGAGTGCCGCCTTCAGCCCCGAGGCCAGCGGCGTTCCGCCCCCGCCGGGAAGCTGCCCGAGGCGGCGCTTGGTCTGCACCAGCGAGCGCGTGGGCGGCAGGAGGATGTCAGCGCCGTCGCCGCGAAACGCCACGAGGGCGACGTGATCGCGGCGGGCATAGGCCTCGCTCAGCAAAAGCTCGATCGCGCCCTTCGCCTCGGCCAGACGGGCCAGCGCGGCGGAGCCAGAGGCGTCCACCACGAAGATGATCGCGCGGTCGGAGCGTTCCTCGTACTGGCGCACGCGGACGTCGGACATGCGGATGTGCAGGCGGTCGTTCTGCCCCGTGGTCTGCCGGCGCAGCGGTTGCCAGGGTGCCGCGGCCCGAAGCGTGGCCACCAGATCGACGCGCGTGTCGCTGCCCAGCCGCCCGGCGCGCGAGGGCAGGGGTCGGCCCCGGCGGTTGCCCTTCTTCGCGGCGCCGGTGCCCGAGGCCGAGGCCGCGTTGCGCGCGGCGCGACCCGCCTCCATCCGGGCCAGCAGATCGGGCGGCAGCATGGCGCGCGCGGCCTCCAGCATCATCTCGGCGGGGATATGGGGCGTGTCGTCCTCGGTCTCGCTGTTCTCGTCGCTGTCCTGCGGGGTGTCGTCGTCCTGCGGCGGCTCCGGTTCGGGGGGCTCTTCCTCGGCGGGCGCCTCGGGCATCTGTGTCGCGCGTGGGGCCAGAACGAGTTCCACGGCCGTCAGAAGATCGGACTCGTCCACCTCGGTCTCACCGGTGAGCGCGGCACTGGCGCGGGCCAGCGCAAGCGCCTGCAGCGGTGCGCGCAATGACGTGATGCCAAGGCGAAAGGCGACCTGCGCGAGGTCGGAGATGGTGGTGTCAGGGACGGTGACGTGCGGCAGGACGCGCCGCGCCTCGACCAGCGCGTCGGTGTCGAGTTGCAACTCGGGCGCGTCGGACAGCGGCACATCGCCAAGATCGAGATGGATCGCCAGCCGGTCGGCGAGGCTTTCGGGTATGCGTTCCTCGGGACCCGCCCCTTCGTCAAGCGCCAGCAGCGACAGGCCCTTGCGGTCGTCCAACGCCCGGGCGAGGCGCGCCGCCAGCCGTGGCTTGGCGCGTTCGGCCATCGGCAGGATCAGAACACCGGGACGATCCAGAAGACCCGCCGTGCGCGTCACGGTCCCACCCCCCAGCGTCGCGGCAAGGTCGATGCCGCCGAAAAGCGCGTCGTCCCCGATATCGGGATGCAGGCGGGAGACGGACTTGCCCCGCACGGCGAGGTCGAAGCCCTTGAGGAACCGGTCCCGCACCGGCCCGACGCGGGCGCGGAGCCAGATCCCCCCCAGCGCGGCCGGGTCAAGCGCGAAACAGGCAAGCGCGAGGTTCGCGCGCTGCCAGCGTTCTTCCGCTTGGGGGGCGTCGCTCACGCGAGGACCTCCTCCACGGTGCGGGTGACGCGGGTGGTCGATCCGGCCTCGTCCAGCGGATCGCGGCGGAGGCGGTGGCGCAGCGCCGAGGGTGCGACGGTGCGCAGATGCGCCCGCGTGACCGACGGCGCGTCCTCGAAGGCGGCCAGCGCACGCGCCGCGCGCAGCAACGTCAGCTCCCCGCGCAAACCGTCGGAACCCAGCGCCACGCAAAGCTCGGCGCAATCGCGGAGGATCGCGTCCTCGGCATCGACGCGGGCCAGCGCCGCGCGCGCCGTCACGATCCGGGCGCGCAGGGCCATGTCGTCATCGTGCCAGTCGGCGAGGAAGGCGGACTGGTCGCGGTCATAGGCGTCACGACGGCGGATGACGTCGACGCGCACGTCGATATCCCTGGGGCTCTGCACCTCGACCGACAGGCCGAACCGGTCCAGAAGCTGCGGGCGAAGCTCCCCCTCCTCGGGGTTGCCGGATCCGACCAGCACGAAACGTGCGGGGTGGCGGATCGACAGCCCCTCCCGTTCCACGACGTTCTGGCCCGATTGCGCCACGTCGAGCAGAAGGTCGACGAGGTGATCCTCGAGCAGGTTCACCTCGTCGATATAGAGGTATCCGCGATTGGCCCGCGCCAGCAGACCGGGCTCGAACGCCTTTTCGCCGTGTGACAGCGCCTTTTCGATGTCGAGCGCGCCGACCACACGATCCTCGGTCGCGCCCAGCGGAAGGTCGATGACCGGCGTGGGTTTCTCGACCACGGAATGATCATGCACATGCGCCCAGTCCGGCACGTCGGCCTCGGCGGCGGAGTTCACCGGGCAGCCGGCAACGGCGCGGATCGGCGGGAGCAGTGCCGCAAGCCCGCGCACGGCGGTCGATTTGCCCGTCCCACGGTCCCCGAACACCAGAACACCCCCGATGCCGGGGTCGATGGCGGTCAGGATCATGGCGAGCTTCATCTCGTCCTGGCCCACGATGGCGGAGAACGGGAAGGGCCCGGTCAGCGGTTGTTCGGTCATTCTGCGGCTACCTCGATCGGGTCTTGTGTCTGTCGTTCGGGACGATGCGTCAGGTCTGGTGTGACGCCTTCCCACATGCCCTCGACCGCATCGACGCGGAAGCGGGCGTAGAGTTCTTCCTTGAACCAGCCACCCTCGCGGACGGCCTTGACGGCGCGGGCATGCGGCCCGTCGGCGCGGGCGAAGTCCGCCATGGTTCTGGTGTCGGGCCAGATGGAAAAGGTCACCTGTTGCATCCACGGCACCTCGCCGATGCCGATCTTGAACATGACGTTGGGATCGGCGCCGATCGCGCGGGAAACACCGGGTTCCTGCCCCCAGAACTTCAGCGCGACGGAGGGTTTGACGGTGGCGCGCGTGATCGCGGCGATGGGGCCATCGAGTTCGACGTCCTGCGGCACGAAGGGTTCCTTGCCCGCCCATTTGCCGCGCGCGCTGGCGGGCGTCATGAAGATGGTCATCGCCTCGTCGGCATGGTCGCGATAGGCGCGGAACACCGAGGTCCCCAGCATCGCGCGCCGCGCGGCGTCGTGGTCGGGCCATGCGCCGAGAATCGCGTAGACGGAGGTGTTGGGAATGGGCGTGAAGCCCTCGCCCGTGCCGGAGCCGCACAGCTTGAAGGTCTGCAGATCGCGAATCTGCCTGAGCGCGAATCTGGCGGTTGCCATCTGGGAAAACGCCCAAAGGCGTGCGGAGACTGAGCCAAAGCGGAACAGGCTCAAGGTGACGGATTGCATGGCCGGTCCTCCATGTGTCAACTTATATTTACATATTATGCCGCAGGTGGGAAGGGAATTCCCGCATCCTTTTCCTTGGCAAAACGCCGCGCCATGCCATAATGTAAATCCGACTAGACACCATTGGACACGATATGAACGACCATTCTACATCGTCCCATGCCTCACGCGCCATCGTGATCGGCGCCGGTCTGGGCGGCCTGTCGGCGGCCATGCGACTGGGCGCCAAGGGTTATCGCGTGACGCTGCTGGACCGGCTGGACCGGGCCGGGGGGCGCGGCTCTTCGATCACGCAAAACGGGCACCGGTTTGATCTGGGCCCGACGATCGTGACCGTGCCGCAGGTGTTCCGCCAGCTCTGGGCGGAATGTGGGCGCGAGTTCGACAAGGACGTCGATCTGCGGCCCGTCGATCCCTATTACGAGATTCGCTGGCGCGATGGCTCGACCTTCCGCGTGCGGCAGGACGAGGACGCGATGATCGAAGAGGTGCGCCGCCTCTTCCCCGGCGACGAGGCCGGCTATCGCAGGTTCCTCAAGGACAGCGAGGAACGGTACCAGTTCGGCTTCGAGGGGCTGGGTCGGCGACCGATGAACAAGTTGATGGACCTGATCCGGGAGCTGCCCGGTTTCGTCCGCCTGCGCGCCGACCGGTCGGTCTATGGCCACGCCAAGGCGCGCGTCCGCGACCCGAGGCTGCGCATGGCGCTGAGCTTTCATCCGCTCTTCATCGGGGGCGATCCCGCCCATGTGACGTCGATGTATATCCTCGTCAGTCACCTCGAGAAGGAATTCGGCGTCCATTACGCGATGGGCGGCGTGCAGGCGATGGCCGACGCCATGGTCCGCGTGATCGAGGATCAGGGCGGCAACGTGCGTCATGGCGCCGAGGTCGACGAGATCGTGACACGGAATGGCGCCGCGACCGGCGTGCGTCTGACTGACGGGGAAGAGATGGCCGCCGAGATCGTCGTCTCCAACGCCGATCCGGGCCATACCTACAGCCACCTGTTGCGCCGCACACCGCGCAAGCGCTGGACCGACAAGCGGCTGGGCCGCGCGCGCTGGTCCATGGGGCTGTTCGTCTGGTATTTCGGGACGAAAGGCACGCGCGGCAAATGGGCGGACGTGGGACACCACACCATCCTGAACGGCCCGCGCTACAAGGGTCTGCTGCACGATATTTTCATGCGCAAGCATCTGGCCGATGACATGTCGGTCTACCTGCACCGCCCCTCGGTCACTGACCCGAGCGTCGCGCCGGATGGGGACGACACGTTCTACGCGCTGTCCCCTGTGCCGAACCTGCATGGCACCGACGCCGTGGACTGGGCCGACAAGGCGGAAGACTACCGCCGCAACCTCGCCCGCGTGCTGGACGAGAACCTGATCCCCGGCTTCGAGGCGGACCTGTCGGCCAGCGAGGTCTTCACGCCCGACACCTTCGTGTCCCGCTACCTCAGCCCCCATGGCGCGGGCTTCAGCCTCGAGCCGCGCATCTTCCAGAGTGCGTGGTTCAGGCCGCACAACATCTCGGAGGAGGTGCGCAACCTCTATCTTGTCGGCGCCGGCACCCATCCGGGCGCAGGCATCCCCTCGGTCGTGACCTCGTCCGAAGTGCTGACGAAGCTGGTGCCGGATGCGCCGCGCCCCTTCGCCCATGACGTGAGGCTCGCGGCGGAATGATCGATCCTGACGACCTCGACCACTGCCGCGCGGCGATTGCCGAAGGGTCCTATTCCTTCCATGCCGCCTCCCGGCTTCTGCCGGCCCGTGTCCGCGACCCGGCGCTGGCGCTTTATGCCTTCTGCCGCGTGGCCGATGACGAGGTCGATTTCGGCGA
The DNA here is from genome assembly GCA_964578115.1 of uncultured Roseicyclus sp. Taxonomy (GTDB): domain Bacteria; phylum Pseudomonadota; class Alphaproteobacteria; order Rhodobacterales; family Rhodobacteraceae; genus Roseibacterium. The sequence goes on from CAZOBK010000002.1 coordinate 28,638, forward strand.
CAATAAGCCCGCCGCCGTCCTCGCCCTGCGCGACCGGCTGGAACTGGCCTATGCCGGGCGGCCCCGCAACGCACCCGCCGACCGGGCCATGGCCGACCTGATCCAGACCTGCCACATGCCGCGCGAACTGCCCGAGGCGCTGCTAGAAGGCCTCGCCTGGGACGGGATGGAACGGCGCTATGCCTCGCTGTCGGACCTGCGCGCCTATTCCGCGCGCGTGGCCTCGGCCGTGGGCGCCATGATGTGCGTCCTGATGGAGGTGCGCGATCCCCATGCGCTGGCCCGCGCCTGCGATCTCGGCGTGGCGATGCAGTTGACCAACATCGCCCGCGATGTGGGCGAGGATGCCCGCGCCGGGCGGCTCTACCTGCCGACGGACTGGCTTGAGGATGAGGGTGTCGATATCGACGCCTTCCTCGCCGACCCGCGTCCCGGCCCCCAGATGCGCCGCGTCGTCAAGCGCCTGCTGGCCGAGGCCAACCGTCTCTATTTCCGCTCCGAGCCAGGCATCGCGCGGCTGCCGGCGGATGCGCGCCCGGGTATCTTCGCCGCGCGCCATTGCTATGACGCCATTGGCCGCAACCTCAGCCGCAGCGGGTATGACAGCGTCAGCACCCGCGCCTACACCACGAAATGGCACAAGCTCGGGCTTCTCGGCCTGTCGATCCTGCGGGCGGGTGCGGTGTCGGTCCTGCCCGAGAACCCGGTCATCTATGCGCCGCCGCTTCCGGAAGTGGCCTTTCTGGTGGAGGCCGCGGCCCATCCCGAGCGCAGCCGGGCGGGGTGGGGCGACAACGTTCTGTCGGTGCTGACACAGCTCGAGAATCGCGAGCGCAACAAACGTGGATTGGCAGAGACGGCGTGACGCCCTATGTCGTGTCCATGGATTGGGGTTTGTTCACCATCTTTCTTCTGGCCTGTGCCGCCGCGGCGACCACGGGATCCATGTTCATGCCGGGCGCCTGGTACCGTGGCCTCGACAAACCGCCATGGACACCGAAAGACTGGATGTTCCCGGTCGTGTGGAGTGTGCTTTACCTGTCGTCTGCCTATGCCGCGGCGCGGATCGCACCGATGGAAGGCTCGGCCTACGGCATGGCATTCTGGGCGATGCAGATCGCGTTCAACACGCTCTGGACGCCCGTCTTCTTCGGACTGCGTCGGATCAAGGCGGCATTCGTCGTCATGATCGGCCTGTGGAGCGCCGTCGCGGGCACGATGGTCAGCTTTCTCATGCTGGATTGGATCGCCGGGGCGCTGTTCATCCCCTATCTGATCTGGGTGACCGTCGCAGGCGCGCTGAATGCCAGCGTCTGGGCACGGAACCCCAAGGAGGCGGCGGTCGCGGCGGGGTAGGGCTTCGATCCGGTTCTACACATCTTTCCAACGAAAAAGGGCGCCCCGCCGGGCGCCCTTTCGCATTTATGTCCGAGGCCGTTAGGCCAGCGTGCGCTCGACCTCTTCGCGTTCGAAGATCTCGATGACGTCGCCCTTGCGGATGTCGTCGTAATTCTCGAACGCCATGCCGCATTCCTGACCGGACTGCACTTCCTTGACCTCGTCCTTGAAGCGCTTGAGCGTCTTGAGCGTGCCTTCGTGGACGACAACGTCGTCGCGCAGAAGGCGCACACCGGCAGAGCGGCGGGCGACACCCTCTGTCACCAGACAACCGGCGACGGTGCCGACGCCGGAGACGCGGAAGGTCTCCTTGATCTCGGCATAGCCGATGAAGTTCTCGCGCACCTCCGCGCCCAGAAGGCCCGACGCCGCTGCCTTCACGTCGTCGACCAGATCGTAGATCACCGAGTAGTAGCGGATCTCGACGCCCTTCTGGTTGGCCGAGTTGCGCGCGGGCGCATTCGCACGGACGTTGAAGCCGATGACCGGCGCGCCGGAGGCTTCGGCAAGGCCGATGTCGCTCTCGGTGATGGCGCCGACCCCGTAGTGGAGGACGCGCACGCGTACCTCTTCGTTGCCGATCTTCTCCATCGCCTGAATGATCGCTTCGGCCGAACCCTGCACGTCCGCTTTCACCACGATAGGCAGTTCCGCCACGCTTTCATCCGCCTTGGCCTTGGCCAGAAGCTGATCGAGCGTGGTGGCCGCACCGGCGGCCGCGCGACGGTCCTTGGCGGCCTGTTCGCGGTATTCGGCGATCTCGCGGGCCTGTGCCTCTGTCGAGACGACGTTCAGGACGTCACCCGCTTCGGGCGTGCCGTTGAGGCCGAGGACCTCGACCGGCACCGAAGGACCGGCTTCCTTCACGCGTTCGCCCTTGTCGTTGATGAGCGCGCGGACCTTGCCCCACTGCTCGCCCACGACAAAGATGTCGCCCTGCCTCAACGTCCCCTTCTGGACGAGAACCGTGGCGACAGGGCCGCGACCCACGTCGAGCTGCGCCTCGATCACCGCGCCCTCGGCGGGGCGGTCGGGATTGGCCGTGATCTCGAGGAGTTCGGCCTGCAGCGCGATAGCTTCCAGAAGCTCGGGAATGCCCTGGCCGGACATGGCCGAAACCTCGACGTCCTGCACGTCGCCGGACATCTTCTCGACGATCACCTCGTGCTGCAGAAGATCGGTTCGCACCTTGTCGGGCGTCGCGTCGGGCTTGTCGATCTTGTTGATCGCCACGATCATCGGCACTTCGGCAGCCTTGGCGTGGTTGATGGCCTCGATCGTCTGCGGCATGACCGCGTCATCGGCGGCCACCACCAGAACGACAATGTCGGTCACCTGCGCGCCGCGCGCCCGCATCGAGGTAAAGGCGGCGTGGCCGGGGGTATCGAGGAAGCTCAGCACCGCGCCGCTATCGGTCGTCACCTGGTAGGCGCCGATATGCTGCGTGATGCCGCCGGCCTCGCCCGAGACCACATTCGCCTGCCGGATCCTGTCCAGAAGCGAGGTCTTGCCGTGGTCGACATGGCCCATGATGGTGATGACGGGCGGACGCGGCCTCAGATCCTCGTCCTTGTCCTGGACGGTGTCGATCACGTCCTCCACGTCGGAGGCCGAGACACGCTGAACGCGGTGGCCGAATTCCTCGACGATGAGTTCCGCGGTGTCGGCGTCGATCGGCTGGTTTTGCGTGACCATCATGCCGTTGTTCATCAGCGCCTTCACCACATCGGCGACACGTTCGGCCATGCGGTTGGCCAGTTCAGACACGATGATGGATTCGGGCACCTGAACGTCGCGGACGACCTTTTCACGGTCCTGCGCGCCGCCAGTGGCCTTCTGCCGCGCGCGTTCCTGCTTGCGCTTCATGGCGGCAAGGCTGCGCTGACGCCCGCCTTCGCCACCGGCCAGAGCCTGATTCACGGTAAGCTTGCCCGAGCGGCGCTCGCCGCCCCGGTCGCCACCGCGCCCACGGCCGCCACGATCGTCTTCTTCCTTGCGCCGAACGGGTGTCGGGGCCGGGCGACCGGCGCCGCGCACGGGCTTGTCCGCGGCGGGTGCCTCGGAGGCAACGGGTTCCGATGCGGGGGGCGCGTTGCGGCGCGCCTCCTCGTCGGCCTTGCGCCGCGCGTCTTCCTCTTCCTTGGCCTTGAGCGCTTCTTCGCGCTCGCGCTCTTCGCGTTCCTTGGCCTCGGCCTCGGCGCGGCGGCGGGCGCGTTCCTCTTCACGCTCGCGCTCTTCCTCGGCGCGGCGTTCCTCATCCTCGGCCTCGCGGGCCTTGGCGGCCTGCAACGCCTTCAGACGACGCTCGAGTTCCGCGTCGGGGAGTGCCTTGTCACGCTTGCCACCCTCGGCGTTCTGCGCCGCTGCCGATTGAGTGCCCGGCTTGGGCACGACCACGCGCTTGCGCTTCGTTTCCACGACGACGCTTTTGGTGCGCCCGCGCGAAAAGCTCTGGTTCACGCGGCCGGACCGCGCACCACCAGAGAGGCCAAGGGGTTTTTTTCCGTCCTGATCGCTCATGCGACTCCATCGTCCTTCCCGGCGGACCCTCCGCCGTCTGCCTTGCGCAGGCCCTGCAGCTTTGCGGCACCCTCTACAACACGAGGGGAAAGACCGCCAGCGGCAAGCGCGCCATGTATCACACTTTGACGTCCGAATGCCAAACCCAATTCCCGGGCGGTCAGGACGCTGAAATAGCGGGCGCCCGTCGGCGTCCAGAGTTTCGATTTGCCCCGCTCCGACCCGTCGGTCGCCTGCAGCAGGACCTTCACCTGTTTCGTGGCCAGCCAGTCCTTCACCTTCTCGAACCCGGCCACGGCTTCACCCGCCTTGCGCGACAGCGCGATCAGGTCGGTCAACCGCCGCGCCAGCCCGGCCTCGACGAGGTCGACGAGGTCCGGCGGCACGGTGACCGGCTGTTTCGCGGCGCGCGCGAAGAGGTTCTTCTTCACCGCCAGCTCCAGAGCGGTACGCTCGGCGCTGACCCAGATGCCACGACCCGGAAGCTTTTCGGACAGGTCGGGCACGATCTGTCCGTCCGGGCCGACGACGAAGCGGATCAGCCCCTGCTTGGGCTGCACCTCACCGGTGGCGATGCAGCGCCGTTCCGGGCCGTCCTCCCGATCCTTTTTCCGACCGCCCCGCGTCATCACGGTGCTCCGCGGGCCAGGGGCCTCAGCCCTCGGCCCCCGCCCCTTCGACGTCCGCGGCGGCGGCTTCGGCTTCGGCGGCGGCCTGCGCCTCGAGTTCCTCGATGGTCACCCAGCCCAGTTTGACACGGGCCGTCATCACCATGTTCTGCGCTTCCTCGAGCGACACGTCGAACGGTTCGAGCAGGCCGTCATCCTTGATGCGCTCGCCGCCTTCGGTGGTCCAGCCGCCGGCCAGTTCCCAGTCGGCGCAGGTGGCGAAGTCCTCGAGGGTCTTCACATCATCCTGCCCGAGCGCAACCAGCATCTGGGGGGTAAGGCCCTCGAAGTCAATGAGGCTGTCCTCGACGCCCATCTCCCGCGCCTTCTCCAAGGCGAGCTTGTTCTGCTCCTCGAGATAGTCGCGGGCGCGGGCCTGAAGCTCTTCGGCGGTGCCCTCGTCCACACCGTCGATGACCAGAAGCTCGTCCATCTCCACGAAGGCGACTTCCTCGAGCGAGGAAAAGCCCTCGGACACCAGAAGCTGCGCGAAGAATTCGTCGAGGTCGAGCGTATCCATGAAGAGCTTCGTGCGCTCCTCGAACTCGGCCTGGCGGCGCTTCGATTCCTCTTCCTCGGTGAGGATGTCGATGTCGAGATTCGTCAGCTGCGAGGCAAGCCGCACGTTCTGACCCCGCCGGCCGATGGCGAGGCTCAGCTGTTCGTCGGGCACCACGACCTCGATCTTGCCGGCGTCATCGTCGAGAACGACCTTCGTCACCTCGGCGGGCTGCAGCGCGTTCACCAGGAAGGTCGGCGCGTCCTCGTTCCACGGGATGATGTCGATCTTCTCGCCCTGAAGCTCGTTGACGACCGCCTGCACGCGCGAGCCGCGCATACCGACGCAGGCTCCGACCGGGTCGATGGAGCTGTCGTAGGAGATCACGGCGATCTTCGCGCGGCTGCCGGGGTCGCGGGCCACGGCCTTGATCTCGATGATGCCGTCGTAGATCTCGGGCACTTCCATCTTGAACAACTCGGCCATGAATTCCGGCGCGGTGCGCGACAGGAAGACCTGCGGGCCGCGCGCTTCGTGGCGCACATCCTTGATGTAGCAGCGGATGCGGTCGCCGTTGCGGTAGCTTTCCCGCCCGATCTTGTCGTTGCGCCGCAACACGCCTTCGCCCCGGCCGATATCGACGATGACGTTGCCGTATTCCTCGCGCTTGACGACGCCGTTGATGATGGTGCCGACGCGGTCCTTGAATTCCTCGTACTGGCGCTCGCGTTCGGCTTCGCGGACCTTCTGCAGGATCACCTGCTTGGCCGATTGCGCGGCGATCCGGCCCATGTCCACGGGCGGGACCTCATCGACGATCGTGTCGCCGACCTTGGGGTCCTCGAGGTACTGCTTGGCCTGTGCGACGGTCAGCTCGGCCTTGTCGTTCTCGACTTCGTCGTCGCCCACCACGGTGCGCACGCGGGTGAAGGTCGCGCGACCCGTCTTGCGGTCGATCGACACGCGGATATCGAGATCGGCGCCGTAGCGCGACTTCGCGGCGCGGGCGAGGCTTTCTTCCATCGCTTCGATCACCAGCGACGGGTCGATCATCTTCTCGCGCGCGACGGCATCGGCCGTTTGCAGAAGCTCCAGCTGGTTGGCTGACGTAATGGCCATGGGTCTCAGTCCTCCGCCTTCGAGGTCACTTCCTCGATGTCATCGAATTTCGTTTCGTCCACGATGCCCGCCGCCTTGCGGCTCTTGAGCATCTCCTTGATCAGATCGTCCGTGAGAACGAGCTTGGCGTCCGACAGCCAGTCGTAATGCAGGCCCACCGTGACCGTCTCGCCGTCTTCGTCGAGGTTGAGGAGAACCTCGTCCCCCTCCACGCCGGCCAGCACGCCCTTGAAGCGGCGGCGGCCGTCGATCATCTCGGTCGTCTCGACCTTGGCCTCATAGCCCTCGAAGGTCTCGAAATCCTTGAGCCGGGTCAGCGGCCGGTCGATGCCGGGGCTCGACACCTCGAGCGTATAGGCCTCCTCGAGCGGGTCCTCGACGTCGAGCACCGCCGAGATCGCGCCGGAGATTTCCGCGCACTCGTCCACCTCGATCCCGCCCTCGGGCCGTTCGGCCATCACCTGCAACGTCTTTGTCTTGCCGCCCATCAGGCGGATGCGCACGACCTCGAACCCCATGCCTTCGATGACAGGGGTCAGGATCTCGGCCATGCGCCGGTCGATGGCGGTCTTGGCGATGAGGTCGGACATGGGTGTTCCTTGGCGGGACTCGGTGACAGGACTCGGGGCACAAAAAAACGGGCGCGCGGCCCGTCGTTTTCTCCGGTGGAGCCTCGGGTTTGGACCCCGACGCACCGCTGTTGAAGCGCATATAGGGGGAATCGGAGGGGGGCGCAAGGGACGTTGCTTTGCGCGTCCATCTGAACAGCTCCGCAGTCGCCGGGGCGGGATCACCCGCAATAGACGTCGGTCACGATCCCGGCCTCGTTGTAGCTGACGTTCAGCCGGTTGGGCAGGTAATCCATCGTCACCGCATCGCCCGGCCCGATCACCCGCATCGGCGCGGGGAAGGTGCTGGCGGCCACGACATCGACCGGCTCGCCCACCAGCCACATCCAGCCTGACGCGTTGCAGGCGTCGGGCTCGGGTTCCGACGCGGGCGGTGCCATCTGGCACGCGGCAAGCAGCAGGACGGCGGCAAGACTGGCAATCCGCATGGTCATCTCCATTGCATCGGCGCCCATATTGAACCACGATTTGGCAAAACAGCCCAGAGGGAGGGACAAATCATGCGCACCCGTGCCGCCGTTGCGACGCAAGCCGGAAAACCGCTGGAAATCATGGATGTGAACCTCGACGGCCCAAGGGCGGGCGAGGTTCTGGTCGAGATCAAGGCCACCGGCATCTGCCACACGGACGACTTCACGCTGTCGGGCGCTGACCCCGAGGGGCTTTTCCCCGCGATCCTCGGCCATGAGGGCGCGGGCGTCGTGCTGGAGGTGGGCGAAGGCGTCACGAGCCTGAAGCCCGGCGACCATGTCATCCCGCTTTACACCGCCGAGTGCCGGGAATGCGAATACTGCCTGCATCCCAAGACGAACCTCTGCCAGAAGGTGCGCGCGACGCAGGGGCAGGGCCTGATGCCCGACGGAACCTCGCGGTTCTCGACGCTCGATGGCGACCCGATCCTGCATTACATGGGCTGTTCGACCTTCTCGAACCACACCGTTCTGCCCGAGATCAGCCTCGCAAAAATCCGGGAGGACGCGCCCTTCGACAAGGTCTGCTACATCGGCTGCGGCGTGACCACGGGGATCGGCGCGGTGATCTACACCGCCAAGGTCGAGATCGGCAGCCGCGCGATCGTCTTCGGGCTGGGGGGCATCGGGCTCAACGTGATCCAGGGGCTGCGGCTTGCGGGCGCGGACCAGATCGTTGGCGTCGATCTGAACCCCGCGAAAAAACCCATGGCCGAGCGCTTCGGGATGACCGATTTCGTGAACCCCGCCGAGGTGGAGGGTGACCTCGTGCCCTACCTCGTCGATCTGACGAAGGGTGGCGCGGATTACACCTTCGACGCCACCGGCAACGTGCAGGTCATGCGCGCCGCGCTGGAAAGCGCGCACAAGGGCTGGGGCGAGTCGATCATCATCGGTGTGGCGCCGGCCGGCGCCGAGATCTCCACTCGGCCCTTCCAGTTGGTCACGGGGCGGTCTTGGCGCGGGACGGCCTTCGGGGGCGCACGGGGGCGCACGGATGTGCCGAAGATCGTGGACTGGTACATGGACGGCAAGATCGAGATCGACCCGATGATCACCCACACGATGCCGCTCGAGGACATCAACAAGGGCTTCGACCTGATGCATTCGGGCGAGTCGATCCGGTCGGTCGTCCTGTACTGACGGGTCGCCGGCCGGGTGCGGGAGCTCACGATCCGCGAGGCAGGGCAGGGGGACGGGGCGGCGATCACCTCCCTCGTCCTGCCGGTGTTCCGCGCGGGAGAGACCTATACCGTGGCGCCGGAGATCTCGGCAGCCGAGGCGCTGGCCTACTGGACCGCGCCGGAAAAGACGGTGTTTCTTTGCGAAAGCGTCGACGGGGAGGTGCTGGGGACCTACTACATCCGCGCCAATGCCGGGGGTGGCGGGGATCACGTCTGCAATTGCGGCTACATCACCGCCGGGGCGGCGCGCGGCCGGGGCGTTGCCCGCGCCATGCTGGCGCATTCGCTGGACATGGCGCGCAATAAGGGGTTCCGGGCGATGCAGTACAATTTCGTAGTGGCCACCAATACGCGGGCCGTCGAGACATGGACACGGGCCGGTTTCCGCACCGTGGGCCGCCTGCCCGGTGCCTTCCGGCATCCGTCGGAGGACTATGTGGATGCGCTGGTGATGTGGAAGGACCTGACCGATGCGCCGTGACCGGGCGGCTGCCTGCGTCGCGCTGTGCCTGCTCGCCGCGCCGGTTTCGGCGGAGGCCGTGCTGTCGCTGGGCGTCGGCGCCCGGACACTCGACATCCCGCCCTCGGCGATCGCCGAGATGGATATCTCGGAAAGCGGCGGGATCACGGACGTCTTCCTGCGCCTCATGCCGGGCGCTTCGGATGCATTGGCGCACCTGACGGAAGAAGCCATCGGGCGGACCATGACGCTGAGCGTTTGCGGCGCCCCGCTGATCGCGCCCGTTGTACGGGAGAGGATCGGCAGCGGCACGGTCTATATCGCAGGGACGACCATGATCCGGGCCGAGGCAATGCGCGCCCTCTGGCACGGGCGGGCGCGCTGTGACACGCTGGGGCCGGAGGTATTCGAGAATGGCCAATGACACCCCGCTTCTGGCGGTTCTGATCGACGCGGACAACACGTCCCACAAGCACGCCCGCGCGATCTTCGACGAGATCGCCAGTTTCGGCGAGGCCAGCGTGCGGCGCATCTACGGGGATTTTTCCTCGAGCCACATGAAGGGCTGGTCAGGTGTGCAGGCCGAGTTCGGCATCGTGCCGCACCACCAGCCCGCGAACACCGTCGGCAAGAACGCGTCCGATATCGCGCTGGTGATCGATGCGATGGACCTGATGCATTCGGGCCGGTTCGACGCCTTCGTGCTGGTCAGTTCCGACAGTGACTTCACCCGGCTGGCAAGCCGCATCCGCGAGCAGGGGCTCGATGTCTACGGGATCGGCCAGCAGAAGACGCCGGACGCGTTCCGCAAGGCCTGCAAGCGCTTCATCTTCGTGGAGAACATCCTCGGGGAACCGGACAAGGACCAGAAGTCCCCGGACGCGGCGAAGGGGGTCGACAAACGCCCAATGCTCGAAGCGCGCGACCTGATTCACCGGGCGATGGAGGGGATCGAGCAGGAAGACGACTGGTATTCGCTTGGCCAGATCGGGCAGTACCTGACGACGGCGAACCCCGATTTCGACACCCGCACCTATGGCAAGCGCAAGCTGTCGGACCTCGTCGAAAGTCTGAAAACACTGGAAGTGAAGCGCGGTCCGGGCAACCAGCTGTTGGTGCGGCGGCTGGACTGAGGCGGGGAGGTGCGGCCTCGGGGGCCCCTCCGGGACCCGCTCGCCCGCGCCTTCGGGGGCGCTGCCCCCGGCGCGCAAGGGCGCGCTCCCCCGGAGTTTATCGCCAGGATGAAGAACGCGGCGGGTGACGCCTCAGACGCGGCGGTAGCGGGCGAGGAAGGTTTTCACCGCCTCTTCGGCGATGCGGTCGATCTCGGCCTCGGGCGGGTCCTTCTCGATGCCGAAGAGCACTTTGAGCATGAGGTCCGCGCGGCAGAGCTGCGCGAGCTGATCGGCGGCGAGCAGGCTGTCCTCGATCTCGAGCACGGCGCGTGCGCCGGGGCTGTCGAGATACTGGGCGATGTTGCGGCCCCATTTGCGCGGGCCGCTGTCGTAGAAGCTGCGGCCAAGCTTGGGAAAGCGCTGCGCCTCGGCGACGCAGACGCGGAACATGTCCTGTCCGAAGCGCGACAAAAAGAAGGTGATGAGCGTCTTGCAGATGATCCGGAGCGTTTCCTCGACGTCCTGATCGGAGGCATGGAGCAGGATCTCCAGATCCGACTGGTGGGCGCATTCGGTCTCGATCACGGCGAGGAAAAGATGCTGCTTGTCCGGGAAATAGCTGTAGAGCGTCGCCTTGGAGACACCCGCGTCGCGCGCGATTTCGTCCACGCTGGCGCCTTCGAACCCCTCGCGGAGAAAGACGGCCTTGGCGCCTTCGATCACTTGGTCGAACTTGCGACCCTTCCGGATCCGAGCGTCTGCATTCATGGGCGTCCCCTCCACGCCGCAAAAGATAAACCGGACGGTTCAGTTTCGGCAAGCGTTTCAACTGCAATCTTTGCTGCGGAAGAAACCGGCATCGCGGGCCGTGGCGGGTCGGAACGCTCGCTGCCCACTGGACAGCGGCGGCCCGGCGGCGTAGCGCTCGGGCCCAAATGGTCGAGATATTCCTGAAAACCCTGCCCTTCTTCGCGCTCATCGCGCTGGGCTACCAGGCCTGCCGGAGCGGGTTCTTCACGGCCGAAGCTGCGGCGTATCTCACCAAGTTCGTCTTCTACTTCGCGCTGTCGGCGATGCTGTTCCGCTTCTCGGCCAACCTGTCGCTGTCCGAGATCTTCGACTGGTGGTTCGTGGCTGCGTATCTGTGGGGATGTTTCATCGTCTACCTGATCGCCACGGCGGTGGCGCTTTTCAGGCGCCTGCCCATTGCCGAGGCCGCGGTCGAGGCGCAATGCGCGGTGATCGGCAATACCGGGTTCCTGGGTGTGCCGATGCTGGTGGTGCTGCTGGGCGAGGCGGCGGCGGGGCCCGTCCTGATGGTGTTGGCGATCGACCTTGTCGTGTTCTCGACCCTGATCGTGATCCTCGTCACCGGCAGCCGCGAGGGGCAGGTGACCTACCGGACGTTCCGCAATGTCGGGCTTGGCCTGCTGAAGAACCCGATGATCGTGTCGATCAGCCTCGGGCTGATCTGGTCCTCGACCGGATGGGCGGTGCCCGGGCCGGTGAACGAGTTTCTCGCAATCCTCGGGGCGGCGGCGACGCCCGGCGCGCTTTTCGCCATCGGCGCGTCTCTGGCCGGAAAATCGGCCGAACGGCTGTCGGTCGCGGGCTGGCTGAGTTTCTGCAAGCTGGTGCTGCACCCGGCCGCCGTGGCCTTCGCCGCCCTCTGGCTGTTTCCGGTGGAACCTTTCGCCGCCGCGGTGATGATCGCGGCGGCCTCTCTTCCCGTGGCGGGCAATGTCTTCATCCTCGCCCAGCATTACGGGGTGGCGCCGCAGCGTGTGTCGGCCTCGATCCTGGTGTCGACGGCGATCTCGGTCCTGACGGTATCGGCGGTGATCGCATGGGTCGCGGGGATGGGCGGGATCACGGTTGGCAGCTGACGGGTTGCAGGGCAGGACCCGCACGCGCTACCGATTGGCCACCAAGAGGGAGGAGACGTCATGGACACGATCTCGGAAAACCGCTGTTTCGGGGGGACGCAGGGCGTATACCGTCACCGGTCGGACGCCACGGACACCGACATGACCTTCGGTCTCTTCCTGCCGGTGGAGGCCGAGGCGGGGCCGGTTCCCGTCCTGTGGTACCTTTCGGGCCTGACCTGCACCCATGAGAACGCCATGGTGAAGGCCGGTGCGCAGATGTGGGCCGCCGAGCAGGGGGTCGCGCTGGTCTTTCCCGACACGTCGCCGCGGGGCGCGGGCGTGCCGGACCATGACGATTACGACCTCGGGCAGGGCGCGGGGTTCTACGTCAACGCCACGCAGGACCCGTGGGCCGAGCATTTCCAGATGTGGGACTACGTGACCGAGGAATTGCCGCGCGCAGTGTTCGCGCGCTTCGCGCTGGACGAGGGCAGGCAGGGCATCACCGGCCATTCCATGGGCGGTCACGGCGCGCTGACGATCGCGATGACCTTTCCGGACCGCTTCGCCTCGGTCTCGGCCTTCGCGCCGATCTGCGCGCCGATGGAAAGCGACTGGGGCCGCAAGCAGTTCACCGCCTATCTGGGCGAGAACACCGCCCTGTGGGAGCCGCATGACGCCACGGTGCTCATGCGCGAAAAGGGTTTTCCGGGCCCCGTTCTGATCGACACGGGCACGGCGGACCAGTTCGGTGACCTGCTCAAGACCGAGGCGCTGGCCGAGGCGATCGTCCGGCGCCGGCAGCACGCCACACTGAGGCTGCAGCCGGGCTACGACCATTCCTATTTCTTCGTCTCGACCTTCATGGAGGATCACGTCGCCTTCCATGCCGAGGCGCTTTACGGGGCGGATGCATGAGCGAAGCCATCGAGGCCGTCGTCTTCGACATCGGCAATGTGCTGATCGAATGGCAGCCGGAACGCTACTACGACGTCACCATCGGCGAGGACCGCCGTCGTGCGATGTTCGCGGAGGTCGACCTGCACGGCATGAACGACCGGATCGACCGAGGCGAAAGCTTTCGCGGCGTGATCTACGAGACGGCGGAGGCCTATCCCCACTGGCGCTCCGAGATCCGCGACTGGCATGACAACTGGATCAAGCTGGCCACGCCGGTCATACCGCATTCGGTTCATCTGATGCGCACCCTGCGCAAGAGGGGCGTGCCGGTCTACGCGCTGACGAATTTCGGGATCGAAAGCTTCGACCACGCGCAGACGCATTACGATTTCCTGAGCGAGTTCGACCGACCCTACGTGTCCGGGCACATGGGCGTGATCAAGCCGGACCCGCGTATCTACGAAATGGTGGAGGAGGACAGCGGCCTTTCGGGTGGCCGTCTCCTGTTCACCGACGACCGGGCGGACAATATCGCGGCGGCGCGGGCGCGCGGCTGGCTGGCGCATCACTTCGAGGGCCCGGAGGGCTGGGCGGCGGCGCTGGTCGCCCACGGCCTGCTGACCGAGGAGGAGGCGCGGCCATGAGCGTGACCATCGTGGCCGCGGAGGCCGAGGCACGGCTTGACTGGATGGCGCTGACGCGGGCGCTTGAGGGCGGGCACGACCTGCCCCGTGCCGAGATCGGGGATACGTTTCTCTACCGGGGCGACGACACCCTGCTCAGCCGGTCTGCGTGGATCGACGGGATGGGCCTTCTGGTGAAAACCGCGACCATCTTTCCCGGCAACGCCGCCTTCGGCGCACCGTCGATCAATGGCGGCGTCAGCCTGTTTTCCGACACCGACGGCAGGCTCGAGGCGATCCTCGATTTTCACCTCGTGACGAAATGGAAGACGGCCGGCGACAGTCTGCTGGCGGCGACGAAGCTTGCGCCGCGCAACACGCGGACGATCCTGATCGTGGGCGCGGGAACGGTCGCGCGCAGCATGCGCGAAGCCTATGGCGCGGCCTTTCCGGGCGCGCGGTTCCAGATCTGGAACCGGTCGAGTGACCACGCGACGCGGCTTGCCTCGGCCTTTCCGGATACCGAGGTGGCCGGGGATCTCGCCGACGCCGTGGGCAAGGCCGACATCGTTACCTGCGCCACCATGAGCACGACGCCGGTGATCCGTGGCGAATGGCTCCGCCCCGGGCAGCATGTCGACCTGATCGGCGCCTACCGGCCTGACATGCGCGAGGCCGATGACGAGGTTCTGCGGCGCGGGCGTTTGTTCGTCGATGCGCGGCACACGACCGTCGGGCATATCGGCGAAATCGCGATCCCCATGGCGGAGGGCGTCATCGGGGCGGACGATATCCGCGCCGATTATTACGACCTCGCGGACGGGGCCTTCGCCCGGACCGCCGAGGACGAGATCACCGTCTTCAAGAATGGCGGCGGCGCGCATCTGGACCTGATGTGCGCGCGCTATATCCTCGGCGCGGTGCAGAGCGACTGAGCCTCAGGCCACCTGCACGGCGGGCGCGTCGAGCGGTCTTTCTCGGATCGGCAGGTGGACCACGGCGCTCAGTGCGCCGATGGCGACGCCGATCCACCAGACCGCGTCATAGGTGCCGTAGAGGTCGTACATCCAGCCGCCCAGCGAGATGCCCATGAAGCTGCCCAGCTGGTGGCTGAAGAACACGATCCCATAGAGCGTGCCCATGTAGCGCAGCCCGTAGATATGGCCCACAAGCCCCGCCGTCAGCGGCACCGTGGCCAGCCAGAGCGACCCCATCACCAGCGCGAAGACGACGACCGTGAACGGTGTCATCGGCAGGACGATGAAGGCGGCGGCGGCCAGCGTCCGGCCCACGTAGATCGAGGCGAGCAGGTATTTCCGCGGAAAGCGGTTGCCGAGATACCCCGCGAGGATCGTTCCTGCGATATTCGTCAACCCGATCAGCGCGATTGCGACGGCCCCAAGTGCGGAGGTCGTCGTGATGCCAAGCCCGTGTAGAACCGAACCCGGTTCGATCGGGCCGCAGACCTCGGTCACGAAGGCCGGGAAATGCGCAGTGATGAAGCCCAGCTGATAGCCGCAGGAAAAGAAGCCCACGAAGATCAGCGTGTAGGACGGATCGCGGAACGCTCGGCCAAGCGTCTCCGCCAGGCTGTCCTGAAGTTCCGCGCGGCTGGCGGGCGCGGGGCTGCGCAACAGCGGCAGAAAGAGCAGGCTGGCGATGATCAGACCGGCGAAGATCAGGAACACGCTCTGCCACGGCATCACGGCCAGAAGTCCCTCGGCCAGCACGGGGCCCACCACCTGACCGGCCGAACCCGCCGCCGTCGCGATGCCCAACGCGAGCGAGCGCTGTTCGTTCGACGCGGCGCGCCCCACGATGGCGAGGATCACGCCGAAGCCGGTGCCCGCGATGCCGAAGCCTACGAGAACCTCAAGGAACTGGTGCTGCCCCGGCGTGATGGCGAAGGCCGAGAACACGAGGCCGGCGGCATAAAGCATCGCCCCCAGCACGATGGCGCGGCGATCCCCGAAACGTTCCGCGATGGCGCCGAAGATCGGCTGTCCCACGCCCCAGGCGAGGTTCTGGATCGCGATGGCGAGGCTGAACTCCGCCCGGAGCCAGCCGAAGTCCTCCGCGATGGGGATCTGGAACAGCCCGAAGCTCGAACGGATCGCCATGCTCATGAGCAGGATGAGAGACCCGCCGATCAGGACCGGGGTCAGAAGTGGGGTGTGCCGTGCCATCGTCGTCCCTTTCCGCGATCCAATAGCCGGGCCGGTTCCGGGGGGCAAACGCGATCTTTCGAAAGGCTTTTCCCATATCGTTTTCCCGGTGGCGAGCGATGCGCGAAAGGCGTTAGGAACGGGCCATGGGTCAGCATCTGCAAGCGATCTACGACACCCGCGTGGCCGAAGGCGTCCTGCGCCCCGACCCGGTGCAGCGTGCCGCCCTCCTCCGGCTGGAAGAGTTGCGCGAGAAGCTCGAGGCGCCCGAGCGCAAGGGCTTCCTGTCGCGCTTCCGCCGCGCCGAGCCCGTGGGCAAGCAGGGGCTTTACCTCTGGGGCGGGGTCGGGCGCGGGAAATCCATGCTGATGGACCTGTTCTTTGCCCATGTCGCCACGCCCGCCAAGCGCCGCGTGCATTTCCACGCCTTCATGCAGGAGATTCAGGCCGCGCTCCACGAGGCGCGAAAGACCGGCGTGGATGACGCGATCAAGCCTGTGGCGGACCGCATCGCGGCGGACCTGCGGTTGCTCTGTTTCGACGAGATGCAGATCACCGATATCGCCGACGCGATGATCGTTGGCCGGCTGTTCGAGAAACTCTTCGATGCCGGTGTGGTGATCGTCACCACCTCGAACAGGCCGCCACGCGATCTTTACAAGGACGGGCTAAACCGCGACCTGTTCCTGCCCTTCATCGCGCTTCTCGAGGAAAAGCTCGAGGTCGACGAACTTGAGGCGATGACCGACTACCGGCAGGACCGTCTGGCGGGCAACCCGGTCTATTTCTCGCCTCTCGACAAGGACGCGAGCCGCGCGATCAACGAGATCTGGCGCGACCTGACCCATGGGCGGGAGGAAGAGCTGACCCTCGAGGTTAAGGGACGCGCCGTGCATCTGCCGCGCTACTGGGCCGGCATGGCGCGCTGCACCTTCTGGGAGCTGTGCGGCCAGCCCCTCGGTCCCGCCGATTACCTCGCGCTGGTCGGCGCGGTGAAGCTGCTGGTGATCGAGGGCATCCCCGAGCTCGACTCGTCCAAATTCAACGAGGCCAAGCGCTTCGTCACGCTGATCGACGCGCTTTACGAGGGCCATGTGCGCCTGATCTGTTCGGCCGAGGCGGAGCCGGAAAACCTGTATCTCGAAGGCGCGGGCAGTTTCGAGTTCGAACGCACCGCCAGCAGATTGCGCGAGATGCAGGGCGCGGATTGGGGCACGGGGCGCGTGGCCTGACGGCAGGGCATGACACGACGCCAGGCGAGGGCGTTGACCGGGCGCGGCGATCCGCTACGGTCCGCCTCGACATTTCCCATGAGGCCGCCAACATGACTCCGCTTGCCCATTCAACCGTCCTGACCGTCCTGTTCATCCTCGCCGCGTCGCAGGTCGCGGCGCATACGGGAGAGGGGATAAATACCGGCTTCGCCTCGGGCTTCTGGCATCCGATCTACGGCTGGGACCACGTCGTCGCGATGGTCGCCGTCGGCCTCTGGGGCGCGTTCCTCGGCGCGCCGGCGATCTGGATCCTGCCGATCGTCTTTCCGCTGGTCATGGCGCTGGGCGGCGCGCTGGGCGTCGTGGGCGTTCCGATCCCGATGATCGAGACGGGCATCGCCCTGTCGGGTGTGGTGCTGGGCCTGCTCATCGCCTTCGCGGTGAAAGCGCCGATCTGGGTCGCGGCCGTGATCGTCGGTCTTTTCGCGATCTTCCATGGCCATGCCCATGGCACCGAGCTGCCCGAGGCGTTCAGCCCCTATGGCTATGCCGTGGGCTTCGTGGTGGGCACCGGCCTGTTGCACATGGTCGGCATCGGCTTCGGCGTGCTGACCCGCTCCGAGGCGGGGCGCATTGCCGTGCGCGGGGCGGGCGGTGTCATCGCGCTGGTGGGCGCGGCGTTCCTGTTCGGCCTCGCCTGACGGTGCGCCTTGACGCGCTGTCCGTCGCGCTCGCGGTCCTTGCGGGTCCGGCCCATGCCCATGCCTTCGATGCGGGCGCGGATGCCTATGGTCAGTTTGTCGAAGGCGCGGCCGTGATGCTCACCTTCCCGGGGATCGTGCTGCCGCTTCTGGCGCTGGGCGTCCTGCTGAGCCTGTGGCGCGAGGATGGTCTGCCAAAGGTCTGGCCGCTGTTCCTTGCCGCGCAGGTGGCGGGCGTCTTCGGCGCGGCGCTGGCGGGCCCGGTCGTGGCGCTGATTTTCATGGGGCTCGGGATCGTCATCGCCGCCATGGCCGCGCTTGCGCCGTCGGTTCCGCAACCTTTGGCCTACGCCTTTGCCGGGCTGGCCGGGGGCCTCGCCATGCTCACGGCCTTCGAGGGGCACGGTCTGTTCGAGTTGCCGGTCTTCACCCATCTCGGTCTGCTCTTCGGAGCGAACCTCGCCACGGCGCTTGCGGCCGGTATCGCGAAGCTCGCGCTCACGCGGGTCGAGGCGGGGTGGATGCGGATCGGATGGCGAGTCGCGGCCTCTTGGATCGGCGCGATCCTGATGCTGACGCTGGCCTTCGAAGTCGCAGGCCCGATCAGCTGAGCGGCACGACCGTGTCGCAGCGCAAGGCTTCGTCCATCGCGACCGCCGGCAGCGGCGTGTCCGGGTCGATGGAGCTTTCCTCGATCCAGACATTGTCGATGCAGAAATCCTGCGCCCAGTTGCCGCCGTTGAACCCGAAGCCCGGGACGCCGCAATCGTTCACCTGACCGCTGGCGTTCCATTCCTGATACGACTGTTCGAGGAAATGCCCACCCATCGGGAAGGCCACGGCGTCGGTGTCGAAGAACAGCGTCCAACTGGTGTCCGTCGTCCTTTGCTCCAGTGACCAGGAGCCCACGGGAAGCCCGTTGTGATACCCCCAGATGCGGAATTCCGTCACGTCGTCCTGGGTGATGATCCCGCTGCCCAGAAGCCGCCCGGGAAAGCCGATGATCCCCTCCATGGTGAAACCGTTTGCACCGGTCCAGCAGAACTGGAACCGCGCGGTGTCCGAGGGGGCGGCGGCCGTGGCCGAAAGGGCGACAAGGATCGCGGCAAGGGAGGTTGTGCGCATGGGGTCATAGTTCGGCTGTCGGGCGCCCCGGGTCAAGGGCGTGTGCTTCACCGGCCCCTAGCCGTTCTCGGCCAGCACCTCACCGGCGAAGTAAAGCGAGCCGCAGATCAGGATGCGCGCCTCGGGGGCGATGCGGGCGATGGCGGCGATGGCCGCGTTCGCGTCCTCCGCCTCGCTTGCCTCGATCCCGGCCTGTCGCGCGAACCCGGCCGTCTCGGCGGCGCTGAGCGTGGCCTTCTGCCCGGGGATCGACACCGCCCAGAGGTGCCGCGCGAGCCCGGCGAAGGGGCGCATGAACCCCGCGACATCCTTGGTGTTCAGCATCCCGCAGACCAAGTAGGTCGGCCGTTCCGGCAACCCGCGCATGTGATCGGCGATGGCGCTGGCCGCGTGGGGGTTGTGCCCGCCATCGAGCCAGATCTCCGCGTCCGGCGCGGCGTCGACCAGCGGCCCGCGCCGCAACCGCTGCATCCGCGCGGGCCATGTGGGGTTCCGCATTGCGGCCTCGCACGCGGCCTCGTCATGGCCAAGGGTGCGCAGGGCGGCCAGCGCGGTGCCGGCGTTCTGGATCTGGTGCGCGCCGGGCAGCGCGGGCAGCGGCAGGTCCAGAAGCCCGGTTTCGTCCTGGAACACCAGCCGCCCGCGTTCTTCCCAGACATGCCAGTGCTGCCCATGGGCGAGGACGGGCGCGCCGAGCCGCTCGGCGCGCGCCTCTATCACCTCAAGTGCCGCGTCGCTCTGGCGTCCGACGATGACCGGCACGCCGCGCTTGATGATGCCCGCCTTCTCGGCCGCGATGTCCGCCAACGTGTCGCCGAGAAACTGCTGGTGGTCCATGTCCACGGGCGTGATCACGGTCAGGCGCGGCGCGTCGACGACATTGGTCGCGTCCAACCGCCCGCCAAGCCCGACCTCCAGCAGCGTCATGTCGGCGGGGGTATCCGCGAAGGCCACGAAGGCGGCGGCTGTGGTGATCTCGAAATAGGTGATCGGGTCGGGACCGTTGGCCGCGAGGCAGCGGTCGAGGATATCCGACAGGGCCTCTTCTTCTATAAGTTTTCCGGCAAGGCGGATGCGTTCGTGGAAGCGGACCAGATGCGGCGAGGTATAGGCATGCACGCCGAGCCCCGCACCCTCCAGCCCCGCGCGCATCATGGCGAGCGTGGAGCCCTTGCCGTTGGTTCCCGCGATATGCAAGACGGGGGGCAGGTCACGCTCCGGATGGCCCAGCGCATCAAGGATACGCCACATCCGGTCCAGCGTCAGGTCGATCAGCTTGGGGTGGAGCGACATCATCCGGTCAAGGAGGATGTCGGATGCCGGCACGCTCACGGCTGCGCCGTCTCCGCGGCGGGCGTGGCGTCCCGCGGTCCGGTTTCCTCGCCCGGGCCCGGTGGCGGCAGGTCACCCATGACCGCGGGGCTGAGCCCCATCAGCATCCGGGTGATACGGATCAGCTCCTCCCGCATGTCCTTGCGGTGGGTCACGCGGTCGAGCATGCCATGGTCGAGCAGGTACTCGGCACGCTGGAAACCTTCGGGCAGCGTTTCGCGGATGGTCTGTTCGATGACCCGGGGTCCGGCGAAACAGATCAGCGCCCCGGGCTCGGCGATCTGCACGTCGCCCAGCATGGCGTAGGAGGCGGTGACGCCACCCGTGGTCGGATGCGTCAGCACGACGATATAGGGCAATCCGGCCTCGCGCAGCATCTGAACGGCCACGGTCGTGCGCGGCATCTGCATCAGCGACAGGATACCCTCCTGCATGCGGGCGCCGCCTGCGGCGGAGAACAGGATCAGAGGACGGCGCAGCGTCACGGCACGCTCGGCGGCGGCGATGATGGCGTTGCCCACATACATGCCCATGGAGCCACCCATGAACGAGAAATCCTGAGCCGCCGCGACAATGGGCGTGCGGCCCATCTCGCCCTCGGCGACCAGCATCGCCTCCGCCTCTCCGGTCGTTTTCTGGGCTGTGCGCAACCTGTCGGGATATTTCTTCTGATCCCGGAACTTCAGCGGATCGTCGACCGGCGCGGGCACCTCGACCTCGGCATAGACACCGGCGTCGAACAGCGCCTCGAACCGCAGCCGCGGCGAGATCGGCATGTGATGCCCGCAATTCGTGCAGACGTTCAGCGCCTCGCTGAGTTCGCGGTGAAACAGCATGGTTCCGCATTCGTCGCACTTGGTCCAGAGGTTCTCGGGCATCTCGCGGCGCGAGAAGATCGAGTTGATCCGGGGACGAACATAGTTGGTGATCCAGTTCATGCGCTGCTTTCGGGTGCCACTGCTGCAAGGTCCTGCGTCGCGCCCGAGATAGGCCCAGCCCGGAGGAATTGCAATCGCGCGACCATCAGGTCGCCTGTCGCCGGACGACCAGCCGGATGACCGCCCAGAGTGCGACCGTGGTGGCGATGTCGAGGTAGAAAAGCGGCCTGATTTCTTCCGCAGACGGTGAGATCGGCGCGACGTAAAGCGCCAGCCCCGAAAGCGGCCCCTCGGTCGCCACCAGAAGGATCGCCAGCGCGTTGTTGACGAAATGCATCGCCCACGCGGCACCGATATTTCCGGTCACGGCGGTCAGGTCTGCGGCCAGCAGCGCGAAAACGAAGACGGCGCCCATCATCAGCCACGTGTTGTCGCCCATGATCTCGGGCTGGTAGTGCAGGCCCGCGAAGATCGCCGAGGGCAGCACCATCCACATGATCGGCGAGGAAAACCGCGCCGCCAGTT
The DNA here is from genome assembly GCA_964578115.1 of uncultured Roseicyclus sp. Classification (GTDB taxonomy): domain Bacteria; phylum Pseudomonadota; class Alphaproteobacteria; order Rhodobacterales; family Rhodobacteraceae; genus Roseibacterium. The sequence continues at coordinate 50,031 of CAZOBK010000002.1, forward strand.
GTTGCTGCATGTAGCCGCGGAACAGCACCTCTTCCGCACCGGTCTGGATCAGCACGCCCACCAGGGCCAGCGGCAGGAAGCTGAGCCAGAGCCCGATCTCGGTATTGGGAAGCGGCGTCAGGTTCGGTGTCGGGATCAGCGCCGTGACGGCGAAGACGGCCACGCAGATCAGGAACGCCAGCCCGAAGTCGCGCAATAGCTGGCTGGTCGGCCCGAACAGGGTCTGGACCGGGCGGCGATGCAGGAAGCGGACGGCCAGCATCGGACCCAGCGCCATTCCGGCGAAGGTCGCCAGCAGCAGGATCGTTCCCGTCGGGCCGGCGCTGCCCGACAGCTCTCTGAGCCAGCCCTGCGCCCCGTCGATCCCGCTCCACAGGACGACCAGCCCGAAGATGGCGGCCACGCCCAGCATGTAGACGATCGCGGTCAGGAACAGGCCGACGAAGAGACGCCACGGCTCGGACCGCGGGCGCGCTGGCGCCACGAAGGGCGCATGGGCTGAATACTGCATCGTGGCCTGCCTGCTCGAAGCCTTGTTTTTTCCCAATCTAGCCGACCCGGACGCCAGCGTCCATCTTGACGGTCGCGACTTGTCTCGCATTCGACCGGCGTCTATTCCGGTCGGCGACGAAATCGCGCGCGATGCCGAGACACCGAGGGAGACGAGAATGCAGAAGGGCAATCTGGACAAATCGAAGCTGCCCAGCCGACATGTGACGGAGGGGCCCGCCCGCGCGCCGCACCGGTCGTATTTCTACGCCATGGGCCTGACCGACGAGGAAATCCATCAACCCTTCGTCGGCGTCGCCACCTGCTGGAACGAGGCCGCGCCCTGCAACATCGCGCTCAGCCGTCAGGCGCAGTCGGTGAAACTGGGCGTGAAGCACGCCAACGGCACCCCGCGCGAGTTCACCACGATCACCGTTACCGACGGTATCGCCATGGGCCATGAGGGGATGCGTTCGTCGCTGGCCAGCCGCGACGCTATCACCGACACGGTCGAGCTGACGATGCGCGGGCATTGCTATGACGCGCTGGTGGGTCTTGCGGGCTGCGACAAGTCGCTGCCGGGTATGATGATGGCGATGGTGCGCCTCAACGTGCCGTCGGTGTTCATCTATGGCGGCTCGATCCTGCCCGGCCGGCTGGATGGCCGCGACATCACCGTGCAGGACGTGTTCGAGGCCGTGGGCCAGCACCAGGCCGGCAATCTCAGCGACGAGGCGCTGGCGGTGATCGAACGCGTCGCCTGCCCTTCTGCCGGGGCCTGTGGCGGTCAGTTCACCGCGAACACGATGGCCTGCGTGTCCGAGGCGATCGGGCTTGCGCTGCCCAACTCCTCCGGCGCGCCCGCGCCCTACGAGTCCCGCGACCAGTACGGCGTGGCCTCGGGCGAGGCGGTGATGATGTTGCTGGAAAAAGGCATCCGCGCCCGCGACGTGGTCACCCGCAAGAGCCTCGAGAACGCCGCGCGGGTCGTGGCCTGCACCGGCGGGTCGACCAATGCGGGGCTTCACCTACCGGCCATCGCCCACGAGGCGGGGATCGAGTTCGACCTGTTCGACGTCTGCGACATCTTCCATGACACGCCCTATTTCGTGGACATGAAGCCCGGCGGTCAGTTCGTGGCCAAGGACCTCTACGAGGCGGGCGGCGTGCCGGTCGTGATGAAGGAGCTGCGCAAGATCGGCCTGATCCACGAGGACTGCATGACCGCCACCGGCCGCGTCATGGGTGAGGAGATCGACCTGATCGAGCGCGAGGCCGATGGCCGCGTGATCTACCCCGCCTCGACGCCGATCACCGAGACCGGCGGCGTCGTTGGTCTGAAGGGCAACCTTGCCCCCGACGGGGCCATCGTGAAGGTCGCGGGCATCGCGCCGGAGCACCAGGTCTTCACCGGTCCCGCGCGGGTCTTCGAATGCGAGGAGGATGCGTTCGAGGCCGTCAAGAACCGCGGTTACGAGGAAGGCGAGGTCATCGTGATCCGCAACGAGGGTCCCAAGGGCGGCCCGGGCATGCGCGAGATGCTGGCCACGACCTCGGCGCTGTCGGGTCAGGGCATGGGCAAGAAGGTCGCGCTGATCACCGATGGCCGTTTCTCGGGTGCGACGCGCGGCTTCTGCGTGGGGCATGTCGGTCCCGAGGCCGCGGTGGGCGGTCCCATCGGCCTGATCGAGGACGGCGACATGATCACCATCGACGCGATCAAGGGCGAGCTTTCCGTTGCGCTGACCGACGCGGAGCTCGAGGCACGCAAGGCCGACTGGAAAGGCCCGCGCGAGACGATCTATGCCACCGGCGCGCTCTGGAAATACGCGCAGCTTGTCGGCGAGGCGCGCTGGGGCGCGGTTACCCATCCGGGTGGTGCCGCGGAAAAGCATGTCTACGCGGACATCTGATCGCCTCCGCCTCTGGCCGGTGCTCGCGGCCCTGGCGCTTCTGCCGGGTTGTCTGGCCGGTCTTGGCGACCCTACTGGCGGCGCGCCGGCCGAGGCGGTGGTCACGAGCGACATGGTCGTGATCACCGGCCCGCCGGGTTTCTGCATCGACGAGACGGCCACACGGGCCGAAAACGACACGGCCTTCGTCCTTCTGGGCAATTGCGCGGCGATCTCCAATTCCCGGCGCGCGGCGCAGCCGGATGTGCCCGTGGTTCTGACCGCCGCCATTTCCGAGGCGTCCGACGGCGGGACGATTTCCGAAAGCCTCGAGGATCTCGACATCTATTTCCGGTCCGAGGCAGGACGACAGCTGCTCAGCCGGACGCAGGACCCGGCCTCGGTGACCGTCATCGAAACCCTCGTCGAGGCCGAGCGTTTCATGATCCACGCCAGCGACACGAGTTCCGGCGCGATGGAGGGCGTGGCCGAGGATTACTGGCGCGTCTATTTCGACCTCGGATCACGAATCGCGACCCTGTCGGTCTTTGCGTTGCGAGGCGAGACCGTCACGCGTGAGGACAGCCTCGTGACGCTCAGGGCCTTCGCGCAGTCGGTGAACCTTGCCAATGCGGGTGATGTGATTGCCGTGGACGGCACTGTTGCCGGAACGCCGCCAACCGCCGCGGCGACGCCGGAGGCGCGCGGCGGGCTTTTCAACGTGGGCCTCTTTCGACGAATATTCGACTGATCGCTGGCCGAAGCATTGGAACCGGCGCGCCCCGGAGGGATGGAACGATAGGACAGCAATCGGCAGGCTTGTTCGAACGGCTCGGGCTGGGGCATTCCCTCAGGCGCTGGCGCCGTGCGCTCGACTCCGGCACGCTGTCCGCGTCCGACATTCGCGGCATCCTGTCCGAGATGCGGTCCCTGCGCGGGCGGCTCGATGCGCTGTCGGCAGAGGCGCAGACAGCGCTATTAGGGCGAACGGATACGCCGGCCGCCACCATCAATGATATCCCCTGCGACTGGTCCGGGCGCCCCGGGCCGTGGAACGCGGCGATGCGTCCGCGCGGGATCGTCGATCTGTCGTCGCCCACGCCCCTGTCCGCCGGCGTCACGGTCTATCACGACGCGAGCCGCCACGATCTGAGCCTGCGGCAGGACATGGCGCCCGAAGGCCAGGGCGACGCGCGTTTCGGTCTGGTGCTTGAGGTCTACCGCTTCGACGGGAGCTTCGTGTCCTTCGTACATGACCTTCCGTCGGAGGCGATCGCGGGCCTGACACTGAACCATTTCATCGCCGTCGATATCCGGGCCGAGCGTGAACAGCCCGTCGAGGTCTATGCGCGGCTGAACGTCCAGCATGGTCCGAACGTGGAGCAGATGGTGCGCCAGATCGATTTCCGGGGCGAGAGCGGGCGCGCGGAATTCGATCTCGCCTACACCAGGATCAACGAGCGTCGGATCGAGAAGGCATGGCTGGACCTGATCCTCGAGGGCCCGGAGATGACGCGCATCGCCATCTGGGACGTGGTCGTCATGCGCGCGCCCCGTGCCGACGTCTGAGAGGGATAGCGATGAGCGAAGAGATACTGGTGAAGGTCGCGTTTCAGGCCGGACGCTACGAAGGCGAGCTTCAAGCCCCCGACGACACCGGGATCGAGGCCGTTCACGAGGGGCGCGTGATCGCCGCCGCCCGCCTTGCGCATCCCGGGGACGGCGCGTTGGGCACGCGGGTGAGCATCGATTTCCCCGCCGAGATCATGTCGGATGGTGTTCAGGTCGTGACCCTGCGCTCCACCGTCACGGGCGCGGTTCTGGACCGGATCACGTTTCTGGCCGGCGACATTCTCGACGACGACATCCGGGCGGAGGTTGCGCTGCTTCGTGACGAGCTGGAGATGCTGAAACGAGCGTTCCGGCGCCATGTCAGTACGCAAACGGGCTGATGTAACCCGAAAAGACCGTTTTGAGGTTACGAAATCCGCCGGTTTCGCGCAGCCAGCAGTTTCAGACGCAGCGCGTTGAGCTGGATGAACCCCTGCGCATCGGTCTGATCGTAGGCGCCGGCATCGTCCTCGAAGGTGACATGCGCCTCGGAATAGAGGCTGTGATCGGACCAGCGCGCGACCGTCCGGGCAGACCCCTTGTAAAGCTTCACGCGCACCGTGCCCGTGACATGCTCCTGGCTCTTGTCGATAAGCGCCTGCAGCATCTCGCGCTCGGGCGAGAACCAGAAGCCGTTGTAGATCAGCTCCGCATAGCGCGGCATGATCGAGTCCTTGAGGTGCCCGGCACCGGAATCCAGCGTGATCTGTTCGATGCCGCGATGCGCCTCCAGCAGGATGGTGCCGCCGGGCGTCTCGTAGATGCCGCGCGACTTCATGCCCACGAAGCGGTTTTCCACAAGGTCGAGCCGGCCCACACCATGCTTGCCGCCCAGCGCGTTGAGCTGCGTCAGGATCGCGGCTGGCGACATCAACTCGCCATCGATGGCGATGGCGTCGCCCTTGTCAAAGGTGATCTCCACCATCTCGGGCGTATCGGGCGCGTCCTCGGGGTTCACCGTGCGCTGATAGACGTAATCGGGCGCCTCGTCGGCGGGGTTTTCCAGTACCTTGCCCTCGGACGAGGTGTGCAGAAGGTTCGCGTCCACGCTGAACGGCGCCTCGCCGCGCTTGTCCTTCGCGATCGGGATCTGGTGCGCCTCGGCCCATTCCAGAAGCTTCGTCCGGCTGGTCAGATCCCATTCCCGCCAAGGCGCGATCACCTTGATATCGGGGTTCAGCGCATAGGCGCTCAGCTCGAACCGAACCTGGTCGTTGCCTTTGCCTGTCGCGCCGTGGCTGACGGCGTCGGCCCCCGTTTCGGCCGCGATCTCGACCAGCCGCTTGGAGATCAGCGGCCGCGCGATGGACGTGCCCAGTAGGTAAAGCCCCTCGTAAAGCGCGTTGGCCCGGAACATCGGAAAGACGAAGTCGCGCACGAATTCCTCGCGCAGATCCTCGATGTAGATTTCCCTGACGCCGAGCATCTGCGCCTTCTGGCTGGCGGGCTCCAGTTCCTCGCCCTGACCGAGATCCGCGGTGAAGGTCACGACCTCGCAGCCGTATTCCGTCTGCAACCACTTGAGGATGATCGAGGTGTCGAGCCCGCCGGAATAGGCGAGGACAACCTTCTTGGGTGCGGACATGTCTGTGCTCCGTCGGCGTTTATCGTTGACCGCGCGGGCGATACCGGGTTTTCAGGGGCGGGGCAAGGTGACCGGAGAGTGTGATGGATTATGGGTATCAATTGCTGCGCCATGTGCTGCAGCAGGTGTTCGGCAACTTGCGCGAGGCGGCGCAACTGACGCTGGTGCTGTTTCTTGCACCGTTCCTCGGCTTTATCCTGCTGGGCTTCGGTGCGATGACGATGGGCGGCATGCCCGACCCCGGCGCGGCGGGCGCGAGCGCGCTTGGGGGTCTCCTGCTTCTGATCGTCACGGTCATTGCCTATTGCTGGGCCGCCGTCGGCTGGCACCGCTACGTGCTGCTGGAGGAAACCGGGAACGGGGTTCTGCCGCAATGGCACTGGGACAGGGTAAAGGCCTATTTCGGCCGCGCCTTTGTCGTGGGTCTGGTGGTGGTCCTCGCCGTGATCGGCGGTGGCCTCGTCGTCGCGCTGGCCGTGGGTCTCACGCAATCGACGGGCATCGCGTTGCTTCTGGGGATCGGCCTTGTCTTCGGTGCGTCCTGGGTCGCGACGCGGATCGGCCTCGTCCTGCCGGCGGCCGCGATCGGAGAGCGCATGACGCTGTCCGAAAGCTGGGCGGCGACGCGCCCGGTGTCGAGCCAGATCCTCCTGCCGCTGATCGTGATCGCGCTGGCCGTGGGCCTGATCGGGCAGGTGATCCTGCTGATCTTCGGGCAGACGGTGACGGTCGACATGTTCGGCACGATGCAGGAACAGGTGACGCTGACCCTGCCCGGGCAGATCGCCAACGGGGTCGTCTCGTGGCTGCAGATTCTCGTGAACCTCGCGCTCATGACGACGCTTTACGGCAACCTGATCGAGGGCCGTCCGCTCAACTGACGGCTGGACAGGCGCGGCGGCTTGGGGCAGGGCGATGGCATGACCGAATTTGCCGATGCCGCCCGCGCCGCCGCCCAGGCCCTGCGCGACCTCTTCCCGCCCACGCCGCTGCAGAAGAACGCCTTTCTGTCCGAGCGTCACGACGCCGAGATCTGGCTGAAGCGCGAGGATCTGTCTCCCGTGCGCTCCTACAAGATCCGCGGCGCGTTCAACGCCATGCGCAAGCGGCTGTCCTCCGACCCCGGTCAGGCGCATTTCGTCTGCGCCAGTGCCGGCAACCACGCGCAGGGGCTGGCCTTTGCCTGCGCCCATTTCGGCGTGCAGGGCACGGTCTTCATGCCGGTCACGACGCCCGCTCAGAAGATCGACAAGACCCGCGTCTTCGGCGGCGAGAATGTCGAGATCCGTCTGGTGGGCGATTTCTTCGACGAAACGCTCGCGGCGGCCAAGGCGTTCTGCGCCGATGCGGGCGCCCACTTCCTGCCGCCCTTCGACGACCCCCACGTGATCGAGGGGCAGGCCTCCGTCGCCGTCGAGATGGTGCAGGAGCTTGGCGGACCGCCCGACGTTCTGGTCCTGCCGGTGGGCGGCGGCGGCCTTTCGGCGGGGATGATCGGTTATCTCAGGGCGACGAACGCCATGTGCGACGTGGTTCTGGTCGAGCCCAGCGGCGGTCCGAGTCTGACGGCGGCGCTGAAGGCGGGTGCGCCGGTGGAGGTGCCGATCACGGACACCTTCGTGGACGGTGCCGCCGTGGCCCGCATCGGTGGTCTGACCTTCGACGCGCTCAAGGACATCGACCCTTCCTCCGTCCTGCTTGCGCCGGAAAACCGGATCTGCGTCACCATTCAGGAAATGCTGAACCACGAGGGCATCGTGTTGGAGCCCGCCGGGGCGCTGTCGCTGGATATCCTGCCCGGGATCGCGGAGCGCATCCGGGGCAAGCGCGTGGTCTGCGTCACCTCCGGCGGCAACTTCGATTTCGAGCGCCTGCCCGAGGTCAAGGAACGGGCCATGCGGTTCCAGGGCCGCAAGAAATATTTCATCCTCCGCCTGCCGCAACGGCCCGGCGCGTTGCGCGACTTCCTCGAACTTCTGGGACCCGATGACGACATCGCCCGGTTCGAGTATCTCAAGAAATCGGCGCGCAACTTCGGCTCGGTCCTGATCGGGATCGAGACGCGGGACGCGTCCGCCTTTCCGGCACTGTTCGCGCGTATCACCGAACGGGGTTTTGCCTTCCGCGACATCACCGAGGACGAGCTGCTGGCGGAGTTCCTTATCTAGGCTCCTGGCCCCTGGCGGCCGACAGCTCGGGCACATGCGACTGCGTCGCCGTCAGGGCGTCCTCGAAGCTTCGCAAGACAGCGGCCAGATCCGGCGCGCCGCCGGACTTGCAGGCGGCCTCGGCCTCTTCGCAGGCGCGGACCATGGCGATAAAACCGAGATTGGCCGCACTGCCCCTGAGGAAATGGAAATCCTCGGCGGAGGGCGGCTTGCCGCCCGCACCCATCTGGTCCAGTTTCTCGCCGATCTCCGTGAAGAAGAGCAGCACAACCTCCGCGAAATCATCCACCCCGATGTCGTCGCGCAGCGACATCAGATGGTCCAGATCAACACCGCTCATCACTCCAACTCCTCTTGGCCGGCTCTTTTTTGGCGCCGCGCGGTGTTGATGTGGTCGGGGCGTAAAGAAACCTTTCCCGCCGGAGCGGCATATCCCGCGATTTGAACCATTCACGCGCCGTTAAGTCGTTGTGTGACACCACGGCCGGATCGCAACGAAGAGGCGTTGATGTACGGCGAACCCATACCGCCAAAGCCGGCCGGATCTGCCGCCGGATCTGCCGCCGGATCTGCCATCGTGGTCGCGTCGGACTCCGCTCCGGGTGTGCGCTTTCCGCTGCGCGTTCTTGTCCTCGACGATAGCGCCGCGCAAGGAAAGCTCCTCGTGACGCTCTTGCGCCGTTGGGGGTTCGAGGCGACCTCATGCGCCGATCCCGAGGTTGCCCTGACCATCGCGCAGGATCCCACGATCGGCCTGATCGTGTCCGACTGGATGATGCCCGGCATGACCGGACCTGAATTCTGCCGCCGCCTGCGCGCCTCGGGGCGGGACGGATACCAGTACGTCATTCTTCTCACGTCCAAATCCGACACCAGCGACCTGTCGGAGGGGCTGGCGGCGGGGGCCGACGACTTCCTGACGAAGCCGGTCTCGCCGCCCGAGTTGAAGGCGCGTCTAAACGCGGGCGCGCGGATCGTCGCCATGCAAGCAGAGCTGATCCAAAAGACCCGGTCGCTGGGCGATGCGCTGGCCAAGATCCGTCAGCTCTACGACGCGATCGAGACCGACCTCGATGAGGCCAGACGGCTGCAGACGTCCTTTCTTGACGACACGCACCACCGCTTTGCGTCGGCGCAGGTGTCGCTCTGGCTAAAGGCCAGCGGCCATGTCGGCGGGGACATGGTGGGTTTCTTCGAAGTCACGTCACAGGTTTTCGGATTCTACTCGATGGACGTCTCGGGCCATGGGGTCGCGGCGGGAATGCTTGCCGCGCGCGTCGCGGGAATGCTCCGCGACAATGCGCCCGACCTGAACATCGCCCTGTCGTGCATCGGCGCGGGTCGTTTCGCGCCGGTTCCGCCGGACATGGTCGCGGCGCAGCTGAATGCCCAGATCCTCAACGAGGCAAAGGGCGAGCGGTATCTCACCCTGTGCCTCGGGTTTCTCGACCAGCGCACGGGAGCGGTACGCATGGTGCAGGCCGGGCACCCCACCCCGCTCTTGTTGCGCCCGGATGGCCGGATCGAACGGCTGGGAAACGGGGGCATGCCGCTTGGCCTGTTGCCGGAAGCGAGGTTTCACCAGTTCGAGTTTCTCCTGCGCGCAGGTGACAAGCTTCTGCTTTATTCGGACGGGCTGACGGAATGTCCGCTGGGTGACGGCGCGTTGCTGGAAGAGGACGGGTTGGTGGACCTGTGCAGACGCCACGCCCGCGCAAGCGGCGAAGACATGATTTCCCGCATGGCGGCCGAGCTGGAGGAAATGTCCGGCGGCGTGGATTTCCCCGACGACGCCTCGGCGCTTCTGGTGGAGTTCGAGGGCCCGAGCGGCTAGCGCCGATGTTTCAGCCAAAGGGACACGAAATGCCGGTCACCGGACACGGCCAGCAGATCGCAGGCCTCGGCCCATGGCAGGAAGACGGCGCTGTGGCCCTCTTCCGTCGGCTCCGACCGTCGCGGGCCAAGTCGGGCGGCGTAGATGTGGCACTGTTTCTGAGCGTGCAGGTCGTATTCCGGCATGTAGGTGAACCGGTGGAACATGCCGAGCCGGCGCAGCCCGTGGATCGCGTAGCCGGTTTCCTCCATCACCTCGCGGGCAAGGGCGTGGAGCGGGCTTTCACCCGGATCGATGCCGCCCCCCGGAAGCTGCAGTTCGGGGCGCGGGTCCTCCTGAAAGGTGGCGAGAATGCCATCGCCCGCGTCTATGATCGCATAGACCCCGGGGCGCGGCGTGTAGCGCTGCCCGGTCACGGGTCGGCGTCCAAATCGACGGTTCATGCTCTGTCCTGTATCTTCCGCGCCCGTTGTGCCAGCCGTGCGACCTCTCGCCAAGCCGAAAGCCATCGGCTATGGGTCGCCCCATGATCGAACGCGAACAGATGGTCGGAACCGAGGCCGAGACAGAGCCCGCCAGCGCGACGGCCGTCCGGGTGCTGCGGATCGAGGGCGAGGCCGTGCTGCGGATGGCCGAGGCGCTGCCCGAGGATTTCGACGCGGCGGTGGAGGCGATCCTTTCGACGCAGGGCCGCGTCATCCTTGGCGGTATAGGCAAATCGGGCCATATCGCGCGCAAGATCAGTTCGACGCTTGCCTCGACCGGCACGCCATCGGCCTTCGTGCACCCCGCCGAGGCCAGCCATGGCGATCTGGGCATGATCACGCCGGACGATCTGGTGATCCTGATCTCCAATTCCGGCGAGACGTCGGAGCTTCGCGATATCGTCGCCCATGTCGCCCGGTTCTCGATCCCGATGATCGGCATTTCCGGCAAACCGTCCTCGACCCTGATGCGGGCCGCCGATCACAGGCTGACGCTGCCCGATGCGCCCGAGGCCTGCGCGCTTGGCATGGCGCCCACCACCTCGACGACGCTCACGCTTGCGCTGGGCGATGCGCTGGCGGTGGCGGTGATGGAACGGCGGGGCTTCCTGCCGGAACAGTTCCGGACCTTCCACCCGGGCGGAAAGCTCGGCGCGCAATTGTCGAAGGTCGCGCAGCTCATGCACGGGACGCACGCCCTGCCGCTGGTCGATATCGCAAGTCCGATGTCGGAGACGCTTGTCGTCATGAGCGAAAAGGGCTTCGGCATCGCCGGTGTGATCGAGGGCGGGCGCCTTGTCGGCGTGATCTCGGATGGCGATTTGCGGCGCAACATGGCGCATCTGATGGAACGCAACGCGGGCGAGGTCGCCACGCGCTCACCGCGTGTCATCGCGCCGGATCTTCTGGCGGTCGAAGCGCTGGCCATGATGTCCGAGAACAAGATCACCGCGCTTTTCGTCACCGAGGACGAAACACGGCCGGTCGGCATCCTCCACCTCCACGATTGCCTGCGCGCCGGCCTCGTCTGAGGCGTGGCACAAAAAAGGTACGGCCCCACCCCTTTCGGGGCAGGGCCGTCGGGCCGTGACAGGGAGGATATGTCAGGCTCAGTTGGTGTCGTCCGCGAGGCGCAGCTGCTCGAAGATGTCGGCGGCATAGGCCGGCTCACCGGAGAACACCGTGACGGTTTCCGCGTTCACACGCTCCGCTGCGCTGTCGACCGAGGCGTTGAAGTGGCTGATCGCGGCGCCGATCGCGTTGTCGCCCATCGACGAGACGGTCGTGCCGAGCGCGGGGCCGTTCGGGCCGACCGCGATCCGGTCGGACAAGGTATCGGCGCTCTGGTTGAAGTGGTCGATCGCGAATTGCGTGCTGTCGGCGGCGAATGCCGGTGCTGCGACGGAAACGGCCAGGGCTGCGGCGGCGAGGGTCAGGGAGAGTTTCATTGGATTTTCCTTTGAGGTCGTATGTGGAGGGCGTCTTGCCCGGATGCTGTTGTCGAGAGGATCACTTGGTGTCGTCTGCGAGGCGCAGCTGCTCGAAAATGTCGGCGGCGTAGGCCGGGCCACCAGAGAAGACGGTGACGGTGTCGGCGTTCACACGCTCCGACGCGCTGTCGATCGAGGCGTTGAAGTGGCTGATCGCGGCGCCGATCGCGTTGTCGCCCATCGACGAGACGGTCGTGCCGAGCGCGGGGCCGTTCGGGCCGACCGCGATCCGGTCGGACAAGGTATCGGCGCTCTGGTTGAAGTGGTCGATCGCGAATTGCGTGCTGTCGGCGGCGAATGCCGGTGCTGCTACGGAAGCGGCCAGGGCTGCGGCGGCGAGGGTCAGGGAGAGTTTCATCATCTTTCCTTTCGGTTTGCGTTTTCGGGCGCTCGGCCCGGTGTTTTCGTAGGAGGCTCTGTGCCTTCCGATGATCCTAAGCTGTGCCCTCTGGACCTCTCATTCAATTCACGAAAGAAGGAAAAAACTGAAATGTCAGTGCGAATTTGCACACTTGATATAAATCGACGCACCGCGCTCACGCGGGCGGCATCATCCATCGCTTATGTGTGAGAAATGCTGGCTTTTCTGTAATGATTACAGCGCATTCACCGATCCGTGAGCGCGGCGGCTACATCTCGTAGTAGTCGCGAAACCACGCGACCCAGAGCGCCACGCCCTCTCGGACGCTTGTTCTTGGCCGGTAGCCCGTCAAGGATTGCAGCAACGCCGCGTCGGCCCATGTCGCGGCCACGTCGCCGGGCTGCATGTCCATGAAGGTCTTCTGCGCGGCACGGCCCGTCGCCTCCTCGATGGCGGAGATGAAATCCATCAGGGGGACCGGCTCGGAATTGCCGATATTCACGATCCGGTAGGGCGCGACGGGCGACAGGCTGTCGCCTTCGGGGATCGCATCGCCCGGCGCGGGCCGGACCGGGGCCACATCGATCAGCCGGGCGATCCCGTCGACGAGGTCGTCGATATAGGTGAAGTCCCGGCTCATCTGCCCATGGTTGTAGACGTCGATCGGGCGGCCTTCGAGGATCGCGCGCGTGAACTTGTAGGGCGCCATGTCCGGGCGGCCCCATGGGCCGTAGACCGTGAAGAACCGGAACATCGTGGTCGGCAGGTCGTAGAGATGCGCGTAGGAATGGGCCATCGCCTCGGTGGCCTTTTTCGTCGCGGCATAGAACGACATCTGCGTGTCGGCCTTGGCTGTCTCGGCATAAGGCATCTCGGTATTCGCGCCGTAGACCGAGGAGGTGGAGGCCAGAAGGCTATGGCGCGGGGGAAAGGCGCGCATCGCCTCGAGCACGCGGAAGGTGCCGATGAGATTGGCCTCGACATAACTTTCGGGATGATCGATCGAGTAACGCACCCCGGCCTGCGCGGCCAGGTGGATCAGCGCGTCGGGGCGGTGTTCCTCCATCAGCTCATGCATGACGCCGGGGGTTTCGATGCGCTCGGTCACGGTGCGGAACCCGGCGGATTGCATGAGGCCGGACTGACGCCGTTCCTTGAGCGAGACGTCGTAGTAGTCGGAGAGGGAGTCGATGCCGATCACCTCCCACCCGTCGGACAGGAGCCGCCGGCAGAGGTGATAGCCGATGAAGCCCGAGGACCCCGTGACGAGTGCGGTTCTGCGTTCCATCAGTCGGTCCCCCCCGAATGCGGCCCCGAGATCCAGGCCCAGGAACTGGCGCACATCTCGTCGAGTGTCTTTTCCGTCCGGAAGCCGAGCACATCGGCGGCCTTCTCGGCGCGTGCCACGTAGATCGGTACGTCACCCGGACGGCGTGGGGCAATCTCGTAGGCGAGATCGCGGTTCGAGGCGCGTTTGTAGGCCGCGATCACCTCCAGCACCGAATAGCCGCGCCCGGTGCCGAGGTTGACGAGATGTCCCTCGCCGCTTTCGAAAAGCTGCGCCAGCGAAAGGACATGCCCGCGCGCGAGGTCCTCCACATGGATGTAGTCGCGCACGCCCGTGCCATCGGGCGTGTCGTAATCATCGCCGAAGACGGAGATCCTCGGCAATTCGCCGGTGGCCACCTTGGAGATGAAGGGCATCAGGTTGTTGGGAATATCCCTCGGGTCTTCGCCGATCATGGCCGATCCGTGGGCGCCCGCCGGGTTGAAATAGCGCAGGACACCGATGGCCCAGCGCGGATCGGAGGCCGAGAGCCAGTTCAGCATCTGCTCGCCCATGATCTTGGTCTGGCCATAGGGGTTCATGCCCCGGAACTCGGCTGTCTCGGGCGTCGGTGTCTCATCCGGCACGCCGTAGACCGTGGCCGATGAGGAAAACACGAGCCTCCGGCAGTCATGGGCGTCCATCACCCGCAACAGCGTCGTGAGCCCGCCGATATTGACGTCGAAATAGTCGAGCGGTTTTTCCACGCTTTCAGACACCGCCTTGAGCGCGGCGAAATGGACGACTGCATCGAAACGTCCCGAAGCGAAAGCCGCGTCGAGGGCATGGGCGTCACGCACATCGGCCTCGATCACATCGACATCCGTCCCCGTGATCCGGCCCAGCCGGTCGATCACGCTTTTCCGGGCGTTGGCGAAACTGTCGAGGATCGTGACCTCGTGTCCCGCCTCGACCAGCGCGAGATAGGTGTGCGACCCGATATAGCCCGCGCCGCCCGTCAGAAGAACCCGCTGCTTCGCCATGCCTCGTCCCGTTCGTGATGCCATTCCCGATGGAACGGCGCGCCCATGGTTGCCCATGCCAATACGTCATCGAAGCCCGACGTTTAAGGACAAAACCCGGCATTTTTGGGAAGTGTCCGGACATCGCGCCGGCATCGGCCGGCCAGGCGCGGCACCTGCCTTGCTCGATATGAGATCGTCGAACTTTTCACCATGGGTGACAACCGTCGGCATTTGGAAATCGTGGCCCGTGGCGCCCGGACCCGCATCGCGAGCGTCCGGGGTCTTTGGGATTGCACGACGCGGGCCTATATGAAACGCAACCCCGCAAATCGTGCCCCGGATACCGTATTCATGACACTGACGACCCGCATCGCATGGGATGACACCGTCCTGCCGTTCCAGCTCGACCGTTCCGACATAAGGGGACGCGTCGCGCGCCTCGACACGACGCTCGAGCAGATCCTCGACCAGCACGACTACCCCCCGGAGGTAGAGGCCCTGGTGGCCGAGATGGCGCTGCTGACGGCGATGATCGGCCAGACGATCAAGCTCAGGTGGAAGCTGTCGCTGCAGATGCGCGGCGACGGGCCGATCCGGCTGATCGCGACGGATTTCTTCGCACCGGGCGAGGATGGCGCGCCGGCGCGCATCCGGGCCTTCGCGAGTTACGACGCCGAGCGCCTCGTGCCGGGTGCGGACCCGTTCGGGCAGACCGGCAAGGGCTATTTCGCCATCCTGATCGACCAGGGGGCCGGCACAGCGCCCTATCAGGGGATCACACCGCTTTCCGGCGGCTCGCTCCGGTCCTGTGCCGAGACCTATTTCGCGCAGTCCGAACAGTTGCCAACAAGGTTCATGGTCGGCTTCGGTCAGAGCCGTGAAGCCGGCGGTTCGACCGGCTGGCGGGCCGGTGGCGTGATGCTGCAGCACATGCCGAAGGCTCAGAGGGTCTCGGGCGAAGGCGGATCGGGTGAGGACGGGCTTCTGGCGGCAGAGGATCTCGTCGACGGCGACGAGGGCGAGAACTGGCACCGCGCCAACGTTCTGCTGGACACCGCCGACGAGCTTGAGCTCGTGGGCCCCCATGTCAGCCCCACGGACCTGCTGGTGCGCCTGTTCCACGAGGAAACGCCGCGCGTTTTCGACGCACAGCCCGTGCAGTTTGGCTGCACCTGCTCGGCCGATCGCGTACGTCAGAGCCTGTCGATCTACTCGGCCAAGGATATCGGGCACATGACGACGGACGAGGGGATCGTGACGGCGGATTGCCAGTTCTGCGGCGCGCATTACGAGTTCGACCCCGAGACTCTCGGTTTCGAGGCTGTCTCACCCCCGGGAGGAGAGGATGGGCAGACGGATTGACCTCGACATTCTCCATCGCGCGGTGGTGGATGCGGTGGATTCGGGGCCGGCGCCCTCATCTGATTTCGATCTGGACCCCAAGGTGCTGCCTGCTCCGGGCCGGCGGCTGCGTCCGGCGGCGGTGCTCATCCCTGTGCTGGGCGCCGAGGTCGTGCTGACCAAACGCGCCTCGCATCTGACGCATCACCCGGGCCAGATCGCGCTGCCCGGCGGCAAGGTGGATGCCGGCGACGCCGACATCCGCGCCGCTGCGCTGCGTGAAGCGCGCGAGGAAATCGGGCTCGACCCCCGCAATGTCGAGGTTCTGGTCGAACTGCCGTCCCACGAGACCGTCACGGGCTACACGATCACGCCCGTACTTGCACGCGTCTGTTCGGAGTTCGAGGCCGTGCCCGAGGATGGCGAGGTGGCCGAGGTGTTCCGCGTGCCGCTGGACTTTCTGATGACGCCTTCGAATTACCGCATCGAAAGCCGCGCCTGGCGCGGGCAGCGCCGGCATTACTATGTCGCGCCCTACGGTCCCTATTACATCTGGGGCGCCACGGCGCGGATTCTGAAATCGCTTGCCGACCGGGTGGCGTGACATGCGACTGACGACAGAGTGGCTGGATGACCCCCATATCCATGCTGTGCTGGACGCGCTGGAGGTCGGCGGCGCGCGGGCATGGTTCGTCGGCGGCTGCGTGCGTGACGGGCTCTTGGGTTTCGAGGCGGTCGATATCGACATCGCGACCGATGCCACGCCGGACCGCGTGACCGGGATGGCCGAGGCCGCGGGGCTGCGGGCCGTGCCGACCGGGGAGGCGCATGGCACCATCACCGTGGTGGCCGATCACGTTCCCGTCGAGGTGACGACGCTGCGGCGCGACGTGGCGACCGACGGGCGCCGCGCCACGGTGGCCTATACCGACAAGGTCGAGGAGGACGCGCATCGCCGCGACTTCACCGTCAACGCGCTCTACGCCTTGCGCGACGGGGTTGTCCTCGATCCCACGGGCGAGGGGCTGGCGGACCTCAAGGCACGGCGCATCCGGTTCATCGGCGATCCCCATGACAGGATCGTCGAGGATTACCTGCGCATCCTGCGCTTCTTCCGCTTCCACGCCCATTACGCCGACCCCGGTCTGGGCCTCGATGCCGATGGGCTCGCCGCCGCGGCGGAACTGGCCGACGGACTCAACCGGCTGGCCAAGGAACGGATCGGGGCCGAGATGCGCAAGCTTCTGGCCGCGCCCGACCCGGCGCCGGCGGTGGCGGCCATGGCGCGGTCAGGCGTCCTGTTGCACGTTCTGCCCGGTGCCGATGACCGGCTGCTTCCGGTGCTGGTGGAGATCGAGGGCGACGCGCCGCCCGACCCGATGCGCCGTCTCGCGGCGCTGGGCGGCGAGGATGCGGCCGTTGCCCTGAGGCTCTCCCGCGCCGAGGCGCAGGCGCTGGCCCGGATGCGCGACGGCATGGCGAGCGCGGCAGGCCCCGGTGAGCTGGGCTACCGGCATGGCGAGACGTTGGCGCGCGACATCCTGTTGCTGCGTGCAGCCCTTGCCGGCCAGCGGGCGGACCCTGCCGATCTGGCCAAGGCCGCTGCCGGCGCCCGGGCCACCTTTCCACTGAAGGCCGCCGACCTGATGCCGGATTTCTCGGGTCCTGCGCTGGGCGCGGAACTTGCCCGGCTGGAACGGCGGTGGATCGACAGCGGCTTCGGCCTGTCGGCGGGGGAACTGCTGTCCTGAGCCCGCTTGACAGGGGTCTGTGCCCGGGGTTGGGTGCGCGCCTATCGGGGCGCGGCGCATGGATCCACTCTACCTCTTCGTCTTTCTCGGTCTCTTCACACCGGGTCCGAATGTCATCCTGCTGACGACATCCGGCGCGCGCTTCGGCTTTCGCGCCAGCCTGCCGCATATCCTCGGCGTGGCGCTTGGCGTGGGCATCACCGCCGGTCTGACGGGGTTCGGCATCGGCGCGCTGGTGGCGGAATGGCCCGTCCTAAGGACCGGCCTCAGCGGTCTGGCGGCGGCATGGATCCTCTGGATGGCGGTGAAGCTGTGGCGCGCCCGTCCCGGCCGTGCGGCGGGCCCCGTGAATGATGAAAGACCATGGGGCGTGGCGCGGGCCGTGGTGTTCCAATGGGTCAACCCCAAGGTCTGGGCAGTCACTCTGGCGGCGGCGTCGGGCTATGGCCTTGGCCTCGCGCCATGGGACGAGGCGCAGCGCCTGGCGCTCGCGTTTTCGGGGATCAACCTCTTCGTCTGCCTGTTCTGGGCCTTCGCCGGGGCGCTTCTGGCTGGCCTGCTGAAGGACGACCGGGCGTGGACGCTTTTCACCCGCGTCATGGCGACCGGTCTCGCCGCGTCGGCCGTCATGGTCTTTATGTGAAGCGGGGGCTATATGGAGCCCGAAGGACGGCGCCCCCGATGATTTCCCGACTGTTCAAGTTCTTCGAAACACTGGTCGATCCCTATACGGCCTACCCCGACACGGACACGCCGCCGCGTCGGCTGTTCGCGTTCCTGTGGGACTATTCGCAGCCCTTCAAGAGGCTCTTCGCGGCGACCGCGATCATGTCTCTGGTGGTGGCGGCCATCGAGATCGGCCTGATCTGGTACATGGGCCGCGTGGTGGACCTCTTGTCCACTGGCGCACCGTCCGAGGTGCTGGCCGATCACGGGGTCGAGCTGATGCTCGCGGCGCTTTTCGTGCTGCTGATCCGGCCGCTCATGCAGGGGTTGGACGTGGCACTTCTGAACAACGCGATCCTGCCGCAGTTCGGCACGCTCATCCGCTGGCGCGCGCACCGGCAGGTCCTGCGCCAGTCGGTGGGCTGGTTCGAGAACGATTTCGCGGGGCGCATCGCCAACCGGATCATGCAGACCCCGCTCAGCGGGGGCGAGGCGGTGTTCCAGATCTTCGACGCGCTCACCTTCGCGCTGGCCTACCTCGTTGGCGCGGCGATCCTGCTCTTCGGAGCGGATCCGCGCCTGCTCTTGCCGCTTCTGGCGTGGTTCGCGCTTTACGGGCTGTTGTTGCGCTGGACGATCGTGCGGATCGGCCCCGCCTCGCAGGCCAGCGCCGATGCGCGGTCGGCCACCACGGGGCGGATCGTCGACACCTACACGAACATACATGCGGTGAAGCTTTTCGCCCATCACGACCGGGAGATCGAATACGCGAAGGAGGCGATCGAGAACACGCGTCAGACCTTCGCCCGCGAGATGCGGCTCTTCACCATAATGGATATCGTCCTAACCGTCCTGAACGGCCTTCTGATCGTGGCCGTGGTGGGCTGGGCCATCTGGCTTTGGGCCGGGGGGGCGGCGAGTGTGGGCACGGTGGCCGCCGCGACGGCGCTGACGCTCAGGCTCAACGCCATGACCGGCTGGATCATGTGGGCGGTGTCGAGCTTTTTCCGGTCGCTCGGCGTGGTCGCGGAAGGGATGGAGACGATCACCGATCCCATCACCCTGACCGACGCGCCGGACGCGAAGCCGCTGGACTTCGACAAGGGCGAGATCCGGTTCGAGGAGGTGTCGCACCATTACGGGCGCGGCGCGGGCGGGATCGACCGGTTGAGCCTCACGATACGGCCCGGCGAGAAGGTCGGCCTGATCGGCCGGTCGGGTGCGGGCAAGTCGACGCTGGTGAAGCTGCTGCTCAGATTCTACGACCTCGAGGGCGGGCGCATCCTGATCGACGGGCAGGACATCGCGACCGTCACGCAGGACAGCCTGCGCCACAAGATCGGCGTGGTGCAGCAGGACAGTTCGCTTCTGCATCGGTCGGTGCGTGACAACATCCTTTATGGCCGCCCCGACGCGAGTGAGGCAGACATGATCGCCGCCGCGCAGCGGGCGGAGGCGCATGACTTCATCCACGACCTCAGCGATCCTGAGGGCCGCACCGGCTACGAGGCCCATGTGGGCGAGCGTGGCGTGAAGCTGTCCGGCGGGCAGCGGCAGCGCGTGACTTTGGCGCGCGCGATCCTCAAGGACGCGCCGATCCTCCTGCTGGACGAGGCCACCAGCGCGCTCGACAGCGAGGTGGAGGCCGCGATCCAGGAAACCCTCTACGGCGTGATGGAGGGCAAGACGGTAATCGCCATCGCGCACCGGCTTTCGACCATCGCGCATATGGACCGGATCGTGGTTCTGGATGACGGACGCATCGCCGAGGAAGGGAACCATTCCGGGCTTCTGGCGATGAACGGACTATATGCCGGGTTCTGGGCGCGCCAGTCCGGCGGGTTCATCGGAACGGAGACCGAGGCGGCGGAATGACGACGACGATCCGGAAAACCCTGGCCTGGCTTGGCACCCTGATAGACGGGTTCCAGCCCGCTGAAGGCGCCCCGCCCCGCACCCTCTGGCCGTTCATCCGCTGGTGCCTTGCCGGGTCGTGGCCGGTCATCATCGTGGCCGCGATCCTCTCGGGGCTTGCGGGCGCGATGGAGGTGGGCGCGGCGTGGCTTCTGGGGGTGCTGGTCGACAGCACCGCGGCGGGCAGCGAGGGGTATTTCGCGGAAAACCTCGGCCTCGTGGTTCTTTACGCCGTGTTCTACCTCGCGCTCAGGCCGCTGTTCTTCGGCGCGTCGGCCGCGTTCAACGGCATCGTCCTGCCGCCGAACCTGTCGCCGCTGATCCAGAGCCGGTTGCACCGCTGGTCGCTGGGTCATTCGGTGACCTTCTTCGACAACGATTTCGCCGGGCGCATCGCGCAAAAGCAGATGCAGACCGCGACGGCGCTGGTGAACGTGGTAACCGAGGTCATCAATGCCGGCGCCTTCGCCGTCGCCACTCTGATCGGGTCCATCGTCATGCTCACGGCGATCGACTGGCGGATCGGTGTGGCGCTGCTCCTTTGGCTTGCGGGCTATATCGTGATGATCCGCTGGTTCCTGCCGCGCATCCGCGTGCGGTCCAAGGACCGGGCGGCGGCGCGCGCGAACGTCACGGGCCAGATCGTCGACACGATCACAAACATCAAGACGGTGAAGCTGTTCGGCCATGTCGACCATGAGGACGAGGCCGCCATCGACGCGCTGCAGGGCTATCGCCAGACGGCGCTTGCCTTTGGCTATCTGTCCACCGGGTTCCGCTTCGCGCTGATGGCGACGGCGGGGCTTTTGCCGGTGATCCTCGTCCTTGGTGCCGTCCTTCTGTGGCGGAACGGTCAGGCCACGCCCGGCGAGATCGCGGCGACGGGCGCGATCGCGATGCGCATCGCGCAGATGACCGGCTGGGTCAGTTTCACACTGATGACCGTCTACGCCAATGTGGGCGAGATCGAGGACGGGATGCGCACGTTGACGCCGCCCCACACGCTGACCGACGATCCGGACGCGCGGACCCTGCCGCGGATCGAGGGGCGCATCGCCTACGAGGACGTGAGTTTCGCCTATGGCCGGCAGGCGGGTGGCGTCGAGGACATCGATCTGGTGATCGAGCCGGGGCAGAAGTTGGGGATCGTCGGCGCCTCGGGTGCGGGCAAGTCGACGCTCGTTTCGCTGCTCCTGCGGCTCTACGACACCGAGGCGGGGCGCATCACGCTCGACCGGACCGACATCCGCGAGGTGACGCAGGACAGTCTGCGCCACCAGATCGCGATGGTCACGCAGGAGACGGCGATGTTCAACCGCTCCGCAATGGAGAACATCCGCTACGGGCGGCCCGAGGCCACCGACGAGGAGGTCTACGCCGCCGCGCAACGGGCCGAGGCGCATGAGTTCATCCCGTCGCTGCGCGATCACCGGGGGCGCGAAGGCTATGGGGCGCATCTGGGCGAACGGGGCGTGAAGCTGTCGGGCGGACAGCGGCAGCGCATCGCGCTCGCGCGCGCCTTCCTGAAGGACGCACCGGTGCTGGTTCTGGACGAGGCGACGAGTGCGCTCGACAGCGAGGTCGAGGCCGCGATCCAGTCCACCCTTGCCGACGTGATGGAGGGCAAGACGGTGATCGCAATCGCGCACCGCCTGTCCACTCTGGCCTCGATGGACCGGATCATCGTTCTGGACGATGGCCGGATCGTGGAGGACGGGACGCATGAGGAGTTGCTTGCGAAGGACGGACTTTACGCGCGTTACTGGAACCGGCAATCGGGCGGCTTCATCCACGCGGAGGCCGCCGAATAGGCTGGTCGTTCGGCTTGCCCCATGACAGAAACGGCCCGTCCTGAAGGGAAGGGGTCGATGGATTTCGAGACGGTCTCAGCCGCGGATTTCGGGCGCAGCCTCACGGGGCTGGGCGTGAACCTGTTGTCGCCGGACGTGCGGGCGCTCGCGGCATTCCTGAGCGAGGTCTTCGGGCTATCCGTTCACCGGCTCAGCGACGATTTCGCCAGCGTTACCCATGACGGCGCGATGTTCCAGCTGCACCACGACGGGACGTTTCGCGCCCACCCGGTGCTGGGCCTCGTGCCCGAAACGCCGCCGCGCGGGGGCGGCGCGCAGGTCTACCTCTTCGGCATCGACCCGGACGCGGCTGCTGCGCGGGCGGAGGCGGCGGGGCACATGGTGCTGGAGCCACCCGCAGACAAACCCCACGGGCTGCGCGAATGCACCGTGCTCAGCCCCGAGGGCTACGCGTTTTCCCCGGCCGTGCATGCGGGTTGAGGCGTGACGGAGATCGCAATCACGCGGCTGGGCCATCGCGGCGACGGGATCGGCGAGGGCCCCGATGGCCGGACGGTCTTTGCCGCGCGCACGCTGCCCGGTGAGGTGGTCGCGGGCGAGATCGAGGGCGACCGGATCGAGGTGCCTGCGATCGTGACACCCTCGCCGCAGCGGGTCAGCGCCCCTTGCGTGCACTACCGGAGCTGCGGTGGCTGCGCCCTGATGCATGCCTCGGACAGCTTCGTGGCGGGTTGGAAGACCGGCACCATCGAAACCGCGCTGGCCGCGCAGGGCCTCGACGCGCCCCTTCGGCCCATCGCGACCTCGCCGCCCCGGTCGCGGCGGCGCGCCAGCCTTGCCGGGCGGCGGACCAGGAAGGGCGCGCTGGTGGGCTTTCACGCAAGGCGGTCCGACACGATCGTGCCGATCACCGACTGTCATGTGCTGGCGCCGGGGCTGATGGCAGCCGTGCCGGTGCTGGAGGACATCACCCGGCTGGGCGGCTCGCGGGCCGGGGTGCTGTCCTTCGCGATCACCCAGAGCGAGAGCGGCGTGGACCTGCGCGTGACCGGCGGCAAGCCGCTAGACGGGCCGCTCAGGGCGGCGCTGGGCGCGTTCGCGGGCCATTTCGTGCGTCTGACATGGGAGGATGAGCCGATCTTCGCCGCCACGCCGCCGGTGGTGCGTTTCGGAAACGCGGCCGTCACGCCGCCGCCGGGGGCCTTCCTGCAGGCGACAGCGCATGGAGAGGCGGCGCTCCTGTGGGCGGTGGAGGAGGCGGTCGGGGACGCAACGCGGATCGCGGACCTTTTCGCCGGTTGCGGCACCTTCGCGCTGCCGATGGCGCGGCGTGCCACGGTGCATGCCGTCGAGGGGGAGGCGGCCCTTCTGGCCGCACTCGACGCCGGCGCGCGACATGCGCAGGGGCTGAAACCCGTCAAGACCGAGACCCGCGATCTTTTCCGCCGCCCGATGATGGCGACCGAGCTGTCCGCCTACGACGCCGTGGTCATCGACCCGCCCCGAGCGGGCGCGGAGGCGCAGACCCGCGCGCTGGCCGAGGCGCGGGTGCCGGCCATCGCGGCGGTGTCCTGCAACCCGGTGACCTTCGCCCGTGACGCCGCGATCCTCACGCACGCGGGATATCGCCTCAATTGGGTGCAACCCGTTGACCAGTTTCTCTGGTCGACGCATGTGGAGCTTGCCGCGTCGCTCACCCTTGCCCATATCGACGCCTGAAACGCGAGGGATGATCCATGTCCGACACAGCCGCCCCCGAGGGATTCCGCACGCGTCTGGCCGACTGGCTGGACCGGCCACAGGTGCGCAACACGATCATCGGCGTGATCGTGTTCAACGCGATCATACTCGGGATGGAGACGTCGGACACGCTGATGGCGTCCTGGGGTCCGCTGATCCTCGCCCTCGACCGGGCATGTCTCGCCATCTTCGTGATCGAGATCGCGCTGAAACTCGTGGCCCATGGCCCGCGATTCTTCCGTTCGGGCTGGAACCTGTTCGACTTCGTCATCGTGGGCATCGCGCTGGTCCCGGCCGCGCAGGGCCTGTCGGTCCTGCGGGCCCTGCGCATCCTGCGGGTGCTGCGCATCCTGTCGGTGGTCCCGTCGCTGCGCCGCGTGGTGGAGGGTCTGATGACCGCACTGCCGGGGATGGGGTCGGTGTTCCTGCTGATGTCGATCATCTTCTACATCGGCGCGGTCATGGCGACGAAGCTCTTCTCCGACAGCTTCCCCGACTGGTTCGGCACGCTGGGCGATTCGCTTTATACGCTGTTCCAGATCATGACGCTGGAATCCTGGTCCATGGGCATCGTGCGGCCCGTGCTCGAGGTCTATCCCTACGCATGGGCCTTCTTCGTGCCCTTCATCATGGTCACGACCTTCGCGGTGGTGAACCTGATCGTGGGCCTCGTGGTGAACTCCATGCAGGACGCCCATGCGGAGGAAAGCAACGCGGCGACGGACGCCTATCGCGACGAGGTGCTGGAGCGGTTGAGAAAGATCGAGGAACGGCTGGAGAAGTAGCGGGTCCCGTCCCGAAAGGGGCTTTCGGGCTGGCGGCGGCGATGCTTTAAGCGCGCCTGACCGAGACAGCCGGAGCGGGATCGCGACATGGGTGGATTCGAGCGTTTCCTGTCCCTCTGGGTGCTGGCAGCGATCCTTGTGGGCCTTGCGCTGGGACAGGTCTTTCCGGGCCTTTTCGCAACGCTCGCGTCGGTGGAATACGCCTCGGTCAACCTGATCGTGGCGGTCCTGATCTGGGCGATGGTCTACCCGATGATGATCGGCGTGGACCTCGCCAGCCTCGGCGGCATCGGCCGCAAGCCGAAGGGCCTGATGATCACGGTGGCCGTCAACTGGCTGATCAAGCCCTTCACCATGGCCGCCCTCGGCGTCCTGTTCTTCGAATACGTCTTTGCCGACCTGATCGACCCGGCCGATGCCAGCCAGTACATCGCCGGCCTGATCCTGTTGGGCGCGGCGCCGTGCACGGCGATGGTCTTCGTCTGGTCGCAACTGACGAAGGGCGACCCGAACTACACGCTGGTTCAGGTGTCTCTGAACGATGTCATCATGGTCTTCGCCTTCGCGCCGATCGTGGCGTTCCTGCTGGGGGTCACGGACATCGCCGTGCCGTGGGAGACGCTGCTTTTGTCAGTGGCGCTTTACGTGGTGATCCCGCTGGTGGCGGGGCTGGCGACGCGGGCGGCCCTGATGGCGCGGGGCGGGCAGGCGGCGGTCGACGGCTTCACCGCGTGGATCAAGCCCGCCTCGGTCTTCGGCCTTCTGGCCACGGTGGTGCTTCTGTTCGGGTTCCAGGGTTCGGTCATCCTTGCCCAGCCCTTCCTGATCGTGCTGCTGGCCACGCCGATCCTGATCCAGTCCTACGGGATCTTCGCGCTGGCCTATGCCTGGGCGTGGCTCTGGCGCGTGCCCCATCGCGTCGCCGCCCCCTGCGCCCTGATCGGCACGTCGAATTTCTTCGAACTGGCGGTGGCCGTGGCGATCGGGCTCTTCGGGCTCGATTCCGGCGCGGCGCTGGTCACGGTCGTGGGCGTTCTGGTGGAGGTGCCCGTGATGCTGAGCCTCGTGGCCTTCGCGAACCGGACGAGGGCGCGGTTCCCGGCCTAGGCCCGCTTCTCCAGCGTTGCCACGCCCAGCGTCGTCAGAACCTTCTGCACGATGTCCTCGGCATTCATCCGCGCCACCGTGTACATGTCCTCGGGGTTGGCCTGATCGATGAACACATCGGGCAGGACCATGGAGCGATACTTGAGCCCCGTGTCGAACACGCCCCGTTCCGCCAGAAGCTGCGCCACGTGAGAGCCGAAGCCGCCCACCGCGCCTTCCTCGATGGTGATCAGCGCTTCGTGATGGCGGGCGAGCCCGAGGATCATCTCCTCGTCGAGCGGCTTGGCGAAGCGGGCGTCGGCGATGGTGGGGCTCAGGCCGCGCTGCGCGAGCGTCTCGGCGGCCTCCTTCACCTCCTTCAGGCGGGCGCCGAAGTTCAGGATCGCGACGCGGTTGCCCTCGGTGATCATGCGGCCCCGGCCGATTTCCAGCGCCGTGCCGCGTTCCGGCATCTCGACGCCGACACCCTCGCCACGCGGATAGCGGAAGGCACTGGGCCGGTCCTCGATCTCGAGCGCGGTGCGGATCATGTGCACGAGCTCCGCCTCGTCGGCGGCGGCCATCACCACGAAGCCGGGGAGGTTCGACAGGTACGCGATGTCGTAGCTGCCGGCATGGGTCGCGCCATCGGCGCCCACAAGCCCGGCCCGGTCGATGGCGAAGCGGACCGGCAGGCGCTGGATCGCGACGTCGTGCACGACCTGGTCGTAACCGCGCTGCAGGAAGGTGGAATAGATCGCGGCGAAGGGCTTCAACCCGCCCGCCGCCATGCCCGCGCACATCGTGACCGCGTGCTGTTCGGCGATGCCCACGTCGAAGGTGCGCGTGGGGAACCGTTCGCCGAAAAGGTCGAGGCCGGTGCCGTCGGGCATAGCAGCGGTAACGGCGACGATTTTCGGATCTTCCTCCGCCTCGCGGATCAGGCTGCGGGCAAAGACCTTGGTGTAGGAGGGCGCGTTCGAAGGCGCTTTCTTCTGCTCGCCCGTCGCCACGTCGAATTTCGCCGTGGCATGGCCGCGGTCGGGGCGGTGTTCGGCGTAGCCCTTGCCCTTTTTCGTGATCGCGTGGATCAGGATCGGGCCGTCGGCGCGCGCCTTGACCGTGCGCAGGACGGCAAGAAGCTGCTCCATGTCATGTCCGTCGATGGGGCCGATATAGCTGAACCCCAGTTCCTCGAAGAGCGTGCCGCCGACGGTGGCCGCCTTGAGCAGTTCCTTGGCCCGCCGCGCGCCTTCCTGGAAGGGCTCGGGCAGGAGCGACACGGCGCCCTTCGCCGCCGCCTTCAACTCCTGAAACGGTGCGCCCGCGTAAAGCCGCGAGAGGTAGGAGGACATCGCACCCGTCGGAGGGGCGATGGACATCTCGTTGTCGTTGAGGATCACGATCAGCCGCGTGCCCAGATGGCCCGCGTTGTTCATCGCCTCATAGGCCATGCCGCCCGACAGCGCGCCGTCGCCGATCACCGCGATGGCGTCGCCATGGCCGGTGGGGCAGTCGCCGCCCAGCTCGCGCGCCAGCGCAAAGCCGAGCGCGGCGGAAATACTTGTAGAAGCATGCGCAGCGCCGAACGGGTCGTAGGGCGACTCGCTGCGCTTGGTGAAGCCGGACAGGCCGTCCTTCTGCCGGATCGTCAGCATCCGGTCACGACGGCCCGTCAGGATCTTGTGCGGATAGGACTGGTGGGAAACGTCCCAGATCAGCTTGTCGCGCGGCGTGTCGAACACAGCATGGATGGCGACGGTCATCTCCACCACGCCGAGGCCCGCGCCGAAATGCCCGCCCGTCTGGCTGACGGACCAGATCGTCTCGGCCCGCAGTTCCCCCGCGAGCCGCTCGAGATCCGCGTCGGATAACCGCTTGAGGTCGGCCGGTGATGTCACACGGTCCAGAATTGGGGTCACGGGTCTCTGGCTCATCGCTGGGCTCCCGGGCCGTCCGGCCCCCGGTTTCACATCTCGCGGGCGATAATGTAGCGGGCCAACGCCTGCAAGGTCTGCGACCTGTCGCCGTATGGTGCGATCGCTTCGCAGGCCTCCTCGACCAGCGCCTTCTCGCGGTCGCGTGCGCCGTCGAGGCCCAGAAGCGAGACGAAGGTCGCCTTGCCGGCCTCGGCATCCTTGCGCAGAGCCTTGCCCGCCTTCTCGCTGTCGCCCGTCACGTCGAGAATGTCGTCGGCGATCTGGAAGGCCAACCCGACGGCGCGGGCATAGGTCCCGAGCGGCCCGGGATCGGCGCGGCCGAGGATGGCGCCGGCCTCCGCCGGCCATTCGATCAGCCGGCCGGTCTTGTTGCGCTGAAGATCCGTTATTTCGTCGAGGCCCAGTTGCCGCCCGGCGGTTTCCGCCGCGATGTCCTGTGCCTGTCCCAGAACCATGCCCTCGGCCCCGCTGGCCCGCGCGAGGCCGGACACCAGCGCGATCCGCTGCTCGGCATCCCCCGCCGCCGGGTCGGTCAGAAGCTCGAAGGCGAAGGTCTGGAGCGCGTCACCCACCAGAACGGCGGTCGCCTCGTCCCATTTACGATGCACCGTGGGGCGCCCGCGCCTGAGGTCGTCGTTGTCCATGCAGGGCAGATCGTCATGGACGAGGCTGTAGGCATGAACGCATTCCACGGCCGCCGCCGCATGGAGCGCCTGTTCCTGCGGCACGTCGAACATGCCGGCCGTTTCCAGTACAAGAAAGCCGCGCAGGCGCTTGCCGCCCTCGGTCGCGTAGCGCATGCCCTCGGCCACGCGGTTCTCGCCGTACCGCGCAAGCTCCTGCGTCAGGAAGGACGCGATCGCGTCTTGCGCTTGCCCCAGCGCGTTCTGGAACATGGGTCAGAGCCCTTCTGCGGGCTTCGTGCCGGTGGCGTTGCCATTGGCGTCGAGCGTGATCTGTTCGACCTGCTCCTCGGCCTCTTTCAGGCGGGCCTCGCAATGGGCGCGCAGCGCGGCGCCGCGCTTGTAGAGCTTGATGGAATCTTCCAGCGGCACGTCACCCCGGTCAAGCGCCGCGACCACGGATTCGAATTCGCGAATGGCCTCTTCGAAGCTCATCTCTTCGACTGGTTTCTCGTCGCTCATCCGCGCCTCTCCATCAATTCCGTCACATGCGCCGCGACCGACGCGGCGAGCGCAGGAAGATCATAGCCGCCTTCGAGTGTCGAGACCACGCGCCCGTCGCACAGCTCATCGGCGAGGTTGCAGATCTCGCGCGTGAGCCATGCGAAGTCGCTCTCGTCCCAGCCCAGGTTCGCGAGAGGGTCGAAGCGGTGCGCGTCGAAGCCGGCGGAGACAAGGATCAATTCGGGCGCGAAGGCGCGCAGCGCGGGAAAGACGCGCGTCTCGTAGAGCGACCGCATATGCGCCCCGTCCGATCCCGGAGGCAGGGGAATGTTCAGGATGTTGTTCGACCCGCCCCGTTCCGAGGCCGCGCCGGTGCCGGGAAACAGCGGCATCTGGTGACTTGAGACGAAGAACGCGCGCGGTTCGTCCCAGAGGATATCCTGCGTGCCGTTGCCGTGGTGGACGTCGAAATCGACTACCGCTACCCGCGACAGGCCGCGCCGTTCCAGAGCATGACGCGCGCCGATGGCGATGGTGCCGAAAAAGCAGAAACCCATGGCCCGCGTCTGTTCGGCATGGTGCCCGGGCGGGCGCGTGGCCACGAAGGCGTTGGTTGCGCGACCGTCGAGCACGGCGTCGATGCCCGCGATCATGCCGCCGACACCCTTCAGCGCGGCCGCCCACGATCCGGGGCTTGCATGGGTGTCGGGGTCGAGCGCGACCAGCCCCGCCTCCGGCATCGCGGCCCTGATCCGGTCGACATGGGCCTGCGGATGCGCCAGCAGCAGGTCCGTGTCATCCGCCAGTGGTGCCTCCTGCCGGACAAGCGCGGCGAAGGGCGGCGCGGCGAGCGCGGTGCGCACGGCCTCGAGCCGCGCCACCTGTTCCGGGTGACCCGGCGGCATCAGGTGATCCATGCCTGCCGGGTTTTCGATCAGCAGTGTCGTCATGGGACGCTCCGTTCAGTCTGGCGCCAGCATGTAACCCGCGCCGCGCACCGTCTGAAGGTAGCGGGGCTGTTTCGGGTTCACTTCGATCTTCTTGCGCAGCCGCGTGATCTGTACGTCCACCGCGCGTTCCTGCACGTGGTCGCTGGCGGCCCCCTTGTCGCGGTTGAGCAGGCCCACAAGTTCGCCGCGCGTGAAAGGCTGGTTCGGCTGGCCAGAGAAGATCCGCATCAGAGACGCCTCGGTCGCGGTCAGGCGCACGATGCCCTGCCCATGCCAGAGCTCGCCGCGTTCCATGTCGTAGCGGATCGGACCCAGATGCAGGATCTGCACCACCTGTGTCTCCTCCGGCTGCTTGGGCATCCGGCGCAGGATCGCGTTGACGCGCAGCAGCAGTTCCTTGGGCTCGAAGGGTTTGGTGAGGTAATCGTCCGCCCCGGCTTCGAACCCGGTGATCCGGTCGTCGGCCTCGCCCTTCGCGGTAAGGAGCAGGATCGGCGTGGTGAGCGTCTGACGCAGATCCCGCGTGAGGGTCAGACCATCCTCGCCCGGCATCATCACATCCAGCACGATCAGGTCGAAATCGAGACCGGCCAGAAGGCGGCGGGCATGGGCCGCATCCCGCGCGGCCGTGGTCATGAAGCCATTTCGCACGAGAAATTTCTGCAGCAGCCCGCGGATGCGCTCATCGTCGTCGACGATCAGCAGATGAGCACCGATATCCGTCATGGCGCGCCGTCCCCACCATCAAGGTAATGGCGTCGCATGTCCGCGTCCATCATCTCCTCCAGTACGGCACGAAAGCCCGCCACGGCCTCGGGACCCGCGTTACGGAACGCCGCGCGCATCCGGTTGCGCTGAGCCTCGGAAAGCTGGCGTTCCAGATCGGCGCCCGCTTCGGTGAGGTGGAGGTGCCTCTCACGCTTGTCGCGCGTGCCCACCCGGCTTTCGACGAGACCGTCCTCGACCAGCGCCCTGAGCACGCGGTTCAGCGACTGCTTGGTCACGCCCAGGATCGACAAAAGGTTGTTCACCGTCGTGCCCGGTGCGCGGTTTATGAAATGGATCGCGCGATGATGGGCGCGGCCATAGCCGTATTCGTGAAGGATCTTGTCCGGATCGGCGGTGAAGCCACGATAGGCGAAAAACATCGCCTCGATGCCGCGGCGCAGCTGCTCGTCCGTCAGGAAAAGAAGGCTCTCGCTTCTTCCCATCGATGTCTGGGGCGCGCGTTCGGCCATTGACCCTGTCCCTTCCCGTGCCGGCTGCCCGGCATGTCGGTCACAGTTTATGTCAGCCTTGTTGACTTTCCAAGAATCAATTGTTAGCTCCGGACCGGTTTGGCGAAATATTCTGTCCGCTCCGGCAATATTTTGCGCAACAATCGAAAAAAGCGACCGGAAAACCGGGTGACATTGCAAAGGAAGGGATCATGGCAGGAGCCTATGACGACCGCGACGGCTGGATCTGGATGGATGGCAAGCTGGTGGACTGGCGCCAGGCCAATGTGCACATCCTGACCCATGCGATGCACTACGCATCCTCCGTTTTCGAGGGGGAGCGCGCGTATAACGGAAAGATCTTCGAAAGCCGCCGGCATTCCGAGCGCCTGCTGGCCTCGGGCCGGATGCTGGACGTCGATATTCCCTGGACCGTCGATGAGATCGAGGTCGCGAAATACGAGGTGATGAAGGCCAACGGTCTGACGGATGCCTATGTCCGTGCCGTCGCGTGGCGCGGCTCGGGTGAGGACATGGGCGTCAGTTCCGCCAAGAACCCCGTAAGGCTTGCCGTCGCGGCGTGGGAATGGGGCAGCTATTACGGCGACGCGAAGATGAAGGGCGCCAAGCTCGACATCTCGAAGTGGAAGCGCCCGAGCCCCGAGACGATCCCCGTCCACGCCAAGGCTGCCGGTCTCTACATGATCTGCACCATGTCCAAGCATGCCGCCGAGGCGAAGGGCTGCTCCGACGCGCTGTTCATGGATTATCGCGGCTACGTGGCCGAGGCGACGGGTGCCAACATCTTCTTCGTCAAGGACGGCGAGGTGCATACGCCCACGGCGGATGTCTTCCTGAACGGCATCACGCGGCAGACGGTGATCGGCATGCTCGAGCAGCGGCAGGTGAAGGTGCATCAGCGAACCATCCTGCCCGGCGAACTGGAGAGCTTCGAACAGTGCTGGCTGACCGG
The DNA here is from genome assembly GCA_964578115.1 of uncultured Roseicyclus sp. Taxonomy (GTDB): domain Bacteria; phylum Pseudomonadota; class Alphaproteobacteria; order Rhodobacterales; family Rhodobacteraceae; genus Roseibacterium. The sequence continues at coordinate 81,539 of CAZOBK010000002.1, forward strand.
CACGGCGGCGGAGGTCACGCCCGTCGGCCAGATCGGCGACTACAATTTCGAGGTCGGCGCGATGACCCGGGACGTGGCGACGTCGTATGAGGAACTTGTGCGGGCCTGACCGCGAAATTCGACCGGACGGGCCGGACACCTTGATTTCCGGCCCCGACGCGCCCACCATCATCCGATGAACATCCAGACCACGCCCTACCGTCAGTCTGAGACCGTCGCCTTCGACCGGAAGGAGCTGGGGCTGATCCTCGGGCTTTACGGGCGCATGGTCGCCGCCGGGGAATGGCGGGATTACGGGATCTCCCATCTTTCCGACGTCGCCATTTTCGCCGTGTTCCGCAGGACGGCGGAGCATCCGCTCTACCGGATCGAGAAGCGGCCCAAGCTGCGGCAGGCACAGGGGCAATATTCCGTGATCGGTATGGACGGGCGTATTCTCAAGCGCGGCCATGACCTGAAAGCCGTGCTGCGGGTGCTCGAACGCAAGCTGATCCGCGCGATCGGTTAACCAGCCGGCAGCCGCTTTCGCCGCGTCACCGCGCCTTCGCCGGCGGTTTCGATGCGCGCCGCGGCGTCCTTCAGCGGCTCGTAGGCGACGGACATGTGGTGCGCGTTGGCGTGCAGCAGCATCTTTGCATCCGCCATCAGGCCGCAATGGCCCCTCCAGAACACGAGGTCGCCGCGTTTGAGCGGCTCATGCGCGTCGATATCCTCGCCCAAGGCCTCGGCCTGCTGGTCGCTGTCACGCGGGCAGTCCGTGCCGCAGGCCGCAAGCGCCAGTTGCACGAGGCCGGAACAGTCGAGACCCCAGCGGCTGCTTCCGCCCCAAAGGTAAGGCGTGCCGAGGAACAGGTCGGCCACGCCAACCGGGTCGTCGAAGCGGGCCGCGATGGGCATCAGGTGCTGACGCGGTACGAAATGGCCCGTCTGGATACGGTGAAACCCCTGCCGTTCCGCCGTCACGTTCACCGCCGACCCAAAGAACAGTGCCACCTCGGCCTGCGCCTTTACCTCTGGGCGGGGGTAGAGATGCGTGGCCGGCGAGATGACCCAATGCGTCGCCTCCGGGGCCTGCGTCAGGGCCGCCGACCCGACCCAGCCGACATAGCCGTCACGTTCAACCTGACCGAAGGCATGGCCGTCGGCAGCCTCCAGCACGAGGAACCGTTCGCCGAACAGAAGCTGGCTCTCGCGCGGTCCGCCGGGCTCACGCGAGAGATTGGCGATGGGCTGCTGCACCGTCATCCATGTGCCCTCGACGAAGTTCTCCGCCTCCACCTCGCCCTGCAGGGACACATGGGCGTAGCGGCCGTTCGACGGGGTCATGCGCGGGTCGCGTGTCATAGGCTCAGGACCTTCGGAAGGGTTTCGAATAGCGCGCGCGCGCCTTGGCCCAGCCCGCCCTTGGCGCGTCCGGGTGCATCGCTGGCGGACCAGGCGTAGATGTCGAAATGCGCATAGGCGCGCGACGGGGCGGTAAAGCGGCGCAGGAACAGCGCGGCTGTGATCGAGCCTGCGAACCCGCCCTTGGGCGCGTTGTCGAGATCGGCGATGCCGGGCTCGATCAGCTTTTCGTAGGGCGCGTGGAACGGCAGGCGCCAGACAGGATCGGCGACCTCGCGCGCCGCCTCGGCCAGCGCGGCCGCCAGCGCCTCGTCATCGGTGTAGAAGGGCGCGATATCGGCGCCCACCGCCACGCGCGCCGCGCCGGTCAGCGTCGCCATGGACACCAGCAGGTCGGGCTCTTCCTCCGAGGCGAGCGCCAGCGCATCTGCCAGCACGAGGCGGCCCTCCGCATCGGTGTTGTTGATCTCGATCGTCTGTCCATCCCGCGCGGTCAGAATGTCGCCGGGCCGGAACGCGTTGCCCGCCACGGCGTTCTCTACTGCCGGGATCAGCACGCGCAACCGCAGGGGCAGGCCCTCGGCCATGATCATGTGCGCAAGGCCCAGCACGTTCGCCGCGCCGCCCATGTCCTTTTTCATCAGCCCCATGGACGCGCCGGGCTTGAGGTTCAGCCCGCCCGTGTCGAAGCAGACCCCCTTGCCCACGAGGGTCAGGCGCGGGCCGCTGTCGCCCCAGCTCATGTCGATCAGGCGCGGGGCCTCGTCGCTGGCGCGGCCGACCGTGTGGATAAGTGGCAGATTGGCGTCCAGAAGGCTTTCGCCATGGGTGCCGATGACGTGGGCGCCGTGCAGTTCGGCCAGATCATGGGCCGCGTGTTCCAGGTCGCGCGGGCCCATGTCCTCTGCGGGCGTGTTGATAAGGTCGCGGGTCAGCGCCTCCGCGGTCGCGATGCGTTCAAGCCGGGCGGCATCGATATGCGCGGGCGCGACCAGCCGCGCCTTGGGTGCGGACTGGCTCCGATAGCGCGAGAACCGGTAGCGCGAAAACAGGTAGCCCAGCGCGATCTCGCTGGCGGCTGGACCGTCCGGCCATGCCTCGATGGCATAGACCGCCTCGGGCAGTTTCGCGATCGCGGCACCGATGGCGAAGCGGGTGCGTTCGCGCTCCGCCGCGTCGCCAGTGCCCAGCAGCACGATCTCGGGCTGCCCCGACGCGCCCGGTATGGCGCAGGTCTGGCCGAGGGCGCCGGCAAACCCGTGATGCTCCGCCCAGCCAGAAGCGGGCTCGGGCAGCGTGGCGAGCATGTCCTTTGCCCCGGCCTTGTCGACAAGGCGGATCGGAATGGCGGAGTCTGCCTCGGCGGCGAAGGAAAGCGGCATGTCGGGCCTCGGGTCGGTTTTCACGCCAGCCTAGCGGTCCGCCGCGCCGCCGCAAGCCCGGATCAGCCCGAGAGGTCCTCAAGCTCCCAGACCGCGTGAATCGAGCGCCTCCCGACCCGCTCCAGCCGCGCAAGCGTCGCGGAGTAGGCCAACCTGTCGCCGGACTCCAGACAGGACAACACGCTGCGCGACACGCGCGCCAGTGTGACCATGCCGATCATGTCGGCGTCCCGGATCAGCGAGCGCATTGCCGCACCCAGCAGCGCGGCATCGGCATCCGTGGCGAGCGTGTCCAGCGCCGCCAATGTGGTCGAAATCCGCTCGAGCGCGCGAGCGACCTCGGCCTCCGCGCGCGTTTCACCGATTCGCCGGCATAGCGCCTCGAGCATGTCAGGATTGAAGCGCGCAGGTTCCTCCGGACAAAGCGAAATGACGGAGCCCCGCCGATCCCTGATGTTCAGAACACGGGGCTTGCCCCTGTCCTCCCCGTTCCGACCGCGACGCACACACACACGCACCGGGTCCCGGCCGTAACCCCGATTTCCACTCATCTCGCACTCCAACTACGGCCCCCACCGCAGTGTGCAGACCGTGGGCGAGGCTGCTGAACAAACGGTTGAGGGCGCGGCGAAAAGCTTGTCCAATTTAGAGGCAATGCGCGGTATCAACCGGACACTGCGAGGAGACGGCAATGCACCGCGTAAAATCCCTGCCCGAATATCTTCGGGTCCGCTACGACCATTGGAAACAGTCGAGTTTTCCCGAACACAGCGACTGGTTCCGCAAGCTCGCCATCGAGGGGCAGCATCCCAGGGCCATGGTGGTCGCCTGCTGCGACAGCCGCGTCGCGGTCAACTCCGTCTTCGGGCAGCGGACAGGCGAGCTGTTCGTTCACCGCAACATCGCCAATCTCGTGCCGCCCTACACGCCGGACGGAAAGCACCACGGCACGGGGGCTGCGCTGGAATTCGCGGTCACCTTCCTGAAGGTCGAGCATATCCTCGTCATGGGCCATTCCCAATGCGGCGGCGTGCGCGGCTGCATCGACATGTGTCGGGGCGAGGCACCCGCCCTCGACGCGCCGGGCAGCCTCGTTGGGCGCTGGCTCGATGTGCTCAGACCCGCCTACCGGCGCGTGACCGATGTGCAAAGCCTCGAAGACCGGCAGACCGCGCTGGAGAAGGAGGGCGTTCAGCTGAGCCTCGAGAACCTGTTGGGCTATCCCTTCGTGGCAGAGGCGGTGGATGCAGGACGGCTGACGCTGCACGGGCTATGGACGGATATCGCGGACATGGACCTCGAGACATTCGACGGCACGGTACGCCATTTCGTGAAGACCTGAGCGCAGCGGCCCGGCAGGCCCGCGCGCGCCGCTGTCGAAGGCTGACGGGTCAGGGACGCCAGTCGAGGACCATATCCTCGGGCCAGGCGAGACCGACCTCCATCTCGATCCGCGTGGTTTCGCCCGGCGACAGATCGAGCGCCCATGCCGCGACGCCGCGCAGGTCATCGACGCCGGTCTCGTCCGGCGCGCGGGAGAAACTCACGTCGACGTCGATATCCTCCTGCTCGGCGAAGGGGATGGCGTAAAGAAGCCGGACGGTCTCCGCCGCGTCGGAGGTGTTCTCGACCGAGAACGCGATCCGGCGCCTCTGTTCGTTCTCCGAGATGAAGATCCCGCGGTCGCCCTCGTCAAGCGACAGGTCCACCCATTCGAGGCGCAGATGATCGAGCGGGCCGAAACCCATCTCCACCTCGGCGCCCGGCGGGATGAGGGGCAGCGCATCCTCGCCGATCAGGTCGCCGTCACGGAAGAACCGCGCATCCCCGGGAAGGATCGTCTCGCCGGTCGTGTTACGCCCCATCGCGATCAGGAACGCGGTGGCGTCCCGGCGCGGGATGGCGCGGTTTTCCAGATCGACGCCGAGGCCGAGATCGTCGAAGGGCAGGGTCACCTGACCCGATGCGCCGATCGTGACCGGCGCGGTGTAGTCGTAGACGACGGATAGCCCGCTGACCGTCATGCGCGCGGCATCCTCCACGATGACGGCCGGTTCCATGGCGGGTGCCATTTCGGTGGAGGCGAGTCCGCCGCGTACGGATGGCTCCGGCATGGGCGGGGCAATCCGCACGGGGTCCGGCCAGATGCCTGCGGGCACGCGACTACGGTTGGGAATGGCCGTCGAGAACCGCAAGGCCACATTGCGCCAGACCGCCGGCCCATAGCGGTTGAGCGTGATCGACCGTTCGATGTCGAGCGTCTCGGCCTCCGTGTCGAGGCGGAGCGCGTAGCTCGGCCACCATTCCGCATCCTGGGTGAGGTAGGTGATTTCCACCACGCCGCTGACCGTCGCGTCGGCCTGCACGTCGATGCGGATGCCGGGTACTTCGGTGCCGAAGGGTTCGAGTGCGTCAAGCGCGATCTCCGCCGCCTGCAGGTCGTCCAGCCGGTCCTCGAGGACCTCCTCGTCGGTGCGGCGGGCCTCCCGCGCGGCCTGAAGCTCGGTTCCAATGCGGGCCGTCTCGCGGCCGAGGGTCGCGAGGATCTCCGACAGGGCGGCGGGGTCCGGTGGCATCGCTGCGCCATCAGGGCCACCCCTGGAGATCGCGGTAAGGTAGGCGCGTTGCGTCTCGAGACCGCCGATCTCGGCATCGCGACGGGCCAATGCGTCGCGTGCGACCTGCACCGCGTCCTCGGCCGCGTCGACCTCGGCGCGTGCCTCGGCCTCCGTTGCGCTGTCGAGGCTGCCCTCGGTAATGGCGATACGGTCCAGCGGGACCGGCGCACCGAGGCTCAGGCCGTCCGGGCCGGTCACGTCGATCAGCGATGGATCGCCCAGGTCCCGCATCGGGATGACTATGCTGTGGGTGCCCTCGGGCAGGTCCACGGCGACGCGCCGCGTGACCTCCGCACCCCGGGCGAAGACCAGCGCCTCGGCGATATCGGCGCGCAGCAGGACCTCGTCGGCGACTGCCGTACCGGGCAGGCCGAGGACAAGCGCGGTGGTTGCGAGAAAACGCATCGGGGACCCCTTCCATGTCGATCCGGTGGAAAGGGTCGCCCGTTGTCGGCGGCTATTCAATAACCGACCGGCATCAGCCCTTTTTCAGCACCCGGTTGCCGAGGGTCTCGGCGATCTGGACGGCGTTCAGGGCCGCGCCCTTGCGGAGGTTGTCCGAAACGCACCAGAGGTTCAGACCGTTCTCGATCGTCGAATCCTGCCGGATGCGGCTGACGAAGGTGGCATAATCGCCGACGCATTCGACCGGCGTGACGTAGCCGCCATCCTCGCGCTTGTCGACGACGAGGATGCCGGGCGCCACGCGCAGGATCTCGCGGGCCTCGTCCTCGTCGAGGAATTCCTCGAACTCGATGTTGATCGCCTCGGAATGGCCGACGAAGACCGGCACGCGGACGCAGGTCGCGGTGACCCTGATCCTGGTGTCCATGATCTTCTTGGTCTCGGCGACCATCTTCCATTCTTCCTTGGTCGACCCGTCGTCCATGAACTTGTCGATATGGGGAATCACGTTGAAGGCGATCTGCTTGGTGAATTTCGCAGGTTCGCGTTCCTGTCCGGGGACATACATGCCCTTGGTCTGGTCCCACAACTCATCCATGCCGTCCTTTCCGGCGCCGGAAACCGATTGGTAGGTCGACACGACCACGCGCTTGATCTTTGCCCGGTCATGGAGCGGCTTGAGCGCCACGACCATCTGCGCGGTGGAGCAGTTGGGGTTCGCGATGATGTTCTTTTTCGCGTAGCCCTCGACGGCCTCGGCGTTGACCTCCGGCACCACCAGCGGAACGTCGGGGTCGTAGCGGTAGAGCGAGGAATTGTCGATCACGACGCAGCCTGCCTTGGCGGCCCTGGGCGCGTATTTCGCCGTGGCCTCCGAGCCGATGGCGAACAGCGCGATATCCCAGCCGGTGAAGTCGAACGTGTCGAGGTCCTTCGTCATCACCGTCTTGTCGCCGAACGAGCAGGCGGTGCCGAGCGACTTGCGCGAGGCAAGCGCGGCGATCTCGTCCACGGGAAACTCCCGCTCGGCGAGGATGTTCAGCATTTCGCGGCCCACGTTGCCCGTGGCGCCTGCGACGACGACGCGATATCCCATGATCCTTTTCCTTACATGTCAGGATGGGCGGCGCTTACAGGAGGGGCGCGGCGGTGGGAAGGGGCGCTTGCGTCGCGCCGCTCCGTGATGTGGCAAAAGGGGCCTTCGGTCAATCAGTCCACGCGGTCCCGGGCGAAGGCGTAGACCGCCATGCCGATGAGGATCACCAGCGCAAATAGAGCGAAGAGCGGGCCGAAGGCCTCGGCCGGGCTGCTGCCCCGCGCGAGGCCGGCATAGATGGGGCCGGAGGCGAATTGCATCGCGCCCGCGCCCCCCATGCCGAAGAGGTTCAGAAGCGTGACGCCCCGCCCGGTCAGGTGCGGCGGCAGGAAGCTGCGGCCATGGGAGATGACGATCGGGTAGGACGCGCCGAACAGGCCGATCAGCGCGAAGATCACCAGCACGCCCGCAAAGCCCGATGGCGGGACCAGCCACAGCGACATGAGCAGGACCGCGACGGTGAGGTTGCCCACCATGATCGGACCCTTGCGCGATCCCACCCAGCGGTCGATCGGCCCGTAGACGAAATTTCCTGCCACCATCGCCAGCCCCATGACAAGCGTCGCGGTCCCGATTTGCGCCAGCGCCGCGCCATGGACCTCGGCCACGTAGGGGCTGATCCAGAGGCCCCGAACGCCCGCCGCCGGCGCGTAGCACACGAACATCGCGATCAGGATCGGCCAGAGCGCGGGCATCTTCAGCAGGTCGATCAGCGATCCGCGCGGCTCCCCCTGCGGCTTGGGCGGGTCGCGGACAAGGGCCGCGACGCCAAGGCCGACAAGCGCGGTGAACACGGCGAAGCCCGCCACCGTCTCGCGCCAGCCGAAGGTCTCCACGGCCCATGCCATGGGCGCGGCCGACAGGATATTGCCAAGCGACGAGACCCCGACCGTGAGGCCCGCGAGCGTGCCGAAGATCGCGGCGGGCATTGTGCGGGCGAAGATGAAATAGGTGGACATCAGAACCGGTGCACAGCCGATCCCGATCAGGATCATCGCGACGGTGATGGCGCCAGGCCCTTGCGCCGAGGCGAAAAGCGCTGCACCCCCCGCGCCGCCGCCAAGAAACAGGACCGAGGCCGTACGCCGGGGCCCCAGCGTGTCCAGCGCCCAGCCCACCGGCAGCTGCATCAGCGCAAACGCCGCGAACCAGAGCCCCGAGGCGCGTGCGAGGTCCTCGGTCGTCGCGCCGAGGTCTGCCTCCAGCGCCGGGGCGAGCACGGCGAGGAACGCGCGGTAGAACTGGCTGAGCGTGTAGGCTGCGATCAGGAACGCGATCCCGGCGCGCATGGGCCTCCCCCCGAAGTATCCGGCGGACCCTGCACCGGCGCGCCGCCAGCGGCAAGCGGGCGCAGTCTCCGATTCTTTTGGTCGGGAATGTTGACAGCGCGCCGGATTCCCGTTTCAACGGCGACAACCCAGCTGAGTGTTTCAGTCAGGTATTCGTTCGGGACAACAAGGGAGACCCACATCATGACCCGCACCCTCGCCGCCCTTCTGGGCACTGCCATTGCCGCGTCCACGCTGACAGCGGCCCAGGCGCAGGAGCTCAACCTCTATTCCTCGCGCCACTACGACACCGACGAGCGTCTCTATTCCGACTTCACCGAGGCCACAGGCATCACGGTCAACCGGATCGAAGGCAATGCCGACGAGCTGATCGCCCGGATGGACGCCGAAGGCGCCAACAGCCCCGCCGATGTGTTCCTGACCGTCGACACGGTGCGCCTTGCCCGCGCCGCCGAACTGGGCCTTCTGCAGCCGATTGAAAGCGACGTACTGGAACGCCGCATCCCCGCCTACCTGCAGGACGACGAGAACCGCTGGTTCGCTTTCTCGCAGCGTGCGCGGATCCTGTTCTACGACAAGACCGACGTCGAAAACCCGCCGCAGACCTATCAGGACCTCGCGAACGACGAATACGAGGGGCTCGTCTGCATCCGCTCGGCCACCAACGTCTACACCCAGAACATCACCGCCGCGCTGATCGCGCATCTGGGCGAAGAGGCCGTTCAGGAATGGGCCAACGGCGTGGTCGAGAACTTCGCCCGCGATCCGCAGGGCGGCGATACCGACCAGCTGCGCGGCATCGCGTCGGGCGAGTGCGACATCGCTATGTCCAACACCTACTACTTCGCCCGCGCGCTGCGTAAGGGTGATGACCAGATGTCGGAAGAGGATCTGGCGAATATTGGCTGGGTCTTTCCCAACCAGAACGACATCGGCGCGCACATGAACATCTCGGGCGGCGGTGTGGCGGCCAATGCGCCGAACCGCGAGAACGCGATCGCCTTCCTCGAATATCTCGCCTCCGACCAGGCGCAGGATTACTTCTCTGCTGGCAATGACGAATATCCGGCGGTCCCCGGCGTGGGCCTTGCGCCTTCGGTCGCGGAACTCGGCATCTTCCGTCCCGACACGATCGACCTGTCCGAGATCGCCGACAATGTCGGTGCGGCGGTCGATGTGCTGAACAACGCCGGATGGGAATAAGGCCCATTCCGGTCTGACCGATCCAAGCGGGCGCCTCTCGGGGCGCCCGTTTTCGTTTACCTTGGCCCGCTCGCCTGCGCCTCGGTCGCGATCACGGCCTCGCGCGTCGGCCGTCCCTCGCGCCCGAGGCTCCAGCAGAGCAGGGCGACGGGCAGAAGCCCGACCGCCACGATCACCAGGCTCGGCACCGCGGCCTCGGCCAGCCGTTCGTCCGAGGCGAGCCTGTGCGCCTGCACCGCCAGCGTGTCGTAGTTGAACGGCCTGAGGATCAGCGTGGCGGGCAGTTCCTTCATCACGTCCACGAAAACGATCAGCAGGGCCGTCAGGATCGAGGGGCGCAGGATCGGCACGTGCACGCGGCGCAGCATCGGGACCGGCCCGTGGCCCAGCGTCCGCGCCACCGCGTCGATATTGGTGTTCACCGTGGCCAGCCCCGCCTCGTAAGTGTTTAGCGCCACGGCCATGAACCGCACCATGTAGGCCGCGATCATCAGCCAGATGGACCCGGTGATCAGAAGCCCGGTGTCGATGCCGAAATTCGCCTCCATGACCGCGTCGAGCGCGTTGTCGAAGGCAGCGAAGGGAAACAGGATGCCGACTGCGATGACACCGCCCGGCACGGCATAGCCGATGCCCGCGATCCGCATCGCCGTCTGTGCCCCGCGCGAGGGCCTGAGGCGCACGTTGAAGCCCAGCGCGATGGCCGCGCCCACGGTCAGCAGCGCGGCGATGCCCGACAGCGTCAGCGAATGCTGCAGGAACCCGAGGTAACGCGGAGTGAACAGGATTTGCTCCGCCCCCGACGCGAGGTGCAGCAGCACCGCGCCCGGCAGGAGAAACCCGAAGATCACCGGCAAGGTGCAGGCCGCGATCGCCCCGAACGCGGCCCTTCCGCGCAGCTGCACCGGCTCCATCCGCTCGAACCGGCGGCCGGCGTCATGGTGACGCTGAAACCGGCGCTGCCGCCGTTCCAGCGTCGCGAGGATCAGCGCCACGACCAGCAGGCAAAGCGCCAGTTGCGCCGCCGCGGGCCGGTCGAACAGGCCGAACCAGCTGACATAGATGCCGGTCGCGAAGGTCTGCACGCCGAAATAGGCGACCGTGCCGTAATCGGCGAGCGTCTCCATCAGCGCCAGCAGCACGCCGCCCGCGATGGCCGGCCGCGCAACCGGGACAGAGACCTTGAAGAACGCGCCCCAAGGGCCCTGCCCAAGCGTGCGCGCCGCGATATAGGCCGTCGCCGACTGCCGCAGGAACGCCGCCCGCGCCAGCAGGTAGACGTAAGGGTAAAGCACGAAGGTCAGCATGGCCGCCGCGCCGCCGACCGACCGGATCTCGGGGAACCAGTAATCGCGCGGGCCCCAGCCCGTCAGGTCGCGCAGCGTGGATTGCACGATGCCGGGATGATCGAGGAAATCGGTGTAGGCATAGGCCAGAACATAGGCCGGAAATGCCAGCGGCAGGGCCAGCGCCACCTCGAGGATGCGATGGCCGGGAAACCGCGTGGCCGTCACCAGCCATGCTGTCGACGTCCCGATGATTGCCGTGCCGATTCCCACGACCAGCACGAGGATGGCCGTCGTTGCGGCGTAGCGCGGCAGCACGGTTTCGGCGAGGCGGCCCGTCACGTCCCAGCCGCCGGTCAGCGCGGCGAAGGCCACGGCGAACATCGGCAACAGGCAGATCGCCGCCGCCGACCACGCCAGCACCGGCAGCAGGCCCGGCCATCGCCGGCGCGCTCCGGAAGCGGGATTGTCCTGTGGGTCAGATGCCATCCAGAGTGTTCTTGTCGGGTTTTTTCGCGATTGCAATGCGACGATTAATATTCCGGTCCTGGCGACAGGCAGGCCGCCGCGAAACCGTCGGGCAGATCACCAGCCGCGACGCCGAGAAGACGAATCGCTCGCAGGAACCGCTCGGCCTCCGGCCCGGCGGAGCCGATCGCGTCCTGCAGGGCCTGCGCCATTGGATCGTCCAGCGGCTCGCCCCGTCCATGGCGGAGCGTCAGGACCCGCCACCAGTCGCCCAGAACGCGGGATGCGGCGCGGGCCCGAAACCGGTGGTGGCGCAGGATCGGCAGGATGCGCTGCGGCAGTTTTGCGCTGCCGTCCATGGCGATCTGGGACAGCCGGTGCTCCAGCGCGGAAACCGAGAAACGCGACGTTAGAGCATCGGTATAGGTCTCGAGCTCGTTTTGCCCGAACTCCGGCAGGAGCGGCGCGGCCTCCGCCCAGAGGGCGCGGATATGGCCCATGAGCCCGGCATCCGCCACCGCCTGATGCACGAAGTCATGGCCCCGCAACAGACCGCCATAGGCAAGCGCGCTGTGGGCCCCGTTCAGCAGCAGGAGTTTGCGGCGCTCATAGGGGCTGACATCCGGGACGAAGACGGCGCCGGCGCGTGCCCAGTCCGGCAGGGCGCCGCCGGTGTCCTCGATGACCCATTCGGTGAAATCCTCGGTCATCACCGGGGCCACCACGGGGCGGCCGGCGGCGGCCTTCATCCGTGCCTCGATCGCGGGTGTGGTGGCGGGTGTGATGCGATCCACCATCGTATCGGGGAACCGGACATCGTTCAGCGCATCGACGGACTGGCCCGAGGCCGCGAGGAATTCCGTCACGGCGCGGTGCAAGAGGCGGCCATTGCCGCCGAGGTTGTCGCAGGACAGAACCGTGATCGCGCCGCCACCGCGTTCGGCCCGCCGGGTCAGGCCCTGCGCCAACAGACCGATGACGGAGCGGGCCGTGCCCGTCCGGAGGTCCGACGCGATGCCCGGATCGTCCGTGTCGAGCGCCCCGTCCGCTGTCAGGCTGTAGCCCTTTTCCGTGACCGTCAGCGTGACGGCAGCGGCGTCCGGATCGGCGATCGCATCGACCACGAGACCGGGGGTCTCGGCGGCGACGAGCACCCGGTCATGGACCGCGATGCGCTCAACCCACAGACCCTCCGGCGACATGATGCCAAGGTCATAGGCCCAACCCTCGGGCTCCATCGCGTCGCGCAGAGCCGGGTTGCGCATCGCGACGCCGGTGATCCGCCATTTCTGCGCGGCACCGATATTGGCGGCATGAGTGTACCACGCCTGATGCGCGCGGTGGAAGTTGCCCAGCCCAAGGTGAACGATCCGCGACACGGTCAGCCCCCGTTCAGGCGATAGGCGTCGCGCGCGAGATCGACGGCCAGCGCGAGGGCCAGCCCTTCGGCCTCGGCCCGGCGCAGGACGCCGCGCGCGACCTGGTCGGAAAGGTGCAGTGCGACGCCGCGCCGCCAGAGGTCGTGGCGCGCCGGGATCGACAGGAAGGCGCGGGTGTCGTCGTTGAAGCCCGCAAGGTTGCGGTAGCCCGCCGTCTCGACCACCGCGTCGAAATAGCGGCGGATGCCGTTCAGACTGTCGTGAAACCACCAGGGCGGGCCGAGACGCAGCGCGGGCCAGTGGCCGGCCATCGGCGCGAGTTCCCGTGCGTAGGCAGCCTCATCCAGCGTGAAGACGATGAGGCGGAAGCGCGGGTCGTTGCCCACGCGGTTGAGCAGCGCGTCCAGCCCGTCGACCCAGTTCATCGCGCGCGGAATGTCGGCGCCCATGTCGGGACCGAAGCGGTCGGCCAGCGCGCGATTGGTGGACCGGGTCGATCCGGCGTGGATCTGCATGACCATCCCGTCCTCGGCGGACATCTGCGCCATCTCGGTCAGCATGTGGCCGTGGTATCGCGCCGCCTCGTCCTTGGTCAGGCCGCCAGTCAGGGCCTTGGCGTGCAGTCCCTCGATCTCGGCACGGGAAAGCCATGCGGTCAACAGGAGCGGAACGTCGTGATCGGTGGCCGTCGCGCCTCGATCGCGAAACGCCGCGCGGCGGGTGCGGATGGCGTCGAGGAAGCCGCCGAACGTCGTGACATCGGTATCGGTCATCCCGGCCAGCGCCTGCATCGCGCCGGCCTGTCCGGGACGGGCCGGGTTTATCAGGTCGTCGGGCCGGAAGGTCGGAATGACCCGCCCGGGCCAGCCCGAGGCCGCGATCCGGTCATGCTGGGCAAGGTCGGACAGCGCGGCATCGGTCGTGGCGAGTGTTTCGATGCGGAAGCGGTCGAACAGGGCGCGCGGCCGGTGTCCCGGTTCGGAAAGCCACTCGGAAACTTGATCATGTACAAGATCTGCGGTGTCGGGCCCGAGTTCCGTATCGACGCCGATTACACCGTAAAGCGTGTGCTCCATCCACATCCGCGTGGGCGTGCCGAGAAACGCGTCCCAGTGCTGCGCGAAGATACGAAAGATCGCGTGGCTGTCACGATCCCCGGCGGATTGGCCGACGCCGAGCGCCTCCATCGGCACGCCTTGCGAATAGAGCATCCGCAGCAGGTAGTGATCCGGCGTTACCAGCAAGGCCGCGGGGTCGGGAAAGGCCGCATCGCTGGCCCACCATTCCGGGTCGCAATGGCCATGGGGCGAGACGATGGGCAGCCCCTCGATCGCGGCATGAAGGTCAGCCGCAATGCCTGACAGCGTCGGAAGGCAGGGCGCGATCATTCGAAATACGCGTCGTGGGACGCCTTGAGCTTTTCCATCGCGCCGATCACGCGGGACAGGTGCCGCTGCATGACGCGCTCTGCGCGGTCCGCGCGTCCCTTGCGCAACCCGTTGAGGATGCGTTTGTGCTCATCCTCCAGATCGCGCAGGTGATCCATGTCGTTCATGCGCAACGCCCTGAGCCGGTCGAGCGCCGTCTTTTCCCGCACCACCAGCGTGCGGACGCGCGGCAGGCCCGTCGCCCCGGCAAGGGCTGCGTGAAACGCATCGTCGGCGACATGGAAGGCAGCGGCGTCGTTGAAGGAAATCGCGTTGCGCTGCGCCGTGATCGCCACGCTGAGCCGTGCGTCATGCTCGGGCGACAGACCAAGTTCGCAGATCCGGTTGACGGCGGCGACTTCGAGCGCCTCGCGGATGAAATGCGCGCTGCGGATACACTCTTCGGACAGCGCCGTGACGAAATTGCCCCGCGAGGCAAGTGTCACGATCAGCCCCTCGTCGCGCAGCCATGTCATCGCCTCGCGCACGGGCGTGCGGCTTGCCCCGAAGCGGGCGCCGGTCTCGGCCTCGGAAAGCCGTGTGCCGGGCGGCAAGGCCAACGACAGAATGGCGGATTTCATCGCCGCGTGGATCTGCTGGGCCGTCGGCTGATCCTCGACCAGCGCGGGAAAAGGCACTTCGGGAAGCGACACGGGCGTCGATGACATCTGCACGGTCTTGCCTTTCTGCTCTGTTTGCTCCGCTATACCGGACAAGGGACGAGGCGACAATTCGCGGGCAGCTCAATGACGCCCGCGAGAGGGAGAAATGACCGATGGCACAAGACGCCGGACCACTGGGCGTCGCGATGATCGGCACGGGCATGGTGGCGCGCACGCACCTGCTTGCGATCCGGGATGCGCGGGTTCCGCTGCGCCTGATCTCGGTACAGTCGCGGAACCCCGAGCGCGCGCGCAGTTTTGCCAATGAAGCGGAGAAGGCTCTCGGCCATGAGGTCGGCGTGTCGCAGGACCTGGCGGAGATTGGCGGGGACGACCGGGTCGATATCGCGCTGGTCCTGACACCGCCCGACGCGCGCCGCGCCGTGATCGAACCTCTGGCGCGGGCGGGGAAGGCCATTCTTCTGGAAAAGCCCGTGGGCCGGACGCTGGAGGAGGCGCGCGAGGTTGTCACGATCTGCGATGAGGCGCAGGTGCCGCTTGGCGTCGTGTTCCAGCACCGGATGCGGGAGGCGTCCGTTGCCGCGAGGGACATCGTTGCCGGGGATGCGCTGGGCGCGCTCGGCCTGGCCGAGATCGCGGTGCCATGGTGGCGGGAGCAGGCTTATTACGACGAGCCTGGGCGCGGTACCTACGCGCGGGACGGTGGCGGCGTCCTGATCTCGCAGGCGATCCATACCATCGATCTAGCGCTGAGCCTGACCGGCCCGGTCAGCGCCGTGACCGCCATGACCGGAACCACCCCGCTGCACCGGATGGAGGCCGAGGACATGGCCGTCGCGGGGCTGCGTTTCGAAAGCGGCGCGTTGGGGTGGCTGACCGCCACAACCGCCAGTTTCCCCGGCGCGGCGGAAAGAATCACGCTGCATTTCGAGAAGGCCAGCCTGCGCCTTGCGGAGGGTGTGCTGCGCGTCGACTGGCGGGATGGCCGGACCGAGACCCATGGCGCGACGGCCACGACCGGGGGCGGCGCCGATCCGATGGCCTTCACCCATGACTGGCACGCCTCGGTGCTGGAGGATTTCGCGGTGGCGGTGATGGCGGGCCGACCTCCGTCCATCACGGGGCGCGACGCGCTTGCGGCGCATGAGCTGATCCATGCGATCACCGTGTCGGCGCAGACCGGACGACAGTACTTGTATAATAATATGGATGTGACATGAGCCTGAAATTCGCCGTCATCGGCATCGACCATCGGCACGCCTATGGCATGACGGAGCATCTGATTGGCGCGGGTGCGGACTGCGTCGGCTGGTGGACGGATGGCACGCCCGAAACCGAGCCCGGTTTCGTGAAACGCTTTCCCGACCTGCCGAAGGTCGCGGACCGCCGCGCGCTTCTCGACCGGCCGGATGTCGCGCTTGTCGTCATCGCCGCCATTCCGAGGGACCGTGCGGACCTTGCCATCGAAGCGATGCGCGCGGGAAAGGACGTGATGGTCGACAAGCCCGGCTGCACCACGCCCGAGGACCTCGCGCGCATCCGCGCCGTTCAGGCGGAGACCGGGCGCATCTGGTCCATCGACTTTTCCGAACGCTTCGAGGTGCCCTGCGTCACCATGGCCGAGGACCTCGTGCGGGACGGCGCCATCGGGCGCGTGGTGCAGACGGTGGGTCTTGGGCCGCACCGCCTGAACCGCGCGACCCGTCCGGACTGGTTTTTCGACCGCGCGGCCTATGGTGGTATTCTCACCGACATCGCCAGCCACCAGATCGACCAGTTCCTGCATTTCACCGGCTCGCAGGATGCCGAGATCACACATGCGGCGGTCGAGAACTACGCCCATCCTGGCGATCCTGGGCTGCAGGACTTCGGCGAGATCGCCCTGCGGTCCGACCAGGGGCGCGGCTATATCCGCGTCGACTGGTTCACGCCGGACGCGCTGCCCAACTGGGGCGACGGGAGGCTGACGATCCTCGGGACCGAGGGGTATATCGAGCTGCGCAAATACGTCGACGTGGCCGGGCGGCCGGGCCCGGATACGCTGATCCTCGTCAATGGCGACCGGTGCGAAGTCATCGACGCGCGCGACGCCCGTCTGCCATATTTCTCTCGGATCATCGCGGATGTGCAGGACCGGACGGAAACCGCCATGACCCAGGCACATTGTTTCAAGGTCATGGAGCTGGCCTTGCAGGCGCAGGCCATGGCGGAGGGCGCCCCATGATACGCGTCGCCATCCTCGGCGCCGGGATAGGGGCGGAGCATCTTGCCGGATACCGCGCGCTGCCCGACCGCTTTCAGGTGGCGGCGTTCTGCGATCTCGACACGGATCGCGCCAGTGCGGTCGTCGGCAAGGACGACACCGTTCACATCCTGTCCGACATGGCCGAAGTTCTCATGAACGATGACATCGACCTCGTGGATGTGTGCCTTCCCCCGCATCTCCATGCCGAGGTCGCGATCGCCGCCCTGGACGCGGGCAAGCACGTGATCTGCGAAAAGCCTCTGGCGCGCAGCCTTGGCGAAGCCGCAGCAATCGGGGATGCCGTGACCCGGTCGGGCCGACGCCTGTTTCCGGTGTTCCAGTATCGCTATGGCCCCGCCCTCGCCGCGCTGGACGACATGGTGCGCTCCGGTCTTTGCGGTCCGCCGGTGATGGCCAGCCTCGAGACCCATTGGAACCGCACCGCCGATTACTACGCCGTGCCGTGGCGCGGCACATGGGCGGGCGAGGCCGGTGGCGCGATCCTTGGGCATGCCATCCACGCGCATGATCTCCTGTGCCGCTATTTCGGACCCATCGCGAAGGTGCAGGCGCATCTCGCGACCCGCGTGAACCCGATCGAGACCGACGATTGCGCGGCGATCGCCATGGAGTTCCGGAACGGCGCGCTGGCGACATCCTCGGTGACCCTGGGCGCCGCGCGGGACGAAACCCGGCTGCGTCTGGTGTTTCGCGATCTGACCGCCACCAGCGGGACGGAGCCCTACGCGCCCGCGCGCGGCCCATGGCGGTTCGAGGCGCGCGACGTCGCGATGCAGGACCGCATCGACGGGATCGTGGCGGCCCATGTCGCCGCGCCCACGGGCTTCGCGGGATACCTGACCGCGATCGCCGATCATCTGGAGGGGGAGGGTTCGAACGCGGTTCTTTTCGCGGATGGGCAAACGTCCATCGAACTTGTCACCGCCATATATGCCGCCGCGCGGTCGGGACAGGCGGTGACACTGCCCTTGCCGCCGGATCACCCGATGTGGCTGGGCTGGGTGCCGGAGGGGGTGACATGAGGGAGACCTGGCGCTGGTTCGGGCCGCCCGATCCGATCACCCTGGCCGAGGTGCGGCAGACCGGGGCCGCGGGCATCGTCAGCGCGCTGCACCATGTGCCTTCCGGCATGGCGTGGCGCACCGATGAGGTGGCCGCCCGCAAGGCCGAGATCGAGGCCGCCGGCCTGACATGGGATGTCATCGAAAGTATCCCGGTCTCCGAAGCGATCAAGACCCGCACGGGGCCATGGCGGGCGCATGTGGACGCCTGGATCGCAAGCCTGCGCGCGGTGGCCGGGGCGGGTGGCCCGCGTGTGATCTGCTACAACTTCATGCCGGTGCTCGACTGGACGCGGACGGACCTGAGGCATCCGGTCGATGGCGGTGGCACGGCGATGCGCTTCGACCTTGTCGACTTCGCCGCCTTCGATCTGCACCTGCTGCTGCGCGAAGGGGCCGAGGCGGATTATCCGCCCGCGCTGCGTGAAATGGCAGGAGACCGCGCCGCCGCGCTCGACACGGCCACGTCGGAGGCGCTGGCCGCCAACATCACCGCCGGTCTGCCGGGGTCCACGGAAAGCTGGACGCTGGACGATGTGCGCGCCTGCCTTGCCGATTACAACGGCATGGGCCCGGAGGATCTTCGCGGAAACCTCATCGCCTTCCTGCGGGAGGTCGTGCCCGTCGCGGAAGAGCTTGGCCTGCGCCTGTGCTGTCACCCGGACGACCCGCCCTTTCCGCTGTTGGGCCTGCCCCGGGTGATGTCCACGCTGGCCGATTACCGGACCGTTCTGGATGCCGTGCCGAGCCATGCCTGTGGCGCGACGCTCTGCACCGGATCGCTGGGCGTGCGCGCCGATTTCGACCCGGTGGCTTTTGTCGAGGCGCTGGGCGACCGCATCCATTTCGTGCATCTGCGCAACACGACACGGGATGCCGAGGCGCATGGGGACCGCGTCGGCTTCGAGGAAAGCGCGCATCTGGGCGGGGATACCGACATGGTGGCGACGATCCGGGCGCTTCTGGCCGAGGAGGCGCGTCGCCGGGACACGGGCCGTCCGGACGCGGAGATCCCGATGCGGCCGGATCATGGGCATGACCTGCTGGATGACCTGAGCCGACAGGGCCAGCCGGGCTATCCCCTGATCGGGCGGCTGCGCGGGCTGGCGGAACTGCGCGGCGTGATGGCGGCGCTGGCCTAGAGCATCCGGATCACGTCCTTGTCGATCGACAGGACGTAGCCGCGCCGCGCGATGTTCTTGACCAGAAGCTCGCTGACCAGCTGGTTGCCCAGCGTGTCCCTGAGCCGCTTGATCCGTGTGGCGCCGGCGGCCTCGTCGGCATCGGTCTCGGGCTTGCCCGACACCATCGCCTCGATCTGCGCGCCGCTCAGGATCTCGTCGTCGAGCCGCGCCTCGACCAGCACCGAGAGCGTTTCCATCGCCGCCTCGGTCAGCTTGAATTCGAGGTTGTTGATGAGAACCACGCGTTCCTCCCGGCTGAGGATCAGCGAGCTTACCTGGATGCCCCGCCGCTCGATCTCGCCGATGCGGCGGTTCAGCGTGACGATGGTGGCGAGAAACACGAGGCACGCGATCAGCAGCGCGGCGGCAAAGACGATCAGGACGAACATGACAGCGCGGTAGCTGCCCAGCACGCCGGAAAAGGTCGTGCCGGTTTCGGCCATGATCTCGAGCATCTGGGTCGCGTCGGGATCGCGGACATCGGCATTCACGAAGATCTCGGTGATCGCGGCGTTGAAGGCGTCGGCATCGGGCAGGTTCACGAATAGCAGAACCGCCGAGACCACGAGGATCGCGACGATGGCGGCAAGGCCGATCTGGATGACCCGCGCGGACGCGAGCCGGGTCTCAGAAACGGAGGAAGTAGGCTCCGGCATCGGACCTCCTGGCGTCCAGACCGCTCTCGTCGAAGACGGAAATCACCTGCAAGAGCTGCCAGCCATCCGCCGCGATGCGCCCGGCTATGACCGGCTCGGCCGCCGAGACCGAACAGGCGCTGTCAGGCAATTCGATCACGCCGTAATGCAGGCCGAAGGGGTTGTCCTTTTGCGCGCGGTAATCGGCATAGCAGGCCGCTGCGGCCGGGCCGGCGACCACGGCCAGAACCGCGCCAAGCACGATATGTCGGATAGGTGTCTTCATGACCTCGTCTCGTACTCCATGCCGGGACCCCCGTCCACAGACGTCCACGGGGCTGCGGCGACACTCGCGCCGGATGCCTCCGACAGGCAATGACAGCGCCCCTCGGCAGATCCGTTATCCGATAACGGCGGGCCGTTATTGCTTGGCTTTCGGGGGTGGCGGAATGGTGGATGCATCTTCCGGGCAGCGCGCCTTTCCACACTCGCCCGGTCCCATGTAACACGACAGCAGGAGACGACCCATGACACGCATCACGCGCACCCTGACCGCCGCCGGACTGGCGCTGAGCCTCGCCATCGGTGCTGTCGGCGCTTCGGCCACCCCGGCCCGCGCCAACAATGACGAGGCTATCGCGATCATCGGCGGCCTGATCGCGCTTTATGCCATCGGGCAGGCGATCCAGAACAACAACAACCGCAACGCCACCGTGACCCGCAACTACGGGCATCGCCCGCCGCAGGCACATGTTCCGCAACGTCCGCAACAGCTGGTGGCGCCGGCGCGCTGCTTCATCGAGGGGCGGGACCAGAACGGGTACTACCGCGGGTATGTCCGGCGCTGCATGCAGAACAATGCCGCGCGTCCCGCCCTGCTTCCGCAGAACTGCCTGCGTCGCGTCGAAACCCAGCGCGGTCCCCGGATGATCTACGGCGGCCGTTGCCTTGCGCAGAACGGCTGGGTCCGCGAGGCGGGCTTCCGGCCCTGAGGGGGCGCACAACCAAGCAAGACCCCCATGGACCGGGAGGGCGGTGGTTGCCAAGACCGCCGCCCTTTTCTTGTCTAACCGCGTCTCGCGTGGAATGAAGTGCCCATGCCGACCCAGCCGAACCCCGCGCCGGATTACCGTTTCGAGACCGACCTGATGACGGCGGGCGCACGCATCGTCGCCGGCGTGGACGAGGTCGGACGCGGGCCTCTGGCCGGTCCCGTCACCGCCGCCGCGGTGATCCTGCATCCCGACCGCATCCCCCCCGGCCTGAACGATTCGAAGGTGCTGGGCGCCCGACGGCGCGAGGCGCTTCTGGCGGAACTGGTGGAGATCGCCGAGATCGGGTTGGGCTGGGCGAGCGTCGCCGAGATCGACGCGCTCAACATCCGCAACGCGGCCTTCCTCGCCATGCGCCGCGCGGTCGAGGCCCTGCCCTCGGCGCCCGATCATGTGCTGGTGGACGGCAACGCCTGCCCCCCGGACCTGCCCTGCGCGGCCTCGCCGCTGGTGAAGGGCGACGCGCTTTGCGTGTCGATCGCAGCCGCCTCCATCGTCGCCAAGGTCGCGCGGGATCGGGTCATGGTGGAGCTTGACGCCGCGCATCCTGGGTATGGCTGGGCTACCAATGCAGGCTACCCCACGCAGGCCCATCGCGACGCTCTGCAACATCTGGGGGTGACGCCGCACCATAGGCGATCCTTCGCGCCAGTCTACCAGATGTTGTGGAAGTGATCCCTGCAACACACTGATTATCAAAAAGAAATTGACCGCGATTCGGGTCTCTGCGATTCTGTGGATAACAAATCGCGCCCAAAGAGGCGCATCATCAGAGGCAGTGATGACCCAAACCAAGACCAAACCGGCAGCGCGGCTGCCGTTGAACGCGATTCTGGACGGCGATTGCATCGAGGTGATGAACGGCCTGCCAGAGGCCTCCATCGACCTGATCTTCGCCGATCCGCCCTATAACCTACAGTTGAAGGGCGCGCTGCATCGCCCCAACAACACCGAGGTGGACGCGGTCGACGACCACTGGGACCAGTTCGACAGTTTCGCTGTCTATGACAAGTTCACGAAGGACTGGCTGGCGGCCGCGCGGCGCCTGCTGAAGCCCGACGGCGCGATCTGGGTGATCGGCAGCTATCACAACATTTTCCGCGTTGGCGCCGAGTTGCAGAACCAAGGCTACTGGATCCTCAACGACGTGGTCTGGCGCAAGACGAACCCGATGCCGAATTTCCGCGGCAAGCGGCTGACCAATGCGCATGAGACGATGATCTGGGCGTCGAAATCGGAAGGCGCGAAATACACCTTCAACTACGAGGCGCTGAAGGCGCTGAACGAAGGCATCCAGATGCGGTCGGACTGGGTCCTGCCGATCTGCAACGGGTCCGAGCGGCTCAAGGACGCCAAGGGCGGCAAGGCGCATCCCACGCAGAAGCCCGAGGCGCTTCTCCACCGCGTGCTGGTCGCCGCGACCGAACCGGGCGACGTGGTGCTCGATCCGTTCTTCGGGACCGGCACGACCGGCGCCGTGGCGCGCATGCTCGGCCGCGATTTCATCGGCATCGAACGGGAGGCCGCCTATCGCGAGATCGCCGAGGAGCGTCTGTCCCGCGTGCGGCCCTATGACCGTTCCGCGCTGGAGGTGAGCCGGTCGAAACGCGCCGAGCCGCGCGTGCCGTTCGGGCAGCTGGTCGAACGCGGCATGCTGCGGCCCGGCGAGATGCTGGTGAATTCGCGCGGCCAGATGGCCAAGGTCCGCGCCGACGGCACACTGATCGCCGACCAGGTGAAGGGTTCGATCCACAAGGTCGGCGCCGAGCTGGAGGGTGCGCCGTCCTGCAACGGCTGGACCTACTGGCACTTCCGCCGCGACGGCAAGACGGTGCCGATCGACGTGCTGCGCCAGCAGATCCGCGCCGAGATGGGCTGAGCTTTCGTCTGCGTCCTCTGCTTGCGATCCGTCTGCAAGCGTGGTTTTCGGGGGACCCGAGGCGAGCCCGCAGGAAAGGACAGCGCATGCGACTGAACGCCGATTTCTCGCGCCGTGTCGTGATCCGCCCCGAGGATCGCGACTGGGTCGCGTCGCCCGCTTCCGGGGTCGAGCGCATGATGCTCGACCGCATCGGCGATGAGGTGGCGCGCGCCACGAGCCTCGTGCGCTTCGCGCCCAACAGCGCCTTCGACGCGCATACCCATGGCGGCGGCGAGGAATACCTCGTGCTGGAGGGCGTGTTTTCGGACGAAGCGGGCAACTATCCCGCAGGCACCTATGTCCGCAATCCGATCGGCACGGCGCACCGCCCGCATATCGGCCCCGAGGGCGCGACGATCCTCGTGAAGCTGCACCAGTTCGCGGAAGGCGACACAGAGCAGAAGGTGGTGGACACGCGGACGGCTGGCTTCGCGCCCGGCGCTCGCGAGGGCGTCGAGGTGCTGCCGCTCCATTCCGTCCCGTCCGAAGAGGTGACCTTGCAGCGCTGGGCGCCGGGCACCGTAATCCCGGCGCATGCGCATCCCGGCGGGCAGGAGGTCTTCGTGCTGGAGGGCGCTTTCGCAGACGAGCATGGGCAATATCCGGCAGGCACGTGGATCAGGAACCCCGACGGGTTCGCCCATGACGCGACTTCCGACCAGGGCTGCCTTCTGTACGTCAAGACGGGGCATCTTCCGCCGGCGGAGGGATAGACGACACCACGGCAAAGGCTAAATCCTTCCGAAAGACCGGAGGTCAGCACATGAAACTCACCGTGATCGGAGCAAGCCGGGGGATCGGGCGCAAGGTTGTCGACTACGCGCTGGAGCGGGGCCACGAGGTGCGCGCGGTGGCGCGCAGCGCCGACAAGATCGAGATCGACAGCGACGCGCTGCAGAAGATCGCGGGCGATGCGACCGACCCGCAGCTGCTGGCCCGCGTGGTGCCGGGCGCGGATGCGGTGATCCTGACGCTCGGCGTGCCGCGCGATCTGCGGGTGCTCAGGCCCACGACGCTGTTCTCCTCGACCGCGCAGGCGCTGATCCCCGAGATGCAGGCCGCCGGGGTCAATCGGCTTCTGGCGGTGACGGGCTTCGGGACGGGCGACAGCTATGCCAAGCTGTCGACGCCCGAAAAGCTGACCTTCAAGCTGTTCCTCGGGCGTGCCTATGCCGACAAGGCATTGCAGGAGGATCTGATCCGCGGCTCCGGCCTCGACTGGACCATCGCGCGGCCCGGTATCCTGACCAACAATGCGATGACGGGGAAATACCAGGTGCTGGTCACGCCCGAGAGCTGGCGGCAGGGCGTGATTTCCCGCGCGGACGTGGCGCATTTCCTCGTGCATGCGGCCGAGGATGGAAGCCATATCCATCAGACGCCGGCGTTGCAGCGCTAGGGCGGGGGCGGCGGGACAAGTCCCGCCCTACGGCCTTGGCAAGGGGTTCAGCGCCTTGTTGTAGGGGTGCCAATCCGTGATTTCAGGATAGTGCGCCGCGCGCCAGCGTTTCACGCGCGGGTTCATGATCCGCTTCCACAGCGGCGGGATCATCGCGGCGATGGACATCAGCGGATAGCCATGGGGCAGGCCGGGGGCGACATCCTCGGCATAGGTCTGCAGAAGCGGATAGCGCCGGTCCGGCTTCACGTGATGGTCCGAATGGCGCTGCAGGTTGATCAGGAGCCAGTTCGACATCCTGTGCGAGGTGTTCCACGAATGGTGCGGCTGCGCCCGTTCGTATGTCCCGTCGCCCAGATGTTTGCGGGTCAGCCCGTAATGTTCGACGTAGTTGATCAGCTCCAGCTGCCAGATCGCGACGACGGCCTGCAGCACGAACAGACCCACGCCACCCCATCCGCCCAGAAGGAACGCGGCGCCCAGGCACATGCCCTGCAACGCGGCATAGCGCCAGAACGGGTTGCCGGCGTCCCACCACGGGCGGGACTTGCGCGCCAGCATCCGCGCCTCCGCCCTGACGGCCGAGATGGCGCTCTGGCGCAGGACACGCGGGAAGAAACGGTGAAATCCCTCGTTGTAGCGGGCCGTCACCGCGTCGGCGGGCGTGCCCACATGGCGGTGATGCACCAGCAGATGCTCGGACCTGAAATGCGAATAGAGCACCGAGGCCAGCAGGATATCGGCCAGCCACCGCTCAAGCCTGTTTCGCTGATGCATCAGCTCATGGGCATAGGTGATCCCCACGGTCCCGCTGAGGACGCCGACCGCGAAGAACAGGCCCGCCTTCTCCCATGTCTGGAGCAACGTGGCGTTCTGCACGAACCAGATCAGGCCGAAGATCATGGCGATCTGGACCGGGACCCAGAGCATCGTGACCAGCCGGTAGAGCCTCAGGTCCCGCTCCGGCGTCATCGGATCGGCATTCGCGGAATAGCTTCCGATCACCAAATCCAGCGCGCCCAACAGCCACCACGCCGCCAGCGGCACCAGCAGGAACCACCAACCGCCCAGCACCGCCGCGACGAAGACCAGCGGCACGATCGCCAGCGATAGCCAGAAGGGCAGGGCATGGGCCGGGGATCTGAGGTCGGCGGCGGAGATCATGCGGGCGGGACCAATGCGAGACAGTTGCGCGGCGAGCGTAGGGTCGATCCTGCCGCTTGGCGCGTCAATATCGGTGCGCGCGTCCCGTTGCGTCACTCCGGCACCAGCAGTTCGGCCCATTGGTCGCGCGCGAGGTCATGGGCCTTGCGCATGACCGTCGGCAGCGCGTTGGGCCTGAACGCGTGCTTGTCGATGAAGTCCCCCCGCGTGGGCGCGGCGTCGGGATCGACGATCGCCAGACGCAGGGTGAGACGCAGGTGAAAATGCGTAAACGTGTGCCGCACCTCGAGGCCGGGATCGTGCCAGTCGGCGGGCACGGGCGGCGCGGGTGCCGGATCGGCCTCGACCCAGTCGCTTCCCGGCCAGCCCAGCATGCCGCCGAGGAGGCCCGAGGGCGGCCGCGTCTCCAGCAGGAACGCGCCGTCGCTGCGCCGCACCAGATAGGCGATGCCCTGTCGCACGGGCTTGGCCTTTTTCGGCGCCTTGGCGGGCAGGTCTCCGGCGATCCCTGCGCGCCGCGCCGCGCACCCTTGCATCAGCGGGCAGATCCCGCAGGCGGGCGATTTCGGTGTGCAGACGGTGGCGCCAAGGTCCATCAGCGCCTGCGCATGGCAGCCGGGGCGCCTGTCAGGGGTCAGCCGCGCGGCAAGCGCCTTCAGTCGCGGCTTGGACGCGGGGAGCGGCTCGGTCACCGCGAAAAGGCGGGACATCACGCGCTCGATATTGCCGTCGAGAACGGTGGCGGGCCGGTCGAAGGCGATGGAGGCGATGGCGGCGGCGGTGTAGGGGCCGATCCCGGGAAGCGCCTGAAGGCCGTCCTCGGTATCGGGAAAACGGCCGCCCAGATCGGAGGCCACGACACGGGCGCATTTCAGCAGGTTGCGCGCCCGCGCGTAATATCCCAGGCCCGCCCATTCTGCCATCACGTCGGCATCCGCCGCCGCCGCCAGGTCGCCCACCCGGGGCCAGCGCGCCGTGAAGCGGTGGAAGTAGTCGCGCACGGCGGCCACGGTCGTCTGTTGCAGCATCACCTCCGACAGCCACACGGCGTAGGGGTCGGGCCGCACGCCGTCGGCGATGCCCCGCGGCCCCACGCGCCAGGGCAGGTCCCTTGCGTGGTGGTCGTACCAGTCCATCAGGGCGGCTTTAATCTCGGCGTCACGCAAGCGTTATCGGCCTTCGGTCAGGGGGTTATTGGTTAACACTTCGTGACCGCATAGAGTGCGACGAAAGCGGGCAAAGGCAAGGCCCGCGGATCGAACCGGAGATCACAGGCCATGGCCGCGTCGCGACAGGACAGCATGACCCCCGAGGCGCGCCGACGCCGCGGCTTCGAGCGCGCCTCGACACTGGTCAAGGGTCAGATGAAGGCCCCGGCCGAGAAACGCGGTTTCGCCGAGGCGCGGCTGCTGAGCCATTGGGGCGATGTGGTCGGCGCCGAGATCGCGTCGATCGCCGTTCCGATCAGGATCACCTATGGCCGGGGCTTCGGCGGAACGCTGGTGCTGCTGACGACGGGCGCGCATGCGCCGGTGCTGGAGATGCGCGGGACCGAGATCGTCGACCGGGTGAATGCCTGCTACGGATACCGCGCCGTGTCGCGCATCCAGGTCACGCAGACCGCGCCGACGGGGTTCGCCGAGGGGCAGGTTGCCTTCCGCCCCGCGCCCAAGGCAGAAGAGGCGGAACCCGACCCCGAACGCCTGTCGCGCGTGACCGAGGGGTTGAGCAACATCGAGAACGACGACCTGCGTGCCGCGCTGGAGGCACTGGCGCGCAAGGTCGTCAGGGACTAGATGACCAGGAAAAGATCTGGAGAATGACAATGAATCGTAGAGCACTTCTTCTTGGCGCGGCGGGCGTCGGAGCGGCCGCATGGGGCGGGGCTGCCCTGTTGCGCCCGGCGCCGGAGACCGGCCCGCTCTTGCCGTTCGGCGCGGCGAACGCGCAGACGTCCGAGGGCGCCGAAACCGGATACGAGGTCATGGAGATGGTCCTCGGCGATCCGGAGTCTCCGGTCGAACTGATCGAGTATTCTTCCTTCACCTGCCCGCATTGCCGCAACCTGCACGCCAATCTCGTGCCGCAGCTGATGACGGATTACGTGGAGCCGGGCCGCATCCGCTATGTGTATCGCGAGGTCTATTTCGACCGCTTCGGCCTCTGGGCCAGCATGGTCGCGCGCTGTGGCGGACCGGACCGGTTCTTCGGTATCGTCGACCTGATCTACGCGCAGCAGCCGGAATGGACGCAAGGCTCGCCGGCCGATATCGCCGAGAGCCTGCGCCGGATCGGGCGCACCGCGGGCCTGACCAATGACGAACTCGACGCCTGCATGACCAGCCAGCCGATGGCCGAGGCCCTGCTGGCCGCCTACGAGGGGCACATGGAGGTTCACGAGATCAGCGGCACGCCGACGCTTGTCATCAACGACGTGATGCATGGCAACATGAGCTATGACGATCTCTCGGCCCTTCTGGACGAGGCGCTGGCCGAGGCGCAATGACGACA
This sequence comes from uncultured Roseicyclus sp., assembly GCA_964578115.1. Taxonomy (GTDB): domain Bacteria; phylum Pseudomonadota; class Alphaproteobacteria; order Rhodobacterales; family Rhodobacteraceae; genus Roseibacterium. Next base: position 109,252 of record CAZOBK010000002.1, read on the forward strand.
CCGCTCGCGGGTATCCGCGTTCTTGAACTTGCGCGCATCCTGGCCGGCCCATGGGCTGGCCAGACGCTTGCCGATCTGGGCGCCGAAGTCATCAAGGTCGAGGCCCCCGAAGGCGATGACACCCGCCGCTGGGGCCCGCCATTCGTGGAGCGCGAGGGCGACAGGTCGGCCGCCTATTTCCACAGCTGCAATCGCGGCAAGAAATCCGTCATCGCCGATTTCCGGACCGAGGCGGGCCGCGCCCGCGTTCTGGAACTGGCGAAGGACGCCGATGTCCTGATCGAGAACTTCAAGCTCGGGGGCCTCGCGAAATACGGGCTCGACTACGACAGTCTCAGTGCCGTCAATCCGGGCCTCGTCTACTGCTCGATCACCGGTTTCGGGCAGGACGGACCCTACGCCCATCGCGCCGGCTACGACTACATCATCCAGGGCATGAGCGGGATCATGTCCGTCACCGGCGACCCGGATGGGCAACCACAGAAGGTGGGCGTCGCCGTCACTGATATCCTGACGGGGCTCTATTCCGTGAACGCGATCCTCGCAGCACTTCACCTGCGGGACCGGACCGGGCGCGGGCAGCATATCGACATGGGACTGCTGGACGTGGCCACGGCCTTCATGGCGAACCAGGCGATGAACTACCTGACGACCGGTGTGGCGCCCGAGCGTATCGGCAACGCGCACCAGAACCTCACGCCCTACCAGGTCTTCGACTGCGCCGATGGCTGGATCATCATCGCCACCGGCAACGACGCGCAGTATCGGCGGCTCTGCGGGCTGCTGGGTCTCGAGGAGATGGCCAACGCGCCGGAATTCCTGACCAATGCCGACCGAATCGCCAACCGTGAGGACATGACCCGGCGCCTGACCGAGGCCACGCTCACGCGCAGCAAGGCGGAGCTTCTGGCCGCCTGCGAGGCGCATGGCGTGCCGGCCGGGCCGATCAACGATCTGGCCGAGGTTTTCGCCGATCCGCAGGTCATCGCGCGCGGGATGCGGCGCGAGGCCGATGGCGTTCCGGGCGTGCGCCCACCCTTCCGGTTTTCGGAGGCGGAGGTGGCGCCGCACATTCCTGCCCCGAAACTGGGCGAAGACGACGACCTGACCGGCTGGTCGACCGCGTAGGGCGGACTAGTCCCGCCTCCGCGTCACGGCGGGACAAGTCCCGCCCTACAAAAGGCGATCAAGGAGACTGTCCAGCGGCGCCCAATCCTCGATCTCGAGCCGGACGGGCACGGTCAGGACGCGCGGCCGGAACTCCGGCGACAGGCGGACGGCGTCCTTTTCGGTCGTCACCACCTGCGCCCCGATCGTCGAGGCCTCGCGGAAGATGCGCGCCATGAGCGTATCCGACAGGGGCTGATGATCGGACAGGGCGTGCGCCGCCTTCATGTCCGCCCCCATCTCGCGCAGCGTGACGAAGAATTTCTCCGGGTGTCCGATCCCCGCGAAGGCGAGAACCGGGAGGCCGTCGAAAGGCAGTCCCGTGGGCAATGGCACCAGTCGGCCGCGCAACATCGGCACGGGAAGGTCGCGGCCCTCATTCTCCGCAAATCGCGCCTGTGCCGCCCCGGGGCCGATGGACAGCACCAGATCGGCCCTTGCCAGACCGCGCGCCACCGGTTCCCGCAAGGGCCCGGCCGGAAGGACGCGCCCGTTGCCGAAGCCGCGATGCGCGTCAACCACGACGATCGATAGGTCATGGGCGAGCGCGGGGTTCTGGAACCCGTCGTCGAGCAGGATGACATCTGCCCCCGCATCGACGGCGGCCCGTGCCCCGGCAAGCCTGTCCCTGGCGACCCAGGTCTTGGCGAAAGCGGCCAGCAGAAGCGCCTCGTCGCCGGTTTCGGATGCGCGGTGCCTGCGTTCTTCTACCAGAACCGGACCCTCGAGCGCGCCGCCATGCCCGCGCGTGACGATATGGACCGCGCGGCCCTGATCCTTCAGCCTCTGGGCCAGTGCGATCGCTGTCGGTGTCTTGCCGGTGCCGCCCGCGTTGATATTGCCCACGCAGATGACCGGCACGCCGACGCGTTCGCGCGAGCCACGCCGCAAGCGTCTCGCCGTGCCCGCGGCATAAAGAGCGCCGAGCGGCGCCAGAAGTGCGGAGGCCAGCCCCGGCGGCCGGTACCAGAAGGCCGGTGCGCGCATCCTAGAGACTTTTCTGCAGGGGCCCGGCGTCGAGCCTTTCGAAGATGGCGTCCAGCGCGCGGTCGGTCACCTCCGCGCCCTGCGAGACGACCTCCCACGCCGCATGGGCCATTCCTGCGGCCTTGTCGGGGTTCATCAGCTCGTGCACTGCTTCGGCCAGCGTGTCGGGCCCTGTCACCAGTCGCGTTGCGCCGGTCTCGGTCAGGCGTTGGTAGATATCGACGAAATTCGTGACATACGGCCCGTGCAGGATGGCGGAGCCCAGTGCGGCCGGCTCGAACGGGTTGTGTCCGCCGATGGGCTGCAGCGATCCGCCCACAAGGCTGATGGGCGCGACGCGGTACCAAAGACCCAACTCACCCATCGTGTCGGCCAGATAGACCTGCGCCTCGGCATCCGGCATTTCCCCGGCGGTGCGACGGTTGAACCGCCAACGCTCGGTCTGGAGCATCTGCGCGATCTCGTCGCCGCGGTTGGGATGACGCGGCGCGAGGATGAGCAGAAGACGCGGATTGACCTTGAGCGCGATCCGGTGCGCGTCCAGTACGATATGCTCCTCGCCGTCATGGGTCGAGGCGGCCAGCCAGACCGGGCGGCCGCCCAGATGCTCCGTCATCTCCCGCCGTTCGTCCTCGTCGCAAGGCAGCGCGGCAGCGCCTTCCTTGAGCGTTCCGGTGACATGCATCCGCTCGGCGGGCATGCCCAGGCGTCGCAGATACATCGCCGTGATGTCGTCCTGCACAAGCGCCTCGTCGAAGCGGGTCAGCAGGCTCCGCACCATGCCGCGCAGGAACCGCCATCGGTCGTGACTGGCCTTCGACATGCGGGCGTTGACGATCATCATCGGCACGCCGCGCTTGTGGGTTTCGCTGATCAGCGCGGGCCACAGTTCGCTCTCGCTCCAGACGGCGAGGTCGGGGCGCCAGTGATCGAGAAACCGGGTCACGAAAGCCCGCGCATCAAGCGGGATATACTGATGGATCGCGCCCTCGGGCAGGCGCTCGGACATCACGCCCGCCGAGGTTACGGTGCCCGTGGTCATCAGGATGGTCACGTCATCGCGTTCCTCGACGATGCGGCGGATCAGTTCCAGCAGCGCGAGGCTTTCGCCGACGCTGGCGGCATGGAACCAGATCAGCCTGCCATCGGGCCGGGGCTGGCTGGCCTCGCCGCGTCGTTCGGCGATGCGGTCGGGGTCTTCCTTGCCCTCTTTCAGGCGCTCGCGCAGCTTGCGGTTGGCGTAGGACAGCCCGCCGCGCCCGGACCAGGCGAGGTAAAGGCCAAGTGCCAGAGAATTACCCATCGTTCACCATGCCCCGCGTCACCCTTCGGAGGATCGTTTGCCCCGTCGTTCGCGCCGCGCAGCCTAAGGGACTGCCGCAGGTGGTCAAGGCGCCCCGGGCGCGTCGGGTAAGGGGTTCCGTACTCACTTCGTTAACGCAAGCTCGCTAGAACAAGGTCATGGAAACCGTGGCGCACTCCGCCGCCATGAAAGCTGATGAACGGCCGATGACCCTTCGCATAAGCCTGATCACCCTTGGCGCCCTCCTGCTGGTCACGGCCATGGCCAGCCTGTCGGCGGGCGCGTCCGGCTCTGCCCCGGCCCCGGGCACGCCCGGTGACCTCTCCGCCGCCATGGCTCAACGCCCCAACCTGTAGTCCAAAAGCGACCGGTGCAGTGCGTCCGGCGCGGCGATGATCCCGGCGGCCATCGGGCGTGCCCCGTTGAACCAGACGGACCGACCCTCCGCGTCGGTCACCGTGCCGCCGGCCTCCCGCACCAGCACGGCGCCCGCGGCGATGTCCCATTCCCACGTGTCGCGGAACGTGAACATCGCGTCGAAATGCCCCTCGGCCACAAGGGCCAGACGGTAGGCGATGGAGGGACGGTAGACGCGCTGGAACGGCGGCACACCGCCCTTCCAGTGCTTCGGCTGAACGTTCGGTTTCGTCGCGAGCGCCGTCGCGTCCGTGGCACTGGTTTTCGCGGAAACCGAGATGCCAACGCTGTTGAGCGTCGCACCATGCCCCCGCGCGGCGGCGTAAAGCTTGTCCTTCATCGGCAGATAGACAACGCCCGCCGTCACCTCGCCCCCGTCGACCACGGCGAGCGAATGGGCAAAGCTTGTCTGGCCGTCGATGAAGGCGCGGGTGCCGTCGATGGGATCGACGATGAAACAGCGCTCGGCATCCAGCCGCGCGGGATCGTCCTCGGTCTCTTCCGACAACCAGCCATAGTCTGGCCGCGCCGCCAGAAGATCGCTGCGCAGCACCCGGTCGATGGCGATATCGGCCTCGGTCACCGGGCTTTCGTCGGGTTTGGTCCAGATTTCGGGGTTCGACCGGAAATGCGCGCGCGCGATATCGCCCGCCGTGCGGGCCGCGTCGATCAGGAGGGCCAGATCGGCCTCAGGCCCCGGCAATCGTCAACCCTTCGACGCGCAGCGAGGGCACGACGCGGCTAAGGTGGGTGCGCGCGTCGTTGGCGGGCGTGATCGTGGCCAGCATCTCGCGCAGGTTGCCCGCGACGGTGCATTCGTTCACCGGGTAGGAGATCGCGCCGTTTTCCACCCAGAAGCCCGACGCGCCGCGCGAATAATCCCCGGTCGTGGCACTGATGGACGAGCCGATCATCGAGGTGATCAGAAGGCCGGTTCCCATTTCGGCCAACAACGCCTCCAGCGTCCGATCGCCCTGCGTCAGGGTAACGTTGCTGACCGAGGGCGATGGTGGCCCGCCGGTGCCGCGCGCGGCGTTGGCGGTCGAACTCAGGCCCAGTTTCCGCGCCGTGCCCAGATCGAGGGTCCAGCCCGTGAGCACGCCATCGGCCACGATGTCCCGCCGGTAGGTCGCCAACCCCTCCGCATCGAACGGGCGGGAGCCGCCGACGCGGGGGCGCAGGGGCTCTTCGGTGAGGGTCAGGCCATTGGGCAGAACGCTCTCGTCCAGCAGGTCGCGGGCCCAGGAGGCGCCGCGCGCGATGGCGCTGCCGTTGGTGGCGGACAGGAGGTGCCCGATCAGGCTGGAGGCGATGCGCTCGTGATACACGACCGGATAGGCGCCGGTCGGCGGTTTGCGCGCCCCGGCCCGTTCGACCGTGCGTTCGGCGGCGATGCGCCCGACCTCTTCGGCGTCGATCAGGTCGGCGGCATGGGTGCGGCTTTCACCGAAATAATCCCGCTCCATCCCCAGCCCCTCGCCGGTGATGGCCACGCAGGACAGGCCTTGGCTGCTGCGTTCGTAACCGCCGGAAAACCCGTTGGTCGCGGCGAGGTGGATGCGCCGCCGCGAAAACCCGGCGCTGGCCGATTGCACCTGCGAGATGCCCTTGACGGCCAATGCGGCGGCTTCGGCGCGGAGCGCGGATTCTTCCAGCGCCTGAGGTGCCGGATCCTCGGCCGGATCGCTGAGATCGAGGCCGCTTGCGTCGCGCAGGGTGCTGAGCGCCTCGGCCTCGGCAAGGCCGACGGTGGGGTCTTCGGGCGCGAGCCGCGCCATGCCGACGGCGCGTTCGGCCATCTCGCGCAGGGTCTCGGGCCGGATGTCGGAGGCCGAGACGCAGGCCTGACGTTGACCCACCATGACCCTCAGCCCGATCTCGACGCCCTCGGCGCGCTCGGCCTGTTCCAGCCGTCCGTTCAGCACGTCCACCGACAGCGACGTTCCGTCCACGGCAAGCGCGTCCGCGGCATCCGCGCCGGCGGCCTTCGCGGCCTCCAGCATCGCTTCGGCAAGGGTGGCGAGGTCGGTCGATCCGTCTGACATGTCGGGTCCATTCGGCCGGGATGGCCGTGCTCAGGACCTAGGGCCAAGCCCGGCCCTGTGCAAGGCGGCGATCCGGACGCGGTTACTGCAGCGGAACCCCGTTCGCGGTGATCGTGCCGTCCGGCCCGAACACGATGGTCGTCTCCAGCGTGTCGGGCATCGCACCGGGCCGCGAGAACATGCCGGCCACGCCGCGCGCCATGCCGGCCTCTTCGGGGCCGATGACACCCGCACCCTGCAACTGGTCCAGAAGCGCGTTGCCGCCGACCAGCGACAGGTCCGCCTGACCCACCGGCTGCGGCACCACCTGTCCCGGCGCGAAGGTCATGTTGGCCGATCCGGTGAGGGAGGTGTCGCCAAAGCTCAGCTCCAGCTCGGACACGGTCAGCGCGCGCAACTCGCCGGGCGGGGCGTCCATTTCCATGGCGTCGATGCCCATCAGGTCCACCATAAGCTGGATCTGCGCCGTCGCGTCGAGAATGACCGTCAGCGGATTGCGCGGCACGTTGCCGGTGGGGTCCATCAGGGCCCAGACCTCCTCGCTGACGGCGAGATCGCGGTAGGACAGCCGGATCGCGGCGTCCGATGGCGTCGCGGATGCGGCCAGCGGCACGATCAGCGACAGCTCGCTCGATGTGGCGGAGGCCTCCACCGGGACAGGGATCTCGCTTCCCGCCACGCGGGTCACGATGCCCTGGGCGGCGATGTCGTAGCGCAGTTCCGCATTCGACAGGGCGACGCCGAAATCGCCGCCGTCATTGGCGTAGAACAGGCTGAAGGCGTCACTGGAATCCTCGAAGGAGAACTCGAACCGGGACCAGTCGTAACGGGTGGTGCCCGTGACCTCGAAACCTTCGGGCAGGCCGGTGGCCGACTGCTGCATGGTGGCCAGTGCCACGACCGTGCCCGACGCCTCCGAGGTCATCGCGCCCAGCGCGAAGCTCGCCTTGAGGCGGCCGTCCTCACCCGGTGGCGGCAGAACGTCGAGGCGCGCGGCCATGCTGCCGGTGGTGCCGGTGCTTTCGAAGCGCTGGTCCGAGACATCCGCGCCAGACACGAGGTAGGTCGCCGCGAGGTCGCGCGCGACGATCTCCATGTCGATGGTGGGCGGCGGATCGCCTTGATCGTTGCTGATCGTGCCTTCGCTGATGGTGATGGCGTCGGCGAGATAGGTGTAGCTGCGCGCCTCGGGGGTGCCCGCGACCGAGATATCGAGGCCCTCATGGTTCATCAGGATCTCGATCGTGATCATCGCGCCACCCTCCTCCTCGGGGAAAGTGATCGACGTGACATAGGGGTCGGAGATCTCGACCGAGACGGTGCCGTCGGGCAACTCGGTCATGGTCACGCGCTCCAGCCGGCCCAGCGTGGTCGATCCGTCCACCTCGCTGCGCGTCGTGAAGTTCTCGAGGGTCAGGCCGTCCGCCGTCTGCGTGACCTGGGCGGTCATCTCCTGGCCGATCGCGGCGGAGGTCGCCTGCCACTCCGCCCAGAGATCGGCGGCGCTGACCTGCGCGAGAGCGGGGGACCACGCGATGATGGCAAGCGAGGACACGGCGGGCAGAAGTCGGGGCATGGGGATCACGGGCTCCGGGAACAGGGGTTTGTCTCGGGCGCGATGTTCCGTCCGAGCCCGCCATGAGGTCAAGGGAGGAAACCCGCCATTTGGCCGAAACCGCGCCGGGCAGGGTGGCCCCCGGCGCGATGGCGCGCTAGCGTCCGCCCCGATCGAAGACAGGCAACCGCAGACAGGCAACCCTTCGGGAGGCGCGCATGGCAGACCAACAGTTCCGGACATTCGACCTGAGCGGCAAGACCGCCATGATCACCGGTGCGAGCCGCGGCATCGGCGCCGCGACCGCGCGTGCCTTCGCCGCGCAGGGGGCCAATGTCGTCCTGATGGCGCGCAGCCGCGAGGACATCGCCGAGCTTGCAGGCGAGATCGGGGAACAGGCGCTTGCCGTTCCCGTGGACGTTTCGCGCTACTGGCAGATGGAGGCGGCCGTGACCGCAGCCGTCGACGCCTATGGATCGGTGGATATCCTGATCAACAACGCGGGCGTGATCGAACCCGTGGCCCGCATGGATGAGGTCGATCCCGACGCCTGGGGCCAGATGATCGACGTGAACCTCAAGGGCGTGTTCCACGGGATGCATGCGGTCCTGCCCGCGATGCGCGCCAAGGGGAGTGGAAGCATCCTGACCATCAGTTCCGGCGCGGCGCACAACCCGCTGGAAGGGTGGAGCCATTACTGCGCCTCCAAGGCCGCCGTCGCCATGCTGACGCGCTGCCTGCATCTCGAACACGGCGGCGCGGGCATCCGCGCCATGGGCCTGTCGCCGGGCACCGTGGCCACGCAGATGCAGAAGGAGATCAAGGCCTCGGGCGTGAACCCGGTGAGCGAGCTCGACTGGTCCGACCACATCCCGCCGGAATGGCCCGCCGTCGCGCTGTCATGGATGTGCACGGAGGAGGCCGACGCGCATCTGGGCGAGGAAATCTCGCTGAGGTCGCCGGAGATCCGGGCAACGCTCGGGCTTGCCGAATGATTCGGCTCGATCGGGAAGGGCCGCTCTGGACGGTCACGCTGGATCGTACGGACAAGGCCAATTCGCTGACGGGCGACATGCTCCGGCAACTGGCCGATATCGCGGCAGAGGCAGCCGAGGCGCCCGACCTGCGCGCGCTGATCCTGACGGGCGCAGGGGAAAAGGTGTTTTCCGCCGGCGCCGATCTGGAGGAGGCTCACGCGGGTCTCGCCACCGCGCCGGTCTGGGAAGAGGTCTCGGGCAACCTCGCGGCGCTCGAATGCCTGACCGTCGCGGCGCTGAACGGCACTTTGGCCGGGGGCGCCTTCGGCATGGCGCTGGCCTGCGACATCCGCATCGCGGTGCCGGCTGCGCGGTTTTTCTACCCGGTGGCGAAACTGGGCTTCCTGCCGCAACCCTCGGACCCCACCCGGATGCGCGCGCTCATGGGACCGGCACGCACGAAGCTCCTGCTGCTCGGCGGGCAGAAATTCACCGCCGACGAGGCGTTCGGTTACGGCCTGATCGACCGCATCGTCGCGCCGGAGCACCTGATGGATGCCGCGCGCGATATCTCCGCCGACGCGCTGGCCGGAAAGCCCGAGGTGCTGCGCGGCATCAAGGCGATGAGCATGGGGTAGTGGGGCTAGCGCCGCTTCCAGCCGCGCCGCGCGCCGGGGGTTTTCGAATGAAAATCCGGAGGTCGTTTCGCGACCCAGCCGATGAAGGCGGCCAGCCTTGGATGCGCGCGCAATGCCTCCACCGTGCTGTAGCTGCGGGCAAGCTCGGCCTCGGACATCGTGGCGTGGATCTCGTTATGGCAGAGCTGGTGCAAAAGAACCGTCGGCCCGCGCTTGCCGCCGCGCAGACGGGGGATCAGGTGATGCAGGCTCTGCTTCGCGTGCGGCGGAATGGGCCGGTGGCAGAGGGCACATACGGGATCGTCACTCATGGCTGACAAGTCTGGCGCAACGGAACCGCAAGGCAAGGTCGATGCGCTGGTGATCGGCAGCGGCCCTGCCGGCCTGATGGCCGCCGAGACGCTGGCGCGTGCGGGGCGGCAGGTGGTCATCGTCGAGGCCAAGCCGAGCGCGGGCCGCAAGTTCCTGATGGCGGGCAAGTCGGGACTGAACATCACCAAGGACGAAGCGCCCGCCGCGTTCAAGGCGGCTTACGGCGCGGCGGAGGGCTGGCTTGCGCCGATGCTCGACGCGTTCGGGCCGCGCGAGGCCGTCGCGTGGGCCGAGGCGCTGGGCCAGCCGGTCTTTACCGGCAGCACCGGACGCGTGTTTCCCGAGGTGATGAAAGCCTCCCCGCTCCTGCGTGCATGGCTGCGGCGGATCGGGGCGGAGCTTCGGCTGGGCTGGCGCTGGACGGGATGGGCGGACGGGGCGTGGGCGTTCGACACGCCCCACGGCGAGGCGCTGTTGCGCCCGCGTGTCACCATCCTCGCGCTGGGCGGCGCAAGCTGGCGGCGGCTGGGCTCGGACGGGGCATGGGCGCCGCTTCTGGCGGAGAGGGGCGTCGAACTGGCCCCGTTCCGCCCGGCCAACATGGGGTTTCGCGTCGACTGGACGCCGCACATGACGCCGCATATGGGCCAGCCGCTGAAATCCGTCCGCCTGATCGCGGGCGCCCACAGCGTGCGGGGCGAGGCGGTGATCTCGGAGCGCGGGATCGAGGGTGGTGGCGTCTACGCGATCTCGGCTTCGGTGCGGGATGGCGCGGGGTTCGCCATCGACCTCGCCCCCGACCGCAGCGAGGAAGAGATCGCCCGCCGCCTCGCGCAGCGTCCGAAGAAACGCACCTTGATGAAACATCTCGCGCAGGCGCTGGGCCTCGACCCGGTGAAACGCTCGCTTTTGCAGGAATTCGGCCGCCCGCTGCCCGATGGCGCCGACCTTGCCCGGCTGATCAAGGCGCTGCCTGTCCGCCATCTGGGCCCGCGTCCGATGGACGAGGCGATCTCGACCGCCGGTGGTGTGGCGCGGGCGGCGGTGGACGACGGGTTGATGCTGCGCGCCCTGCCGGGGGTCTTCGTGGCCGGAGAGATGCTCGACTGGGAGGCGCCGACAGGCGGCTACCTGATCACGGGCTGCCTCGCCACGGGGCTCTGGGCCGGTCGCCACGCGGCGGAGTGGTCAGGCTCTTGAGGCGCGCTCGAAGGACGGAAGCTCCCGCATCCGCATCGTGTGCGCGCGGAAGGGTTCGGTCACCGGGAACTTCGCGTTGATCGCCCAGCCCATGCAATGGGCGAGCAGGATGTCGGGGATCGTCAGCTCCTCGCCCATCAGGTAGGGGCCATCCTCGGCCATGCGGGGGACGAACTGGTCCTGCGCGCGCTCGAACTCCCAGCGCAGGCTGTCCTTGATCTCGGGGATGCGCTTGTCCTCGGGCAGGATGAAACTGTGCCGTGCGGCCATCCAGAGGGTCGCGTCGAATTCGTCGATGATGGCGTGGGTCAGGCTGTCCTGCCGCGCGCGTTCCAGCGTGCCGGGCGTGTATGTCAGCGCCTCATGCCGGTCACCAAGAAAGGTCATGATCGCCACGGAATCGGTTATGGGAACGCCATCGGCCACCAGAACCGGGACCTTTCCGGCGGGGTTGAAGCGCGTGACCTCCTCCGACCGGGGCGCGGCGGGGATGTGCTCATAGGGCACGCCGATTTCCTCCAGCATCCAGAGCACGCGCATCGCACGGCTCTTGACCGCGCCGATGATCTTGTAGGGTTCCGTCATGTGAAAGGCCCTCCCCCGGGGGTTCAGCGTCCGCGCCGCGCCGGCAGCATCGCAAGGCGGATCAGCGTACGTTCCATCATCGCCATCTGTGGCGCGGCGGTCGAGGAGCGCAAGGCCAGATCCGTTTCCACCAGCATCGAGATCGCGGTTTCCAGCTGTGGACGGCCCCAGCGCGACAGCTGCCGTTTCAGGCGGTCCCGGCGTGGGCCGAAGACGGGCGGACGCTGCGCCGACAGCCCGGCTTCGGCGCCGCCGGGATGGCAGGCGGCGGCATGGAGCGCCCGGAAATGACGCAGCGCGGCGATGCAGAGCGTCACGGGTGCCACGCCCTGCGCCTTCAGCCGCGACAGGATCGGGCCGATCGCGCCCGAGGCGGTCTCCGCCGTGGCGTGCAGGATGTCGTCAAGCTCGGCCTCACGGCTCAGGGGTGCCACCGCGTCGAGATCCTCGGGCGATACCGGTGTCGCGTCGCCGCGCTTGTAGAGGCCAAGCTTGTCGATGGTCTGCCGGAAATCCCCTGCCGAGAGCGTGCGGGCGAGCGTTTCGAGATCGGTCATCGCGGCGCGGTCGACATTCGTGATGTCGGCGCCTTTCAGCAACTCCTCGATCTCGGCGCGCCCCGGCGGGTCGTCATAGACCGCGGCGACATAGGCCGACCTGGCCCCTTCGAAGAGCTTGCGGAGGGAGGATCGCTTGGCCAGAACGCCGGCGGTCACGATGATCTGCGCATCGCCCGGCTGCCAGTCCGACAGTGCCGCCTCGAACACCGGCGTCAATCCGTCCGTGGCCTGATCGACCTGCACGGCGCGGGGGCCCGGGAAGAACCCAACCGCCTTGACCGCATCGAGCAGGAGCGCGTTGTCAGACCTGAGTTCCGCAGCCGTCAGCCGGGTCAGGCGCATTTCCTCATCCGCGTTGGGACCGAGCAGCGCGGAAACAAGCCCGGCGCGCAACTGGCCCACGCGCACCGCGTCCTCGCCATAGATCAGGCAGCCCGCCGCGTCGGGATCCGGTTTCTTGAAGTATGCGCCGGCATCGCGCGCGGAAAGTTTCATGCCCAGGTGTCGGCCCCGGCCAGCAGCCGCGCGACGATCTGGTCGGCCAGCGCGATCATCAGCCGTTCCTGCGCATCGCGCCGCGCCGCCGCCGTCGCCACGGGCGAGCCCGAGCTGGCATAGGCCGTGAAGGTCGACACCTCGCCCGCCTGCACCTGCACATCGCTGCCGGTATCCGTCACGGTATAGGCGATGGCACCCGACAGGTTGATCCGGTTGATGTCGTCGGTGTCCGACAGCGCCAGCGCCGATTCCGAGGTCTCGATCCGGTAGGATAGAAGGTAAGGCCCGCCACTGGCCCGGCCGATCCGGTCCTCCAGCCGCGACACGAGGCTGAAGGCCAGCGGGTCGTCCGGCGCGGCGATGGCGACACGGCCCTGCACGGCGCTGCCGGTGCCGCCCGGCCCATAGACGGGCGTAAAACCGCAGGCCGCAAGCGGCGCCACGCCCAGAAGCGCGAGGAACTCGCGGCGGTCAGACAACGACATTGACGATACGGCCCGGCACGACGATCACCTTCTTCGGCGCTCCACCATCGAGCGCCCTGATCACAGCGTCGTCCGCCATGGCGATCTTTTCAACCTCTTCCTTCGAGGCGTCCCTGGCGACCGTGATCTCGGACCGCCGCTTGCCGTTGATCTGGATCGGCAGCGTCACCGTGTCCCCGACCAGCATCGCCTCGTCCGCGACGGGCCACGCGGCCTCGGCGATCAGGCCCGTGCCGCCCTGTCTGGCCCAGATATCCTCGGCCAGATGCGGCGTCATCGGCGACATCAGCTGCGCCAGCGTCATGACGGCGCCGCGTTGGGCCGCGTGGGACGCCTTGGACCGGGACAGCGTGTTGGTGAAGGCGTAGAGCTTTGCGATCGCGGCGTTGAAGCCGAAGCTTTCGACGCCCAGCGTCACGTCGCGGATCGTCCTGTGCATCTCGCGCAGGAGGTCGGCATCTCCTTCGCCCGACGCTGCGGGGTCCATCTGTGCGATCCGGTCGGACAGCGACCAGACCCGGCCGAGATGCTTGTAGGCGGCCTCTGCCCCCGCTGCGGTCCATTCCACGTCGCGCTCGGGCGGCGAGTCGCTGAGGACGAACCAGCGCGCGGTGTCGGCGCCGTAGGTCTTGATGATGTTGAACGGGTCGACGACGTTCTTCTTGGATTTCGACATCTTGGCCGAGGGGATGACCTCGACCTCCTGCCCGGTGGCGCCCAGACGCGCGCCCGATTCGTGGACCTCGACGTCCTCGGGGAAGTGATAGACCGGGCGGTCGTTCTCATCGCGGGTGACGTAGATCGCGTGGGTCACCATGCCTTGCGTGAAGAGCGCGTCGAAGGGTTCCTTGCACTTCTCCGGCAGATGTCCCGTGATGTGCATCGCCCGAGCGAAGAACCGCGAATAGAGCAGGTGCAGGATCGCGTGTTCGATGCCGCCGATATACTGGTCCACATTCATCCAGTAGGCGGCGTCTTCCATGTCCGTCGGCGTTTTCGCGCGCGGCGCGGTGAAGCGGGCGAAGTACCACGACGAATCGACGAACGTGTCCATCGTGTCGGTCTCGCGCAGCGCCGCGCCGCCGCATTTCGGGCAGGTCGTCTGCCGCCATGTCGGATGCCGGTCGAGCGGATTGCCCGGCACGTCGAAACTCACGTCGCGTGGCAGTTCGACGGGCAGGTTCTCCTTCTTCTCGGGAACCACGCCGCAGGTGTCGCAATGAACGACCGGGATCGGACAGCCCCAGTAACGCTGGCGGCTCAGGCCCCAGTCGCGCAGGCGGAACT
>CAZOBK010000003.1:0-117392 GCA_964578115.1 uncultured Roseicyclus sp.
TGTAGTCGATCAGGCCACGCGGCTTGCCGATCTTGTCCATGATCTCGTCGCAGGCGTCGATGCACAGCGCGCAGGTGATGCATTCCAGCTGCTGGCCGTCGCGGATGTCGATGCCCACGGGGCACACGTTCACGCAAGCCATGCAGTCGATGCAATCGCCAAGCTCATCCGTGCCAGTGCGGCTCGCCGACGTGTCACCCGGTTCAAGGCCGTCGGCGCGCGATCCCGCAGCATAGCTGGTGGCGATGGCGTTTTCGGCCTTTTCGCGGCGGCGCTTGCCTTTTCCGCGCGGCTCTCCGCGCCACTCGCGATAGGCCACGGTGATCGTGTCCTCGTCCATCATGGCCGCCTGGATGCGCGGCCAGGGGCAGGCATAGATACAGATCTGCTCGCGCATGAAGCCGCCGAAGACAAAGGTCGTGGCGGTGAGGATTCCAACCGTCACATAGGCGACCAGGGCGGCCTGACCGGTCACCAGATCAACCAGAAGCGTGGGCGCGTCGGCAAAGTAGAAGACCCAGGCGCCGCCGGTGGCCAGCGCGATCACGAACCATGCAAGGTATTTCGTGACCCTCAACCGGACTTTCTTGAAATCCCAGTCCGCGCGCCACAGGCGCAGGCGCGCGTTACGGTCGCCCTCGATCCAGCGCTCCACGGTGAAGAAGAGGTCTGTCCAGACGGTCTGCGGGCAGGTATAGCCGCACCAGACCCGGCCCAGCGCCGAGGTGAAGAGGAAAAGCCCGAGCCCGGCCATGATCAGAAGGCCCGCGACGAAATAGAACTCATGCGGCCAGATCTCGATCCAGAAGAAGAAGAAGCGCCGGTTCGCGAGGTCCAGAAGCACCGCCTGGTCGGGCAGGTTCGGGCCACGGTCCCAGCGGATCCAGGGCGTCACGTAGTAGATACCCAAGGTCACGATCATGATGATCCACTTGAGGTTCCGGAACGTGCCGCTGACCCGCTTGGGGAAAACGGGCTCGCGTGAAACGTAGAGCTTCTGCGGCTCTTCGGTCGTGCTCATCGTGGAATCACCCTTGGGTTGAATAGTGTCCGTTCTGCGCAGGGTCGGTTGTAGGATGCGCGTCCCGCCAGTCTCTTTGACGTGGATCAACCGGGGCGCCCGCACAATTGGCTGCGACAATTAATCCGGAACGAAAACCGCCCCGCCTCGGCGTCGAGGCAGGGCGGAGAATGAATGGCACCGGTCCCGTAGGAAACGCGCGAACAGGACCGGGACCGGTGCCAGTCCGGCGACCGGGAGGGGCCGCCGGAACCTTGGGACGGGGGCTACTGGCCGCCGCCCAGACTGTGAACGTAGACGGAGACCGCGCGGACCTCCGGCTCGGAAAGACGCCCCGCCTCGGAGGCCTCAGCCGACCACGGCGGCATCACGCCGAAGCGGGAGTAGCGCACGGTGTGTTCGATGGCGTCTTCCGACCCGCCATAAAGCCAGATCGCATCCGTCAGGTTGGGCGCGCCGAGGAACTGATCGCCTGTGCCGTCATCCATGTGGCACGACGCGCAGTTGTCGTAGAAGACCTGCCCGCCGAGCTCGACCACGGACCCGTCATGGTCCTGGCCCGAGATGTTGCGGACGTACTGCACGACCGCCGTTATCTCTTCGTCGGTCAGGATGTCGTCGAACGCCGTCATCTCCGAGTAGCGGGAGTTCATGTCATCCTCGTTCCGGATGCCATGGCTGATCGTAAGATGAATATCCTCGATCGTGCCGCCCCAGAGCCAGTCGTCGTCGAGCAGGTTCGGGTAACCCGAGGCCTGAACCCCGGCCGCGCCCGACCCGTGGCATTGCGAGCACCAGGTCGCGAAGGTCGCAGCCCCACCCTGGATCGCGTAGTTGTAGAGATCCGGGTTGTCGTTGGGATTGATCGCGGCCAGTTCGACCTCGGCGATGCGCGTCCGGATATCGGCGTTCATCTCCTCGAAACTCTGGATGTCCTCGGCCACGTTGGCCCGCGTCGAGAAGCCCAGCAGGCCGGGCGTGGCGCCGTTGACCAGCGGCCATGCGGGATAGAGTACCGTATATCCGATACCCCAGATGATCGTGGCGTAGAAGGTCCACAGCCACCAGCGCGGCAGCGGGTTGTTGAACTCCTTGATCCCGTCCCAGACATGTCCTGTCGTTTCGGGGTCACCCTTCATGAGTTGCTGCTCGTCAGGATGCTTATTCTTGTCGTTGCTCATTGCCGCGCCTCCTCGAACTGGCGGGTCTGGGCCGTCTCCTCGTCGGAGGCCGGCCGATCGTCGTAGCGAAAAGGGATATTCGCGGTGTCGCGGTGGATCTTGCGGCTGCCGGGTCGCAGCGTGAACAGGATCACCCCGAGGAAACTGAGCAGGAGGAACATCATCCCCCAGCTGCCCGCGAAGACCCGCATGATGGTGTAGGTGTCTTCCATCGTCGAGGTCCTCCCTTACCGGCTCACCAAGGCTTCTTCTTCGGAGAAGGTCGAGAAATCGACCAGCGTTCCGAGCATCTGGAGATAGGCGATGATCGCGTCCATTTCCGTCACTTGCGGGTTCCCGTCGAAATCGCGCTGCTGCGCGCCGGGGTAGCGTTCGACAATGCCGCCGTCGCCGAAATCGGTCGCCTGCTGGACGAAGTCGAAGCGGGCATTCTCGATCATCTCGTCGGTATAGGGCACGCCGACCATCCGGTGCGTGCTCATCAGGTCGGTGATGTA
Organism: uncultured Roseicyclus sp.; assembly: GCA_964578115.1. Taxonomy (GTDB): domain Bacteria; phylum Pseudomonadota; class Alphaproteobacteria; order Rhodobacterales; family Rhodobacteraceae; genus Roseibacterium. The sequence continues at coordinate 2,700 of CAZOBK010000003.1, forward strand.
TTCCCCGTCAAGCTCGCGGTCGGCGAAATACGCGTAGGAGGGCATCACCGACTCCGGCACCACCGACTGCGGGTCGATGAAGTGGTCGTAGTGCCATTCATCCGAGTAACGGCCGCCGACGCGGGCGAGGTCGGGCCCCGTCCGCTTGGAGCCCCACTGGAACGGATGGTCGTACTGGCTCTCGGCCGCGAGGGAGTAGTGCCCGTAGCGCTCCACCTCGTCCCGCATGGGCCGGATCATCTGGGAGTGGCAGACATAGCAGCCCTCCCGGATGTAGATCTCGCGGCCGGCGAGTTCGAGCGGAGAGTAGGGGCGCATGCCCTCCACGTCCTCGATCGTGTTCTCCAGGTAGAAGAGCGGCGCGATCTCCACGATACCCCCCACCGTGACGACCAGAAAGCTGAGCGCCAGAAGGAGGGTCGCGTTCGTCTCGATCTTCTTGTGACCTTCGAAATTAGCCATCTCTCAGACCCTCCTTATTCTGCGGGTGCCGCGATGGGGGCATCCTTGCGGATTTCGCCCCTCTTCACGGTCATCCAGAGGTTCCAGCACATGATCAGCGCGCCGGTGAGGAACATCACACCGCCCAGACCTCGGACCACGTACATCGGGAATTTCGCGGCGACGGTGTCGGCGAAGGAGTTCACGAGGAACCCTTGCGCATCCACTTCCCGCCACATCAGGCCTTCCATGATACCGGTGACCCACATCGACGCGGCATAGAGCACGATGCCGATGGTGGCGAGCCAGTAGTGCCAGGACACGGCCTTGAGGCTGTAGAGACGCTGACGGTTCCACAGTTTCGGGAAGAGGTAATAGAGCATCCCGAATGTGATCATGCCGTTCCAGCCCAGCGCACCGGAATGCACGTGACCGATGGTCCAGTCCGTGTAGTGCGACAGCGAGTTGACCGCGCGGATCGACATCATCGGGCCTTCGAAGGTCGACATGCCGTAGAAGGCGACGGAGGTCACCATCATCCGCAGGACCGGGTCGGTCCTGAGTTTGTCCCACGCCCCCGACAGCGTCATCAGGCCGTTGATCATGCCGCCCCAGGACGGCATCCAGAGGATGATCGAGAACACCATGCCCAGCGTCGACGCCCAGTCGGGCAGCGCGGTGTAGTGCAGGTGGTGCGGACCCGCCCAGATATACAGGAAGATCAGCGCCCAGAAGTGGATGATCGACAGCTTGTAGCTGTAGACCGGCCGCTCGGCCTGCTTGGGGATGAAGTAGTACATCATGCCCAGGAAGCCCGCCGTCAGGAAGAAGCCCACGGCGTTGTGGCCATACCACCACTGGGTCATGGCGCTCTGGACACCGGACATCACATGGACCGAACGCGATCCGAAGATCGAAACCGGGATCGTGAGGTTGTTGACCACATGCAGCATCGCCACGGTGACGATGAAGCTCAGCAGGAACCAGTTGGCGACGTAGATATGCGGCTCCTTGCGCTTCAGGAGCGTGCCGACGAAGACCGCGAGGAACGCGACCCAGACGATCGTCAGCCACAGGTCGGTGTGCCACTCGGGCTCGGCGTATTCCATGCTCTGCGTCGCGCCGAGCAGGTAGCCCGTGGCCGCCATGACGATGAAGAGCTGGTAGCCCCAGAAGACGAACCACGTGAGATTGCCGCCCCAAAGCCGCGCGGCGGAGGTCCGCTGCACGATGTAGAAGGAGGCCGCCAGAAGCGCGTTGCCGCCGAAGGCGAAAATCACCGCCGAAGTGTGAAGGGGACGAAGACGCCCGAAGTTCAGATAGCCCTGCGCCCAATCGAAGTTGAGCGCCGGAAACGCCAGCTGGAAGGCGATGTAGACGCCGACCAGAAAACCCACGACACCCCAGAAAGCCGTGGCGATCGCGGCGGCGCGAACGGGGCCGTCCATGTATTCATGTGTCGGCACCGGCGCTGCCGGTTCGCCCATGTGCCGGAGCGTGTACAGAAAAAGGCCGCCCGCCACTGCCATGAACAACAGCATGTGGACCAGGTATGCCGCGTCCCGAGCGTAGTTGGCGGCGATAGCGGCACACACAACGACGAGGCCCAGGATCACGAGCTTAAGGTAATCAAGCATTGATCGTCCCTTCGCGATGCTCCGGTTCAGGTGGACCCGATGCGACTCGGGCACAGCCTTCCGGAACTGTTCCATCTGATCCCCACATCGCGGATGAAACGGACCGAAGCCTTGATCCATGTCAAAACCTCAGGTTCAGCGCTTGACGCAGGTCAAGGTGCCGCAGTGGACGGGCGCCTATCAGGAAAACCGAAGACAACGAGGAGGTTTCGATGGCCTACAAGAGCATTCTAACCATCCTGACGGAGACCGATGACCTCGACCCCGTCCTGGATTCCGCGATCAGCATGGCACAAGACGCCCGGGCGCATCTCGACGTCCTGTGCCTCGGCATCGATCGCACGCAGACCGGCTACTATTTCGCCGGGGCGACGGCGATGATGTACGAGGAAACGCTCGCCCAGGCGCAGGACGAGGCCACGCGCCTCGAAAAGGCCGTGCGGGACCGGCTCGACCGCGCCGACCTGAGTTGGGGCGTCGATGCGATGGTCACCCAGTCGGCCAGCGTCACGACGGTCGTAGCCCGCCACGCCCGGTATGCCGACCTTGTCATCCTGCCCAAACCCTATGGCGAGGACCTGCCCGCCGATGCCCCCGTCATCGTCGAGGCCGCCATGTTCCAGGGCAACGCGCCGGTCATCGTGCTGGCCGGGGATGCGGCACATGCGCTCCATGCGAAGAGGATCGTCATCGCCTGGAATGAATCCTCCGAAGCGATGACCGCCGTGCGCCGCGCCTTACCGCTTCTGGTGAAGGCCGATCAGGTCAGCATCTGCATGGTCGCGCCCGAGCGTCACGGCGCGCAGACGGCCGATCCCGGCGCGGAACTGTCCAAGATGCTCAGCCGCCACGGCGCCAATGTCGAGATCTGCCTGCTGCCCCAGACCCTGCCCCGGGTCAGCGAGGTCATCGCCCGCCACGTGGAAGACAGCGACGCCGACCTGCTCGTCATGGGCGCCTATGGCCATTCGCGCTTCCGCGAGGCAATTCTCGGCGGGGCCACGCGGAACATGCTGGAACATGCGACGGTGCCTGTTCTGATGGCGCATTGAGGCGTCGAGGGTAGGGAGCGGGCTCGGCGATACGCATCGCCGGACCCCGCATCCTGTTCCAAGGTTGTGAAGTGCCGGCATGCAGGGCTGGAAAGCAGCGTGGTCGGAGGGCTGTTGAAAGCCTATGAGCGAACGTCAGCTCAGGATGCCGCCGTCGCTGTCATCGCCGGTTTCGTCGAGCAGCAGGTCGAAGTCCGGGATCACGATGTGGCGCTTGCCTTCCAGACGGATGACACCGTCCCGCTTCAGCCCCGACATCTGCCGGCTCACTGTCTCCAGCGTCAGGCCCAGATAGTCCGCCATAGCCTCCCGGGTGAGCGGCAGATCGAACGCCACCTCGCCCATGCCGCCGTAACCGCTGAAGGTGGCGTCGCGCCGCGCGATGATCGACAGGAAACTCGCGATCTTCTCGCGCGCCGTCTTCCGCCCCAGCAGCAGCATCCACTCCCGCGCGGCGTCCAGTTCGTCCAACGTCATCTCGAGGAGCCGATGCGCAATGTGCGGCGTTTCGTCCATCATCCCGAGGAACGGCGTCCGGCGGAAACAGCACAGCTGCAGATCCGTTGTGGCGATCACGTCGTAGGGCGCCGATTCGCGATTGGGCCGCCCGAGGAAATCCGACGGAAGCAGGAGGCCGACCATCTGGCGGCGGCCATCCTCCATCGTCTGCGTGAGGGACGCGACACCCCGCACGACCGAGGCCACGAAGTCCATGGAGTCGCCCGCCCAGACGATGGTCTGCCCAGCTTCGTAACTCCTGTAATATTTGATAGCCTCAAGCTTTTCGAGCTCGTTCGTCTCGCACTTCGCGCAGACCGCGCGGTGGCGGATCGGGCAGTCGGAGCATTGTGCCTGGGGGAATGCGAGCTGCTTGCTGGGCATCAATTGTCCTCCGGTCAGAGCCACAATGCTCACTTGATCCACATCAATGTGAGGGTACTCTTTCTACCTCTAGTAGTATCCGAATGGAGCATCTTTCGCAACTTCGCCGCTTCGGCCTTTTCGACGCCAAGGTGCCTCGGTATACGAGCTATCCGCCGGCGACAAAGTTCTCGAATGACGTCACCGCAGACGTATTCCGATCCTGGGTTCAGCAGATCCCCGAGGGGTCCGCCATCTCGGTTTATGCGCATGTCCCGTTCTGTCGGCGGCTGTGCTGGTTCTGCGCCTGCCGAACGCAGGGCACGCGCACCGACGCACCGGTCATCGCCTATGTGGAGACGCTCCGGCAGGAGGTCGCGAACCTGAAGGCCATCCTGCCCGCAGGCGTGCGGATCGCGCGACTGCACTGGGGCGGCGGTACGCCGACGCTTCTGCAGCCCGGCATGATGCGGGAACTCGCCGACACGATCACCGACGCGATGCCGCTGGCCGACGGCGCGGAGTTCTCGGTCGAGATCGATCCCAACGAGATCGACGAGCCGCGCATGACCGCGCTTGCCGAGGCGGGCATGAACCGCGCCTCGATCGGGGTTCAGGATTTCGACGACGACATCCAGCAGGCCATCGGCCGCATCCAGGGCTACGAGGTGACGCGCAACACCGTCGAAGCGCTCAGGGCACATGGAATCCAATCGCTGAACGCGGATATCCTCTATGGGCTGCCGCACCAGAACCAGGCACGCATCGCCGAAAGCGTCCAGATGCTTCTGTCGCTGTCTCCGGACCGTGTCGCGCTTTACGGCTATGCCCATGTACCGTGGATGGCCAAGCGTCAGGCGATGATCCCGACGGACGCGCTGCCCACGCCGGAGGAGAGGCTGCACCTCTACAACACGGCGCGGCGGCTGTTCTTGTGGGACGGTTATGACGAGATCGGCATCGACCATTTCGCGCGGCCGACGGATTCGATGGCCGTCGCCGCCCGCACCGGGCATCTGCGGCGGAATTTCCAGGGCTATACCGACGACACCTGCGACGTGTTGATCGGTCTCGGCGCCTCGGCGATCTCGAAGTTCCCGCAAGGGTACGCGCAGAACGCCAGCGCAACGGCCCAGTACCAGGCATCGGTGCGCGACGGGCAGATGGCCACGGGCCGCGGCCATGCCTTCAAGGGCGACGACAAGTGGCGCGGCCGGATGATCGAGATGCTGCTGTGCACCTTCTCGATCGACGGCGCAGAGATCCGCAGAGAGTTCGGCGTCGATGCAAAGACGCTGTCGCAGCTGTTTGACGCGGCGGCCGAGGCCTATCCGGAGATGACGCGCGTGACCGATGAAGGTTTCGAGATCCTCGAGAAAGGCCGCCCGCTGGCGCGAATGATCGCCCGGATCTTCGACGGCTACGAGATGCGCGCCGAAGGCCATTCCGCCGCGTTCTGACGCGCCACACCTTCCCGTTTCAAGCAATGAGACCCGCGCGGGCCTGCGTTACGCGGCAGTGCCCGCCGTGTTCCCGAAAGCCGCACGCATCAATTCCCGCGTGTAATCATGCTTGGGGTTGCGGAACAGCGCCTCGGCGGAACCCGTCTCGACCACGTCGCCCTGCTTCATCACGATGACCTTGTGGCTCAGCGCGCGCACGACCTTCAGATCGTGACTGATGAACAGGTAGGCCAGACCGTGATCCGCCTGCAGGCGCCTCAGAAGCTCCACGATCTGGACCTGCACCGTCATGTCGAGCGCGCTCGTGGGCTCGTCGAGCACGACCAGACGCGGGCGCAGGATCATGGCGCGCGCAATCGCGATGCGCTGCCGCTGGCCGCCGGAAAACTCGTGCGGATAGCGGTCCATCATCGACGGGTGCAGCCCGACCTCCTGCAGGATCTCGGCCACGCGCATGCGCCGTTCGCCCCGCGCGATGCCATGCACTGCAAGACCTTCGGACACGATCTGCTCGATGGTCATGCGGGGACTGAGGCTGCCATAAGGGTCCTGGAACACCACCTGCATCTCGCGGCGGGTGTCCTTCAGCTCACGCGATTTCAGCCCTTGGATGTCACGGCCCATGAACACCACGGGCCCGTCCGACGAGATCAGCCGCAGCACGGCCAGCGCCAGTGTCGTCTTGCCCGATCCGCTTTCGCCGACGATGCCCAGCGTCTCGCCCTCGCGCACGTTCACCGTGGCAGCGTTGACCGCTTTCACATGGCCGACCGTCCGGCGCAGAAAGCCGCGCTGGATCGGAAACCAGACGCGCAGCGCGTCGGTGGACACGATCTCGGCCGCACCCTCGGGCACCGGTTCCGGCCCGCCCGTCGCCTCCGCGGCCAGCAGCTTGCGGGTGTAGGGGTGGCGCGGATCCTCGAAGATCTCGGACGTCTTGCCCTGTTCCACGATCAGCCCGTCCTTCATCACGCAGACCCGGTCGGCGATACGCCGCACGATGGTCAGGTCATGGGTGATGAACAGAAGGCTCATGCCCAGATCGCGCTTCAACTCGGCCAGAAGCTCGAGAATCTGCGCCTGGATCGTGACGTCGAGCGCCGTGGTCGGTTCGTCCGCGATCAGGAGCTTGGGGTTGTTGGCCAGCGCCATGGCGATCATCACACGCTGCCGCTGACCGCCGGACAACTGATGCGGATAGGCGTCGAGCCTGCTTTCGGGGTCGCGGATGCCGACGCGGTTCAGAAGCTCGATGATCCGCGCGCGCGCCTTCGCCCCGCCGAGCCCCTGGTGCAACGCGAGGCTTTCGGCGATCTGCTTTTCCAGAGTATGGAGCGGGTTGAGCGAGGTCATCGGCTCCTGGAAGATGAAACTGATGTCATTGCCGCGCACGGCGCGCAGTTCGGCCTCGGAAGCCCCGATCATCTCGGCCCCGTCATAGGCGATCGATCCGCCCACTTCAGCGGCGTCCGGCAGAAGTGACACGGTCGACAGCGCCGTGACCGACTTGCCCGAGCCGCTTTCACCCACCAGCGCGACGGTCTCGCCGTGGTCCACGGTGAAGGTCACGCCGCTCACGGCCTCGTTCGCGCCGAAGCGTACGGTCAGGTTTCGCACGTCGAGGATCGGCCGGGTCATGTCACACGCTTTTCTTGCAGCATGGCGCCAGCGTCCTCGGCCTCCGCCGCGGTACCGTCGCCGTCATCGCCCCCGCCCTGGTCGGAGAAGGTCTTGCGCGGATCGAAGGCGTCGCGGATGCCCTCGAAGACGAAGACCAGTAGCGACAGCATGATCGCGAAGGTGAAGAAGGCAGTGAAGCCCAGCCACGGCGCGTTGAGGTTGTTCTTGGCCTGAAGCGTCATCTCGCCCAATGACGGCGCCGATGAGGGCAGGCCGAAGCCGAGGAAGTCGAGCGAGGCCAGAGCCCCGATCGTGCCCGTCACGATGAAGGGCAGGAAGGTCAGCGTCGCGACCATCGCGTTGGGCAGCACGTGGCGGAACATGATGGTCAGATTCCCCACGCCCAGCGCGCGGGCGGCGCGGACATATTCATAATTGCGCGCCCGCAGGAATTCCGCGCGCACGACGCCAACGAGGCCGGTCCAGCCGAACAGCACCATCAGGAACACGAGCAGCCAGAAGTTCATCGTGAAAATGGCCGATATGATGATGATGATGTAAAGGCTGGGCGTGGAATTCCAGATCTCGATGATGCGCTGAAAGATCAGGTCGAGAACGCCGCCGTAATAGCCCTGCGCCGCACCGGCCGCGATGCCGATGACAGAAGTCAGGAAGGTCACGACAAGCGCGAAACTGACCGACAGACGGAAGCCGTAGATCACCCGCGCCAGCACGTCGCGCGCGGTGTCGTCCGTTCCCAGCAGATGATCCGCATCCGGCGGAGACGGCGCGGAACGACCGAGGTCGTTGACGGTGTTGTAGCTGTAAGGGATCAGCGGCCAGATCAGCCAGCCCTGCTCGACCTCCGAGCCGGCGAAGGTGCCGGTTTCCTCGACCTCGGAGATGACGGCTTCGGGATCGTCCCAGCAATCCTCCAGCCCGCCCGATATGATCAGGCATTGCACCTCGATGTCGCGATAGACCGCCTCGGTCCTGAAATCGCCGCCGAATGCCGTCTCGGGATAGAAGTTGAAGATCGGGGTGTAATAGCCGCCTTGATATTGCACCAGCAGCGGCTTGTCGTTGGCGATGAGCTCTGCAAACAGGCTCAGCCCGTAGAGCAGCAGGAAAACCCAGAGCGACCAGTAGGCGCGGCGGTTGGCCTTGAAATTCTCCCACCGGCGCCGGTTCAGCGGCGACAGCCATCCGCGCCGGGGCGGCGGTGCCAGAACCGGCGGGGTCGGGCGCAGCAACGGCTCGGGATCGATGCGGGGCCGCGCGGGGTGCGCTTCGTCATCGGGGTCCAGGTCGGGGCGGTCTCTCCAGGCCATCGCCTCAGGTCTCCCGCGTCTCGAAATCGATGCGCGGATCGATCCACACATACATCAGGTCCGAGACGATGTTCACCAGAAGGCCGATCAGGCCGAACACGAACAGCGTGCCGAAAATCACCGGGTAATCCCGCGCCACCGCCGCCTCGAAGGCCAGCCTACCCAGACCGTCGAGCGAGAAGATCGTCTCGATGATCAGGCTGCCGCCAAAAAAGACACCCACGAAGACGGCCGGGAAGCCCGCGATCACGATCAACATCGCGTTGCGGAAGACGTGACCGTAGAGCACCCGGTTTTCCGTCAGCCCCTTGGCCTTGGCGGTCATCACGTATTGCTTCTTGATCTCGTCGAGAAAGCTGTTCTTCGTCAGAAGCGTCAGCGTCGCGAAGGCCGAGATGGTGGAGGCCAGCACCGGCAGGGTGATGTGCCAGAAATAGTCGGCGACCTTGCCCAGCGCGCTCAGCTCGTCCCAGTTGTCCGAGGTCAGCCCCCTGAGCGGGAAGATCTGGAAATATGACCCGCCCGCGAACAGGACCAGCAAAAGGATCGCGAACAGGAAGCCCGGGATCGCATAGGCCACGATGATGATGCCCGAGGTGAACGTGTCGAACCGCGTCCCGTCGCGGACCGCCTTGCGGATGCCCAGAGGGATCGACACGAGATAGGCGATCACCGTCGACCACAGGCCCAGCGTGATCGACACCGGCAGTTTCTCGATCACGAGATCGATGACCGAGATTGACCGGAAATAGCTCTCTCCGAAGTCGAAGCGCATGTAGTCCCACATCATCAGGCCGAAGCGCTCGATGCCGGGGATATCCTCGGCCACGCATTCTTCGGACTCCAGATCAGGTTCGCCCTCATAGCCCTCGGCACAGACGATGCGGGCGAAGTTGAACTGCACGCGCAACTCGTCGAGGAACTGCGGCGGCAGGCCCCGCGCGCCCTGATAGCTGTCGTCGATCTCGGACGCGGTCTCGGTCTCGGCTCCACCGCCCGAGATGCCGGCGAAGACGTCGCCTTCCCCCTCGAGCTGGGCCAGCACCTGTTCGACAGGCCCGCCCGGCACGAACTGGGTCAGCGCGAAATTCACGACCATGATCCCGAACAGTGTCGGGATCATGAGCGCGATGCGTCTGAGGATATAGGCGCCCATCGGGGGTCAGAGAACGCCCTGGTCGCGGAGCGCCTGTTCCGCCTCCGGATCGACCCACCAGAAATCGAGGAACCCGATGCCGTAGGGCGGAAGCTCCTCGGGATAGCGGTAGTGGTTGTAATAGGCGACCCAGGCGCTGTCGTTGTACCATTGCGGCACGCGAATGCGATAGGCCCTCAGCACCCGGTCGAGCGCGCGGGTGGCCACCTCCATCTCCTCGCGGGTTTCGGCGCGGATCACGACCTCCAGAAGCTCGTCGATCACCGGATCGGCAAGGCCCGCCACGTTGAACAGCGACTCGTCGGCCCCGAGCGTGCCGAAATACTGGCGCAGGCTGCTGCCCGGCTCATAGGTCATCGGGAAGTGATCGGTGATCATGTCGAAATCCGCGTCGCGCTGGCGCTGGCTCATTTGTGCGCCGTCGACGCGGTTCATGCGCGCGTCGATGCCGATGGCGCGCAGGTTTTCCACGTATGGATTGATGATGCGGTCGAAGAGCGGACCGGCATTGAGGAACTCGACCTGAAGCGTCTCGCCCGCCGCGTTGCGCAGCATCCCGTCATCGCCGGGGGTCCAGCCGGCCTCTTCCAGAAGGGCCGTGGCGCGGCGCGCCTGGCGGCGGTCGAAGGTGCGGTCGGGATCCGAGGCCGGCGTCGAGAATGGCGGTTCGGTGAAAATTTCGTCGGGGATCTGACCGCGGAACGGCTCAAGCACCGCAAGCTCTTCGGGCGGAGCGATACCTTCAGCCTCCAGATGGGTGTTTTCCCAGAAACTGTCGATATGGGTGTAAAGCCCGTAGAAAAGCGTCTGGTTCGTCCATTCGAAGTTGAACATCAACGCGATGGCTTCGCGCACGCGCGGGTCCTCGAACTTCTCGCGCCGCAGGTTGAACACGAAGGACTGGCCAGAGGCGATCAGGCCCTGCGGGATCTCCTCGCGGATGACGATGCCCTGTTCGAGCCGCGGGAAGTCGTAGTTGTTGGCCCAGTTCTGCGACGAGTTTTCCTGCCGAAACAGGTAGTTGCCCGCCGTGAACCCTTCGAAGGCGGCGATCGCGTCGGCGTAGTACTCGACCCGGATGGAATCGAAATTGTGCCGCCCCTGGTTGATGGGCAGATCATTGCCCCAGTAGTCGGGATTGCGCACGAAGACCGTTGAACGGCCGGGATCGATCTCTCCCACGATATAGGGTCCGGACCCGGTCAGCGGCTCGAGCCGGCTTTCATCGAAACCGCGCCCGCTGGCGGCATGGCTCGCCTCGCTGAAGACAGGCAGGCCGCCCGCCGTCCCGATGCGCCCGCGCACCTGGCTGTCGGGATTGAAATCGAACCGGATGCGGCGGTCGTCCAGGACCACGGCGCCGTCGATGGTATTGGGCAGGTTGGCGCGGAACGACGGCAGGCCCTCGTCGCGCAGGATCTCGTAGGAAAACAGTACGTCCTGCGCCGTGACCGGCGTCCCATCCGAGAATGTCGCCTCGTCCCTCAGGGTGAAAATCACGTATGACTTGTCCTCGGGATAGGCGATTGTCTCGCACAGGAGGCAATAGGATTGCCCGATCGTGTCGAGCGTGCCCTCCAGCATGCTTTCGAAGAAGATCGATGACAGCACGGCCGGATTGCCCTGGTTCGTGTAGGGATGAAGCGAGTCGAAGGATCCCCCCGCGCTCGACCAGCTGAGCGACATTTCCCCGCCCTTGGGCGCGTCCGGGTTCACGTAGGCAAGGTGCCCGAAATCCGCCGGATAGGTCAGATCCTCGAGGCTGAACGTCGCGATGGCATGGGTCACGATCAGGTCGTCTTCCTGCGCCGGCGCGGGCATCGCGCCAAGCACCCAGACGAGGGCGGCCGCGGCAAGCGGCAGAGAGCCGTTCCGGGCGGTATGCGAGACGCCCGCACGCGCGCGCAGTTCTGCGCGGGAAACCGGTACGGAATGGACGTCGAAGGCGGGTCGGAAGGCGGGTCGGTGGCGGTGATCTGGCATCAAGGTCTCCAAGCGCGTCCGGGTCATTTTCCAACAGATGTGGGCCGGATCACGTTAGAGACCAGTCCCACCAAGGTTCAAGTTGAGATTCCGTGATTGCGGGTGAGGGCGGGTCTATGCCGCAAGAACGCTAAAGGCCGCCCGGGTGGGGCGGCCTTCGATGTGGCGATACGGACCGGACCCGGCTTATTGCTGCGTGGCCAGATATGCGATCAGGTTGGCGCGGTCTTCGACATCGGACATGCCGTTATAGGACATCGACGTGCCCGGCGCGTAGCCGCGGGGGTTTTCGATGAACGCGGACAGGTTCTCCGGCGTCCAGTCACCCTCCAGCGACATCAACGCGTCGGAATAGCTGAAGCCATCCGCGGAATGCTTAGGCCGGCCCACGACACCGTGAAGGTAGGGGCCGACGCCGTTCTGGCCTGGGTTGAGCGCATGGCAGGCCTGACACTGGCGCCAGAGCCGTTCGCCCGCGCCTGGATCGGCCTCGGCGTAGACATCGGCAAAGGCGACTTCGACGACCTCCTCCTCCGGCTCGTCGTCGGCCTCGGCGGTCTCGTCGATGATGACATAGCCGCGAACGTGATCCTCACCATGGCGATCGACGTTGTAGAGGCCCTCGGCCGCCCAACCGCCCAGCAGAAGGATCAGCAGCGCGCCGCACAGCGACCCGAAAGCTTTGGTGATGGTCATCGTATCAAACATGGCTTATCCGCTCGTATCTCGATTCCGCGGGTATGTAGGGTGTTTCCACCGGGAGAGGCAAGGTGTAGGGAGCGCGACCAAACGCCCACTCACCCCGAGGTGGAGAGATGACCCAGCGTATCGCCTTTCAGGGAGAGCCCGGCGCCTATTCGCATCAGGCCTGCCACACTGCGCGCCCGCATCTCGAGGCCCTGCCCTGCCCCACCTTCGAGGCCGTGATCGAGGCGGTCTCCAGCGGCGCGGCCGAACAGGCGATGCTGCCGGTGGAAAACACCACCTACGGGCGCGTGGCCGACATTCACCGGCTGTTGCCCGCGTCGGGTCTGCACATCATCGACGAGGCCTTCGTGCGCGTGCACATCAACCTTCTCGGCGTGCCCGGATCGACGATCGCCGATGTCGGTGAGGCATGGTCCCACCTCGTCCTGCTGCCGCAATGCGCGCGTTTCCTGCGCGAAAACGGCATCACCGGCCGGGTCAGCCCGGACAATGCGCGGGCTGCGCGCGACGTGGCCGACTGGGGCGACCCGTCCAAGGCCGCGCTCGCCTCGGAACTCGCGGGCGAGATCTACGGCCTCGACGTGCTGGCGCGCCATATCGAGGATCACGACACCAACACCACGCGCTTTCTCATCATGGCGCGCGAGCCCGACATGACCCGCCGCGCCGATCACATGATGACCACCTTCGTCTTCCGCGTCCGCAACATCCCCGCCGCGCTCTACAAGGCGATGGGCGGCTTCGCCACGAACGGCGTGAACATGACCAAGCTGGAAAGCTACATGATCGACGGCTCGTTCACCGCGACGCAGTTCTACGCCGATATCGAGGGCCATCCCGACGACCGTAACGTGCAGCTGGCGCTGGAGGAACTGGAGTATTTCACCAGCTACCTGAAGGTCTTGGGGACGTATCCGGCGGACCAGGCGCGCGATTGACACCCGGACCAGCCGACGGGGCAAAAAAACGCTGCGCGCGGCATTTTCCTGGGGCAATGTGGCCGCAGGAAAGGGACAGCATGGCCGGCGACAGCATGATCTCCTGCGATATCGAACTCGCTGAGGACGGTCGGCACACCGGGTTCCTTCGCGTTCCGCATTCAACCCATGTCAGCGCCTATGGCTGGATCGGACTGCCCATCGTCTCGATCCGGAACGGCGAAGGGCCGGTGATCCTGCTGACCGCCGGGGTTCACGGCGACGAATACGAGGGGCAGGTCGCCCTTGCGACTCTCACGAGGGAACTGGCGCCGGAGGCGATCCGGGGGCAGGTCATCCTGCTTCCGATGACCAACGCCCCGGCGGCGCGCACCGGGCTTCGGACCTCGCCCATCGATGGCGGGAACCTCAACAGTCTTTTCCCCGGCAATCCGCGCGGCACGCCCAGCGAGATGATCGCCCACTACCTCGAGACGGTTCTGATCCCGCGCGCCGACGTCATGGTCGACCTGCATTCGGGGGGATCGTCGCTCTGGTATCCGCCGACGCTCCTGCGCGGACGGGGCGCCGACGCGGCCGAGGCGGCGCGGCTGCGGCTGCTGCAGGACGCGTTCGACCTTCCCTATGCCTGGGTCTTCACCGGGGGCGGCGGGCGCGGATCGACCGCGCGTACGGCCATGGGGGCTGCGAACCGGAACGGCGTGTCCTGCGTGATGGCCGAGCTTGGTGGCGGTGGCGTCATCGACAGGGATATCCTCGCGCTCACGCTGCGCGGCCTGCGCCGGGTGCTTCACGCGCTCGGCATGCTTCCGGGCCACACGCCCGACCCGGCCAATGGAACGCGCGAGCTTCACGCCGAGGGGTCGGTCCATGCCCGGGATGCAGGGCTGTTCGAGCCTTTCGTGGAGATCGGCGAAACCGTGCGCCCCGGCCAATCGCTGGGCCTCGTGCATGACCGCGACCACCCGGATCGCCCGCCGTTGGACGTGATCTCGCCTTTCGCGGGGATCCTGCTGGCGAAACGGGCAATGGGCGTCGTGGAGATCGGCGACGCGGTCGGACAGGTCGCGCGCGACGCCGACGCACCATGAACCCGCTTCGCGGCATCGCCCTCAAGATCGCGTCAGTCTGCGTCTTCGTGGCGATGGCCTCGCTCATCAAGGCGACCTCCGACATCGTGCCCCCGGGACAGGCGGTGTTCTTCCGCTCGTTCTTCGCGGTGCCGGTCATCGTGGCGTGGCTGGCGCTGCGCCATGAACTGCATGTGGGGCTCAAGACGAAGTCCCCGATGTCCCATGTCTGGCGTGGCCTCGTCGGGACCAGCGCCATGGGGCTCAGCTTCACCGGACTCGGCCTTCTGCCACTGCCCGAGGTCACGGCCATCGGCTATGCCGCGCCGATCCTCGTGGTGATCTTCGCCGCGATGTTCCTTGGCGAACAGGTGCGGCTCTTCCGGCTGACGATGGTGGCGCTCGGCCTTGCAGGCGTGCTCGTCGTCCTGTCGCCCCGCCTCGCCGTCGATCCTGAGACCGCCGGCACCGGCGAGACGCTGGGCGCGGTGGTGGTGCTGCTGGCGGCCGTCTGCGCGGCGCTCGCACAGGTCTTCGTGCGCAAGATGGTGCAGACCGAAAGCACGGCGGCCATCGTGTTCTACTTCTCGCTGACGGCAAGCGCGCTGTCTCTCCTGACGCTGCCATGGGGCTGGGCTGTGCCACCGCCCTGGACCCTCGCGCTTCTGGTCCTTGCAGGACTTCTGGGCGGGATCGGGCAGATCCTGCTGACGTCATCCTATCGCTTCGCGGACGCCTCGTTGATCGCGCCGTTCGAATATGCCTCGATGCTGCTTGCCATCGGCGTGGGCTATTTCGTGTTCGCCGAAGTGCCGACCGGCACGATGCTGACCGGCGCCGGGATGATCGTGAGCGCGGGCGTTCTGATCATCTGGAGGGAGCGTCAGCTGGGACTTGAACGTGCCCGCCAGCGCAAGGCCGGTTCCGGCCACCACTAGCCTCTATCGGACGCTACGCCCCGGACCGCGCCCGCCAGTCCGCCTCGACGGCCTGACCCTGACGCACAACCGCGCCCTCGAGCCGATGGATCACCCGGCGACGCGCGACCTTGAGCGTCTGCAGCAACAGCCGTGCCGAGAGCGTCGAGGCCTTGAGTTCGAGCATGACCGAGACGCGCGTCACCGTGGCCGACAACGGGACGAAGGCGACCTCGTATTGACACCACATGCCGCCGATCCGGCTTTCCACCACGAACCGCTCCTCGGGGTCCAGCGCGGCGATACGCCCCTCGATCGGGCGCATCTTGCCCCGCACCGCGACCGAACCGCGCCATGCGACGCCCAGCGCCGCCTCCTTCCAGTCACCGACCCGGGCAAGATCGGCATCCCGTGCCCGGATGTCGGCCTCGATCGCGGCGAAGTCGGTGAAACCGCCCCAGACCCAGTCCACCGGGGCTTCGATGTCGTCCGCAACTCTGAACTTCAAACCGGCCACCCCTTGTCCAACCCGGTCTCGTTTCACTTTGGTGGGGGCAAAGCGGCCTCCGGGTCAAGTCGGTCGGCCAGCCATTCCCTGAGCAGGAAGTGGGCTATCGCCCCCTGCCGGGCACCCGCAATATCGGGATGCCGGCCCATGAAGACCTCCAGCATCTCGGACCGGCCAACCCAACGGGCGTCCTCGAGTTCCTCAGGATCGACGGTAATCGCGGTCGTCTCGGCGATCCCGTGGCAACCCAGCATCAGCGACGCCGGAAACGGCCAGGGCTGGCTGGCGAGATAGCGCACGGCGCCGACCCTGACCCCGCTTTCCTCCAGCACCTCGCGGCGCACGGCGTCCTCCACGGTCTCGCCGGGTTCGACGAAACCGGCGAGGAGGGAATACATCCGCTCGGGCCAGCCGGGGGACCGGCCGACCAGAACCCGGTCGCCTCGGGTGATCAGCATGATGACCACCGGGTCGGTGCGCGGGAAATGCCCGGCGCCGCAGGTCTCGCAGCGGCGCTGCCATCCCGCCTGAACCGGGAGGCTGACACCGCCGCAGCGGGCGCAGTGGCGGTGCGTCGCATGCCATTGCAAGAGCCCCCGCGCCGTCGCCGCCAACTCGGCATCCCGGGGCGACAGGGCGGCCATGATCCCCCGAAGCTCGGCGAAACCTGCGCCGCTCCCGGTCTCGGCGGGATGCCTCTGCACGCTGCGATCGATGAAGGCACCAACCTGCGCCTCATCCACGTCGTCAGGCACCCAGCCCGACACGTCGACGGCGAAAAGAAGCGCTCCCCCGGCATCGCGGCCGAGCAGAACAGGTGCCTCCTCCGCCTCGGCAAGGACGGTGTGCGACGCGTCTCGGAACGCCAGCGCGACATGTCCGTCTTCCGGCGAACCGGTGATCAGCGGTTTGCCGCGCCAGACGGGCAGCACGCCGGCCCCGTCCGCGAGCGCCTCCCGCAGGAGCGCGTCCTTCCCGCGCAACTCCGCCGCTCGGTCAAGCCCCGAGCCCCCGAACACCACGGTTTGCGCCCGCTGCATGTCTTCTTGCTCCCCTGTCCCAGTACTGTCCCAGCACTGACCCGCCACTGCCGATGACTATGGCGCATCGGCCACAGATTACGACCCGGAGGCCGATTTTTTTCGAAAATCTCGAAAAATTCGACTGTTACTGTCGGATTTTCTCGCGTTTTCTTGCCTGCAACAATCGACCGGAACAAATGTCTGTCTGTCGCGAATTTTCCAAGGATCTGGGGCCGTTGCCCCGGGATGCGTCACTGGTGCACCTGCGTGTGCTGGCGACAGCGGATCTGCACGCGACGCTGATGCCCTTCGATTACTTCTCCGACAGTGCCGATGACCGGGTTGGACTGGTTCGCATCGCGGGGCTCGTGGAGGCGGCCAGGGCCGACACGCCCAACTGCCTTCTCTTCGACAATGGCGACACCTTTCAGGGCGGCGCCCTCGGCGATCTCGCGGCGGAACAGGCGGCAAGGGGCAACGGGCCGCATCCCATGATCCTTGCCATGAACGCGCTCGGCTACGACGCAGCCACGCTGGGCAATCACGATTTCGACTACGGGATCGACCTGCTGCGCGGGATTTTCGCGGACGCGGGCTTTCCCGTGGTGCTGGCCAATGCCCAGTATCCGGGGAATGGCGAGCCGTTCCGACCACGGCACGTGATGCTCGAACGCGACGTTCAGGACCTCGATGGCGCATGGCACATTCTTCGGATCGGGGTGACGGGCACCGTGCCGCCGCAAGTCTCGCGGTGGAACCGCTTTATCCTCAACGGCGATCTGACCTTCGGCGATGCGGTCGAGGCGGCCGCCCGCGAGGCGACAATCCTGAAGGCCGCCGGCGCGGACATCGTGGTGGTCCTTGCCCATTCCGGACTGGGCCACTGCGACACCACCCCCACGGAGGCCGGGAACGGGGCGGACATCGCGGCGGAAAACGTCGCGCGCACGATCGCAGCCCTGGCGGAGGTGGATGTCGTGATCGCCGGCCATACCCACGACGTCTATCCGCCGGCAGGCGAATGCGCGATCGTCCCGCCCAGTGTCCCGATCGTCCAACCGGGGAGTATCGGGTCGCACTTGGGCTGTATCGACCTTGCTCTCGTCAAGCAAACGGACGGCGACGGCTGGACCATGCTGAAGGCCGACGCCGAGGCATTGCCGCTCGACGGCGCGGCGCGTGACATGAGCGCGCAAGCACTGCGCGCGTTCATCCGCGCGCGGCCGGGCCTTCGGAAGACCATCGGCGCAAGGCATCGCGCAACCCGCGCCGAGACCGCCCGCCAGATCGGCGAAAGCGCGGTGCCCCTGCGCACGTTCTTCAGCGCCATCGCGCCCTGTGCCGCAACGCAGCTGATGTCCGATGCGCAGCGCGCCGCCGCACGAGAGGCGCTCGCGGATCACGCGGGCCTGAGGGATCTTCCGCTGGTCTGTGCGGTCTCGCCCATGCGCGGCGGAGGCCGGGCCGCGCCGGACCAGTTTACCGACATTCCCGCCGGCCCCATCCTGCTGCGTCACATCTCGGACCTCTATTGTTACCCCAACAGCCTTTCAATCCTGCGCCTGCGCGGACGTGACATCCCGCACTGGCTGGAACGCTCCGCCTCGATCTTCCACCAGATCGATCCCGACGACCCCTCGCCACAGCCGATGATCGACCATGATTTCGCCGGGTACAATTTCGACCGGCTCGACGGGCTGATCTACGAGATCGACGTGAGCGTCCCTGCACGGACCGATGCCCACGGGGAACGGCTGTTCGATACGCCCGGGCGCATCCGAGACCTTCGCCATGCGGACGGACGGCCCGTCGATCCCGACGAAGAAGTGCTGATCGTCACGAATTCCTACCGGGCCTCCGGCGGCGGCAATTTCAGGATATGCGCCGAAAGCGAGACCGTGCTGGCCGTGACCACGCCCGTGCGCGACTGCATCGTGGATTTCATCCGCGCCTGCGGGGCGCCGATACGGCCCGAACCGACCCCGACCTTCAGGCTGAGCGGCTTCGGCAAGGCGCGGCCGGTGTTCGAGACAGGACCGGGCGCGTTGCACCACGCAGCCGAGCTGGCCGATCTGGGCCTCACCTGCCTCGGACACTCGGACGAAGGGTTCCTACGCCTCGACTATCGGCCAGGAAACGCCCGCGCCTGAACAATTGCACATTTATTGGGCGTGACGCATAGTATGCAGGCATTCGGCGCGACAAACCGCCCATGTCCAAGGTGTGCCATTGACGCCCAGCAGGCCCCCAGCCTGAGTCATGGCGGGCTTGAACTTGCGTGTGCCTGCGAAATCGAGGGTCCGTGATCCTCTTGCACGCAGCGCGCGCGGCCGAGCACACAGTCACGAACCGGACCACATGGAGGTCGCCTTGCTGAACCGATTGATGCCCCCCCTCGCCGCCGCCCTGATCGCGGCGACGCCGACACTTGCACAGGACACAGAGATCCCGTTCGCGCTCGACTGGCGGTTCGAAGGCCCGTCGGCGCCCTATTTCCTAGCGATCGACAACGGGCACTTCGCGGAAGAGGGCCTGTCGGTCGAAGTCACGGCGGGCCAAGGCTCGCTCGATGCGATCCCGAAGGTCGCAACCGGCGCCTTCCCGATGGGCTTTGCCGATATCAACAGCCTGATCCGCTTTCTCGACCAGAACCCCGGCGCACCCGTCACGGCCGTCATGATGGTCTATGACAGCCCGCCCTTTTCCATCGTGGGCCGCGTCAGCCAGGGCATCTCGGGTATCGAGGACCTTGAGGGGTCCGTCCTCGGCGCGCCGCCGCCCGACGGGGCATGGGCGCAGTTCCCGATCCTCGCCGCCGTCAACGACATCGACGTGTCCACGATCACCGTGGAACCCGTGGGTTTCCCGACGCGTGAGCCGATGCTGGCCGAAGGCAATGTGGACAGCGTGACCGGCTTCAACTTCTCGTCCTACCTGTCGCTGGCGCGCCTCGGCGTTCCCGAGGATGACATCACCACGATCATGTTCTCGGATCATGGCGTGGCTCTCTATGGCAACGCGGTGATCGTCAACACCGACTTCGCCGCCGAGAACCCCGAGGCCGTGACAGGTGCCCTGCGCGCCATCGCCCGCGGCACGGCCGACGCCATCGCCGACCCCGCCGCCGGTGCCGCCGCGGTGATCGCGCGCAACCCCGCCGGTGACGTGGAGCTTGAGACCCGCCGCCTGCAGCTCGCGCTCGATGCCAACATCCTGACCGATTACGTGATCGAGAACGGCATGGGCAATATCGACCCGGAACGCATGGCGCTCGCGCTGGAACAGATGCAGCTGACCTATGAGTTCCAGGGCGAGATCGACCCCGCGCTCTACTTCACCGATGCGTACCTGCCCGAGGCCGAGGTGCTGATGATCGCGCCCTGATCGGGGCGTCGCCTGTCCCGCCGGGCCGGTGCCGGTCAACGGTCCGGTGGGATACTCCACGAAAAAAATACAGACGGACGGGATAGCGACATGCCGGTCGGCCCATTCCGTTGAACACGGCCTTGCAAGCCCGCCGCAAGTGTCGACGCACCGCTTATCATTCGAAGGCACCGCCGGATGCAGACTGACCCTTCCCATTACATGATCGAACTGCGCGAGGTGACCCACGCCTACAAGACCAAGGCGGGGCCGCTGCCAGTGCTCGACAATTTCTCGCTGAGGGTCCCCGAAAACAGCTTCTGCGCGGTGGTCGGCCCCTCGGGCTGCGGCAAGTCCACGCTGACGCGGCTGGTCTCGGGGCTGATGAAGCCGAACGAGGGGCAGGTGTGGTTGCACAACAAGCTGGTGACATCGCCCCGGCCCACGGTGGGCATGGCCTTCCAGAACCCCGTGCTGCTGGAATGGCGCACCATCCTCCAGAACATCCTTCTGCCGCTCGAGATCGTGAAATCGCCGATGTCCAAGGCGCAGGCGACCGAACGCGCGCATCACCTGCTCGACCTCGTGGGCCTGACCGGGTTCGCCGAAAAGCGCCCTTCGGAACTTTCGGGGGGCATGCGCCAGCGCGCGAGCCTGTGCCGCTCGATCATCCACAAGCCGGATGTCCTGATCCTAGACGAGCCCTTCGGCGCGCTCGACGCCTTCACGCGCGAGGACCTGTGGTGCACCATGCACGACCTGCGCGCGCAAGAACCCTTCACCTGCCTGCTGATCACACATGACCTGAGGGAATCCGTGTTCCTCGCCGATCAGGTGGTGGTCATGTCCGGGCGCCCCGCGCATGCGCAGCACGTCCTCGAGGTCGACATCCCGCCAAAGCGCACGCTCGAAGACCTCTATGCGCCCAAGGCCGTCGAGATGCTGGCCACGCTGCGCCACCAGATCCAGGTCGCGCAGGGCCGCGCCGCGGAGGATGACGCGCCTGCGCCTGCGCCGTCGCCGAAACCGGCCCGCAGCCGACCCATTCCGGGGGCGATGCAATGAACGACACCGCACGCAAGATCCTCGCGCCCACGCTGTTCATCGTGGCGATCCTCGCCTTCTGGGAATGGGCGGTCTGGTACAACGATCTGCCCGATTTCCGCATGGCGAGCCCCTCGGACCTGATCCCGCGCTACGTCCAGTTCTGGGACCTGTTCCTGATCAAGTCCTGGGAGACGCTGTGGCGGACTGTCGTGGGGCTTGCGCTGGCCGTGGTGGTCGGCACCCTGTTCGGGATGATCATGGGCTTTTCGCGGTTCGCGCGCGAGGGGCTCTACCCGATCCTCGTGGGGTTCAACGCCATCCCCAAGGCAACCGTCGTACCTATCGTGGCCCTGATGTTCGTGGGGCAGCACGATTTCAACACGGTGCTGATCGCCTTCATGATCTCGTTCTTCCCGATCGCGGTATCGGTCTCGATCGGCCTGAGCACGCTGGAGCCGGAATACCGCGACATCCTGCGGTCGCTGGGCGCCAGCCAGGCCACGATCTTCTGGAAGATCGCCCTGCCCAAGACGCTGCCGGAATTCTTCGGGGCGATGAAGGTTGCGGTGACGCTCGCCTTCATCGGCACCAACCTGATGGAGATCGTCTCACCCCACGGGCGGGGTCTGGGCGACCTGTTCGACTCGGGCCGGATCAGCGCGGATTATCCATTGATGTTCGCGGTCCTGTTCGCGTTGGCCGCCCTTGGCATCCTCCTGTTCTACGTCGTGGTGTTCCTCGAGCGGATCTTCGCGGGCTGGGCCGAGCGCAGCCCGGGCTAGGGCGCAGCCTGGCTGACAGCCCACGGGTGCCTAACATGACACCCGGGCTTGCGTCTCCGCACGGTATTTCCTATCTGAAAGGTGAGAGGTTGGCGCGGGCAAGCGCCTCGCCAACCTGGTCAGGTCCGGAAGGAAGCAGCCACAACGAGCCCCGCTTGGGTCGATGTCCAGCCTCTCACCCCAATCCCGAAGTCCGATCTCAATCCCCTTGGGCCGTCACCGGCGCGCCTGTGGGCGGGGCATCAGAGATCGGCGGAGGGCGGTTTGCGATCCAGGCACTGACCGCGATCAGCACCGCGACCCCGACGATGAGCAAAGCCGTCCACCATCCCGGCAAACGGGCCAGCCAGCGCAGCCGGTCGCCCCGCTCGAGGGGACGCGAGGATAGCCAGACAGCGAGCGCGAGAATCATCCCGGGCGCCTGCCAGCCGACGAACCCCGTCACCCGATTGAGCCCACGTGTGAACCCATCTCCCGTTGGCTCGGCGGTAAGGGCGAGACCCGACATCATCATCGCGCCGGCCCAAAGCGCCATCATCACCCAGATCGCCGTCCGGTTGCCTGCCATGCAATGGCCTCCCCGGACGGCATCCTAGCAGAGCATTCGTTGCAAGACGACATGATGCTCGACGACTTGGCGCCCTCGCGCCTCCGCCCGGTCGAGATGAATGCCCGAGCAGCGGGGTCCCGCACCTGGAAGGGAGCAGCGCGGTGCGTCTACATCATCCCGTGCGCTAGAGGACGCCATCCAAAGCAGTGGTAGCGAGATAGTTGAAAAGGATCGAGATCAGCACCGCGAGCCCGAAATAGAGCGTCGCGGCCTCGAGGCTCACACGCATCACGGGGCGCAGCCGATGGCGTTCCCACTGCCATAGCAGGATGCCCGTGATCGCCGCGAGAATGTGGAACGTCCCGAAAATCGTCATCACCCCGAATCCGATCAGCGCGATCACCCCCTGCACGCCGCCCGGCAGCACCAGTGCCGCCAGCCAGAACGCCAGCGCGCACAACGTCATGACCGCAAAGAACAGCGCCATAAGCGCGACCAGCGCGCGCGGCGGTACATGTTCGCCCATCGGTCTCTCCCTTTTGTGGCGCCGGCCTGCGGCCCGGGCCATGGACCTCGCCCGCCGCACCCCCTAAACTCGTCCCGTTCCCCCGTGAGGCAACAGCGATGAGCGACACTCCCGACACCGGCTATCAGGTTCTGGCGCGAAAGTACCGTCCGCAGACCTTTGCCGATCTCATCGGCCAGGATGCCATGGTCCGCACGCTGAAGAACGCGTTCGAGGCCGACCGCATCGCCCAAGCATTCATGCTGACCGGCATTCGCGGGACTGGCAAGACCACGACCGCGCGCATCATCGCCAAGGGGCTGAACTGTATCGGCCCGGACGGCAATGGCGGGCCCACGACCGACCCTTGCGGGGTCTGCGTGAACTGCAAGGCCATCGCCGAAGGCCGCCATGTCGACGTGATGGAGATGGACGCGGCCAGCCATACGGGCGTGCAGAACATCCGCGACGCGATCATCGAGACGGTGAGCTACCGCGCGGCGCAGGCGCGCTACAAGATCTTCATCATCGACGAGGTTCACATGCTCTCGACGAGCGCGTTCAACGCGCTTCTCAAGACGCTGGAGGAACCGCCCGCCCATGTGAAATTCCTCTTCGCCACGACCGAGATCCGCAAGGTTCCCGTCACGGTGCTCAGCCGCTGCCAGCGCTTCGACCTGCGCCGCATCGAGCCCGAGGCGATGATCGCGCATCTCAAGGCCATCGCCGAGAAGGAAAACGCCCGGATCGCCGAGGAGGCGCTGGCGCTGATCACCCGGGCCTCCGAAGGCTCGGTCCGCGACGCGATGAGCCTGCTGGATCAGGCGATCGCCCATGGTGCGGGCGAGACCGGCGCCGATCAGGTCCGCGCGATGCTGGGCCTTGCCGACCGGGGCCGTGTCCTCGACCTCTTCGAGGCGATCATGGGCGGGGATGCCGCCGGCGCTCTGGCCGAGTTGGGCGGGCAATATGCCGACGGGGCCGATCCCGTGGCTGTCCTGCGCGATCTGGCCGAAGTCACGCACTGGCTGTCGGTGGTCAAGATCACGCCCGACGCAGCCGATGACCCGACGATCGGCGCGGGCGAACGGGCGCGCGGGCAGGACCTGTCCGCGCGGCTGCCCATGCGGGCCCTGACGCGGATGTGGCAAATGCTGCTCAAGGCGCTGGAGGAGGTCCGCCTCGCCCCCAACGCGATGATGGCCGCCGAGATGGCGGTGATCCGCCTGACCCATGTGGCGGAGTTGCCGACACCCGGCGATCTGGTGAAGAAACTCACCGACACGCCGCCTTCCGCCCCGGTGAGCCAGAGCGCCGGACCGGCCGGTGCCGCATCGTCGGCCCCCGTTGCCCGCAGGACAGCATCGCCAAGCGCGACCTCCGGGCCCGTCGCTTCAGGCCCCGTCGCTTCAGGCCCCGTCGCTTCAGGCCCTGCCGCCTCGGGCCCCGCCGCCTCGGGCCCCGCCGCCTCGGGCCCCGCCGCCTCGGGCGCTCAGACCGCCGTGCAGCGCGCGCCCGGCCCGGACCTCGCGCGCTATCCCACATGGGACAGCGTCGTTGCGCTGGTGGAAGAGACCCGTGACATGAAGCTGCTGATCGAGGTGAAATCCTGCCTGCGGCTGGTATCCTACGCCCCGGGCCGGGTCGAACTGGAACCGACCGAAAACGCCCCGCGCGACCTGATCCCGCGCCTCGGCCGGATGCTGCAGACCGCCACGGGCGTCCGCTGGACCCTAGCCGTGGGCACCGGCGGCGCGGCCACGATCAACGAGGCGGCCGAACGCGAGAAGGCGGCCCTGACAGCGGAGGTGGAGAAACACCCCCTCATGCAGGCCATCCGGGACGCCTTTCCCGGCGCACGGATCGAACAGATCCGGACCCGTGCGGAACTGACCCGCGCGGCCGAGGCTGAGGCATTGCCGGAGTTGCCCGACGCGGACGACGCACCCGAAGACTGGGACCCGTTCGAGGACTGACGGCCCGCCCCTAGCGGACCTATGCGGCAAAACGTGGCTTGCGCGAGCCTGCGCGCTTGTGACGGCCGGACTTGGGGCGTATCTGGAATGGAACTGGCACCAAGGGGATGATGTGAGATGCTGAAAGGACTGGGCGGGCTCGGCGACATGGGCAAACTCATGAAGCAGGCCCAGGAAATGCAGACCAAGATGGCCGAAATGCAGGACGCGCTCACCACGATGACGGTGACCGGCGAAAGCGGCGCGGGCCTCGTGAAGGCGACGGCCACGGCCAAGGGCGAGCTGACCTCGCTCGACATCGATCCGTCGATCTTCAACGAGGACGACAAGGAAGTGGTCGAGGACCTGATCCTCGCCGCCGTCAAGGACGCGCAGGCCAAGGCCCAGACGAAAAGCCAGGAGGAAATGGCCAAGCTGACCGAGGAGATGGGCCTGCCCGCCGGCATGAAGATGCCCTTCTGAGGGCGCGCGCTTGTCCTCCGATCCGTCCTCCGGCTCGCCACATGACGGCGCCCCGCGCGATATCGAGGCGCTGATAGAGATCATGGCGCGCCTTCCAGGGCTGGGGCCCCGTTCGGCCCGGCGCGCGGTGCTGCACCTGATCAAGAAGCGCGGAACGCTGATGGCGCCTCTGGCCGAGGCGATGGGCCGGGTCGCGGACAGCGCGCGCACCTGTTTCAACTGCGGCAATATCTCAACCGCCGATCTCTGCCCGATCTGCAGCGACGAGCGCCGCGCGAACGGACAGATCTGCGTGGTGGAGGACGTGGCCGACCTCTGGGCGATGGAGCGCGGCAATGCCTTCAAGGGTCGCTACCACGTTCTGGGCGGGACATTGTCGGCGCTCGACGATATCGGCCCCGAGGACCTGCACATCCCGCGCCTCGTCGACCGGATCACGACGGAACATGCGGGCGAGGTGATCCTCGCGCTCAACGCCACCGTCGATGGCCAGACGACGGCCCATTACATCGCCGAGGCGCTGGACGGCACGGGCGTCTCGGTAACGTCGCTCGCCCAGGGCGTGCCCATCGGCGGTGAGCTCGACTATCTCGACGACGGCACGATTTCGGCCGCTCTCAAGGCCAGAAAGGCACTCTGACATGGCGATCGCACAGGGGTACACGGCGCTGCTTTGCCCCGCCTGCACGGAAAACCAGCTCTGGCTCGGGGAGGAGGGACTGGAATGCCGCCGCTGCGGCCATGTCGTCGCCGAGGACAATGGCGTTCATGCCCTGTCGCCCGCCGTGGGCGAGGTGCCCCCGATCCCCGGCGGTCCGGCGGAGTTGAATGGCGGCATCGCCAAGGCGTTCTTCCCGACCGAGGCCGCCCGGGCCGGGCATTACCGCGACCTCGACGTGATCCTCGGACAGCTGATGGGCCGCAAGAGTTTCGGCGAGGTCCTGGAACTCGGCGCCTCCGGCGGGGCATGGACGTGGGGCCTTGCGCATGACGACCGCGTACGACGGCTTTACGCGACCGAAACCTCGCCGGCGGCACTTGCGCATCTGGCCGAGATCACCGAAGGCGGCGCCGCGCTGATCCTCGAGACGGCGTCCGAGACGCTCGGCATCGAAATGGCCAGCCTCGATCTGGTTCTGGGACGTGGCGCGCTGAGCCGCGAAGCCGACCCGACGATCTTGCTGACGAATGTGCGGCGCTGGCTCAAACCCGGGGGCGTGGCCGTGTTCCTCGAACCCTGCCTGCAGGGCAAGATCTGGACGGCCTTCGTGATGGACATGATCCGGCGCTTCGAGGCGCAGGGCGGCCCAGGACCGTCGCCCGATGGGGGCGGGGGGTTCCTTGGGCGCAAGTCATCCTCGAAGGGGCTCAGCCAGCTGGCCACGATGCGCCTTGAAGGCGCCGCACGGCAGGTGATGCGCGGCGCGCAGGGTCATGGGACGGGCGACGATCGGGTCTTCGACATGGCGGCGCTGACCAATCTCGGCTACGAAATCGGCTATTCGGAGTGTTATCCCGTCGACCAGCCACAGACCGACGTCACCCCGCTCAGGCGGATGCGCAACGCGCTTGACGGATTGCTTGGACAGGAAAAATCGGCCCTCGACCGCTACACGCCAATCTTCGAGGCGCTGGAGGAAACCTTTGGCGCGCTGCCGGAAACCGCGCCGGTCGCACCCAATATCTACTTCGTCTTCCGCGCCTAGTTGGCGGACGGCGGGCCCGGCCCAGCGGAAGGCTTATGCGTATTTGGAGAAAGATGAAGCAGGAGATTTGCACCCTTCATCTTTCCGAAAATACGCATGGCACGCCGGTGACGTCAGCGTATCGGGCTGAAAACAGCGCCCTCCAGCGCACAGTCGCGGACAACGTCGTCGCCGCAGACGCGCGGCTCGAGGTCGCGCGTCAGGCACAGGCGCACCTCCTGCACCCGGCCCGCGCGGCAGGTGACCGTCAGCATGTCCGGCTCCAGATCGGGGTTGGCCTCGAGAAACGCCGCCTCGATCACGCGCGCGGGCAGGCGTACCTCGCGTTCGAGGCGACGCAGCAGGTCGGGCCGCTCGACGCGGTCATAGGCCAGCCGGGACAGGGCGTAGTAATCCTCCGCCGACAGCCCGCTGCACACGCCGTGCTTGCGCCACTGATGCCACGCAAGGCCCGCCGACCCCATGATGTCGGCCATCGCGCCGGTCTGCCAGCGCGAGGGCGGGTTCCGCGCGGTGGGGCAGAAGCTGGGCCAGCCCTCCTCGTATTGCGGCCAGAGCCCGTGCAGCGTGAAGCCGAAGCCACGGCCCGGGTCGCATTGCGGGCTGTCGCGTCCGTCGCCTTCGAGCGCACACCATGTGGGCGTCCAGCTGAGCGCGAGGACGTAGTAGTCGAAGGCGCCCGCGCGCGCTTCATCGGCGCGACCTTGCACGGCAACCACCATGAGCGCGATGGAGATCACGAACCGAACCAGACGCATTACCACTTCCCTCCCGAGCCATCCGCGCCTATATACGCTGCGATTTCCCCGAAATCGAGGAACGGCGGGCCTGTCCCGCAGCCGCTCCCACGGCCCGCTCCTCGTGCATCCTGTCGCAAGGAGGCGACCGACATGAACAAACCGATCATGGCAAAGGCCACTGCAGTCTGGCTCGTCGATAACACCACGCTGACCTTCAAGCAGATCGGCGATTTCTGCGGCCTGCATGAGCTGGAAGTG
This sequence comes from uncultured Roseicyclus sp., assembly GCA_964578115.1. Lineage (GTDB taxonomy): Bacteria > Pseudomonadota > Alphaproteobacteria > Rhodobacterales > Rhodobacteraceae > Roseibacterium. The sequence continues at coordinate 30,796 of CAZOBK010000003.1, forward strand.
CAGGGTATCGCGGATGGCGACGTGGCGGCCGGCGTCAAGGGCTTCGACCCCATCGTGAACAACCAGCTGACGCAGGAAGAGATCGACAAGGCCGAGGCCGACCCGCAGCACAAGCTGCAGCTGAAATACAATCCGGCTGCCCTCGGCGAGGAAAAGCGCCGGGGCCCGCGCTACACGCCGCTCAGCAAGCGTCAGGACCGGCCGGCCTCGATCCTGTGGCTGGTGAAGTTCCACCCCGAACTCACCGACGCCCAGATCTCGAAGCTCGTGGGCACCACGAAGCCCACGATCCAGTCGATCCGCGAGCGCACGCATTGGAACATCTCCAACATCCAGCCGATCGATCCGGTGGCGTTGGGGCTGTGCAAGCAGACCGAGCTGGACGCCGCCGTGCAGAAGGCCAACGCCAAGAAGGCCCGCGAGGGCGAGATCATGTCCGACGACGAACGGCGCAAGCTGGTCTCGACCGAGCAGAGCCTAGGGATGGATCCCGAGCCCAAGATCCCCTCGGCGATCTCCGGGCTTGAGACCTTCTCGCTCACGGATGGCGATGAAGACGAGGATCGGCCCGAACGTGAAGTGGACGCCGACAGCCTGTTCAATCTGCCCAACTCGGACAGCGACGACGAAGACGACGACGACCGCTGACACCGGCGCCGAAACCGTCACGGCGCGCAGTATCTTCTCTTGGCCGGCCAGCGACGGCGCGGTAGCATTTCCGGCAACGGCGAGGCGACCGAAGGGGATCACGATGCGCAGCAGTCTGAAACTCGTTCTGCCCGCCCTGGCGGCGCTTGTCTCGACGCCCGCGCTGGCACAGGTGCCGTTCTGCACTGAGGCCTGGGTGATCCGGAACATGATCTTCGACCGGCTGGGCCATTGCTTCGGCTCGGTGGCGGGGCAGATGCTGTTCGACAATTCAGACTGCACCGGGGCGAACCCGACGCCACCGCCCGGGCTGGCCGAGGATGTCGCGCGGATCCGCGAGGGCGAGCAGTTCGTCGGCTGCCGGATCGACACCTCGCGGCCGCCCTCTCCCGACATGTACCGGCTGCATGCGCATTTCTCGCGCTTCATCGACCTGCCGGTGCCCGACCACGTGGGCGGCTATGCCTGCTGGGGCTATCGCGGGCCGGATTTTCGGGTGTTGAGCGGCGCGAACGTGAACGCGCCCGAACTCGGCATCGCGCGGACCGGTCAGTCGGTGGTGACGACCTATTGGGGCAAGCCCGGCGGATGGGTCTATGGCACGATCATGACCGGTCCGGGCGGTCAGGTCCTGACCGAGGGCTGGTTCGCGGGCGTGGATCTGCGCGCGTCGAACTGCAACGAGGTCGCGGGGTAACGCGGCCGGGCCTCAGTGCGCCGCGGTCGACACGGCATCGAGAAGCGTGCGGCCGCCATCGACGGTCAGCACCTGTCCGGTGACAAACCCCGCCCCGTCCGAGGCAAGGAACTGCACCGCGTCCGTCACTTCCCGCGCACTCGCGATGCGGCCCAGCGGCGTGCATTCCCGGATTTCCTGCCGCAACCCGTCCGTTTCGTTGAGGCTTTCCTTCAGGCTTGCCGACATGAGCGAACCGAAAGCCACGCCGTTCACCCGGATACGGTGCGGCGCGAGCGCCAGCGCAAGGCTTCGCGTCGCCTGGTCGAGCGCGGCGCAGGAAATCGAATAGCCCAGCAGGTCCGGATGTGTCCGCCGCGCGGCGATCGAGGAGATGTTGACGATGGAGCCCACGGGCCCGCTTTCGGCGCCGTCCTCCGCCGCCTGCGCGATCATGCGGTTCGCGACGGCCTGGCTTAGCCTGAGGGCCGCGAACATGTTCTGATCGAGCAGGGTCTGCACGGAACCGTCAGCGGGATTCAGCGGATCGGTCTTGAGGATCTGGCGGCTCGCGTTCACCAGCACGTCGATCCGGTCGAACGCGTCGATCGTCGCCGAGAGCAGGTTTGCCACGGTCAGCTTCTCGCGCAGATCACCGGCGAAATAGCGCACCTGGCCCTTTTCGTCCTGGATGTCACCGCATTCATCGGCCAGCCGCGCCTCGTCCCGATCGGCGAACATGACATTCGCACCCCGGTCGATGAAATGGCGCGCGATGGCGAGGCCGACACCGTTGGCGGCGCCGGTGATGATCGCGGTCTTGCCCTGGATCGAGAGTGTCATCGTCTGTGTCCCCTGGATGCGCGCCCCTGCGCCTTGCGCGGCTTGGCCGCCTCATAGAGCTTGTAGCCCTCGAGCTCGCCGATAAGCCGTCCGGTGCCGAACGCGTCCTTCAACGCGGCCTCATAGGGCAGATGGCGGTTGGCGACCATGATGAACTTGCCCGAGGGCTTCAGCATGCGGGCCGCCGCCGAGATGAACGCCCGCCCGAGGCCGGGATCGGCGCGCCGCCCGGTGTGAAACGGCGGGTTCGAGATGATCGCGTCATAGGGTTCCGCCGGGTCGAATCGCGTGACATCGGCCCATTGGAACGCCGCCCGCGGATCGTCGATATTGGCCTGCGCGGCCTCCAACATCGCGTGATCGGCCTCGATCAGGTCGAGATGCGTGATGGCCTCCTGCTCGGCAAGAATCTCGCCGCCCAGATAGCCCCAGCCGGCGCCGAGGTCGGCGACGCGCCCCTTGAGCGGCGGCGCAAGCGCCACGAGGATCTCCGAGCCCCGGTCCGGTCCGTCGGCCGAGAACCCGCCGGGCGGGATCACATAGCCCTCCTCGGTCTCGGTCGGAACCGCAATCCAGTCGGCAATGGCTTCGGGAACGGTGTCCGGCCGACGAAACCAGATCAGCTTGCCGTGGGACTTGGAGAAGACGCCCTCGAGATCGACATGCACCCGCAGCGCCTTGAGGATCGCCTCGATCCCCTCTTCCTTGGCGCCGTCGATCATGATCAGCCCGCCGGGCACCACGGCGCCGAAGGCCTCGGCCACGGCCGAAAGCGTGCCGACCCTGGATTTCACGATCTGCACAAGTGCGGCGTCGAACCCCGCCTGATCCTCCAGCCCCGGGACCACGTCGATCCCGCGTGCGCGCAGGCGGTCATGGTCGGGCCGGAACCCCTGCACCGCCAGAAGCTCTGCCGCCCCAAGCGCGCCGAGATCGGCGTCGCCCCGCGCCATGAACGCGACGCAGCTGCCTTCCACGGGCAGCAGCGCGCCTGTCTCGCGCGCAAGGGTCCATCTGTCAGGGGTCATGAGGGCAGGACGACGCGGTATAGCGCGCTCAGTCCTCTTTCTCCATCGTGCATTGCAGCGGGTGCTGGTTGCGCCGCGCGAAATCCATCACCTGCGCCACCTTGGTTTCCGCGATCTCGTAAGAGAACACTCCGACGACCGCCACCCCCTTCTTGTGAACGGTCAGCATGATCTCGACCGCCTGGCTGTGGCTGACGCCGAAGAATCGTTCGAGCACGTGCACCACGAATTCCATGGGCGTGTAGTCGTCGTTCAGAAGCAGCACCTTGTACATCGGCGGGCGCTGCGTCTTCGGCTTTGTCTTGGTGATGACGTTGGTCTCGCCCTCGTCCCCCGGGGGGCGCTCGGGCTTGTCCGCCATCATCGTCCAGAGATCGGTGCGCATGTACGGTCCGTTTCGGCTGCGTGGTCTGTCACTTGGCGGCAATATATAAGCCTGTGAGCGATTCAGAAAAGAGGGGCGTCGGCAATGGAGCGGCGGATAACGACGATCGGCTTCGATGCCGACGACACGCTGTGGCAGAACGAAACCTTCTATCGCATCACGCAGGACCGTTTCGCCGGGCTACTGTCGGATTATGCCGATCCGGACCCACTCCATGCCCGGCTTCTCGAGGCCGAGCGCCGCAACCTCGGCCATTACGGGTTCGGCATCAAGGGGTTCATGCTGTCGATGATCGAGACCGCCATCGAGGTGACCGAGGGCCGCGTGCCGGCCCGGGTGATCGCGGAAATCCTCGCGGCCGGGCAGGAAATGCTCGCCCACCCCATCGAGCTTCTGCCCGAGGCAGAGGCCACGGTGCGCGCGCTTTCAAAAAGTCGCACCCTGGTCCTGATCACCAAGGGCGACCTTCTGGATCAGGAACGCAAGCTTGCACAGTCGGGACTGGGCGAGCTTTTCGACGCCGTCGAGATCGTCTCGGACAAGCGGCCATCGGTCTACACCCGCGCCTTCACGGCACACGGGACCGGGGCGGACGCGGCGATGATGATCGGCAACTCGATGAAATCGGACGTGCTGCCCGCCCTCGATGCGGGCGCGTGGGGCGTCTTCGTGCCCCACGGCCTGACCTGGGAACTGGAGCACGCCAAGGCGCCCGAGGATCATCCGCGATATCGTGAACTCGAAACCCTGGGCGGCGTGATAGACCTTCTGGCGCAGATCGAAAGCTGAGGCACGATGATCGACGCCGCCATCCTTCCGCTGCAACGCCGGCTGATGCAGACCCCCGCCGAGGCGCTGGCAAAGCGCGGGGTGCGGGCCGATCACATCACGCTCGTCGGGCTGGTCATCGGGCTGGCGGCGGCGGGGGCGGCCGCGCTGGGGCTCTTCGCGCTGGCGCTTCTGGGGCTTCTGCTCAACCGGCTGGCCGACGGGCTCGACGGGGCGGTGGCGCGGCTGACGCAGCCCACGGATCGCGGCGCGTTTCTCGATATCGCGCTCGATTTCGTCTTCTACGCCGCCTTCCCGCTTGGCTTCGCGCTGGCCGATCCGGGCGCGAATGCCCTGCCCGCCGCCGTCCTCCTGGCAGGTTTCGTCCTGTCGGGGACATCCTTTCTGGCGTTTTCCGTCATTGCCGACCGGCGCGGGCTGAGGGCGCGGGATTATCCGACCAAGGGGATCTACTACCTCGGCGGCCTCACCGAAGGGACCGAGACCATCGCGTTCTTCGCCGCCTTCTGCCTCTTTCCTTCCGCCTTTCCGGTGCTGGCCTTGATCTTCGCCGCCGGCGCGGCGATCACGGGCGCCACGCGTTATGCCGCCGCGTGGCAGCTATTCGGACGGGCGAAGTGAGTTTTTCCATCCATATCGGGCCGAACATCCGCACCTCGCCCTATTTCGAGGCGACGGTGGCCGATGGCGTGCGCTCCTTCTCGGTCTACAACCACATGGCCATTCCCGGCCATTTCGGCGACCCCGAGACGGAGTATGATCGGCTGCTCGGCGGCGTGGCGATGTGGGACGTGGCAGCACAACGGCAGGTTCAACTGGACGGGCCGGACGCGATGGTGCTGGCGCAACTGCTGACGCCGCGACACCTCGCCGGAACGAAGCCCGGACAGGGACGTTACGTGCCGATCTGCGACCATGACGGTTGGCTGATCAACGACCCCGTCCTGCTGCCATTGTCGGCGTCCTGCGTCTGGCTCTCCATCGCCGACAGCGACATCGCGCTCTGGGCGGGCGCCATCGCGCGGGAGCGGGGGCTGGACGTCGCCGTGAGTGAACCAGACGTGTCGCCGCTCGCCATACAGGGACCACGCGCGATCGATGTCGCGGCCGCGCTGATCGGGGATTGGGTGCGGGAGTTGCGCCAATTCCAGTTCCGCGCGACCGAACTGGACGGCATCCCGCTGATCGTGGCGCGCTCGGGCTGGTCGAAACAGGGCGGCGTCGAGCTTTACCTGCGCGATGGGAGCCGGGGTACGGAGCTTTGGGAAAGGGTCAAGGAGGCCGGTGCGCCCTTCGGCATCGGCCCGGGCGCGCCCAACGATATCGAGCGGCTTGAATCGGGCCTGATTTCCTACGGGGCGGACATGCGGCGGCAGAGCCTGCCGGCCAACCCGTTCGAGATGGGTTTCGGGCCCATGATTGACCTTTCGGCGGGGCATGGGTTCATCGGACGCCCCGCGCTGGAGCGGATCGCGGCCGCTGGCCCCACGCGTCGCCGCGTGGGCGTGGTCCTCGATGGCGCGCCTGTTCCCGGCAACGTACGGGCGCTGGAGCTATGCCACGACGGCGCGGCCATCGGACATGTCAGCGAGATCGCCCATTCGAAGCGGCTGGACCTGAATATCGGCGTGGGCCTCGCCCCTGCCGATCTGGCGGAGGACGCGACAGGCCTGTCGATAAGGCTGCCCGAAGGCGACAGGGCGGCGCGGCTGGCCCCCCTGCCCTTCATTTAGAACGGATCAGGCCGCCTTCTGCGCGCGGCGCTGCGGACGGCGGCGGCGCGGACGACCGGCAGCCGGTTTGCCATCGCCCGACGGCCGGCCACCACGGCCCTTGCGGGGCGCGTCCATACGCTCCCACGGCTCGCCATGGCCCACGGGGATCGTCAGGCCTGTCACCTTCTGGATATCGCGCAGCTCACCCATTTCCTCGGGCGTGCAGAAGGCGATGGCGGCCCCGTCGGCCCCGGCGCGCGCCGTCCGGCCGATCCGGTGAACATAGATTTCCGGCACGTTCGGCAGGTCGAAATTGTAGACATGCTTCACGTCGGGAATGTCGATGCCCCGCGCGGCGACATCCGTGGCCACCAGCACCCGCACATCGCCGTCCTTGAAGCCGCGAATGGCGCGGTCGCGCTGGCCCTGGCTCTTGTTGCCGTGGATCGACGCAACGGCGAAGCCCTCGGACGCGAGCTTTTTCGCCAGCTTCTCGGACCCGTGCTTGGTGCGGCCGAAGACGATGGCCCGCTCGTCGCGATGGCTGTCCAGAAGACCGATCAGGCGGGTGATCTTCTCGTCTTTGGTGACGAAATGCACCGACTGCACGATGCGGTCGACCGCGCGGCCGGGGGGCGTCACCTCGATGCGCAGCGGGTCGCTGAGGAAGCTGGCGGCGAGGCTTTCCATCTGCTTGGGCATCGTGGCCGAGAACAGCATGGTACGCCGTTCCCTCGGCAGGGCAGCGGCGATGCGGCGAAGCGCGTGGATGAAGCCCAGGTCGAGCATCTGGTCGGCCTCGTCCAGCACCAGCTGGTGCGTCTGCGACAGGTCGACCGCGCGGCGTTCCATCAGGTCCATAAGGCGGCCCGGCGTGGCCACGACGAGGTCCGCACCGCGTGCCAGGCGTCCGGCCTGCGCGCTGACGGACGCGCCGCCCACGACAAGCACGACCGACAGCTTGCGGGGACCGCGCAGCGGCTCGAGCGCGGCGGCGATCTGCTTGGCAAGCTCCCGCGTGGGGGCAAGGATCAGGCCGCGCGCGGATTTCGGCGCCGGTCGGCCCGAGGCCTCGCCCAGCGCGAGCATCAGCGGCACGCCGAAGGCCACCGTCTTGCCGGTGCCGGTCTGGGCAAGACCCAGCACGTCGCGCCCGTCCATCGCGGCGGGGATCGCGCGGGTCTGGATGGGCGTCGGCACGGTCAGGCCGGCCTCTGTCAGGCGCGCGACCATGTCGGCGGGCACGCCCAGGGAATTGAAGTCTTTCATCTTGTCCTTTCGGGCCACACCGGAACCGGGGCGACCGAATATGCGCCCTGCCGGGGACGGCAGAACAGGCGGGGGCCGGACCGGGGGCGCAGCATCGCTTGCGCGCGCCCCAAGGCGGCCGTTCTCCCCTCGCGTGATGTCGGGAAATCTGAAGGCTTCGCGCGTCAGCGGCCACCGGGATTTTCAACCGGAGGGCCACACCTGCTCACGCGGCAGGGCGCGCGATGCCTGACTTGCACCTAGACGTCCGACGGCGCCCGGTCAAGGGCCGTGATCGACAAGGCTCGCACGCAGGCTTGGGGCTGTGGCCGGAGGCGCGGCCTTCCTGTCGACATGAGAAGGGGCGACGCCATCGCGCCGCCCCTCCCCTGCAATCCGAAGACGGCTCAGCCGACGAGGCCGCCATCGTCGCGCTTTACCGCGATGACCGCCGAGCGCGCCAGCGCGCCGCCGTGATCCGGCCAGTCGCCGCCATCGTCGCCCGGATGCTGGATGCCCACGAACATCGTGCGGCGGTCCGACGACCAGGTCAGGCCCGTCACCTCGCAGCCCCTCGGGCCGGTGAGGAAACGGTGGATCTCGCCGGTCTCGGGGTCGCCGGCGAGCATCTGGTTGTTGCCCATGCCCGCAAAGTCGCCCTCGTTGCCGTCGTTGCCGTCGGTCTGGATCCAGATCAGGCCGGTCGTGTCGATCACCATCCCGTCGGGCGAGTTGAACAGGTTGCCCTCGTTGATGTTGGGCGAGCCGGCATACTCGTCGCTGTGAACGGTCGGGTTACCGGCCATCACGTAGAGATCCCACTCAAACCCGGTGGCGCCATGATCGCCGCCCTCGGGCCGCCAGCGCACGATCTGGCCATAGCGGTTCAGCTCGCGCGGGTTGGGGGCGTTGACCGTCATCGGCTCGCCGCCGGCATTGGTCCGCACCGTGCCGTCGTCGTTGAGCGCACCGCGCCGCGAGTTGTTGGTCAGGCAGCAATAGGCCTCGGCCGCGGTCGGGTTGACGGCGATCCACTCGGGACGGTCCATCGTGGTGGCGTTGACGGCCGACCCCGCCATCCGGGTGAACACCGCGATGCGCGCGGCGTCCATGCCGGTGGTCTCCGGCGTCAGCGGCACCCACTGGCCGGTCTGGTCGTCGTCGAACACGGCTGCGTGCAGCGTGCCCTCGGACATGAGCGTGGAGGTGTCCCCGCCCTCGACATAAGCGTCGCGGCTGACCCACTTGTACATGAATTCGCCACGCTCGTCGTCGCCCATGTAGACGACGAGACGGCCGTCATTCGCAATCGCGTAGGCGGCGTTCTCGTGCTTGAAGCGGCCGAGCGCGGTGTGCTTGACCGGGGTGGAGGTCGGATCGGACGGGTCGATCTCGACGATGTAGCCTGCGCGGTGCGGCTCGTTGTGGTTCACCGCCGTGTCGAAGCGCGCGTCCCACTTGTGGTAATCGTAGCCCCAGCCGTCGGCGCCGATGCCGTAGCGCTGGTAGCCGGCATCCACGTCCAGCGGCTTCTGGTCCTGACGCTCCTCGGTCGAGCCGAAGTAGCCGTTGAAGTTCTCTTCGCAGGTCAGGTAGGTGCCCCAGGGCGTCCGGCCCGAACCGCAGTTGTTGAAGGTGCCGAGAGAGTTCATGCCGGTCGGATCGGCTGCGGTCTTGAGCAGGTCATGCCCGGCCGCCGGGCCGTCGAAGGTCATCGGCGTCAGGTGGGTGATCCGGCGGTTCAGGGGGCTGTCGACCACGACCGACCAGCCGTTTTCGCCTTCCGCGATCTCCATGACCGAGACACCCTGGAAGTTCTGCAGGATGCGGACATCGTCAAGCGATCCGGGTGTGCCGTCGCCTGTGTGGGGCAGGTTCACGGGGCGGTTGGTGTATTCACTGTTGACGACAATGACCTCACGCCCGTCGATATTGTACAGCTCCATCCCGTCGGTGTTCTCGCCGAAAACCTTGTCGGACATGTCGACCGATACGCCGGCGGCCGGATCGAAGGCGCCTTCGGCATCCGCGAAGAGCGGATCACCCCAGCGCACGAGAATGTCCCAGCTGTAACCCTCGGGGACGTGAATGGTGTTGTCGGTCTGTGCCGCGATCGGCGTGAACGGGAAGCGCGAGGCACCCTGCGCCATGGCGGTGGAGCCCTTCAGGAAGGACGTGCCCATGACAGCCGCGCCGGACCCGAAGGCCAGAACGCCGCCGAGGAACCCGCGACGAGAGATCGCGCGCTCGACCACGCGGTCGAATTCCTGAACTTCGGGGCGCGGAAAATTGAGCTCGTCCCAATCGTCCGCGGACATCTTGGTGGTGTCGACATCTTTCATGTCGTGTCTCCCTGGATACCTGAGGTGGATCGCGGCTGAGCACATGACCGAGTCGGCGCGCCCACCGCATGGGCGCAGGGATATCGGCGCGACATGACAGTTCGGTGACGCAGCCGTCAAAGGTTCCTATCGAACCGATAGGACGATCTTGCCGATATGGGCCGAGCTTTCCATGCGCGCATGGGCGGCGGGCGCCTCCTCCAGCGCAAAGACCTGGTCCATCACAGGCGCCATGCGGCCCTCATCCAGAAGCGGCCAGACATGGGTCCGGAGCGCCTCGGCGATATCGGCCTTGGCCGCGTCGGATTGCGGACGCAGGGTCGAACCCGTGATCGTCAGACGCCGCATCATGACCTGCGCGAAGTTCAACTCCACCTTCGGCCCCTGAAGAAAGGCGATCTGCACCAGCCGTCCGTCGTCGGCCAGCGCCTTGACGTTGCGCGGCAGGTAGGGCCCGCCGACCATGTCGAGGATCAGGTTCGCCCCGCCCTCGGCGCGCAGGATCTCGACGAAATCCGCCTCGCGGTAATTGATCGCGCGCTCCGCGCCCAGCGCCTCGCATGCGGCACATTTCTCGGCCGAGCCTGCCGTGGCGAAGACCCGTGCCCCGAAGTGGCGCGCCAGCTGGATCGCCGTGGTGCCGATCCCCGAAGATCCGCCATGGACGAGGAACCGCTCACCCGCCCTGAGGCCACCGCGCATGAAGACATTGGTCCAGACGGTGAAGAAGGTCTCGCAGAGCGCCGCGGCTTGGGCCATGCCCATGCCCTTCGGCACGGGCAGCGCGTGATCCTGATGCGTGAGCGCGTATTCCGCGTATCCGCCACCCGGCAGGAGCGCTGTGACCGCGTCGCCTTCCTTCCAGCGCGACACGCCGGGGCCGACCTTGGCCACCACGCCCGCGGCCTCCAGCCCCGGCAGATCGGAGGCGCCGGGCGGCGGCGCGTAGCTTCCGGCACGCTGCAGGGCGTCGGGGCGGTTCACGCCGGCATGGTCCACGGCGATCAGGATCTGCTCGGCCATGGGCTCGGGCACCGGCCGCATCGTGGGGATCAGGACCTCGGGGCCTCCGGGCTCGGAAATCTCGATGGCGCGCATGGTTGCTGACATGGCGGGCTCCTTCTCTGCCGTTCGAGGTCAGGCTTGCCGGGTCCGGGCGCCGTCGGCAAGGCCGCGATCGAAAAACCGCGTTTCCCGCGTGCTTCGCGGCTCAGGCGCGCCAGCGGCCCGGCAGGTCAGGGCGCGGCGATCCCGAGGGCGCGCGCACCTGCTTGGCCAGCCAGTCGGGGCCCGCCATCAGCGGCCCGAGAAGCCGATTGCCCCGGACCTGCTTCTTGAGCGTCTCGAAGCGCATCACGTCCTCGATGCGCCGATCCAGAAAGGACCATGTCGCCACGTGATCGGGCGACTGATCGCCCAGCCAGTAGAGCAACGTGGCAGAATAGACGCCCGAAAGCGTCGCGCGCTTGGTGTACCAGTTCAGATCGTCCGACCTGTCGCCCAGCGCCGTCCAGATCGTGTCGGCCGTCTCCCACAATGCGCGCGCGCCATCGGCGGCGTAGACCGGCAACGCGAAGAGCGTCGCGCCACGGCGCACGGCCTCCTTGTGCGGCTCCACCAGTTCGAGCCGGAGCCTGACCGCATGGGCCACCCGGTCGCGGAAGCGCAGCGCGCCAAGGTCCTCGCCTTCCAGCGTCAGCGCCAACTGCCGGTCGCCGCGATGGTGGAAGGCGAGAGCGAGGTCAACCGCGCCGCGCGGGAAAAGCGCCTTTGCCTCCGCCAATGGCACATCGGCATCCGACGCGGCACTGCGGAACGTGAAGTCCGACCAGCCGTCGAAGGGCACATGCATTAACGCGGCATCCAGAATGCGATCGGCGGTCTCGGTCATGGCACGGTCCTCGAAGGTCGTTGTTCCGGTGGTCGTTGTTTCGGTCGCTGGACAAGCTAGGGGCGCTTTGCTATAGCGCCACCTCCTGCTTTGATATCCAACTCAAACCTAGAAAGGTGGTGACACCCACTATGCAGGTCAGTGTTCGCGACAACAATGTCGATCAGGCGCTCCGCGCGTTGAAGAAGAAACTTCAGCGTGAAGGCGTTTTTCGTGAGATGAAGCTCAAGCAGCATTACGAAAAGCCGTCGGAGAAAAAGGCGCGTGAAAAGGCCGAGGCCATTCGCCGTGCCCGCAAGCTGGCGCGCAAGAAGGCGCAGCGCGAAGGTCTTCTCTGAAGGCTCCCGTCGACAAGCGAGCCTGAGGCAGCCCACCACATACGTGGAACGGCCGCCAAGGTGAACGGACAACCCCCGTGGCCACGCCCCGGGGGTTTTCTTTTACGCGGAGCTTCGGGTCAGTTGCCGACGGCGGTGGCAGCGCGCTCCATGCTCGCGGCGGCGGCGGCCTGCGCGTTCAGCAGCTCGTAATTGTCGTCGGAATCGTCATCGTAGACGCGGCTTTCCCGCACGCCGGGGATGGTAGCAAATTGCGTCATCGTCCGCGTGGGAAAGAGGTTGCGCGACATCCCCTCGAAGCCGGGAACCTGCATCAGCACCGAAGAAACGGCTGTCGAACATTGCGCCCGCGGAACCGGGCCATAAGCTTCGACCAGCTCGATCAGCGCCGCGGCCTGGCCCGCCGTGACGTCCAGTTCCTGCACGACGACGTGATACGTCTCGCGCGCGTGGTAATCCATGTAGAAACCATACAGCTGCGGCGACACCCCGTAGAGGACATCGTTGCGCTCGGGCGCCATCGGGTGGCGCCAGCTGCCCGCGGGATCGAACAGGACACGCTCGGGCCCGTCGATGAGAAGGGCGCTGTGCCCGCCGGACCCGTTGCGGTTCGAGATCATCGTCAGAAGCTGGATCTTCGCGGGACCGGACGGCACGTAACGCGCCTGCGACACCACTTCGTCAGGAGCCCAGACGGAATCGGCCGCGCAGGCGCCCAGTCCCAGAACCAGCGCAAGGGCGACAACGGGTCTGAAAAGGCCACGGACGGGGGCACGCATCCGATTGATCACTCAGACGGCGAAGATCGCGAGGAAGATGACGATGACGATACAGGCGATCGCGATGTTCGTGCTCAGCCGGATGAACCCGTTGAACGTCTTTTCGTGCTCGGTGATGTCCATCTCGCCACGCTTGTGATCGTTGTCGGCCATGAAGCCCGTCCTCCGGAAAACCTGTACGCGCAATGTCCGTTACCGGATTTGGCCTTGCCTGTCAGCCCTGTGCGAGCGCGACAGGTGCGGCGCAGTGTCAGGGGTGTTGCCGATCTGCGGCAAGCGACCAGAGCCACGCGCCGTCCGGGCGTCGCTCCCGTGTAACTTCGCCCAGCGCCAGCAGATGGTTGAGATGACCGACCGCCTCGACCAGCGCCAGCCCGTAGGTGCCCGCGTCGATCTCGCGCTTGTAGAGCGGTGCGAAGCAATCCGCCGCGGTGCGGGGACCCGCGCGCAGGTGATCGCGCAGACGGTTCAGGGCGCCTTCGTGGTTGTCGATCATCTGCCGCAGCCGGTTGGGCAAGCCGGTGAAGGGCAGTTTGTGGCCGGGCAGGACCAGCTGCGCCTCGGTCGCGAAAGGTTGCAGCTTGCGGCAGGCCGCGATCCACTCGGCGACAGGGTCGGCGCCGGGTTCGGTGGCGTAGACGCCGAGATTGGGAGAGATCGACGGCAAAAGCTGATCGCCGCCAAGCACGATCTCGCCGTCCTCGGACCAGAGCGTCGCGTGATCCGGCGCGTGACCATGCCCGAAACGCACGATCCAGTCGCGCCCGCCCAGCCTCAGGCGCTGCCCCTCCTCGATCCGGGTGAAACCCAGCGGCATCGGCGCGACCACGTCGGCGAAGTTGAACGGCCGTTCGGTGCGTCGCGCCTTCAGGATCTCGGGCGACATGCCCGCAGCGGTCCAGAACGCGATCTGCTCAGACGTCGCAGTGTCCTGAACGTCGAGCGTCAGCATCCGGGCGAACAGCCACGCCGTGCGCGTCATCAGAAGTTCCGCACCCTGCGACTGGAACCAGCCGGCGAGGCCGACATGGTCGGGGTGGTGATGGGTGACGAGCACCCGCGCGACCGGCCTGCCCGCCAGCGGACCGGCCAGCGCCGCCTCCCACGCGGTGCGACACCGCTTCGCGTTCAGCCCCGTGTCGACAAGCGTCCAGCCGTCCGCATCGGCCAGCGCGTAGACATTCACGTGGTCGAGCGCCATCGGCAGCGGCAGCCGCATCCACAGCAGCCCGGGCGCGATCTCGATCGCCGCGCCGGGCGCAGGGGCGGTTTCGTAGGGATACCGGATCACGCGGCCAGGTCGTCCGGCGAGAGGGAATAGAGATCGCCTGCCCCCCGCGTGGCCTCGGCCAGAAGCCCCGGGACGGCCGACATCTGCCGGGCGAGGAAGCTTTCGGCCAGCCTTGCATGCGGCCCGTCCGGCTCGGCCATCGCGGCCTTCGCATGGTAGTGCCCGCCCAGCGTCAGTGCGAAGGCACGCGCGTAGGGCACGGACCCGGCGAGGCGGTCGTTGATCTCCATCTCCAGAAGGGCGCGCGTCGCTTCCCGCAGCGCCTCGACGGTGTCCGCCAGCCGCGCATCGCCCGCGGCCGCCGCCGTCCGCCCCGCCTCGTCCAGCAACGCGAAGGCAGCCGCACCCCCGTCCGACAGCTTGCGGCCGACGAGGTCGGCGCCCTGGATGCCGGTAGTCCCTTCGTAGATCGCCGAGACCCGCACGTCGCGTGCGAACTGCGCCGCGCCGGTTTCCTCGATGAAGCCCATCCCGCCATGGACCTGAATGCCCGCATCGGCCACGGCCATGCCCGTCTCGGCGCCGAAATTCTTGGCGATGGGCGTCAGGAACGCCGCACGCGCGATCCACGCAAGCGCGCCCGTCGCGGTGGCCATGTCGATGGCGACCGCCAGATCGAGCGAGAGCGCGCGGGACGCGAAGATATCCGCCTTCATCCCAGTCAGCATCCGCCGAACATCCGCGTGGTCGAGGATCGTTCCCGTGCCGCCCTGAACCGGCGCGCGACCCTGCACCCGGTCCATGGAATAGGCCAGCGCGTGCTGATACGCGGCCTCGCCCGCGCCCAGCGCGTGGACACCCACCCCGAGGCGCGCGTTGTTCATCATGGTGAACATCGCGGCCAGGCCGCCATGTTCCTCGCCCACCAGCCAGCCGGTCGCACCGTCATACTGCATGACGCAGGTGGGGCTGCCATGCAGGCCCAGCTTGTGCTCCAGCGACACGACCTTGAGCGCATTGGCCACACCGGCGCTGCCGTCGGCATCGGGCAGGCGCTTGGGCACGAGGAAAAGGCTGATCCCCTTCGTGCCCGAGGGCGCGTCGGGCAGGCGCGCAAGCACGAGGTGGATGGTATTTTCCGTGAAATCGTTGTCGCCCCACGAGATGTAGATCTTCTGGCCCGTGACGGCATAGGTGCCATCTCCCTTCGGCTCCGCCCGGCTGCGGATCGCGCCCACGTCGGACCCCGCCTGCGCCTCGGTCAGGTTCATGGTCGCGTTCCATTCGCCGGAGACGAGCTTGGGCAGGTAGATCGCCTTGAGGTCATCGCTTGCGTGGTGATCCAGCGCCTCGATCTGACCCTGGCTCATCAGGGGCGCGAGTTGCAGCGCGAGGCACCCGCCCGCGATCATCTCGTTCACGCTGCTGGTCACGGCCATCGGCATGCCGAGCCCGCCATGTTCCGGATCGGCGGCCAGAGCGACGAAGCCGGCCTCTGCGATGGCGCGCCAGCCCTCACCGTAGCCGGGCGAGGTGCGCACGACGCCGTTCTCCAGCCGCGCCGGGTGCAGATCGCCCGCGCGGTTGAGCGGTGCGAGCACCTCCTCGCAGATGCGCCCTGCCTCCGTCAGCATCGCCGCGACTGTCTCGGGCGTGGCCTCGGCGAAGCGTTCGGTCGACGCGACACGGTCGAAACCCACGACATGCTTCAGGCAGAACAGGAATTCGGACACCGGCGCACGGTATGGCATGATTTTCTCCCTCGGCTCTCCCGCGAACACGTTTGCAGAGCCGGGCCGATCACGCTACCCCGATCCGGCCCCGACCGGCCCTGTTCGTATCGCAGAGCTATGGGGCGGCACGACCCCCGATCAACCCCAACGTTACGTCACGAATGCCCGACCAAGCCCCCCTGATCCTCGCCGCCGATGGCGAGGGTGTCGCCCGCGCCGCAAGGCTTTTGCGGGATGGCGGGCTCGTGGCCGTTCCCACCGAGACGGTCTACGGGCTTGCCGCCGATGCGACGAACGCGGCGGCGGTGGCACGGATCTTCGCCGCCAAGGGCCGCCCGGACTTCAACCCGTTGATCGTGCATGTTCCCGACCTCGACGCCGCGCGGCGCATCGCAACCGTTTCCCCCGAGGCGGAGGCGCTGGCCCGCGCCTTCTGGCCCGGTGCGCTGACGCTGGTACTGCCGCTGGCACCCGACGCGGGCCTCGCGCCCCCGGTCACGGCGGGCCTGCCGACCGTGGCGATACGGGTGCCTGCCCATCCCGTGATGCGCGCGCTGCTGGCCGAGGTCGGCCGCCCGGTTGCAGCACCCTCGGCCAACCCCTCGGGACGGATCAGCGCCACGACGGCAGCCCATGTCGTTGCCGGGCTGGGGGATGCCGTGGACGCGATCCTCGACGCGGGGCCCTGCGCCGTCGGCGTCGAATCCACGATCCTCGCCCCCGGCCCGGAGAGCACCCGCCTCCTGCGTGAGGGCGGCCTCCCGCGTGAGGCGATCGAGGCGGTCACAGGCCCACTGACCTCCGATCTCACCCCCGGCCGCGTCGAGGCGCCGGGCCAGATGGAGCGTCACTACGCGCCGCGCGCGCCGCTGCGGCTGGGCGGCGCGGCAGAGGCCGGTGAGGTCGTCGTGGGCTTCGGCGCGAGCGACTGCGATCTGAACCTGTCAGAGGCGGGCGATCTGGACGAGGCCGCGCTGAGGCTTTTCTCCGTGCTGCACGAGGCCGAGGCGATGGCGTTGGATCGCGGCGCACCTGCGATCCGCGTGCCCCACCTGCCCGAGAAAGGCCTCGGGCGCGCCATCAACGACAGATTGAAGCGCGCCTCGACACCGGGATGAGCGTCGCGCCTCAGGCGTGGCCGGCCTCCGACGACAGCATCAGCGGATTGACCCCAAGGGACCGCAGCGCCGCCTCCCACTTGCCGTCCATCGCCGCACCGAACACAAGCTCCGCCGACGCCTCCGCCGTGAGCCAGCCATTGGCCGCGATCTCGTCTTCCAGCTGTCCCGCGCCCCATCCGGCATAGCCCAGCGCCAGAAGCGCCTGACGCGGACCGCGGCCGTTGGCGATGTCCTCCAGCACATCCAGCGTGGCGGTCATTGCGAACCGGTCGTCGATCTCCAGCCCCTCGTCACCGCGCGCTGCGTAGTCCGCCGAATGCAGCACGAAGCCGCGCCGCAGTTCGACCGGACCTCCGTAGCAGACGGGCACGTCGCGCACCGTTTCGGGCCGCGTGATGTCCAGCTGTTCGAGCAGTTCGGAAAACGTCACCTCGTCCATCCGCTTGTTGACGATCAGACCCATGGCGCCTTCGTCCGAATGGGAACACAGAAACACGACACTCGCAGCGAAACGCGGGTCGCCCATGCCCGGCATGGCAATCAGGAGCTTCGCGGTCAGATCGGATGGAACGGTGGCTGCGGTCATTCCCCGAGCATGGGGGTGTTGCGGATTCCAATCAACCCACGGCGCATTCGCCAAAACGTGACTTTTCATTTCAGGTCCGGCTGTCTACCTCCGATCCATGCTCAGAGCCATGACCACGACCTGCCTTGCAGCCCTGACCGGTGCCGCGCTGATCTTCGCCCCTGCCCCGTCGAACGCGCAGTTCGAGGGCCGCAGCGTCGACGAGGTCGTGCAGGTGTCTCTGATCGAGGGCTGGCGGATGGAGAACGGGCGCCACATGGCGGGCATCCGCATCGCGCTGGCGCCCGGCTGGAAGACCTACTGGCGCGCGCCCGGAGACGGCGGCGTGCCCACCGTCCTGCGGCTCAACTCGGTCGATGGGATCGAGGGCATGGCGATCCACTGGCCGCGTCCGGAGGTATTCTTCACGAACGGAATTCGGTCCATTGGCTACCGCGACGATGTCGTCTTGCCGGTGGAATTCGCGGTCGGCGGCAATGGTCCGCATGCTTTTGACGGCCACCTCGACCTCGGCGTCTGCCTTGACATCTGCATGCCCGTGTCGCTCGACCTGTCGGGGGAGCTTCTGCCCGACACAACGCGCGACCGCGAGATCGGGCTTGCGCTGTCGGACCGCCCGTTGACGGCCGTCGAGGCTGGCGCGGGCGCGGTGCGTTGTTCGGTGGAGCCCATATCGGACGGGCTGCGCGTGACGGTTTCAGCGGAGGTTCCGCCCACAGGCAACGACGAGACTCTGGTCGTGGAACATCGCAATCCGCAGATCTGGGTGTCCGAGGCCATGACCCGCCGGGACGGGGCCATGCTGACGGGTGTGGCCGACGTCGTGCCGCCCGATCACGGCCCCTTCGCGCTGAACCGGAGCGACCTGCGCATAACTGTCATCGGAACGGCCATGGCGGTCGAGCTGGACGACTGCCGCGGCTGACGCCGGGCGTCGTCAGCTCGGGCGCCGGAGGCCTGACAGGACGGCGCTTCCGATCCAGGCCAGCAGGCACAGAACGGCCGAAGCCGCGATGAACACGCCTGCCGCACCAGACAGACCGCCATTGCCGATACCGGCCAGCGGCCCCACCATCTGCCCTGTCACGATCTGCGCCCCCATCGTTGCGGCGAAGACCAGCGCAAGAAGTGTCACAAGCAGGCCGAGCGGCAGGGCCGGACCGCCGCGTCCCGGCGTGGAGAGCGCCCGGCGGAACGCACGCACCTGCTGGCCGAAATCCTGCTGCATCGCGAGGATCGCGGGCACCACCAGCAACACGATCACCATCCCGAAGCCCAGCCCGTAGACCAGCGTGATCACCGTGGGCTTGAGGAACTGCGCGTCCTGCGAGGTCTCGTAGAGCAGTGGCGCAAGCCCCAGAACCGTGGTCAGCGTTGTCAGCAGCACAGGCCGCAGCCTGTCGCATGTTCCGTCGATAATGGCCGGGATCAGGCCTCGGTTTTCGGCCTTTTCGTCGATCGTGGTGACCAGCACGATGGAATCGTTGATGATGATCCCGGTCATCCCGATCAGACCCACCACGGTGAACATGCTGAGCGGCACATCCCATTGCAGGTGGCCGTAGATCGTACCGACAAGGCCGAAGGGAATGATCGCCATGACGACCATGGGCCGCGTCCAGCTGGCGAAGATCCAGGCCAGAACCAGGTAGATGCCGAGGATACAGAGCAGGAAACCGGTCAACGCGTCGCTGAGGAATTCGCGCTCCTGCTCGGCCAGGCCCGAAAGCTGCGTGATCACGCCGAAATCTTCCTCGACCTGCGGCAGGATCACCTCGCGCAGGGTCTCCATCACCGCTTCGGCGCGTTCGGGGTCGTCCTCGCTCAGGTCGCCCGTCACCGAGATCAGGCGCACGCCGTTTTCCCGGTCGATGGTCGAAAAACCCTGCCGCGCGGTCACGGTCACGATATCGGCCAGCGGCACGTAATCCCCGCTGGCGGCCCTCAGCAGCGTCCGGTCGAGGAAATCGGCCGTCAGCTCGCCCTCGGGCACCTCGACCCGGATCGACGCCGTGCGCGGCCCGTCGGGGAAGGTCGCGGCCTCGATGCCGCCCAGCCGGTTGCGCAGGATGCGGCCCAGATCGTCGATGACGAAGCCCAGCGCCTCGCCCTGCGGGGTCAGCTCCAGGCTCAGCTCCTCCCGGTCGTAGGACATGGAATCCTCGAGCCCCGAGACCTCGGGGTTCACGGCAAGCGCGGTCTGCACGGCCTCCGCCGCGGCCTTGAGCGTGACGGTGTCGGCGCCGAAGATCTGCACGTCGATGGCGTCGCCCCCGGGGCCACCGCGCCAGCCCCGGAAGCTGATCGTTTCGGTCAGGGGCAGCTGGCGCACCTCTTCCTGCAGTTGCGCCACGAAGGCGAAGGAAGAATAGGGCCGCAGGTCCGCGTCGATCAACTCGATGGCGATGGAGCCCAGAAGGTCCGCGTCCTTTGTGTCCGTCCCCGACAGGCCGCCGCCGGTATTGCCGCCGATCTCGGCCACGACATAGGCGACGGGGTTGCGGCCATGTTCCTCCTCCAGCCGTGCGGCGACCGTGTCCACGGCGCGCTGCATCTCGCGCACCATCTCGATGCTGTCGGCGCGCGTGGCGCCGTCGAGCATGGCGAAATTGCCTGAAACGGAACTGAGTTCGGGCGCGTTGAAAAACCGCCATGTCACATCGCCGCGCAGGAACACGGCCACCTGTGACGCGAGGACGAGGATGACGGCCGCCATCACCGGGTAGCGCGCCCAGATCACCCAGCCCATCAGGGGCCGGAACGCGCGTTCCCGCACCCACTCGAACCCTTGGTTCACGACGCGCGACGGCTTGTCGTACCAGTGTTCCTTAGCGGAATGGGACAGCGCATGGGCCATGTGGTTCGGCAGGATCAGGAAACATTCCACGAGGCTCGCCAGCAGCACCACGATCACCGTGAAGGGGATGTCGGCGATCAGCGATCCGAACCGCCCGCCGACCGCGACGAGCGCGGCGAAGGCCAGGACGGTCGTGATCGTGGCCGAGAAGACCGGCGCGGCCATGCGGCTTGCCGCGTTCTCCGCAGCGGTGACGGGATCCTCGCCCAGCGTCCGGTGTCGGAAATCCGCGTGTTCGCCCACGACGATGGCGTCGTCCACCACGATCCCCAGCGTGATGATCAGCGCGAACAGCGAAATCATGTTGAGCGTCAGTCCCGCCGCATACATCAGCGCGATCGCCGCGATCAGAGCCACGGGAATGCCGGCGGCGACCCAGAAGGCCGTGCGCGCGTTCAGGAACAGGAACAAAAGCCCCACCACAAGCGCGAGACCCAGAAGCGCGTTGTCCAGAAGGATGTTGAGACGGCCCGAGATCGCCTCGGCGCGGGTCCGGATAAGGTCGATTGACGTGCCCTCGGGAAGGCGGGATTCAAGCTCCGCCGCGACGTCCTCGACCAGCCCCTGGATTGCGATGGCGTCCCCGTCCTCCGAGCGGTCGACGCGGATCGAGACGGCCGGGTTCTCGCCCACGAAATAGGCGCGTTCCCGGTCGGTGCCGCCCACCTCGATCCGGGCGACGTCACCGATGGTCAGCGCCGAGCCGTCATCGTTCGTCCTGAGCGTGAGCGCCGCGATCCCTTCGGCGCTGCGGGTGGCGGCCCCGGTGCGCACACGGGCGCCCGCCGCGTCGATCTGGCCCGCGGGTGAGGTATCTGCGGCAGCAGAGATGACGGCCGCTATCTCGGCCATGGAGATGTCGTGACGGATCAACGAGGCGGAGGGCACCTCGACCACGACCTGTGGGGCCGCGACGCCCCGGATGGTGGCCCGCGTGACGCCCGCATCGAACAGGCGCGCCACGAACTCGTCGGCGAAACGGCCCAGCTGGTCCGGCGCGACCGGGCCGGTGATGACAACATCGGTCACCCTGTCCCACCACGCGCCCCGGCGCACGGTCGGCGTCTCGGCACCCTCGGGCAGGTCGGTGACGCTGTCGATGGCGATCTGCACCTCGTCGGCGGCGCGCGACATGTCCCAGCCGGGTTCGAATTCGATCCCGATGGAGGCGCGCCCCTCGCGGCTGGTCGCCGAGGTCGAGGCCACGCCCGGTACGGCCACGAGCACCGGTTCCAGCACCGCGACGATCGAGGCGTCAACGTCCTCGGCCCCGGCGCCGTCCCAGCTGACCTGGATGTTGATCTCGTCCGATATCACATCGGGAAAGAACTGCGCCCGCATCTGAGGAATCGAGGCGATCCCCGCCGCCAGCATCAGCACCAGCAACAGGTTGGCCGCCGTGCGGTGGCGGGTGAAATAGCTCAGGATACCGGAGGCCTTGCCGGGGAGTGCGCGCATCGTCTCAGCTTCCCATGCGCGCTTCGATGCGCGCGACCATCTGCGCGGGCACCTCGGGCTCGCTCAGTTGCTGGATCATGCGGCTGCGCACGTCCTCGGGGATGAAGCTGTTGGTCTCGACGAAAGCGATCAGGCGCGCGCGGCGGTCGGGATCAAGCGCGATGGTGCCGGGCGCCTCGGCCTCCGCCTGCCCTTCGCCGTCGCGGCGGAACGGGTTGACGCGAATGCCCTCGCCCAGAACCGGCGTGCGCGCCGCGACGACCTCGCGTCCGGCGAGGTCGGGCGGCACGCTGACCAGCACGTCGTCGCCCTGTCGCCGCATCAGCACCACATCTGCGGCCTCGAGGCGGTTTTCCTCGCCCAGCACCAGAACCCGCCCATCCGAGCCCAGCGCCGCGGCCGGTAGCCGGGCGACACCGGCCAGCGGCGGCTCTTCCACCTCGACGCGGACGAAATCGCCGACGCGCAAACCGCGTCCATCATCGATCCGCGCATAAAGCACGCGGCCCGACTGCCCCTCGCCCACGGATCCGGCCTCGCGGGTCAGCGTGGCGTCAGCCGTCAGGTCGAGACCGAACACATCCAGCACCACGCGCACCGGAACCTGCGGCAGGCTGCCATCCGTGCCGATCAGGCGCGCGTATTGCGCGGTCGAGATGCGGAAGGAGACCTCGAGCGCGGTATCGTCGATCAGCTGCGCGAGGCGTTCGTTGCGGCCGACAAGCCGGCCGGCGGCGACATCGACATCCGCCAGAACGCCGTCGAAGGCCGCCACCAACGTGGTTTCGGCCAGTTGCCGCTCGGCCTCGGCCAGCGCGATGCGTGCTCGTTCCAGCGCGGTCTCGGCATCCGTGGCACGCGCGGCGGCCTGCGCCTCGGCCTGACGGCGCGACAGGATCGATTGTTCCGCCGTCGCCGCGGCAAGCTCGGCCTCCTCGACCGCCACGGCGCTGCCGACGCCGCGGTCGAGCAGGTCGGTCTGCCGCGTAAAGGCGCGGGCGCGCAACTCGGCCTGGCGGCGGGCGGCGGCGACGTCCTCGGTGGCCAGCGCAAGGGCGCGGCGTGCCTCGGCCAGCTCGTTTTCCGCGTCGCGCAGATCGGTGCGGGCGGTGGCCAGCCGCGCCTCGGCATCCGCCGGGTCGATCCGCAGGAGCATGTCGCCCGCCGAAACCGCGCCGCCATCCTCGAAGCCCGGCGCAAGCTCCACCACCTGACCCTCGGCGGGCGCGCGCAACTCCAGCGTGCGGCGCGAGCTGATCTCGCCGAAGGCGGTCAGGACGGGCGTCTCGACCCCGGGCGTCAGCGCCACAACCTCGGCGCTGAACACTCGTTCCCGCGCGGGCGGGCCGCCACCGCCATCGGCCATGCGGGTCTGCATCGCCGACCAGATCGTGCCGCCCGCAAGGGTCAGCAGGCCGACGGTCAGCGCCATCAGGAACAGCCCGACAAGGGCGCGGCGGAAAAAACGCATGGCTAGGTATGCTTTCGCTTTGCGGAACCTTGGCTAAGGTAGGCGTGCCGCCAGCGACGTCCAAGTGACATTGTCACGAGGTTGCACGCATGAGGCGATTATTTCCGTCGCAGATGTTCGTCGAGCCGCGGCAGGATTTCAACGAAGTTGCACGGACGGTGGCGGTAGTCGAACTGCCATTTCAGGATTTCGTCCCAAGCATCCCTGCACGCCCCCGAGGACCCGGGCAGCGCGAAAAGGTAGGTGCCGTTGGCCACGCCGCCCGTGGCCCGCGACTGCACGGCGGACGTGCCGATCTTCTGCATCGAGACCATGGTGAAGACGGTCGCGAAGGCCTCGATTTCCTTCTCGTAGACGTCACGATGGGCCTCGACGGTGACATCCCGCCCGGTCAGGCCGGTGCCGCCCGTGGTCAGGATCACGTCGATGGCGGGGTCCGCGACCCATGTGCGAAGCTGCTCGGCGATCTGCTCGCGCTCATCGGGCAGGATGTGGCGCGCGGCAAGCGTATGCCCCGCCTCGGTCAGGCGCTCGACCAGCACGGCGCCCGAGGTGTCCTCGGACATCGACCGCGTGTCGGACACGGCAAGCACCGCAATGCGCATTGGATGGAACGGGCGGGTTTCGTCGATACGGCTCATGTCTTGTCTCGCAGCTTCGCCTTCAGCGACAGGAGATCCGCCCAGGCCTTGGCCTTTTCCGATGGTTGTCTGAGCAGGAAGGCGGGGTGGAACATCGGTAGCGCCGGACGGCCCAGGACGTCTTCCCATGTGCCGCGCAACCGCGTGATGCCGCGCTTGCCCAGCAGGCCGAAACACGCCCAGTTGCCCATCAGGATCAGCACCTCCGGGTCGGCCAGCTCCACATGCCGGCGCACGAAGGGTTGCAGCATCGCGATCTCCTCGGGCGTCGGGTCGCGGTTCTGCGGCGGGCGCCAGGGAAGCATGTTGGTGATGTAGACCGACGTTTCCGGTTGGTCAGACGTCCGCGACAGGCCGATGGCCGCCAGCATCGCGTCAAGAAGCTGCCCGGCCCGGCCGACGAAGGGCTCGCCCTGGATATCCTCGTCGCGCCCCGGAGCCTCGCCCACGATCATCACCCGGGCCTCCGGGTTGCCGTCGGAAAAGACCAGGTTGCGCGCGCCATGGCGCAGATCGCAGGCCTCGAACCCGGCAAGCGCGTTGCGAAGCTCGGCCAGCGATCCGGCAGCGGCAGCCAAGGCCTGCGCATGAGACACTGCGGCGGCGGCGGTTGCGGCCTTGTCGGGCGTTTTGGCAACCGGCGGCGCGGTCTGCGGCGCCTGCACGGCCTTCGCGAGCGTCGACGGCACCGGAATGGCCATCTCGACCGCCTCGAGGCGGTTGACCGGCGCGTCGAGGATGGCCTCGTCCGCGCCCAGTTCGACCTGCCAGGCGAGATGCGCCAGCGCGTCCTGCGACTCTGTTATTGTCATGGCCGAAGGCTAGGGCTTGGGCGGGTCGAGGAAAAGGGCCAAGGAAAAGGGCCAAGAAAAAGGGAAAGCGTCGCGGCTCAGGCGGCTTGCTGCGGGCGCGGCCCCTTGCCTATAAGCAGCCAAGGGGGAACGAGACGACGCCATGAGCTTCCGGCAGCCGCATCTACTGGGGATCGAGCCCCTGCATCCGGAAGAAATCCGGACCATCCTCGATCTGGCCGATCGCTACGCCGATGCCGAGCGCGGTCAGGGCGTGCGCGGCCGTCCGCTCGAGGATCTCACCCAGATCAACATGTTCTTCGAGGCCTCGACCCGGACACAGGCGAGTTTCGAGATCGCGGGCATGCGGCTGGGCGCGGACGTGATGAACATGTCGATGCAGGCCAGCTCCCTCAAGAAGGGCGAGACGCTGATCGACACGGCGATGACGCTCAACGCGATGCATCCCGATCTTCTTGTGGTGCGCCATCCCCATTCCGGCGCCGTGGACCTGCTGGCGCAGAAGGTGAACTGCGCCGTGCTGAACGCGGGCGACGGGCGGCACGAGCACCCCACGCAGGCGCTGCTCGACGCGCTCACCATCCGGCGGGAGAAGGGGCGGCTGCACCGCCTGACCATCGCGATCTGCGGCGACATCGCGCACAGCCGCGTGGCGCGGTCGAACATCCACCTGCTGGGCAAGATGGAAAACCGCCTGCGCCTGATCGGGCCGCCCACCCTGATGCCATCGGCCGCCGCCGACTGGGGGGTGGAGGTCCATGACGACATGGCCGAGGGGCTGGCGGATGCCGACGTGGTCATGATGCTGCGGCTTCAGAAGGAACGCATGGATGGCGCCTTCATCCCGTCAGAGCGCGAGTATTACCACCGCTTCGGCCTCGACGCGGAAAAGCTGAAGGCCGCCAAGCCCGACGCCATCGTGATGCATCCGGGGCCGATGAACCGTGGCGTGGAGATCGACGGCACGCTGGCCGACGACATCAACCGCTCCGTGATCCAGGAACAGGTCGAGATGGGCGTGGCCGTGCGCATGGCGGCGATGGACCTTCTGGCGCAGAATCTGCGCGCCGCGCGGGCGGCAGAGGCGGACGAGAGGGGAGTGATGGCATGACACCGACAACGCTTCACATCTTTGCCGTCAATGGCGAGAGCGAGGTGCGCCACACCAACCTGACGCGTGCGCAGGGGCTGGCGCCGGACCTGCCGCCGCTGGCGGACTGGCTGGGGCTCGACGCATTGCTGACTGACCAGATCGAGATCTTCCCGGTGGAGGATCTGGGCGACATGTCGCTGTCCGATTATGTCGTCATGGCCTTCGACCCCGCAGCGCCGCCCGATCCCGAGACGCGGGCACGGCTGGACGCGCGGGAAGGATCGGTCCTGCTGGTCCCCGACACGGCGATGCCGGCAGAGCCGAAACCCGGCGCAATGCTCACCCCCATCGCGACGCTGGCGCTGGCGCGGGCCGATCACGTCGCGGAACTGCCCAAGGCGGATCTTCAGCCCGCCGCCGCGCCCGACGGGGAGACACCGCCAGAGGAGCCGCCGAAAAAGAAGAGAAACGGCCTGTCCCAGGGCATCAAGGTGGTCATCTTCATCGTGATCTTCCTTGCGCTTTACATTCTGCTGGACGGCGGGTGATGGACGCCACCTCGACGACGACCCATTTCACGCCCACCTCCGAGCTGGAGCCGGGCGAGCGCGTTCTGCAACGCTTCCGCGGCGACCGGGACACCTATTGGCGCGAACACGCGTGGCTTGCCGCGATCGCCATGGCCGCCGGCATGGCGATCCTCTGGGCGATGGGCAACCCGCATGTCTGGACCGGGGCCATCGGCGGGCTTCTGGCGATCGCGGTGCGCGCCTTCTACCTCGCCTCGGACGAGACGAAGATGGAATGGCACCTGACGAACCGGCGTCTTCTCGGCCCCGGCCCCCGCGCCATCGCGCTGGAGAATATCGAAACGGTGCGCGCGCTGTTTTCCGCCGTTCAGGTCGTGACGGTGACGGGGGACAAGCACCTGCTCAAGTACCAGGCCAACGCGGCCGAGGTCATCTCGGCCATCGACGCGGCGCGGGGCGCGAGGCACGCATGACCAACGCACTTCTGCACAACGCGCGGCTGATCGACCCGGAGGCCGGGACGGAAACGCTCGGCTGGCTTCGGATCGAGGGCGGGCTGATCGCGGAAACCGGCGAGGGGCCGCGACAGGGCGGGCTCGATTGCGGCGGTCTCTGCCTTGCGCCGGGGCTGGTGGATGTGGGCGTGAAAGTGGGCGAACCCGGCGAGCGCCACAAGGAAAGCCTGCGCACCGCCGGTCGCGCGGCGGCGGCTGGCGGCGTGACCTCGATGGTGACGCGGCCCGACACGCTGACGCCCATAGACACGCCCGAGGTTCTGGATTTCGTCCGCCGCCGCGCGCGCGACGACGCCATGGTGCGCGTCCGCCCGCTGGCGGCGCTGACGAAGGGCCGCGAAGGCCGCGAGATGACGGAGATCGGGTTTCTCCTCGACGCGGGCGCGGTGGCCTTCACCGATGGCGACGCGGTCACGACCGACACCCGCGTGCTGTCGCGCTGCATGATCTATGCGCGGGGGCTGGGCGCGCTGATCCTCGGCCACCCACAGGACCCGGGCCTCAGTCGCGGCGCGGCGGTCACATCGGGCAAGTTCGCGGCGCTCAAGGGTCTGCCCGCCGCCCCGCCCATGGCCGAGCGCATGGGACTGGAGCGCGACCTGGCGCTGGTCGAGATGACAGGCGTGCGCTACCATGCCGATCAGCTGTCCACCGCCGCCGCGCTTCCGGCGCTGCGCCGCGCGAAGGCCGCGGGCCTCGACGTGACGGCGGGCGTTTCGATCCATCACCTCACGCTCAACGAGTTCGACGTCGGCGATTTCCGCACCTTCTTCAAGCTCAAGCCGCCACTGCGGTCCGAGGACGACCGGCTGGCCATGGTCGAGGCCGTGGCAGATGGCACCATCGACATCATCTGTTCGATGCACACGCCGCAGGACGAGGAATCCAAGCGCCTGCCCTTCGAGGCGGCGGCAAGCGGCGCGGTAGGACTCGAGACATTGCTGCCCGCCGCGCTGAGGCTCTACCACTCCGGGCAGCTGACGCTGCCGGGCCTGCTGCGGGCCATGTCGTTGAACCCGGCGCGCCGCTTCGGCCTTCCGGGCGGGCGGCTGTCGGTGGGGGCGCCCGCAGATCTGGTGCTCTTCGATCCGGATGCGCCGTTTCGACTGGATCGCTTCACGCTGCGCTCGAAATCGAAGAACACACCTTTCGATGGTGCACTCCTGCAGGGCCGCGTGGCTGGAACATGGGTCGACGGCGAACGGGTCTTCGACGGCAAGGCGGAGGGCGAATGATCCCGGTGCTCGAAACCTCGCCGGGCGCGCTCGCCCTCGTGGCGGTGGCCGCCTACCTGCTCGGGTCCGTGCCCTTCGGTATCGTCATGGCGCGGCTTTTCGGACTGGGCGATCTGCGCAAGATCGGCTCGGGCAATATCGGTGCGACGAACGTGCTGCGCACCGGCAACAAACCCGCCGCCGCGCTGACGCTGATCCTCGACGCGGGCAAGGGCGGCATCGCGGTTCTGATCGCGCGCGCGCTTTTCGCCGAGGACGCCGCGCAGGTCGCGGGCTTCGCGGCGTTCTTCGGCCACTGCTTCCCGGTCTTCCTCGGCTTTCGGGGCGGCAAGGGTGTCGCCACCTTCCTCGGCACGCTTCTGGCGCTGTTCTGGCCTGCCGGGCTCGCCGCGTGCCTCACATGGCTCGTGGTGGCGGGGGTCGGCCGGTATTCGTCCCTCGCGGCACTCGTGGCCGCCGTGCTGTCGCCCCTCTGGGCCTATCTGCTCGGCCGGCCCGAGGCGGTGCTTCTGTGCATCCTTCTGGCCGCGCTGATCGTGCTGCGCCACAGGGAAAACATCCGCCGCCTGCGTGACGGCACTGAAACCCGGATCGGACAGAAATCCTGATCCGCCGGGGGGCCCGGTTTCGGCAATCCACCCGATCCGGTCGCAGAGTTGCCATTCTATCGACATTTTCCACCCTCACCTTCCGTCCTGCAACGGCGACAGCAGTAAGAGGCAGTAACGATGGGTATGTTCGCGGCCGTCGGCTCGGTTTACGTCAACATGTTCAACTTTTCGGGCCGCGCGAGGCGAGCGGAATACTGGTGGTACTTCCTGTTCGTCATGATCATGAGCTTCATTCTGCAAGGCGCGCTCATCTATTGGCTGATGACGCACCCGCAATACTCCGTCGCCTTCCGGAGCGAGGCCGCCATGCAGACCGTCCTGAAACAGTACCAGGGCGACATGCTGCGCTGGAGCGGTTACTACTTCGTCGGCACGCTGTTTCTCTATTGGCTGCCCCAGCTGGCCGTGACCGTGCGCCGGCTGCATGACACCGGGCGCAGTGGGTGGTGGATGTTCAAGCCGATCCTCATCGGCATCGCAGCGGCGATCGGACTGGGCTTTGTCTCGGTCTTCCTCGGTGGCGGCACGCCGTCTCCGGCGCTGGCACTGATGGCCGCGACCGCCCCCCTGGCCTGCTCCATCTGGTATATCGTCGTGCTTTGCCTTCCCGGCACCCATGGCACGAACCGTTTCGGGCCCGACCCCGTTCCAGACCGTCCCAGCCGTGATCCAGAGGGCCACCCCGCGTTGGTCAAGGACCTGGACGAAGAGCTTGGCCGCATGGTCGCCGACCGGCGCAAGGAAGAGTTCCAGGACTACTACCGCGCCCGTGTCCTGCCCGCGATCGAACGCACCAAGACCGCGCGCCGGGTCTGAGCGCGGCGCGTCAGTAGCTGTATTCCGCGTAGATCCGCGTCAGGTCGCCCGCCCAATCCGTGCGGTAGTGATCCAGCAACTCGTCCGCTGGCACCTTGCCCGACTCGACGCTGTCCTTCAGTGCGGACAGGAAATGCGCCTCGTCGGGGATGAGGCCGTCGGCGCCCGCGCGCCCGCGCGCGGTGAGGCCTGCCTCCGCCAGGTCCAGAACGTCGCGAGCGAGGGCGTGCATGTGGATGCCGCCGACACGGGCATCGAGCGCATGGACCGAAGCCTCGACACGCAAGGCTTCGCGCGTCTCGGCGTCCCAGTCCTTCACGAGGTCCCATGCGGCATCGAGCGCACCCTGATCATACATCAGCCCAACCCAGAAGGCCGGGAGCGCGCAAAGCCTGCGCCACGGTCCGCCATCGGCGCCGCGCATCTCGATATACTTCTTGATGCGCGCCTCGGGAAACAGCGTTGTCAGATGGTCCGCCCAGTCCGAGAGCGTCGGCACCTCGCCGGGCAGCGCCGGAAGCCGCCCCTTCATGAAATCGCGGAAGGACTGGCCCAGCGCGTCGATATACCGGCCGTCGCGATAGACGAAATACATCGGCACATCGAGCGCGTAGTCCACCCAGCGCTCAAAGCCGAAACCATCCTCGAACACGAAAGGCAGCATGCCCGTCCGGTCGGGGTCGAGATCGCGCCAGACGCGGCTGCGCCACGACTTGTGCCCGTTGGGCGCGCCGTCGATGAACGGCGAGTTGGCGAAAAGCGCGGTCGCCACGGGCTGCAGCGCCAGTGCCACGCGCAGCTTTTTCACCATGTCCGCCTCGGACGCGAAGTCGAGGTTCACCTGCACCGTGCAGGTCCGGTACATCATGGTTTTGCCCAGCGTGCCGACCCGGTCCATGTAGTCGGTCATCAGCCGGTAGCGCCCCTTGGGCATCATCGGCATCTCTTCGTGCTTCCAGATCGGGGCAGCGCCGAGACCGATGAAGTCGACGCCGATCCGGTCGGCCACCTCGCGCACCTGGCGCAGATGTTCGTTCACCTCGTCACAGGTCTGGTGGATCGTTTCCAGCGGCGCGCCCGACAGCTCCAGCTGTCCGCCGGGCTCGAGGCTGACATTGGCGCCATCCTTCTCCAGCCCGATGATGTGGTCGCCCTCGAAGACAGGCGACCAGCCAAAACGCTGCTGCAGCCCTTCCAGAACGGCGCGCACGGACCGTTCGCCCTCGTAGGGCAGCGGTTTCAGCGTATCGCGACAATAGCCGAATTTCTCGTGCTCGGTCCCGATGCGCCAGTCTTCGGAGGGTTTGGACCCGGCTTCGAGATATTCGGCCAGTTGTTCGGGCCGTTCGATGGGACCGCCGCCGGATTGTGGAATGGACATCGGGCGCTCCGGCCTTGCTCACGGGTTCGGAGCGCAGACCTGACGCGGGGGGGCTATGGTGTCAAGGCCCGGTGCTCGTGCCGCGTCCAAAGGCGTGTGGTGCCAGGCTGCGGCATGTCGCGGGCCGCGAGGATGGCCTGCGCCGAAAGGCCGGGCAAAGCCGTGAAGGCGTCGAACAGCGCCTCGGCACCGCGCGCCTCCGTCGGGATGACCAGCAGCGTCGACCCCTCCACGAGAACCCAGGCCGCGCGGCCGTCCTCCAGCCGCCGCAGGGACAGCTGCGACAACTCGTCGAGCGCGACCGCGCCGCCATGGGTCGGCCCCATGTAGAGGATGCGGCGTTCATCCACCTGCACGACGCCAGGCGCCTCGCCCGAGGCCTGGAACCGCGCGCGGCGGATCGCCGGGATCATCGCCACGGCCCCGGCGGCGGCCAGCACCCATCCAAAGCCCTGCACGATGGGCCCGGGCCGCGCCGCGATCCAGACGCCCAGCGCGATGACGGCCAGCGCGATGAGCGGTTCGCGCCAGCGCCTCAACGTCGCGGCGGCCTCCGGGCGCAGAAAACCGCCGCTCATCGCCAATCCCCGCGCTCGGACTGCCACAGCGTCAGGGCCGCGACGGCCGCCGTGTCGGCACGCAGCACCCTTGGCCCGAGCGAGATTGGCGTCACGACAGGGAGGGCGACCAGCCGCGCGCGTTCGGCCTCGGAAAAACCGCCTTCGGGGCCGATGAGGATCGCCCATTTCGTCGTGTCCGGGGCCGCCTCGACGAGCGTCCGTTTCGCACCCACCAGCGCCTCGTCCGCGAAGACCAGCTGACGGTCCGCGGGCCAGTCGGCCAGCACATCGGCGAGCCGCCTGAGGTCCTCGACCGGCGGCACATATGTTCCGCCGCACTGCTCCGCGGCCTCGACGGCATGGGCCTGCAGCCGGTCGCGGCGGATACGTTCGGCATTGGTGAACTCGGTCTGGACCGGCATGATCCGCGCGGCGCCGAGTTCGGTCGCCTTTTCCACGATGAAATCCGTGCGCGCCTTCTTGATCGGCGCGAAGAGCAGCCAGACGTCCGGTGGGTCCTGCTGCGGCGCGGTCGGCGCCTCCACGATCAGCACGCCGCCCCGCTTGCCGGCCTGCGCCACGGAGGCGCGCCATTCACCGTCGCGACCGTTGAAGAGCGCCACGCCGTCGCCGGGCCCGAGGCGCATCACGGCGAAAAGATAGTTCGCCTGATCCCGCGACAGGTCGACGGTTTGCCCTTCGCTCAGGGGATGCTCTACATGGAGCCGTATCTTGGGACGCGACATGAGGCGGAAACTATGGGCGACGCGAACGGAACGCCAGAGGGTCAGGTCGCCGACGCGGTGCGCGGCAACTGGGTCGATACCCGTGCGCCCGCCGCGTTGCGCCCCTACCTGCGGCTCAGCCGGGCGGACAGGCCTATCGGAACGTGGCTACTGCTGCTGCCGTGCTGGTGGGGCGTCATGCTGGCCGCTGCCGCCGATCCTGCGGGCCTGACGCTGTTCGATCTGTGGATCGTGGTAGGCTGCGGCATCGGCGCGTTCCTGATGCGCGGCGCGGGTTGCACATGGAACGACGTGACGGACAGGGATTTCGACGCGGCCGTGGCGCGGACAAAGTCACGGCCCATTCCCTCGGGACAGGTCACGCCACGGCAGGCCTTGGCCTGGCTGGTGATCCAGTCGCTCGTGGCCTTCGGTATCCTGCTGACGTTCAACTGGGCCGCCATCGGTCTCGGGATCCTCTCGCTTCTGCCTGTCGCGATATATCCCTTCGCCAAGCGCTTCACGTGGTGGCCGCAGGTCTTTCTCGGGATCGCGTTCAACTGGGGCGCGCTGCTGGCATGGACGGCGCATACGGGCTCGCTCGCGTGGCCCGCGGTGTTCCTCTACCTCGGCGGCATCGCGTGGACGCTGTTCTACGACACGATCTACGCCCATCAGGACACCGAGGACGACGCGCTTATCGGCATCAAGTCCACCGCGCGGCTTTTCGGGGAAAACACGGGCCCTTGGCTGCGGCGATTTCTTGTGGCGACGATCACGCTGATCGGGCTGGCGGTGATCATGGCGCTCTTGCCGGGCGGAAACATCCTCGCCCTCGTCATCGCGCTTGCAGGCGTGTGGGCGATGGGCTGGCACATGGCGTGGCAACTGGGTCGGCTCGACATCGAAAACAACGAGCTTTGCATGACGCTCTTTCGTTCGAACCGGGACGCGGGCCTTCTGCCTGCGCTGTTTTTCGCCGTCGCGGCCGTTGTCTGAGGGGCTGCGCGATTGAACACGGCCGCGCAACAGGGTAACCCCACGCCGTCCCCTACCGGGCCCGGACCCTGATCATCCCCATGCTCCGCACGCCGTTCTTCTTCATCATTCTCGCTTTCGTGGCCGCCGGCGCCCTGGCCATCGGCGTGGCCATCGTGACGGCGATCACGATCGAGCGTCGCTCGATCGAGGCGGTGAGTGCGCTGCTCGAGACCGAGGGCTTTACCTGGGCCGAGGTGGACGCCGACGGTTTGCAGGTCATTCTGCAGGGCACCGCCCCGGACGAGGCGAGCCGGTTTCTGGCCGAATCCCGTGCCGGATCGATTGTGGATTCCGGCCGCGTGGTCAACAGGGTCAACATCCGGGTCACCGACTTTGCGCCCGCGCCGCGCTTCTCGCTCGACATGCTGCGCAACGGGGACGGTATCCAGATCATCGGACTGGTCCCGGGCGAGAACGGCGGCGAGGAAGTGGCCGAAGCCATCGAGGCCATCGCCGACGGCGCCGAGGTGACCGACATGGTCGAAACGGCGGATTTCCCGCCGCCGGACACCTGGATTTCGGCGCTTGGTTATGGTCTGCGCGCGCTGCGCGAACTGCCGAGGTCCAAGGTCACGGTCTTTGCCGACCGCGTGGAGGTCGAGGCGATCAGCGACAGTGCCGAGCAACAGGCCGCTCTGATGGCGGACTTGCAGCGCGGCCAGCCGGCCGGCGTGCAGGTCATTCTCGACATTTCGGCGCCGCGTCCGGTCTTCTCGCCCTTCCAGCTCCGGGCGGTTCTCGATGCGCAAGGGTTGCGCTTCGACAGCTGCGCCGCCGACACGGCGCGCGCGCAGGAGCGCATCCTCACGGCCGCACGCGGCGGCGGAGCCGAAGGTGCGATCGACTGTCCCATCGGTCTTGGCGTACCGAGCCCCAGTTGGGCGGGCGCTGTTGAAACGGCACTCGCGGCGCTGGTCGAACTGGGCGGAGGGACCCTTACCTTCAGCGATGCGACGGTTACCCTGATTGCCGCGCAGGACACCGAACAGGACGAATTCGATCGCGTGATCGGAGAGCTGGACGCCGACCTGCCGGAAGTCTTCACGCTCAACGGTGTGATGCCGGAGGCGACCGAAGCCCGCGCGGGGCCGGCGCGGTTCTTCGCGACGCTCGATCCGGAAACCGGCGTGCGTCTGCGCGGCCGGCTGCCGGAGGGGGCCATCGGTGAATCGGTCGCGGCCTTCGCGGTGTCGCTGTTCGGGCGCGGGCGCACGGACCTCGCCACCCGGGCGGTTCCCGACCTGCCACAGGGCTGGTCGGTCCGCGCCATGGCGGGGCTGCGGGCGCTCTCGGCGTTGCATGACGGGCAGCTCACGCTCGAACCCGACGCATTGCGCATCCGGGGGCGCACAGGGGACCAGTCGCTTCGCGCGGCTCTTGCCCGGCAACTCGGCGAGGCACTGGGCACGGGCGCGGATTTCCAGCTCGACGTCACCTATGACGAGGCACTGGATCCCATCGCATCGCTGCCGACACCGGAGGAATGTGTCGCCCGGATCGTCGCGGTGCAGGAAGACACCAAGATCGTGTTCGAGCCTGGCTCGGTCGAGATCACGGATGAGGCGGGCGAGATACTTGATCGGATCGCCGATATCCTGCCCGACTGCATGCACGTGCCCATGGAGATCGGTGGCCATACCGACAGCCAGGGGCGCGAGGAAATGAACCTCGGGCTCAGTCAGTCGCGCGCGGATGCGGTGCTCAACGGTCTTCTGGCGCGCGGCGTTCTGGTGACGAACCTCAGGGCGCGGGGCTATGGCGAAAGCCGCCCCATCGCCGACAACTCGACCGAGGACGGCCGTGAGCTCAACCGGCGGATCGAGTTTCTCCTGCAAGCCGAGGTCGACGCCCGCGAGACGGCGGAGGCGCAGGCCGAAGCGCAGGCCGCGCGCGCCGAGGCCTTCGGGCTGCGCCCAGTTCAACGGCCAGACGATTTAGGCCCGCCTGCGGATACCGCAGACGACCAAGACGAGGAGTAACCGGCGCATGGATCGCCTGCAGTTCATCATCGCCATCGCCGTCATCCTGTTCGTGGCCTTCGGCCTCGGCTGGCTTGCCCATTGGCTCGTGGCGCGCTTCAGCCGCGTCTCAAGCGCCGACCTGGGAGAGATGGAGGCGCTCGCCCGCGCCCTGCATGACGCCGAGGAAACCCGCGACCAGGCTATCGCCTACCTGCAGAGCCGGGAGACCGAATTGACCGGCCAGCTGAGCCAGACCGAGGCGGAACTGCGCGCGGCCATGGATGGTCTGCGCGAGGCACGCGCCGAAAACGAAGAGCTGCGCAACTATATCGAGCAACTCGATCAGCCTCAGCCCTGAGGCGCGCCCCCGCTACCAGCGCGAAAGCGCCTTCTCGTCCTCCGTCCGCGCGGCGACCCATCGGGCGCCCTCGGGCGTGACCTCTTTCTTCCAGAACGGCGCCCGGGATTTGAGGTAGTCCATAAGGAACTCGGCCGCGGAGAAGGCGTCGGCCCGGTGGCGGGCGGCCGTGGCCACCATCATGATCGGATCGCCCGCCGCAAGGCGCCCGTAGCGGTGCAGGATCATCGCCCCCGTGAGCGAAAACCGCGTCATCGCCTCGTCGCGAATGGACAGGAGCGCCTTTTCGGTCATGCCGGGATAGTGCTCGATCTCCATGACGTCGAGCGCGCCCTCGGCCAGATCGCGGGTGACGCCCGAAAAGCTGACGACCGCGCCCGCGCCGGACACGGTCGCGGTGAAGGCGTTCAGCTCCTGTCCCGGGTCGAAGGCCGCCTCCTGCACGCGGACGGGCTCCATCCCGCCTAGCCCCCGGTCATCGGCGGGAAGAACGCGACCTCGCGCGCGCCGTCGAGACGGGCGTCGAACTCCACGAGGTCCTGATCGACCGCCGCCCGCAATGCGCCGGTGTCCGAAAACGCGTGCGCATACCCCTCGTCGCGGGCACGCAGCTCGTCGATCAGTTCGTCGACGGTTCCCGCCTCCGTCTCGACGGTTTCCCGCCCGGTGCCCAGCCGTTCGCGAAGCCAGGCGAAATAGTGCACATCGATCTTCATGGCATTTCCCTGAGATAAGGCATTGCCTTGCGAAAATAATCCCACCCGGTGACCAATGTCAGCCCCGCGGCGATCCACAGCAGAGCAAGGCCGCCGTAGGACACCGCGATCAGACCCTGGTATTTCCACCACAGCCCGACGCTGTCGCGCAACTCGCCCGACAGGATGCCGGCCACGATCTCGGGCGACATGCCCAGCGTCTGCATCACAAAATAGTGGTCGAAGAGGCCCCATGCAAACAGCATCGCGATGGCAACCATCTGCACGGCCGTCTTCCACTTGGCCAGTGGCGTGACCTTGAGCAGACCTGCCGTCTCGCCCAGGAATTCCCTGAGGCCGGACACGAAGACCTCGCGAAACAGTATCGCGGCCACCGGGATCAGCGTCCAGTCCGAGATCCCGTGAAGGCCCAGCAGGACCGCAAGCGCGATCACCACCATCGCCTTGTCCGCGATCGGGTCGAGCATGGCGCCGAAGCGGCTGATCTGCCCCCATTTGCGCGCCAGCCAGCCGTCGATGTAGTCGGTGAGCGACGCGAAGATGAAGAGGAACATCGCAACCCAGTCCGCGGCCGGTCGCGGCAGGAGCAGGAACACGATGCCCAGCATGGGCGCCGCCACGAGGCGCAGGACCGTCAGCGTGTTGGGCACGTTCCACTGCATAGGGTGGGTGTATCCCGCGGGGCCGGTCGTGAAAATCCCCGACGTGATATTCCGACCTGTTCAGGACCGCTCTACCCCCGTTCGTGGAAATAGTCGTAGATCTTCTGCGCCAGCCCCTCGCTTACGCCGTCCACCGCCTTCAGATCGGCGAGGTTGGCGCGGCTTACGGCCTTGGCGCTGCCGAAATGGGTCAGGAGCGCGCGTTTGCGGGTGGCACCCACGCCCGGGATATCGTCGAGCGGTGTGGCCGACACGGCCTTGGCGCGTTTCTGACGGTGCGCGCCGATGGCGAAACGGTGCGCCTCGTCGCGCAGACGTTGGACGAAGTAGAGCACCGGGTCGTTGCGGTTCAGCGCGAAGGCGCTGTGACCGGGGCGATGGAATTCCTCCTTGCCCTGATCGCGGTCGATGCCCTTGGCCACGCCGATGAACGGCACGTCCTCCACGCCCAGATCGTCCATGATTTCCTTGACCGCGCTCACCTGTCCCGCGCCGCCGTCGATCAGCAGAAGGTCGGGCCACGCCTCGGACTCGCGGTCGGGGTCCTCCTTCAGGAGCCGCTGGAACCGCCGTGTCAGCACCTCCTTCATCATGCCGAAATCGTCACCGGGGGTCAGGCTGTCGCCGCGGATGTTGAACTTTCGGTACTGCGATTTCATGAACCCGTCCGGCCCGGACACGATCATCGCGCCCACCGCATTGGCGCCCTGGATGTGGGAGTTGTCGTAGACCTCAATCCGGCGCGGCGGCGCGTCGAGGTCAAAGGCCTCGGCCAGCCCGCGCAGAAGCTTGGCCTGCGCCTGCCCCTCGGCCATCTGGCGACCGAGGCTTTCGCGGGCGTTACGGAGCGCGCCTTGCACCAGTTCGGCCTTTTCGCCCCGCTGGGGAACGATGATTTCCACCTTGCGCCCCAGCTTCTGCGACAGCGCGTCGGCCAACAGATCGGGGTTTTCGACCGGGTGCGACAGGATCAGCTGTCGGGGCGGATCCTTCTGGTCGTAGAACTGGCCGATAAAGGCCTCCAGCACCTCGGGCGCGTCGATATCGGGACCGACGCGAGGGTAGTAATCCTTGTTGCCCCAGTTCTGGTTGGCGCGGATGAAGAAGACCTGCACGCAGGCCTGCCCGCCCTCCAGATGGAGCGCGATGACATCGGCCTCGCGCACGCCACGCGGGTTGATGCCCTGCGCAGACTGCACGTTGGTCAGCGCGCGGATGCGGTCGCGCAGCGCTGCGGCGCGCTCGAATTCCATCGCTTGGGCGGCTTCGCCCATCTGCGTGGCCAGCTGCGCCTGCAGGTCGGTCGTGTCACCTTTGAGGAACCGCACGGCGTCGGCGACGGAAGCCGCGTAATCCGCCTCGCTGATATGTCCGACGCAGGGCGCGGAACACCGCTTGATCTGGTACAGCAGGCAGGGCCGCGTGCGGCTGTCGAAAGTGGCGTCCGAGCAGTTGCGCAGCAAAAACACCTTCTGCAACTGGTTAAGCGTCCGGTTCACCGCGCCGGCGCTGGCGAAGGGGCCGAAATACTCGCCCTTCTCCTTCTTCGCACCCCTGTGCTTCTTGATCTGCGGAAAGCGATGCGCGCGGCTGACGAGAATGTTGGGAAAGCTTTTGTCATCGCGCAGCAGCACGTTATACTTGGGCTTGAGCTGCTTGATGAGGTTCTGTTCGAGCAGCAGCGCCTCGGTCTCGGTCCGCGTCGTCAGGAACATCATCGATGCGGTTTCGCGGATCATCCGTGCGATGCGCGGGCTGTGGCCGGTCGGCTTGGCGTAGGACGAAACGCGCTTTTTCAGCGCCCGCGCCTTGCCGACATAGAGCACCCGGCTCTGCGCATCGAGCATCCGGTAGACGCCCGGCGCGTTGTCGAGCCGTCGGAGGTAGTTTCGGATCACCTCGTGGCCGGTCTCGGCCGTATTTTCGGTGCTGTCGGGCATGTTCGGTCGTTGAAATCGATTCTCGTGGCGGCTGCAATGGAACTGGGGCGGATTCAAGGCAGGAGAAATCCCCCGTTCATGTGGATAACCTTGCGGAGAAATCTTGGGCTACCGGAAATTTCCCTTGTTTTTGGCTCGGTTCTGCGGATTGCCTGATTTTTGGGCGAGTTATCAAGTCACTGTTTTTATTGTATATTTTATTGCAGAGTTTACGCTTTTCACAGTGATGTAATCACTCTTTAACACATCTGTTACCTTGGGCCGCACGGTGGAGAAGTGAAGGGCACGCTTCCGCTTCGCCTACTCGACGCCGAGGACGTCCGGCGTCTGCCACGCGAGGTGCTGCCCACCATCCACGCAGATCAGCTGGCCCGTAACCGCCCGCGCCTGCAGCAGATAGTCGAGCGCGGCACAGATACCCCCGGGGTCGGCGCCGCGACCCAGCACCGTGGCCGCCCGTTGCCGCGCGAAATGCTCCGCAGACTGCCGCGTGCCCTGCATCGTGGGCCCCGGCCCGATGGCATTGACCCGGACATGCGGGGCAAGCGCCTGCGCCGATGTGCGGGTCAGCGCCCAGAGCCCCATCTTGGCAATCGTGTAGCTCATGAATTCCGGCGTCAGCTTGCGCACGCGCTGGTCGATCATGTTCACGATCAGGCCGGTCGCCTGCGGCTCGCCATTTTCGTCGGCCTCGGCCTGCGGCACCTGCGCCGCCATGGCCTGGCTCAGGACGAAGGGTGCGCGCAGGTTCGATTCCAGGTGCCTGTCCCAGCTATCGCGTGTCGCGGTCTGGATGTTGTCGTATTCGAAGATCGAGGCGTTGTTGACCAGAACCGTGATCGGCTGGCCCAGCGCCTCGGCGGCGGCGGGCAGCAAGCCCTGCATCTCGGACTCGACGGTCAGGTCAGCGCGAAGGGCGTGCGCCCGTCGACCCATCGCCCTGATCTCGGCCACCGTCGCCTCCGCCTCATCGGCGCTGCCCGCGTAATGCACCGCGACGTCATGGCCGCGTTCCGCGAGGCGCAGCGCCATCGCCCGGCCCAGTCGTTTCGCCGCGCCCGTCACCAAAGCCGTCATGCCCGCCTCCCCTATGCCAGCAACATCGCGATATAGCCGACGTAGAGCGCGAGGAAGGCAACTCCAACGCCCCGGCCCAGCGACCACCGCAGGAAGACGAAGGGCGCCAGCACGAGCGAGGCGGCGAGCATCACCCAGATGTCGAATTTCAGGATTGTCGCGTCCACCGGGATCGGTCCGATCAGCGAAGATATCCCAATGATGGCCAACAGGTTGAACATGTTCGACCCGATCACGTTGCCCATCGCCACATCGGCGTGGTTGCGCATCGCGGCCATGACCGTGGTGGCAAGCTCCGGCAGGGAAGTTCCGATGGCGACAAGCGTCAGACCGATCACCGTCTCGCTGACGCCATAGGCCGTCGCGATGGCCACGGAACTGTCCACCAGAAGGTCAGCCCCCAGCGGCAGCCCGATGAGCCCGAGCGCGAGGTACAGCCCGATGCGCCACCACGGCATGTCCGGGTCGGCCTCTTCGAGGGCGTCGTCCTCGAGGGGAACCGCCGCCGCGCCATTGGCCGCAGCGCGATGCGCCCGTGCGGCGCGTGCCGCGTCGATCAGGACGTAACCCAGCAACGACAGCAGGATAAGCCCGTGCCACCACGTGAACGGTCCGACGAAGGCCAACGCGATGAACAGCAGCGTGGCGATGATCATGACCACGTAGGTCTGGCGCGTATCACTGCCGGCGTGAAGGCCCGACAACACCGCCGGAATGCCAAGAACGAGCAGCACGTTGGCGGTGTTCGACCCCACGACATTGCCCAGCGCCAGTCCGGGGACACCGTCGAGGATCGCCTTGATCGAGATCAGAAGCTCCGGCGCGGAGGTGCCGAAGGCGACGATGGTCAGCGACACGATGAGCGCGGGGATACCCAGACGCAGGCTCAGGTTCACGGCCCCCTTCACCAGCACGTCGCCCGCCAGCAGCAGGATGACGAGGCCGAGCCCCGCAAGAGCGAATTCTGCCGCCACGCGTCAGCCCTGCCCGTCGGAACAATGCGGGCAAGGCCCGCCGCGAAGGTTATAGCGCCGGCAGGTCTTGCACAGGCGCGGCTTTGGCAGCCCGTGGCGGCGGGTGATCTTGGGCAGGCGGAGGCGGCCGAACATGGCGAGCACCGCCATGAAGATCAGGAAAAGGGTGACGATCTTGAGCATCACGACAGGCCGAACCTCGCGTAGGCCGCGCGTTCCTCGAACCCGGTGGCAAGCTCGGAGGCGAGCGATATGCCGAACCGTCCCAGCAGGCTGCGGCGCGGGCCGTAGACGGCGAAACGGGTCTTGTCGCCGTAAAGCTCCTTCATCTTGGGCACAAGATGGCCGATCCCGTCGGCAAGGCCCAGTTCGACGGATTTCGATCCCGTCCAGAAGGCACCGGTGAAAAGCTCCGGATGATCGGACAGGCGGTCGGCGCGGCTTGTCTTCACGTGCTCGATGAAGGTTTCGTGCAACTCGCCCTGAAGCGCCTTGAGCCGCTCCACATCCTCGTCCTTTTCCGGGCGGAACGGATCGAGGATCGATTTCGATTCGCCGGCGGTGTAGACGCGCCGCTCCACGCCGATCCGCGAGATCGCGTCGTGGAAACCGAACCCCGCCGAGATCACGCCGATGGAGCCGAGGATCGAGGTTCGGTCGGCCCATATCTTGTCGGCCGCGCAGGCCAGCCAGTATCCGCCGGAGGCCGCCACATCCTCGACGAAAGCATGCACGGGGATGTCCTTTTCCTCGGCAAGGCGGCCAATGCGTGCTGCGATCAGCGAGGATTGCGCGGGGCTTCCGCCGGGGGAATTGATGGCGAGCGCCACGGCGGCGGGCTTGCCCTTGCGGAAGGCGCGCTCGACGGCGGGCGCGACGGCCTGATCGCTGAGCCCCGCACCGCGCGGATTGGCCATGATGACGCCTTGCAGGCGGACGACGGCAACCAGCGGGTCCGCCTTGAGGAACGGGATGAAGCGCTTCATGCAACGCGATGTAGAGTTGCCGCTGGAGCGCAACAAGGCGTGGGGCGCCGAATTGCCGAAAACTGTGGCCCCCGTTCTACTGGACCCGATCCAATGACCCGGTCTACTGCGCCGTCCAGCCGCCATCGATCGGGATCGCCGTTCCGGTGACGTTGTGTGCGATGGGTGCGCAAAGCCAGAGCGCCAACGCCCCGATTTCCGCCGGGTCGGACGTCCGCAGACTCGGCTGTTTCTCGGCCAGAAGCTCCGCGATGCCGAGGTCTCGATCGCCGCCACGGGCCGCAGCGCGCGCCTCGATCTGCGGCTCGATGATCGCGGTTTCGGTCCAGCCGGGGCAGATGCAGTTCACCGTCACGCCGCCCTTCGTCTTGTCGCCCGAGGATGCGTATTCCAGCGCTGCCACCCGGCTGAGGCCCACCAGCCCGAATTTGGCCGCCACGTAAGG
The DNA here is from genome assembly GCA_964578115.1 of uncultured Roseicyclus sp. GTDB lineage: Bacteria > Pseudomonadota > Alphaproteobacteria > Rhodobacterales > Rhodobacteraceae > Roseibacterium. Next base: position 73,014 of record CAZOBK010000003.1, read on the forward strand.
CGCCTTGTCTCGCGACGCCACGAGACCATGCACGCTGGCGATGTTGATGACCCGGCCATAGCCACGCGCCGCCATGCCCGGCAGGGCTGCCTGCGTGGTCTGGAAGGCCGCCGACAGGTTGACGGCAAGGATCGTGTCCCATGTCTCGCGCGGCATCTCGGCGAGGGGCGCGGTTTTCTGGATACCGGCATTGTTGACGAGGATGTCTGCCCCGCCCCATGCCGCGACGGCCTGCATCAGCCCGTCGATCCGGTCGGCATCGCGCAGGTCGCCGTCGAAGAACTCCGCCTGCGGAGCGCCCTTGTCGCGCAGGTGGTGGCAGACCTCCTCGATCTGCGCATCGCCGGCCAGCCCGTGCACCGCGATCCGCGCGCCGGCACCCGCCAGCGCCTCGGCGACGGCAAGCCCGATCCCCTGGACCGAGCCGGTGACCAGCGCCGTCTTTCCCGTCAAATCCGTCATGACCCTTCCTTTCCCAGGCGTTCGCGAAGCTCCGTCTTCAACACCTTGCCGTAATTGTTCTTCGGCAGCTCCGGCACGGCGATGTAAGCCTTGGGCCGCTTGAACCGCGCCATCTGGCCGAGGCAATGGGCGTCGAGCGCCGCCGCATCGACCGGCCTCCCGACCGCCGCCACGACAAAGGCCACGACGTCCTCGCCCCATTGCTGCGAGGGACGCCCCACGACGGAAACCTCGTGCACATCCGCATGGGTCAGCAGCACTTCCTCGACCTCACGCGGATAGATGTTGGTGCCGCCCGAGATGATCACGTCCTTGGACCGGTCCGCCAGCGTCAGGTAGCCGTCCGCGTCCAGCCGCCCGACGTCGCCGGTCATCAGCCAGCCATCGACGAGGGTCTTGGCCGTCGCGTCCCCGTTCTTCCAGTAGCCCGGCATCACCGGCGCGCCGCGTACCATGATCTCTCCGGTCTCGCCGGGGGGCAGATGGCCGCCCTGCCCGTCCGAGATCGCGATCTCCACGAGCGATTGCGCGCGCCCGACCGAGGCCAGCCGCTCGGCCCAGCGAGGATGCGTGCGGTCGGCGACCTCGTCCCGGCTGAGCGCGGAGATGGCCATGGGGCATTCGCCCTGCCCGTAGATCTGCACGAAGCGCGGTCCGAACCAGTCCACCGCCTCCTCGATATCAGCCCGGTACATGGGCCCACCGCCATAGACGATGGTCTTGATGCCCTCTCCCTTGCGGCCGGCGGATTTGGCGGTGTCGGTCAGGCGGCGGACCATGGTGGGCGCCATGAACATCGACGTTGTGCCATGGGCCTGCGCCAGGTCCAGGACCTCGGTCGCGTCGAATCCGCCCGAGGATGGCACGATATGCGCCGCGCCCATGCGCACGTGGATCGCGGCGTAGAGGCCCGCGCCGTGGCTCATCGGCGCGGCGTAAAGCGCGGCGTCCTCGGGGCGCACCGGGTCCACATCGAGCGGATAGCAGAGCGAGGTCGCGGCGATCATGCCATGGGTGATGCGCACGCCCTTGGGCTTGCCGGTGGTGCCGGAGGTGTAGAAGAGCCAGGCCAGATCGCTCGCATCGCGGGGCACGGGATCCTGCGGGTCGGACGCGCAGGCGGCTTCGAACGCGTCATCGCCGATCCGCGTGAGCGGCAGGCCCGAAACCTCTGCCAGATCGTCGGTCACGAAGCACGATGTCGCCTCCGCGTTCGACAGGATCCAGGCAGCCTCCTTTGGGTGCAGTTTGGCATTGATTGGAACGGCCACCGCACCCGCGCGCCAGATCGCGTAGAGACAGGTCAGGTAGTCGGGCACATTCCTCGCGAAGATACCGACACGGTCGTCCGGTACGATGCCGTCGCGGGTGAGGCTTGCCGCCAGCCCGGCGACGCGGCGCGCGAAGCCCTCGTAATCCGCGACCGGGTTTTGCCCGAGCAACAACGCGGGCCTCGCGCCCATGACACGCGCCGTGCGGTCCAGCCAAAGCGCCATGTTCATCGCGCGTGCCTCCTCCGTCCCCGGCGGAAAGATCACCACGGGGAAAGCGCGCAGGCAAGTCCGGCGGGTGCGGAGTGGTCAGACCTCGAGGTCCGAGACGAAGATGCCCTCATGTCCGCCGCGGCTGTTCTCGACCATGATACCGCCGGCGCGGACATGGTCGGGATGGGCCTCGTAGGCGAGATGCACGTCGCGGTTCTCGAACAGCACCATGAAGCCGTAGGTGTATCTGGCCGATTTGCCCTCGAAGTCGCGGTTGGGCCCGTGGCGGAAGCCGGACATGCCCGGAAGGCTGAGCCCTGCGAGGATTTCGCAGGCCTCGCGGATGCGCGTCTCTCCCTCGGGCGAGGCGGGGTCGAAGAGGACGGTATGGACAAGCATGGGCAGACCTTTCAGGTGGGTGCCGCGATCAGGATCGCGCGGAAATCGTTGACGTTGGTGAGTGTGGGCCCGGTCACGACCTGCCCGCCGATCGCGGCGAAGAAGGTATGGGCGTCGTTACGGGCCAGCGCATCCTCCGGGTCGATGCCGGCGGCGCGGGCGCGGGCGAGCGTTTCCGGCCCGATCAGCGCGCCCGCAACCTCCGCCGCGCCGTCGACACCATCCGTGTCGCACGCGATGGCGTGGATGTCCGCCGCGCCGTCCAGCGCAAGCGCCAGCGCCAGCGCGTATTCCGCGTTCGGGCCGCCGACACCGTCGCCGCCCCGCGTGACCGTCAATTCGCCGCCCGACAGGATCACAAGGGGACCCTTTGCGGCCAGCGCCCGCGCGGCGTGATCGCGGGCGACCTCCCGTGCCTCGCCCTCGATCGCGTCGCCGAGGATCTCGACGGAACAGCCCTGCGCCTGCGCCATGCCGGCGGCGGCCTCCAGCGATTGCGACGGCGCCGCAACGATGACGTTCTCGACGCGCCCGAGCCGGGGATCGTCTGGGCGCACCGGATCGCCGCCGGCCTCGAGGAAGGACCGGATCGACGCGGGCGGCGTCACGCCCCAACGGTCGAGCGCGGCCAGCGCGCGCGCCGCGTCGCCCGTGTGACCCACCGTCGGACCGCTGGCGATATCGCCCGGATCGTCGCCGGGCACGTCGGAGATCATAAGCGCGAGCATGCGCGCCGGATGGGCGGCGACGGCCAGCCGCCCGCCCTTGACCGCCGAGATTTCCTTGCGGATACCGTTGATCTCTCCGATGGGCGCGCCCGAGGCCAGAAGCGCCTGCGTCAGCGCCTGTTTCTCCGACAGGGCGATCCCGTCCGCCGGCTGGATCAACAGCGCCGACCCCCCGCCCGAGATCAGCGCAAGGACGACATCCTCCGGCCCGCAGCTGGCCAGCAGGTCGAGCATGCGCGACGTGGCCGCGACGCCCGCCTCGTCCGGAACGGGATGCGCCGCCTCGACGATCTCGATCCCCTTGCAGGGACGCGCATAGCCGTAGCGCGTGATCACCAGCCCCTCGCAGGGGCCCCATTCGGCCTCCACCGCCTCGGCCATGCGGGCGCTGGCCTTGCCGGCGCCGATGACGACCACACGGCCCTCGGGCTTCGGCGGCAGATGGGTGGCGAGGCTGCGCATCGGGTCGGCCACGGCCACGGCGGCGTCGAACATGGCGCGAAGGAGCGTTTCAGGTGTCATTGGCCGAGCCCCCCGCTGGAGGCCCGCACGATCAGCCCGACGGGCGCGCGCCGCTCGGCCACGGGACGGGTGCCGGTGTCGAGCCAGTCGCGCAGCGCGCCGGCCGTGTCACGGCCAAACCCCGCGATATCGCAGGCGACCGAGGACAGGTCGGGCCACGCCAGCGCGGCCTCTTCGATATCGTCGAAGCCCACAACGCGGATATCGCGGCCGACGGCGACACCCTCCCTTTGCAGGCCCGCGATCAGCCCCAGCGCCACCAGATCGTTGAAACAGAACACGGCGTCACACTCCGGATAGTCGTCTTTCAACCGGGCGACGGCGCTTCGGCCGAAGGCGCGCGACGTTGGCCCCTCGATGCGCAGCGGCCACAGGCCCGCCCCCTCCAGCGCGGCGAGGTAGCCCTCCATCCGCTCGCGCGTGATCGAGCGTTCATCGAGCCCACCGACAAAGGCGATGCGCCGCGCGCCGGTGGCGATGAGGTGCCGCGTGGCCTCGGCGCTGCCGGCGGCGTAGTCGAAGCTCGCGAAGGGAAACAGCTCCGTGCGCGGGTCCATCCGGCGCAGGACCTGCAGCGTCGGGATGCCGGCCAGTGCCAGTGGGTCGAACACCGAGGCAGGATCGCCATAGGTCGGGCTGATCACGACCGCGTCGACACCGTGCTCGATCATGGACGCGACCAGTTTTTCCTGAAGCTCCGCGTCCTCGTCGGCGTTGGAAATGACCGTCGCGTATCCGGCGGCCGCCATTGCCATCTGGAACGACACCGCGAACTCCGTGAAGAACGGGTTGCGCAGGTCGTTGATGACCAGTCCCACGAGGCCCACCGAACTGCCGCGCAGCGTCGCGGCGGCACGGTTGTAGACATAGCCGATCTCGCGCATGGCCGCCCGCACCGTCTTGGCGGTCTCGGCCCGGACCAGCGGACTACCCTGTAGCACCAGCGACACGGTCGATTTCGACACGCCCGCGCGGGCGGCCACATCGGTGATCGTGGGGCGGCGTTTCATCCCGTATTGCTACCCGTCGATCCCGTGCAAGGCCAGAAGCGTCCGCATGCGCGCCTCGGCCAGATCGGGCCGCGCCAGCAGGCGGGCCGCGTCGGCGAGGCGGAAGACCTCGGCGTAATGGGTGATCTCGCGCGAGGACTGGAACCCCGCGGGCATGACGAAATGATCCTGCGTCCCGTTCAGCCATGACAGGAACGCGATGCCCGCCTTGTAGAAACGCGTGGGCGATTTGAAGATCTCGCGGCTGAGCGGGACGGTGGGTGCCAGCAGCGCGTGGTAGGTCACGCGATCGCCCTTCGCCAGCGCCTCCAGCGCCTGCGACGCCGCCGGCGCGATGGCCGCGAAGATGCCCAGAAGCGCGTGCGAGTGATGCGTGCCGTCGCCCTCGATCAACGGCGCGTAGTTGTAATCGTCCCCGGTATAGAGCCGCACGCCGTCCGGCAGGCGGGCGCGAAACGCTTCCTCATGCGCCTGATCGAGAAGCGAGATCTTGATCCCGTCGACCTTGGCCGCGTTGCGTTCGATCAGGTCCAGCACGATCCCGGTCGCCATGTCGGTGTCGCCCGCCCCCCAGTAGCCGGAGAGGGCCGGGTCGAACATCTCGCCCAGCCAGTGCAGGATGACAGGCTCCGCCGCCTGCGACAGAAGCCTGTCGTAGACCCGGCCATAGGTCTCGGCACTCGCGCCGATGGCGGGAAGCGCGCGGCTGGCCATCAGGATGATCTGTCCGCCTGCCGCCTCGATCGCCTCCATCTGGTCGGAATAGGCGGCGATGATCCCGTCGGCGTCCGAAAGTTCCTCGGCCGTCTTGTGATCGGTCCCCGCGCCGCAGGCGACGCGCGGCTTCAACGGATGCGCGCGGGCGGCCTGCATGGTCCGCCGGATCAGCTCCAGCGCCGTGGCCCAGTCCACGCCCATGCCGCGCTGCGCCGTGTCCATCGCCTCGGCCAGCCCCAGACCCTGGTCCCAGAGGCCCTGCCGGAAGGCCAGCGTGGCATCCCAGTCGACGGCCGGGCGCGTGTCCCAGGGGCTGCGCTCCGCCAGCGGGTCCGAGATGACATGCGCCGCGGCAAAGGCCGTCCGCGTCAGCGGCACATCGGGCGCGCGGGTGACCAGCGGCTCCCCCGTCAGGCGGTAGGTCTCGAGGGTTCCCGAATAGGTCGGCAGTCGCATCTCAGACTCCATGGTCCTGCTTGATCATGTCAGCGGCCTTCTCACCGATCATGATCGCGGCGGCGTTGGTGTTGGACGAGATCACCGTCGGCATGATCGCGTTGTCCACCACACGCAGCCCCTCGATCCCGTTGAAGCGCAGGCGCGGGTCGACCACCGCGCCGTCATCGACCCCCATTCGGCAGGTTCCGGCGCAATGATGCGAGGTCTTGGAGTGCTCGCAGATGAAGTCGAAATACTCGTCGTCTGTCCTGACGTCCGGACCCGGCAGACGCTCGGCCTTGATGAAGGGTTTGAGCGGTTCTTGTGCAAGAATTTCCTGGGTCAGCTTTAGCCCGCGGATCGACATCTCCCGGTCGCGCGGACCGGCACAGTAGTTCGGATCGATCAGAGGGGCCGCCGCCGGATCGGCGCTGGACAGCCGCACGGTCCCACGGGAACGCGGGCGCAGGTAGCAGGAGTTGAGCGTCACGCCCCCCTGCGGCATGGCAGCGACACCCGCCTCGATCCCGGTGCCGAGGCCAAGGTGAAACTGCAGGTCGGGGGACCGCCCATCGGGGTCGGCATACCAGAAGCCGCCGGTCTCGAAGAGGCTGGAGGCCACGGGGCCGGTCCGCGTGAACAGGTATTGCAGCCCGGCCAGAACCGAGAGGTGAGGCTTCGCGTAGCGGTCATAGGTGTGCGGGCCGGAGACCTCGCAGATGCAATAGAGGTCGAGATGGTCCTGCAGGTTCTCACCCACGTTGGGCTGGTCGAACACGACGTCGATCCCGAGATCCCGGAGGTGGTCCGCCGGCCCGATCCCCGACAGCTGCAACAGCCGCGGCGAGCCGATGGCCCCCGAGGACAGGAGCACCTCCGCCTCCGCCGTCAGGCGCGTGCCGTCGGTGAGCGTCACACCGGTCGCCCGTCCCTTGTCCACGTCGATCCGGCGCACCTGCGCGCCATATCGGATCGTCAGGTTCGACCGTCCCCGGTTCGGCGCGAGATAGGCCATCGCCGCCGACGACCGCCGCGCGTTCTTCTGTGTCAGCTGGTAGTAGGCGACACCGTCCTGCGCCTCGCCATTGACGTCCATGTTGCGCGGGATGCCCAGCGCGGCTGCGGCCTCGAAATAGGCCTCGCAGATCGGCAGGGGGGCGGCGGGCTGCGATACGCCGAGCGGGCCGCCCTTGCCGTGGAATTCATTCTCCCATGTGTCGTTGTCCTCGGCCTTGCGGAAATAGGGCAGAACGTCGTCATAGGCCCAGCCCTCGCAGCCCATCTGCCGCCATTCGTCGTAGTCCTGCGCATTGCCGCGCGTGTAGATCTGCGCGTTGATCGCCGATCCGCCGCCGATTACCTTGGCCTGCGTGTAGGTGAAGACCTTGCCGCGCATGTGCCGCTGCGGCACCGTGCTCCAGCCCCAGGAGGCGACGCCCTTGGTCATCTTGGCGAAGCCCGCGGGCAGGTGAAACAGCGGGTTCCAGTCACGCCCCCCGGCCTCCAGAAGACAAACGCGGACACCCGGGTCCTCGGTCAGCCGTGCCGCCAGAACGCTGCCAGCGCTGCCACCCCCGATGATGATGAAGTCATAGCCCTCTGCCATGCGCCGTTCCCTCACAGCCGCTGGATGGACAGGCCGCCATCCACCGGGAGGACCGCGCCGGTCGAAAAGGCGAAATCGCCGCGCGCCAGCGGCACGATCACCTTGCCGATATCCGCAGGCTCGCCCCAGCGGGCGGATGGCACAAGACCGCCGGCAATGTGGGCGGCGTAGCGATCCGCGACCGGTTCGGTCATGGGCGTGCGGATGATGCCCGGCCTGAGCTCGAAAACGCCGATGCCCTCCGGCGCCAGTCGCACTGCAAGGGCTTGCGTCATCATCGATGCGCCCGCCTTGGAGATGCAGTATTCCGCCCGGTCCTGGGACACGATCCCGGCGCTGACGGAGGTGACAACGTGGATCGATCTGTAATGCCCCGCCCGGACCGCGAGCATTCGGCGCGCACATTCCTGTACAAGAAAAAACGCACCGCGCAGGTTGATGGCCATGCAGCGGTCGAAGCTTTCGGTCGTCATGTCGAGAAGGTCGCCGCGCACCATGGCGGGCACGCCCGCGTTGGACACCAGCGTGGTGATCGGGCCGACGGCGGCCTCCGCAGCGTCGAGGGCAGTCGCAATGCCCTCCGTCTCCGCGATATCGTGGGTGACATGGACCGCGCCGGGCAGGAGGGACAGCGCCTCCGCAACCGCCGGATCGTCCTCACCCCGCTCGGACATCAGCGCGATACGCCAGCCCGCCCCGTGGAGCGCCTGCGCGATTCCCAGTCCGATGCCCTGCTGCCCGCCGGTGATGAGCGCCGTTCCCGTCATGCCGCAACCTCCCCGCTTGCACGTGACATCGCATCGGCCACCCTCAAGGCGTGGGCCGCGATGGTGAGCGACGGGTTTACCGCTGCCGATGTGGGCAGGACACTCGCATCCGCGATCCAGAGGTTCGCGTGGTCATGCGCGCGCCCCAATGGGGATACCACGCTGCTCTGCGGATCGGACCCCATGCGCGCTGTTCCGCACTGGTGCGAAGGCGTGCGCCGGTCGAACGCTTTGGAGAGCGAGATCGGGAAACCTGCGCGCCGCAGCGCCGCCTTGAGCCGCGAGACGAGGAGTTCATGCGCCTCCCAATTCGACCGCGTCCAGTTCAGCACGATTTCCCCGTCGCGCAGGGTCACGCGGCTTTCCGGATCGGGCAGGTCCTCAGACATGACATAGAAGTCGATCGCATGGGCCGAAAGAAGATGCGCCAATGCCCGCGGCAGCCCCGTCTGCGCCGCAAGGATCGGGCCAGACACGCGACCCAGAAGCTGCACGTTGCCCAGCGGCTCGCCGTTCGGGCCGCCCGACGAATACCAGTCGTTGAGATAGAGCGTCTTCTGATAGACCGTCCGGTTGCGCCGCGCCGACAGCGCAAGCAGCGCCGAGCAATTGTGGTTCATGAAGTTGCGCCCGACCTGGTCCGAGCGGTTGGCCAGCCCCGCGGGGAACCGCTCCGTCGCAGACCGCAGGAGCAGCACAGGCGAGTGGACCGCGCCCGCGGCGAGCACGACCTGATCTGCGGTGATGCGCCCCGCCGTCGTATGCAGCGCAGTGATGCGGCCGCTCTCATCGCTCTCCAGCCGCTCCACGGTGACGCCGGTGCGCAGTGTCACGTTCGGGTGCCTCAGCGCTTCGGCAAGCCCCACGCTTTCGGCATCCAGCTTGCCGCCCGTCGTGTCGGGAAACGCGTCCCAGGGCGTCGCCGCGCGGGCGAGCCACTTGTCCAGATCGACACCGAGAGGCAGATGGGCGGGCTGCAGTCCTGCGGCGGCAAGCCGGGCGCGAAGGTCCGCGATCTCGGGCTCATCCGGCACGGGCGGGAATGGATAGGGGCCGGAATGCTCGGGCTCTGTCGGGTCATGGCCCAGCGCGCCCCGCACCCGGTAGAACGCCTCGGCCTTCTGGTACCACGGTTCGATCTCGGCGTAGCTCAGGGGCCAGCCGGGGCTGTCGCCGCCCATGTGACGCCGGGGTGCGAAATCCTCGGCGCGGTAGCGCATCAGCACGGCGCCATAGAACTTCGTGTTGCCGCCGACGCAGGAATAATTACCAGGGTTGAAGCGCTCGCCTTCCGGCGTGAGCCAGGTTTCCTCTGGGCGATAATGGCCGCGCGCGAAAATCGCGTTCGCGTCGCGCGCCTCGGGCGTGTCGCTCAGCCGTTCGCCCCGCTCGAGGATCAGGATGCGCCGGCCGCCGGGCGCAAGCGCGGCCGCAAGCGTCGCGCCGCCCATGCCCGATCCAACGATGACCACATCCGCATCCGTCACGTCTGCCCCTTTTCCCGGATCGCCCGCACACCAACTGAACGCACGCTATTGGATCGTTCCAATAGCAAAACAAACGCCCCCCGCCAAGGCCCTCTGACACGGGTCTCAGATGATGCGCTCTTCCGTTTCGGGGTCGAACAGAACGGCCTTGTCCATGTTAACGGCGAAATCGAAGCTCTGGCCCGGATGCACGTCCGCATCCGCCCGCATCCGCGCGATGCAGTCCTTTCCAGACAGCGTCATGGTCACGAACGTGTCGGAGCCCGCGGGCTCCGTCACACCGACGACATTGGCGAGCGGCTGGATGTTCCTGGCGTTGCGATCCGCGCCCTCGGGGTCGGTGATCGCCTCGGGCCTTATGCCGAGGCTCACGGGCCGGTCGCGATAGGCCGTATAGGCCGCGGGCGCGTTCTCGATCCTCAGGGCGCGTTCGGCGCCATCGGCACCGGTCAGGATGGCATGAAGCGCGCCGTTCCGCTCCACCAGCCGCGTGGGCAGGACGTTCATCGCGGGCGATCCCATGAAGGTCGCCACGAAGAGGTTCGCGGGCGCGTCGTAGATTTCCTTGGGCGTGCCGAGCTGCTGGACATTGCCGTCATACATCACCGCGATCCGGGTCGAGAGCGTCATCGCCTCGATCTGGTCATGGGTGACGTAGACGATGGTCGTGCCGAGCTTCTGGTGCAGCTTCTTGATCTCGGTGCGCATGTCGACACGCAGTTTCGCGTCTAGGTTGGACAAGGGCTCGTCGAACAGGAACACGTCCGGGTTGCGCACCAGCGCGCGGCCCATGGCGACGCGCTGCCGCTGGCCGCCCGAGAGCTGTCCGGGCTTGCGGTCGAGCAGGTTCTCGATCTGAAGGAGCGCCGCGACCTCCTTCATCGCCTTGTCGCGTTCGGGCTTGGCGACGCCATGCATCTCGAGCCCGAAGGTTATGTTCTGCCCCACCGTCATGTTGGGGTAGAGCGCGTAGGACTGGAACACCATGGCGATGTTGCGCTTGGACGGGTGGACGCCGTTGACCACGCGATCCTTGATCTTGATCTCGCCGCTGGTGATCCCCTCCAGCCCCGCGATCATGTTCAGAAGCGTGGACTTGCCGCAGCCCGAGGGCCCCACGAGGACGAGGAACTCGCCCTCCTCCACCGAGATATCGACCCGGTGCAGCACTTCGACGGCGCCGTAGGACTTGGTGACGTTGTCGATGTCGAGGAAACCCATGGTTTCAATCCTCCGGATTACCCGGCGCGGTGCAGTTGCCCCGCGCGTTCGGAATTTGAAACGCGCCACCGGCGCCTTCCATTTTGTTGCACAAAACCATTCCTCACCCTTTCACGGAGCCGGCCATGAGACCGCGCACGAAGTAGCGGCCGGCGACGATATAGACGAGGAGCGTGGGGGCGGCGGCCATGATGGCCCCGGCGAAATGCACGTTGTATTCGCGCACGCCCGTGGACGAGTTGACGAGGTTGTTCAGCGCCACGGTCATCGGAGCGGCGCCCCCCGAAGCGAAGCTCGCACCGAAGAGGAAGTCGTTCCAGATATTGGTGAACTGCCAGATGAAGCTGACCGCGATGATCGGCCCGGAGGAGGGCAGCATGATGCGCCAGAAGATCTGGAAGAACCCGGCGCCGTCGATCTGCGCGGCGCGCACCAGTTCCGTCGGGAAGGCCGCATAGTAGTTGCGGAAATAGAGCGTCGTGAACCCGATCCCGTAGACGAAATGCACCAGGATCAGGCCGGGCGTAGTGCCCGCGATCTGCAGGATGCCGAGGATGCGCGCCATCGGGATCAGCACGATCTGGAACGGAATGAAGCACGAAAACAGCAACAGCCCGAAAATGAAGGTCGCGCCGCGGAATTGCCACTTGGTCAGCACATAGCCGTTGAGCGCGCCCACCACCGTGGACAGGATCACCGCCGGCACCGCCATCATGATCGAGTTGATGAAATAGGGGCGCAGGCCTGTTGGCTGCACCCCGATCTGCGCCGTCGACCACGCGCTCAGCCAGGGCTCGATCGTCCAGTTCTGCGGCAGGGCGACCATGCCGCCGCCGGTGATCTCCTCCAGCGGCTTGAGCGAGTTGATCAGCATGATGCCAAGCGGCAGCAGGTAGAACAGCGCGAAAAGCAGCAGGAAAAGATAGACAAAGACGCGCGTTACGCTTGAGGAGCGGACGGCGTTCTCGGCGGATGCGACAGCCATCACTTCTTCTCCCGCAATTCGGCGTAGAGATAGGGCACCATGATCGCCGCGATGGTCATCAGCATGATGACGGCCGAGGACGCGCCGATCCCCATCTGGTTCCGCGTGAAGGTGTATTCATACATGAAGACCGCCGGCATCCATGTGGATGTCCCGGGCCCTCCGTCGGTCATCGCGACCACGAGGTCATAGGACTTGATCGCGAGGTGGCTGAGGATGACGAAGGCCGACAGGAACGCGGGCCTGAGCTGCGGCAGGATGATCCGCCTGTAGAGGTTCCAGTTCGACGCGCCGTCCATCTGAGCGGCCTTCAGGATCTCGTTGTCGATGCCGCGCAACCCCGCGAGGAACATCGCCATCACGAAGCCGGAGCTTTGCCAGACGGCCGCGATGACGATGGTGTAGATCGCCATGTCGCCATCCTTGATCCAGCCGAAACTGAAGCTTTCCCATCCCCATAGTCGCAGCGTGGCCTCGAGCCCGATGGCCGGGTCCAGCATCCATTTCCACGCCGTGCCGGTCACGATGAAGCTCAGCGCCATCGGATAGAGAAATATCGGCCTCAGGACGCCCTCGCCGCGGATCTTCTGGTCGAGGAAGATCGCCAGCATCAGGCCGATAATCGTGCTGATGACGATATAGAGCGATGCAAAGATCGCGAGGTTGACGACCGAGGTGTCCCACTGGCGGATGCGGAAAAGCCGGTCGTAGTTCTGCCAGCCGACCCATTCGTAGGAGGGCAGCATCCGGCTATCGGTGAAACTGAGATAGATGGTGAAGGCGATGAAGCCGTAGACGAAGATCACCATGATCGCGAAGGAGGGCGCCAGAACGATCTTGGGCAGCCAGTTCTGCAGTCGCGTCCGGAAATCCGAGCCAGACGCTGAGAACCCGTCTGTCGCGGCCATGGCATCCTCCCCTCGTTCGATCGTTGTCCGGGTCCCCGCCCGAATGGATGGACCGGCCCCTGCCCGGGGCCGGCCCGAAACGCCCGTTACTGGGCGATCTCGACGGCGGTGACGAGTTCCGCGGCTGCGGTCTCGGCGTCGTACTCGCCGTTGAAGTGCGCGGTGATCACGTCATACATCGCGTTCTGCACCGACGGCGTGTTGGCGTGGCCATGGGCCATGGAGCCGAACAGGCCCCCGCTTGCCGCTGCCTCTGCCAGTTGCTCCATGCCCATCTGTCCGCACATGTCGAACTGATCGGCGGAAACATCCGTCCGCGCCGGAACCGAGCCCTTCACGAGGTTGAAGGTGATCTGGAATTCCGGGCTCATGACGGCGGACGCCATGGCGGCCTGAGCCTCTTGGGCGGCCGGATCGCTGACGTTGAACATCGCGAACTGGTCGGAGTTGAAGAGCACCGTGCCCTGCGTGCCGGGCACGCGGAAGCAGGTGAATTCCTCACCGGCCGTCTGGCCCGCGTTCACGAACTCGCCCTTGGCCCAGTCGCCCATGATCTGGAACAGCGCATCGCCGTTGATGACCATGGCAGATGCAAGGTTCCAGTCGCGACCCGAGAAATTGTCGTCCACGAACCCGCGCAGGGTTTCCATGCGCTCGAACGCCTCGACCATCATGTCGGAGCCGAGGGCCTCGGGGTCGAGCTCGACCATCGATGCCTCGTAGAACTCAGGTCCGCCGACGCCCATGACCATCGACTCGAACACTGTCGCGTCCTGCCATGCCTGCCCGCCATGGGCGAGCGCCGTGTAGCCCGCTTCCTCGGCGGCCTCCATCGCGGCGACGAATTCGTCCCAGCTGCCGGGCTGCTCGAGGCCGAGCTCTTCCATCAGCGCGGTGTTCGCCCAGACCCAGTTCGTGGAATGCACGTTCACCGGTGCCGCGACCCAGTTGCCATCGTAGGTCGAGAACTGCTGAAGCGCGTCAGGAACGACCTCGGCCCAGCCCTGCTCGGCCGCGATATCGTTGAGGTTGGCCAGCGCACCCTCGGCCGCCCAGTCCTGGATCGAGAAACCCAGCATCTGAACTGCGGTTGGCGGATCGCCCGCCGTGACGCGTGCGCGCAGGACGGTCATGGCGTCAGAGCCGCCGCCACCGGCAACCGGCATGTCGACCCAGCCGACACCACCCTCGGACAGGGCGTCGCGCAGTGTGCCGACGGCAGCAGCTTCGCCGCCGGAGGTCCACCAATGCAGCACCTCGACCTCTTGCGCCGCGACCGTCGTGGTCGACAGCGCGAGCACGGCCGCCGTCATGTGAAGCTTCTTTAACATGGTCATCTTGTTCCTCCCTGTTGACCAAGGTCCATGTCGGACTGTTGAATTGAAACGTTATAAATCTAGGTGAAGTCAAGCCCGAATTGCGCGCGCTGCATTTCCGGCTCTGCCCGCATATATCTGTTTTCCATGGTGTATTCTGCGTTGCAGCATTGCGCGCGCAGCGTGGCATGGGTATTGAAACGTTTGCAAAACGCTGCAAGATGAAGCGCGATGCAACCCTTGGGCGAACGCCGCGAATGACGCGTGACATCAACATGGAGCAAGGGCTTGGCGGCGCGGAAAAACCGACGCTGCGCACTGTGGCTAAGGCCACCGGTTTCTCCGTCGCGACGGTGTCGCGCGCGCTGGCCGATGACCCGCGAATCGCCGTGCGCACACGCGAAAAAGTGGCCGAGGCGGCCAAGCGCCTTGGTTACATCCCCGACCGCGCCGCGCGACGCCTGCGCACGGGGCGCACGCAGGTCATCACGCTTCTGCTGAACACCGAACACGAATTTCTCGGCTTCACGCACGAGTTCCTGTCGGGCATCACCGAACGCCTGCGTGGAACCGGATACTCGGTTACGGTCGTCCCGGACGATCCGGGCGATGACCGGCTCACCCCCGTGCGCACGATCCTGCGCAACAACCTGGCTGACGGCCTTCTGTTCACCCGCACCGAGTGTTTCGACCCCCGCGTGCGCATGCTGATGGAGGCGGGCCTGCCATTTGTCAGCCATGGACGCACCGAGTTCAGCCTGCCCCATCCTTTCGTCGATTTCGACAACGAGGCTTTCGCACGGCAGGCGGTGGCGCGGCTGGTCGAACGGGGGCGCGACCGGCTCAGCATGATCCTGCCCGACGACAAGTTCACCTTCTGCCAGCATCTGCGTTACGGATTCGTCTCTGCTGCGCGGGAGGCGGGCGTCGCCTATGAGGTGCTGGAGGGCGTCACGCTCGATTCCCCTCGGGACGAGATATCCAGCGCGCTCAATGCTTGCCTGCGTGGCCGGGAGCGGCCGAACGGGTTCGTATGCGTGGGCGAGGTGACGGCGCTGATGACCATGGCGGCGCTCTCCGATACCGGTCTTACCCCCGGGATCGAGGCCGATATCGTCGCCAAGCGCGCCTCGCCGATCTTCGACAACGTCCGTCCACGCATCGACACCGTCTACGAGGACCTTCGCGCCACGGGCCGGGCCATGGCCGAGATGCTCTTGCGCCGCATCGAAGGCGAACCGCCCGAGGCCCTGCACGTCCTGTTCGAACCGGAGCGCTGCGGCTAGGCTCATGTCGCGACCCACGGCGCACGGGTGTTTCCGATGCGCATCTGCACCGTCTTGGCCTCGAGGAATTCTTCCAGCCCGTAGCGTCCCAGTTCCCGCCCCTGCCCGGATTGCTTCATGCCGCCGAAAGGCAGTTCCGCAAACCCGTCCATCCAAGTGTTGGTCCAGACGGTGCCTGCATGCACCCGACGCGCGAAGTCGAGACAGGTGGAGCCGTCGCGGCTCCAGATCCCGGCCGACAGTCCGTAGGCGGCGGAATTGGCCAGCGCGATGGCCTCATCCGTGTCGCGGAACGTCAGGACGGACAGGACCGGGCCGAAGACCTCTTCGGTCGCGATGGGCATTTCGGGGGTCACGCCGGTGACGACCGTGGGTCCGTAGAATTGCCCGGCGAGCCCCTCGACTGCAATCGCCGCCCCGCCCAGCGCGATACCCGCGCCCGCTTCGGCGGCGGCCCTGACGTAGCCGTCGATCTTGCCCATGTGCTCGGGCGAGATGATCGCGCCGACCTGCGTGCGCGGGTCCAGCGGATCGCCGAACGGCACCTTGCGCGACAGGGCCACGACCTTTTCGACCAGCGCCTCGGCCACGTCCTCGTGCACGATGATCCGGCTGCCGGAATTGCAGCATTCGCCGGCGTTGAAATGGACGCCGAAGGTGATCGCATCCGCCGCCTGATCGAGATCGGCGTCGGGGAAGATCACCTGCGGGTTCTTGCCGCCCAGTTCGAGGCTGACCTTCTTCAGCGTGCCGCTGGCCGCCGCGACGATGCGTTTGCCGACAACGGTTGACCCGGTGAAGGACACCATGTCGACCGAAGGATGGGTGGACAGCATCGCGCCCACCGGGTCGCCATAGCCCAAAACGATATTCAGCACACCATCGGGCAGCCCGGCTTCCTGTAGAAGTTCGCCGAGGATCACCGTGCTCGACGGCGTCAGCTCCGACGGTTTCACCACCGCCGTGCAACCGGCCGCGAGCGCGAAGGGCAGTTTCTGGCTGACGATCAGAAAGGGGAAGTTCCACGGGCAGATGATGCCGGCCACGCCCATGGGTTCCTTCAGGACGAGGCCCAGCATGTCGGGCCCAAGCGAATTATGGCTGTCGCCATGCATGGTCCGCGCCAGCGCGGCGGCATAGCGCCAGAGGTCTGCGGCGCCGGAAATCTCCGCACGCGCCTGCGTGATCGGTTTGCCCGATTCCAGCGTCTCGATCAGCGCGATCCTTTCGATAGCGCGCTCGATCAGGTCGGCGGTCTTCAGCAGTATCGCGGACCGGTCCTTGCCGGACGCGCGGGGCCAGTCGCCCGCATCGAACACCCGGCGCGCCGCTGCGATGGCGGCTTCGGTCTCCGCCGCACCGCCCTTTGCCGCGACGCTGACCAGCGCTCCATGGGCAGGGGAATGCCGCTCGGACACCGCGCCATCGGCGCTGTCGGTCCATGCGCCGTCGATCAGGTGACGCGCCCGGAAGGGCTCTGCCGGAAGGGCAACGCCACTTGCCGGGATGATGGTCAGTTCGGTCATTTCCTTACCGTCCCCTGAAATCGGGTTTCCGTTTTTCCGAGAAGGCCGCGACGCCCTCGGCCCTGTCCTCGGTCGCGGCGATCATGCCGCCACCCAGCGCCTCGATCATCGCGGCGCGGTCTTCGTCCACGGCGGCGTGGATCTGGTACTTGGCGACCTCATGCGCGCGCGGCGCGGCATTCAGCAGCCCACGCGCGATCTCCATCGCCGCCGCCTGCGGGTCGTCGGCGATCTCGGCGACATAGCCCAGCGCGTGCGCCCGCTCCGCCGAGAGCCTCCGCCCGAAGATCGCCATTTCCTTCAGCACGGGCTCCGGCAGCAGGCGCGCCAACCGCTGCGTCCCAGACCAGCCCGGCACGATGCCGACCTGCGCCTCCGGCAGGCCCAGCGTCGCATTGGGCGCCATAATGCGGATGTCGCAGGCCGTCGCCAATTCCAGCCCGCCACCGAAGGCGTGGCCCTGGATCGCCGCCACCGTGGGCCGCGACAGCCGCGCGAGCCTGTCGAACACCCGGTGCCCCAGCCGCACCCAGTTGCGCGCGAAATCCGTGGGGCTGAGCGCACCCCACCCGATGATATCGGCCCCGGCGCAAAAGGCCCGGTCGCCCTCTGCCGTGACGATGACACCGCGGATCGACAGGTCATCCTCTATCGCATCGCAATGGGTCTCGAGCGCGCGCAGCATGTCCGGCGTGAAGGCGTTCAGCTTGGCCGGGTTGTTCAGATGCAACCGCGCAAGCGGCCCGTCGATATGCAGGTCCACGAGGCTCATGGCGTCCATCCCATGGGTGTTTCGGCCAGAAGCGCCTTGGGCATGGTCACGGCGTTCTCCGCCACGCCGACCCGCCCCTCGCTCGCCGCGACGATGTCGCGCTCCGGGTCCATCCCCGGCATGATCTCGGTTGCGACAAGGCCACCCTCCGTCAACCGCATGACGCAACGCTCGGTGACATAGAGCACCTCCTGCCCTATCCGGAGCGCCCTCTGCCCGGCGAATGTCACATGCTCCACCGCGTCCACCATCTTGGTGAACTTGCCGGGGCTGGCGACGCGCAAGCCATCATCGGTCAGGTCCAGCTGCGCGCCGGCCTCGAAATAGCCGGAGAACACGATCTTTCGCGCATGCGCCGTGATGTCGACAAAGCCGCCGCAGCCCGCGGTCAGGTAGGGTTTCTTGCCCAGTTTCGAGACGTTCACGTTACCCTCCACGTCGACCTCGAGGAAGGAGAGGAAAGACATGTCGAACCCGCCGCCCTGGAAATAGGTGAACTGGTTGGGCGAGGGCACGAAGGCATCCGCGTTCGACGCGCAGCCGAAGGCGAAACCGGTCAGGGGCATTCCGCCAACTGCGCCCTGTTCGATGGCCCATGTCACCGCCTGTGCATGACCTTCTTCCAGAAGAATGCGCGGCACCATGGCGGAAATGCCGAAGCCCAGATTGGCGGTCATGCCGCGCTTCAACTCCATCGCGGCGCGGCGCGCGATGACCTTCTCCACGCCATGCTCGGCCAGTGAGAACGAGTCCCAGGTTCGCATGATCTCACCCGAGATGGCCGGATCGTAATCGGTCCCGGTCGTCTGCTTCTGGTCGGGGGCCAGCACGATCAGGTCCACCAGATGCCCCGGCACATGCACGTCATGGGGCCGCAGGCTCCCCGCCGCTGTCATGCGCTTGACCTGCGCGATCACGAGGCCCCCGTGATTGCGAGCGGCGATGGCCTGATCCAGCCCACCCAGATAGGCGCCCTCGTGTTCGTAGGTCAGGTTCCCCATCTCATCGGCCGTCGTCGCGCGGATGATCGCCACATCGGGCACGATGTTGGGAAAATGCAGCCATGTGTCGCCGCCGAACTCCACACGGCTCACGAGGGGCCGCCCCGCCGCGCGGTCGTTCATCGCACAGCCCTCACGGATCGGGTCGACGAAGGTCTCCAGCCCCACCTTGGTCAGGACGCCGGGTTTCCGCGCGGCCACGTCGCGATGCATGTCGAAGAGGATGCCCGACGGCACGTTGTAGGCCGCGACGCGATCCTCGGTGACCATGCGCCAGATCGCCGGCATGGGCAGCGACGAGGGCCCGGAGGGATAGGAGCCCGCAATAATCCGTGACAGCAGACCGTCACGCGCGATGTGGTCGATGCCCTTCACGCCGTACATGTCGCCGGCGGCGATCGGGTGCAGCGTGGTAAGGTCGCGGGGATGCCCCTCGTCCTCGAAGCGCGCGCCGATGGCGGCGAGCACTGCGTCCGGGCAGCCCAGCGCCGAGGATGAGGAGACCGTGACCACCGCGCCATCCGCGATGCGCCCGACGGCCTCGGCGGGACTGACCACCTTGCTCATGCCTCAGACCCCGCCATAGTCCACCGCGACCCGGGCGCCGCTGGTCGCGGCTTTCGCCACGGCACTGGCCACGGCGAGCGACTTGATCCCGTCGATCCCGTCGGCGGAAGGCGCACCCTTGCCGGCCACCGCGTCGGTGAAAAGGCCTACGGAACGCTCGTAGAGATTGTGGTCGGCAAAGGGGACATCCTCTTCGCCCGCATCGGTGATCAGCGTGACATGTCCCGTGGGCCTTTGCGTCATCACACCCGTCGCGCGGATCGACCCCTTGACTCCATGGAACTCGATCCCCGTTCCGGCGTAGCGATGGGTGAAGCTTTCATGCGTCATCACGGTCGCGCCGGAGGGCATCTGCCAGACGGACATGACGCTGTCCTCGACGCCCTCGCCCATGCCCGCGCTGGTCTGGATGGCTACAACCTCGAAAGGGTCTTCGCCCATGTGAAAGCGCACGGTGTCGGCGTCATGGACGACGATATCGGGGATCACGCCGCCGCCCGCTTCGGGATTGTCGATGCGCCATCCCTGCAGGTGAGGCGGCAGGTGGACGGCGTGCATGACCCGCGCCGACAGAACCTCTCCGATCCGGCCCGAGGCGATGAGATCGCGGATGGCAAGATGGCTGCCCGCGTTGCGCAAATGGTGATTGGTGGCGAAGACGAGGCCCGCATCCTCAGCCGCGCGCACCATCGTCACTGCGTCGGCGACGGTCATCGCCAGCGGCTTTTCACACAGGACATGCTTGCCCGCCGCGATGGCCGCCATGGCCTGCGGAAAATGTTTCTCGTTCGTGGTGGAGATGTAGACCGCGTCGATATCGCCGCTCAGAAGCGCGTCAAGGTCGCCATGCCCCTCCGATATCCCGTGCTCCTGCGCATAACTCTGCGCACGTTCGGGCGAGGAACTGAGGACCGAAACAACATCGCCCCCGGTGGCCCGCATGGCACCGATCATGTGGGAGGCCGCGATGTTGCTCGCCCCGATGAGTCCCCAGCGCATGATACTCTCCGATTATCCTTGGATCGTTCCAGATAATTTATTGGATCGTTCCAAAGCCCATGTCAAGACAATGACGCGCGGTCCGACCCGCCCCGAGCCTGCGTGCACAAAAGACCGTCGACGGGCATGGTCCCGTGACGTATGACTCCCCGGGACCCGGACGATGCGCCCTGCGCGCGTCCACGGAAAAGGGAGCCGAGCCATGGGCAGGAACAGTCGGCGTTTGACCGGTATAGCGGTGCTTGCGGGTGCCCTTCTGGCCACGCCCGCCGCCGCGCAAACAGACGCTGGCCGCGCCCTCGGACTTGAACTCAACCGCGTCGAACAGGTCGATGCGGCCTGCCGCTTCACGTTCCTTGCCGAAAACCGCATGGGCGCGGATCTTTCGGCCTTCACGGTGGAAACCGTCATCATCGACGCCGAGGGCGTGGTAGACCGCCTGACCCTGTTCGAATTCGGCGCCATGCCCGATGCCTCCCCGCGTGTCAGGCAATTCGACGTGCCCGCGCTGGATTGCGCGCAGGTGGGCCGCATTCTGATCAATGGCGTGTCCGACTGTAACGGCGTCGAGGGCTGCGCCACGGCGCTGACCTTGTCGAGCCGCACCGATATCGAACTGTTGGGGTGAGCGGATGCAGGACGGGCTTGTATCACTGTTGGGACTGGGTGGTCCTGTCGTCCTCATCCTTCTGGCGCTGTCCGTTCTCGCGCTGAGCATTATCTTGTATAAGATTTGGGACCTTTATGCCAAGGGCATAGGCCGGCACCGCGCCATCAACCGGGCGATCGCGGCCTTCGATGGCGGCAGGACCTCGGAGGCGCGGGAGCACCTTCAGTCAAGCCCGAGCCACCTTGCCCCCCTCCTTCTCGGTGCGTTTGGCGGATCGGCCCGCGACAAGGCGCGCCTGACCGCCGAGGCCGAGACCCGTCTGGCCCGGGCAGAGCGTGGCTTTCGCTTGCTGGACAGCATCGCGCAGGTCGCCCCATTGCTGGGGCTCTTCGGCACCGTTCTGGGCATGATCGCGGCGTTCCAGGCCTTGCAGGAGGCCGGCGCATCGGTGGACCCCTCTGCACTTGCCGGCGGCATATGGGTCGCGCTTCTGACCACGGCGGGCGGTCTGGCCATCGCGATGCCGACCTCGCTGGCGCTCAGCTGGTTCGAAAGCCGGACGGAGGCGGACCGCCTCATGGCAAGTGTCGCCATTGAGGCCTTCTGCACAAAGGGGGCGGCGGATACGCGGGCCGCCACCACCGCCGGGCTGGAAATCGCCGATGCGTCGTGAGGCCCGCCTGCCCCGGAGGCGCACCATCGCGATGACGTCACTGATCGACGTCATCTTCATCCTGCTCCTGTTCTTTCTACTGACCTCGACCTTCACGCGCTTTGGCGAACTCAGCGTGTCGACCGGCGGTGCCGGTGCCGGTATCGGCTCCGCCTCTCCCATCTTCCTGAGACTGGATGCCGACGGGCTTACCCTCAACGGCACGCGCCACGCGCTCGACACCATCGCGCCGGCGCTGGAGGCCTTTGCGCCCGGGGACGGCACTGGCGCGACCGTGCTGGTCTCGGTGGCCGACGACGTGACCTCCCAGCGGCTTGTCGATCTACTGGTCCTGTTGCGGCCGGTCGACTGGGCCGATGTCACGGTGTTGGGCTAGGCGAATGCTACGGCGTGCGAACAAGCGCAGGGGCCGCGCCGATCCGCTGATCGCGCTGATCAACGTGGTTTTCCTGCTGCTCATCTTCCTGATGGTGGCGGGCACCGTCGCGCCCGCCCTGTCGCGCGACGTGGAACTGATCGATACAGCCGACCCAGCCTCCCGACCACCGCCGGATGCGCCCGTGATCCTCGCCGACGGGCGGCTGGTCCTCGACGGCGTCGAGACAACGGCCGCCGACCTTGCCCGCGCCCGCCTGGCCACAGGCGAGGCCGAGATCCGGATCGTCCCGGACCGCAACCTGCCAGCCCACCAGCTGATCGAGGTGATCTCGGAGCTTCGCGCCGCCGGGGCAACCGAGGTCTGGATCGTGACGGAGCGGGCGGCGCAATGAGCGGCAAGACTGCCATCGCCGCCGGGCTGGCCGTCCTGATCTCGGCCGCCGTGCATGGCGCGCTGTTGAGCAACATCGCACCGTCCGACGGCGGAACCGATACGCCGCCCGGCGTCGCCGAGGTTTCAGTCATCGGCCAGAGCTTCGAGGATCTCGCCGCCGGGCAGCTCCGGCCGGTAACGCCATCCTCGGCCGCCATCGCTCCGGTTGAGACCGAGGCACGCGCCGTGACACTAACCGCATCCGCACCGCTCACGCCCGTTGTCGCCGAGACGCCACAAGCCAACCCGACACCCGCGGACCGCGCATCCGTGGCATCGACCGTGACCGCACCGGTACCGGACCGCATCGCCGCGCAGGAGCCGCCGCCGGTCCGGCAACCGACAGGCGACACGCCAAGGCCCGAAACCCGCCCGCCGCGCCCGGAGCCGACCGAAGCAACGCCCGCCCCGCCGCCCGCTCAACAGGGTAATGCGGACCGGGACGCACAGGCAGGCACGGCGCACGGCAGTACGGAAGGCAGCGCGACCCAGCGTCAGGGCGACACCGAGGCCGCGCCCGGCCCCTCGGCGCGGGAGATCGCGCGGTATCCGCAACAGGTGAACCGCCATCTCGGCCGCCTGCGTCGCCCGGCCAGCGCTTTTCGCGGCACCGCGGTCATCGGCTTCACCATCGCGCCAAATGGCGGGCTAGCCGCCCTGAGCGTCGACCGTTCGTCTGGCGACGCGGAGTTCGACGAGCTGGCGCTGCGATACATCCGTGGCGCGGCGCCCTTCCCGGCCCCTCCGGCCGGGGCGCAGACGCGTTTTGCAGTGTCCGTCCGGGGGCGATGACACGCCTCCGGCGCAACGCGGCGCTTTCATTTTCCCGCGCCGCGTCATATCAAGAAAACTGAATATGATCGTCGCGGCACGGGCTCGGACCGGAGGGGGCCGCGCCGACCGCGACACACCGGAGGGAGGACATCCGATGCCACTCATGACGCGCCGCTCATACCTTGCGCTGACCGCAGCCGCGGTTCTGATGCCCAAAGCGGGCTTTTCCGCGGCACGCGTTTCGCTCGGGGACGCGGAACTGGTGACGCTCAGCGACGGGAACCTCACGCTGCCGCCGGACTTCATCTTCGGCCCCGCGCCGCAGGACGCGCTGGCCGAGCTTGCGCCGTCGCTGGGCATCGACCTCACGGCGCAGCTGACCCCACCCTGCAACGTGACGCTGTTGCGCAGCGGCGACCGACGGATCCTCTTCGACTCCGGCGCAGGGCCGACCTTTCAGGCCAGCGCCGGGCGGCTGATGGAGGCGCTCGACACAGAGGGTCTGACGCCGGACGACATCACCGACGTGATCTTCACCCATGGCCACCCGGACCACCTCTGGGGTGTGTTGGACGATTTCGACGAACCGCTCTTTCTCAACGCCTCCTACAAGATGGGCCGGGCCGAGCGCGACTACTGGATGGACCCGGCGACCATCGACACCATCGGCGAGGCGCGGGCCAGCTTTGCCGCGGGCGCCAGCCGGCGGATCGAGGCGATCGACGGCATGCTCGAAACCTTCGAGGACGGGGCCGAGGTCGCGCCCGGCGTCACGGCCCTTTTGACGGCCGGCCACACGCCGGGGCACATGTCCTTTGCCGTATCCTCAGGTGACACCACGGTCATGGTCATCGGCGATGCCGTCAGCAACGATCACGTGGCCATGGCGCGGCCCGACTGGCCCTCGGGCTCGGATCAGGACACCGAGACGGGTGCCGGGACGCGCACGCGCCTTCTCGATCAGCTTGCCACGGACGGGATGCTCGCGGTGGGCTTCCACATGGGCGGCGGCGGGCTGGGCCGGGTGGAGCGCGCCGCCGAAGGCTATCGTTTCGTCACCGAGATCTGAGGCTCAGGCGGCCGCCGCACTGGTCGCCGCCGCGCGGTCGAGCAGGACGGAGGTCGCCATGCCGCCCGCCCAGATCGACGCGCCCGCGACCCATGCGGTCATCGACATGACCGCCCCGCCGGACACGGCCGCGCCCACGGCACAGCCGCCGGCCAGCATGGCGCCGAAACCCATCAGGACGGCGCCCAGAAAATAACGTTCCATCGGCGTATCGGGGCCGAAGCGCTGGATCTGCCATTCGCGGGCCACAAGCGCGGCGATCCCGGCGCCGACAAAAACACCCGGCACCAGCCCGATCCCGAAAGACAGCGGAACGGAGCGCTGGGTCACCAGCGCCATCAGCGTATCCGTCGCGGGGCCGGTGAAGGTCACGCTCGACACCGGCACGATCTCGAAGGACGCCTGCGAGATCGCGTAGGTCAGATACCAGCCCAGTGTCACGGCAAGCCCGACGCCGACCCCGGCAAGCGCCGCCATGGGCCGCACGCCCCGCGTATGGGCAAGCCCCAGCGACGCGATCAGCCCGAGCACCGCAAGAAACGTGACCACGCTCCGGCCGAGGCCGAGCCCCTGCATCAGGTCGCGCGACGGCCCGGAGATGAGCCAGAGGTTCGAGAGCGATTCCCGCGCGGGGGCGAGGATGCCGCTAAGAGCCGATTGCGCCACCAGCGTCAGCATCAGCCCCGTGACCAACGCGCGCAGGTTCCCCGTGGCCGAGAGGACAAGCAGGCGGCTGGCGCAGCCGCGCGCCAGCACCATGCCCACGCCGAACATCAACCCGCCGATGATCGCGCCCGACATGCTGCCCGCGCCGGACAGCTGGCGCGCGTCCGACACCTGCAGGATGTCCATCATGATCAGGCCCTGGGTCGAGGCGAGCGCGGTGGCGAACACGATCAGCCAGATCGACATGCGCGGCCCGATGCGCCCGCGCGCAAGCTCCACGGTGGAGGCGCGCAGGCAGAATTGCGAGCGCTGCGCGGCCACGCCGAACAGAAGCCCCGTCACCAGACCGGCCATCAGCAGAACGGTTCCGTCGCCAAACCGGTCAAGCAGGATCTGGATCATCTCAAGGCCCTCGATGCACGTCCTGCGAACCTAGCGGGCCTGGCGCGCACCGGGCGTTGATGCAGGTCAAATCGGTTCTTCTGTCAGAAGGCCTTGTGTCGGCTCAGCGGCCGCGTGCGTCCAGGATGATGGCATCCAGCATCGCCTCCACCTCCTGCATCGGCCCATCGGGATAGGCACGGTGGCCGATCGTGACCTCCCCATCCCGTTCGGCCACGAAGATGGAATAGGGGCAATGCACGATGTTCATCGGATCGGCTTCCATCACCCGCCGGGAAATCGCGGCCGAGCAGAACAGGAAGATGTCGGCATTCTCGAAGATCATGGTCTCCGCGTCCATGTCTTCCCCGGTGCGGTTCAGCATATCGCCCACATGCGAGACGAGGTCGATCACCAGCCCACGGTCGACGATCGCGCTTTCGATCGCGAAGGTCGCGTCCTCGAAACTGCCTTCGAAGTCGAAGGTGATGACGTCCTGAGCCTGTGCGGCGCTCGCGAGCGCCATGGCAGACCCGATTGCAAGCGATATGAGGGGCGTCCGCATCAGACAGGTCCTTTCGTGCAGGGTTCTCCCGGGGCGGCGTTGCGATCCGCCCCGGGAGTCATTTTTTCGCACACGGCGGTCAGCCGAACATGTCTTCGACGATGGCATCGTACCAGCCGAGGCTCTCGCGGTAGGTCTGGGCCCGTGTCTCAGGCGTTTCTCCAACCTCGCTGATGAAGCTGGAGGTCGACACGATGCCCTCGTCGGAGGCTTCGTAGGTCGCGCCGACCTTCACGCCGTCCTCCGTGTCGATCAGCGACCAGCAGGTGTTGGCGAAGCGCGGCGGGAAGGCGCGCCCGTCCGTCAGCGCCGCGATGACCGCATTGGCGCAGACCTTGGCCTGGCTGTTGGCCGAGAAGCCCGACTTCGGCATCGCGCCCTGTGCGGCGGCATCGCCCAGGACATGGATTTCGGGATCGACCTTGCTGGACAGGTCATAGGCCGACACCGGTGCCCAGTTGCCATCGGTGATGTCGGCGGCATGGGCGATCAGGCCCGCCTGCTGCGCCGGGATGACGTTGCAGACATCCACGTTCTCCACCACGCCGTCGATCGTCACCGTCATCGCGTCGGGGTCGACCTCGACGTTTCCGCCGCCGAAATCCGGGCCGATGCGGGTGATCATGCCCGGGTAATGGCGCTGCCAGCCGTCCTCGAACAGCCCCTGCTTGGAGAAGTTCGCCTTCGGGTCGGCCACGAGGATCTTCGCCGTCGGGTTCATGTCTTTCAGCATATGTGCGACCATCGAGATCCGCTCATACGGCCCGGGCGGGCAGCGATACGGGTTCGGCGGGGCGACCATGGCGAAGGTGCCACCCTCGGGCATCGCCTCGATCTGCGCTTTCAGAATCTGCGTCTGGGTACCGCCCTTGTAGGCGTGCGGCATCTTGTTCTGCGCGGCCACCGACCAGCCCGGAACGCTGTCCTCGATGAAGTCGATGCCGGGGCTCAGTACGAGGCGGTCATAGGGCAGCGACCCACCACCGGCCAGCCGCACGGTCTTGGCGTCGCGATCCACGGCCGTGGCCCAGTCATGCACCACGTTGACGCCGTAGGACGAGGCGAGGGTGCCATAGGTGTGGCCCAGATCGTCGAACTCGTAGAAGCCGCCGATATAGAGGTTCGAGAAAAAGCACGTGTAGTAGGAGCGCGTGGGCTCGATCAGCGTGACGTCGATCGCGCCGTCGCTGTCGCGTGCGATGTACTTGGCCGCCGTCGCGCCGCCGGCCCCGCCGCCCACGACGACGACGCGCGGTATGGACTGCGCGCGCGCGATCATCGGAGTAGCCAGCGAAGCCGATACGGCCGCGGCCGTTCCCAGGAATGTACGTCTGTTGATAGTCATGTTGGTCGTTTTTCCTCCCTTGTTACGCCATGTGTTTTTCACTCGCGTCCCGGCACTGTAACGGATTCCTTCGAGGAATTCGTGCCTCAGTTGTTTTCCGACAGGAAATAGGCCGCAAGGGCCGCGATTTCCTCGTCGCCGAGACGCCCGGCGAGCGTGTTCATTACCTGATGCTGACGCTCGCCGGAACGGTAGGCGACCATACCCCCGATGAAAACGGCCGGAGTCAGGTCCCGGATCGAAGGGATATCGTCTCCACCTTCACCGATGTGACAGGATGTACATTCCGACGACAGGTACTGACCGTAGGCCACGTCGCCATCGATCTCGAGAATCGCGGCAACCTCCGGCGATGGTCCGGTGTCTTCCCCGGCTTCGGCCGGCGCATCCGCCGGCCCACCTTCTTGTATCAGAAATGCGATCAGGTCGGCGCGATCCTCGGCCGTGCGAATACCGCGAAAGACCATGGACGTGCCGGGAAGATAGCCCCTGGGGTTCGCGATGAACCCATCCAGCGCCATTTCGGTCCAGACCTCACCCCTGGCCGCAGCCTCTTCGAATATTTCGGAGAACTCGTAGCCGTCGACCACGCCGATCCCGCGCCCTACGATTCCGTTCAGGTGAGGCCCGATCCGGTGGATCGCGCCCTCACCGATCATGTGACACGCAGCGCAAGGCCGGTAGAGGACTTCACCCCGCCCTGGGTCCGCCTCGGCGAGCGCCGCGCCGGAAAACCCACCCAGAGCGCAGGCGGCAGCAGCGATGCGCGACACCACGGTCATGTCATTCCGCGCCGGCAGACTGCATGTAGGCGATCACCGCCGCGATGTCCTCGTCCGACCGCAGGCCCTGGAACGCCATCCGGTTGCCGCGGATGAAGCCGCGCGGATCGGCGAGGTAGGCGGCGAGCGATCCGTCGTCCCAGACCATGCCGGATTCGCCGGCTTCGCGCAGCGCAGGCGAGTAGCGGAAGCCCTCGACGGCCGCGACGTCGTTGCCGTAGATGCCGTTCAGTTGAGGTCCCACACGGTTGCGTGCGCCTTCGCCGATCTCATGGCAGGCCGCGCAGGCTCGGAACACCGTCTCGCCGGCCGCGACCAGTTCCGGATCAGGACCTGCAGGCGCCTCTGGCGCGGCCTCCTCGGTGACCGCGGCCTCCTCGACCGTGTCGTCCTCTGCCGTCTCCGGTGTCACGTCGAGAACGGCCGCGCGCATGGTGATCTCGATGGTCTCGGCGCAGTCCGTCATGCACGGCTCTTCGGAGAATTCCGGGATCTCGACGGTATCGCGGTTGTCCATGAAGAAGCTGCCTTCGTTGGGCAGTTCGACCTCGGCGAAATTCTCGTTCGACAACTCGAAATCGTCGTCGACCACGTTGTTGAGGTAAAGCAGATAGGCCGTGATGGCGTAGACGTCGTTATCGCTAAGCGACTGCGCCGAACCGTAAGGCATGGCCCGGTGGACGTAGTCCCATACCGTGGAGAGATAGGGCCAGTAGGAGCCGACCGTCTTGACCGGATCCTCCCCGTCGAGCGTGCCGAACCCGCCCGACAGGACGGGCCAGCGGCCAACAGCTTCGCCGAAATCGCCGTGGCAGGCCGAGCAATGGATCACGTAAAGCTCTTCGCCGGTCCAGACATCGCCCGATCCGACCGGCAGGCCCTGACCATCGGGGCGGATGTCGATGTCCCACGCGGCGATCTCTTCGGGCAGGGCCTCCCGCCCGAGGCCGTAGCCGCCCTCCCGGGAGGGCGCCGGCGTTTCCTGAGCGATGGCGTAAACAGCTGTGGTGGCCAGGAGCGCACCGGCGGCAATTGCGATCTTTTTCATGGTTCAGCCGACCTCCACATTCTCGGCCTGGCCGGTCTCGTCGATGGCCCAGGTCTGAATGCCGTTGTTGTGATAGATGGAGTTCTCGCCGCGCATTTCGCGCAGCATCTCCTTGGTGGGCTGCACGTAGCCGGTGGAGTCATGCGCCCGGCTTTGCAGCAGAAGCGGCGCGCCATCCCAATTGAACTCGTAGTAGAAGCGGTGCATCGATTTATCGAAGCTCGGCCCCGACATCCGCGCCTGGTGCCAGTTCATTCCACCGTCGAGCGTCACGTCCACGCGCGGGATCGTGCCACGCCCGGACCACGCCACGCCGGTGATGACGGTGGGTCCCGGCCCATGGGTGATCGGCGCCTGCGGGCTTGGGTTGGTGATGACGGATTTTGCATCCATCTCCCAGGTAAAGCGCCGCGCGTTGCCGTCCTCCAGAAGGTCGGTGTATTTCGACGTCTCCTCGCGGTGGTGCCATGGCTGGTCGCCCACCTCGATCCGGCGGAGCCACTTCACCCACATGTTGCCTTCCCAGCCCGGCACGACGAGGCGGACCGGATACCCCTGTTCGGGGCGCAGCCGCTCGCCGTTCATGTGCGTGGCCACCAGACAGTCGTCGAGCGCCTTTTCCAGCGGGATCGACCTGGTCATGGCCGAGGCATCGGCGCCCTCGGGCAGGATCCATGCGGCGCTGGTCTTGACGCCCGCTTCTTCCAGAAGAAGCCGCAGCGGAACGCCGGTGTAGACAACGTTGTGGATCATCCCGTGGGTGAACTGGCAGCCGTTCAGCTGCGCGCCGCGCCATTCCATGCCGGTATTCGCCGCGCATTCGAGGAAATAGGTCCGGTTCTCGCGCGGGAAGCGCATGAGGTCTTCCATGGTGAAAACCAGCGGCGTGTCCACGAGGCCGTTGATCATGAGCCGGTGCTGGCCCGGGTCGATTTCGGCGACACCGGAGTGGTGACGCTCGAAACACAGGCCATTGGGTGTGATGATCCCTTCCATCTGATGGAGCGGGGTGAAGTTGACCGAGCTCACCGTGTCGGCCGTCAGCCATTCCACGTTGCGGCGCACCACGTGGGCTTCGTACTGAGACGGCATGCCGTAGGGCGCCGCATCCACCCCGTCGCCGAGATACTGTTGCCATGGCTGCAGCTCGGTGATCAGCGGATCGGGCGCGGCCTGCGCATGCACCAGCTTGCCGGTCGCCAGCGCGCCCGTGGCCACGGCGGCCCCGCCGAGGAACTTGCGGCGGGAGGAGGAGAATTCCTGATCGTCGGACATCATGTCTTCCTTTCGTCGCTGGCGCGGGAGGCGGCCTCAGCCGGCCACCACGTCCACGCTGTTGTTGGGTTGGATCTCGATGGTGCCCTGTTCGCGGATGTGGTTTTCAACCACTTCCCAGATCGGCGGGCCCTCGGTGCCTTCGTTCACGCTGGCCCAGCCGGCGACAACGTAGTTGCGGTCCATCTCCACCGGCTCGCCGGTTTCCAGCAGCGTCATGTCGGTGATCCGGTCGCCCATCTCCTTGGCGATGTCGATGCGGTAGCCCATGCCGCCGATACGCACCATGTCGCCGCCCTGCTGGTAATAGGGGTCCGGGTTGAAGATGTTCTCGGCCACATCCTCGAAGATGGTCTTCAGCGTCTCGCCCGACATCTCCGTGCGGTAGGCGTTGGGATAGGTCATCGCGGTGACGTTGTAGATATCCTCGCGCGTGATTTCCTGCCCCGGCAGGACCGCCGCGCCCCAGCGGAAGCCGGGGGACAGCGCGATCTGTGCGTCGCGCTGGCTGATCAGCGCGTTGCAGATCACGTCGTCCCAGGTGCCGTTGAAATTTCCGCGCCGGAACAGGAGAGACCCGGATGTGCCGATCACCTCGGACATCTCGGCCTCGAAGGGCGCCCGGGTCTGGGCAACCAGTGCCGCCATCTCGGCGTCCGGTTCGATCACGTCCGAGAAGATCGGAATCAACCGATGCGCGATGCCCTGCACGCCGCCGTCGCGCACGTCGAGATCGACCCGACTGATGAACTTCCCGTGCGAGCCGCTGGCGATCAGGAAGGTGTTTCCGACCTGCAGGGGCTCGGGCAGCGCATCATGGGTGTGACCGGTCAGGATCACGTCGATTCCGGGAATGTCGCGCGCGAATTTCCGGTCCACGTCAAAGCCGTTGTGGGAGAGAAGGACAACGACCTCGGCGCCCGCGTCACGGACCTGCTGCACGACCTCGGCGACGCGCTCGCGCCTCAGGCCGAAGCTCAGCTCGGGGAACATCCAGCCGGGATTGGCGATGGGCATGTAGGGGAAGGCCTGCCCGATCACGGCGATCTGCGTGCCGCCCCGCTCGAACATGCGGTAGTCGTCGAAAACCGGCTCGTCCCAGTCGGCGTCGAAGATGTTGGCCCCGAGGAAAGCGGGGTTCAGCGGGCCTTCCACGATCTCGCGGACCCGGTCCGAACCCAGCGTGAATTCCCAGTGCGAGGTCATGGCCTCCGTGCCCAGCGCGTTGAACAGGTCGACCATGTCCTGCCCTGCCGTGCGCAGGGACGGCAAGGAACCCTGCCAGGTGTCTCCGCCATCGAGCAGCAGCGCGTCGGGCCGCTCCGCCTTGATCGCCTTGACCACCGTCGCGATCCGGTCGAGCCCGCCCATCCGGCCATAGGTCCGCGCGAGCGACACGAAATCGTCGTAGGTCAGCGCGTAATCCATCGCGCTGCCCTTCTCGATACCGTAGGCCGCGCGGAACGCATCGCCTGTCAGATGCGGGGGCTGACCCGCCGCCTCGCCCACGCCGATGTTGAACTCCGGCTCGCGGAAATAGATCGGCTGCGTCTGGGCGTGAATGTCGGTGATGTGGATCAGCGAGACGTTGCCGAAGTCGCTCGACCCGATCAGGTCGTCCTGGCTCAGCACCTGCTGCGCGGCCAGCCGCGACCAGTTTCCGAACCCCGAGGCCCCATAGAGCGCCGTTGTCGCCATGGCGGCCTGAACGAAGTGACGGCGGGAAATCATGATTGCAACCTCAGGATTTATTCGCGTTTTTGAATGTGTTAATGCGCACTCCGCCTCGGCGCTGTGGCCGAGGCGGACGCTGTGTCATCAGTTGCGGACGGCCGGCCCTTCGACCGTCAAGCCGTTCGCGCGGGACGCCACGTAAAGCTCCAGCGCCACGAATTCGGGGCTGCCGACCGAGAAAGTCTCGGCCCGCGTGTCGCGAATACAGCCACGGAAACGATTATGCACCGACACGAGGTTCGCCTGTTTCAGACGGTAGGTCGGAAACCCGTTGATCTGACCCTGGCTGAGGTGATCGGCGCGGATGTTGTTGCCGTAGTTCTGCTCGTGGCAGTTGGCGCAGCTGAGTTCCAGCTGGCCGAAGCGCGTGTAGTAGATCTCGCGCCCCTGTTCCCACGTCGATTGCGCCGGACCGTCGATGGCCACGTTCATCACCTGGCCACGCCCTTCCGAGGCGATCAGCGCCACCATGTTGCGCATGGCCTGGCTGTCGTAGGCGTAGGGCTCTTCCATGCCCATGCGCTCGGTCTGGCATTCGATGACCTGCATCTCGACGGTCTGGACCTCGCCATGTTCCGCATCCCATTGGGGATAGGTCGGTCGCGTGTCCGCGAAATCGCCCGCGCTGTGGCAAGAGGCGCAACTGTTGCCCTCAGCCCCCATTTCCGTGTTGAACGCGTCTACGGCCTGATCGACGAAGATGAAGGCCGGATTGTCGAAATCGTCGGCCTGCATGGCCTGCGTCTCGTCCGATCGAAACACCCAGCCCGAATAGATGGTGCTGAGATGGCCTTCGAGATGGTCGGGCGCGGCGGTCTCGATGATCATCTCGATCTCGCCATTCACGACTAGCTGTTCGTCGTCTCCGATGTCGGCGCTTACGACACTGGCGATCGCAATCGCCAGTGCCCCGATGGCACCGCCGCCAAGCAATGATTTTCTGGTCATGGCCGTTCTTTTCCTCCCTTGCGACGGCTAGGTTCCGGATCTTGTTTCCGGCATCTCAGCTGACTGCGATGTCCGCCGTCTCCTCGTAGACCGAGCCATCATCGTCGTACCAAGTGAACTGGAACGTGCCCGTTTCGTTGACGACCGCCTCGAACTGGAAATACGGGTTGGTCGAAATCGCGGGCTCCAACGTGACGTCGACCACGTTCTGGCCGTTGAAGTCACATGTGAAGCGATTGATGATCTGCCGCGGAATGATGTTGCCGTCCCCGTCGCGGCGCTGACCGCTTTCCATCGGGTGGCTGATCAGGGTCCGAACCGAAACGCTGTCGCCGGCCGAAGCCTCGCGGGGCACGCGGACGCGGGGGGTTACGTTGTCTGCCATGGTGTCCTCTCCCTAGCTCAGCCGCCGCAGCCGCCGATGGTCACGCGCACGTTCTGGCGCGCCTGTTTGAAGGAGCCATCGGGCATGCGCGCGATGGCGATGACGTCCTGCTCACCGGCCAGGCGGATACGCGTGGAGGCGGCGTGACGTCCGGCGGCGGGACCGAAATTGATGGTACACACGTCCGGGCTGGGGTTGCCAGCGGCCAGAATCATGATGGATTCGGCGCCCGGAGCCTCGACCTCGATCGGAACCGTGTTGCCGTTCTCGGCGATCTCGGGCGCGATCAGCGTGATACCGTCAGAGGCGGCATCCGCGCCGCCGGTGAAGGCGTTGATGGCTTCCTCCAGTCCCTCGGCCGAGGCGATCTTGGGAAGCCCGAAGAAGGCGGCGGCGGCGACCAGACCGGTCCCGACAAACTGCCTGCGTGATACGTCCATGGAATATCTCCTTAGTTCTGCGTAGCCGAAAACGCGGTCTCAGTATTCGGTCAACGTCATCAGGTAAGCCACCACATCCTCGATATCCTGGGCGCTGAGGAGCGGTTCGACCGATCCTTCGACGGCCCGGCCGGTGAAACCGTTGCCTGGACGGATGAAACCCGACGTTCTGTAGAAGGCGGGCATCACGGTCTCGGGGAAAACGGCCTTGGCATCGACGATGATACCACGAAGGGCAGCTTCGTCCCAGCGCGCGCCGACTCCGTCGAGCGACGGTCCGACCTCTCCGTGGAACGGATACTCTTCCAGGTCCGAGACCTGATGGCATGCGATGCAATTGCCCAGGCCGCGGGTGTACATCACCTCGCGGCCGCGTTCGACATTTCCGGGCACACCCGTCAGAGACGGGGCGATATCGCCGTATTCGTTGGCAACGACCCCATCGGGCGCAATGACGTCGGCGTTCAGTGTGGTCGCGGCCAAGGCTATGCTGGCCGCCAAGAGCAGCTGGCGCTTCACTGGTATTCCTCCCTGGGGCGAATTTGATGCCCGTATACTATCGTAGACTCATGTCGGCGCCTATTTCAACAAACATTTCAATTTTTGCATATGATGATAATAACGACTTGTTTTCATTCAGGATTCACCGCTCAAATCGTGCGTGACACGGAAAGCTGCCGAAAATGCACGGAAGGGATCGTTCGCTCGCGGGTTGTGTCGGGACTTGAACTGCGGCGGCAGTCGGGAATCCCTGCTCAGCCGATCGCCTGAAAAATCTCGAAGGTCTCGAGCATCCAGAACCCCACGAAGACCATCGCATTCGTCGCAATGAGCAGACCGAACACCACCAGCGCCGCGCCCGTGATCCGCTCGACCTTGCCGAGGTGACGACGAAACCTGCCCATGAACCTCAGGAAGGGCCGGATGAAAAGAGCGGCCAGGATGAAGGGCAGCGTCATCCCCGCGCCATAGCCCGTAAGCAGGAGCGCGCCTTGCCCCGCAGTGTCCGTTCCAGCCGCCAGAAAGAGAATGGCCGCCAAGACGGGGCCGACGCATGGCGTCCAGCCGAAGGCGAAGGCAAGGCCGATCACGTAGGCGCCGCCAAGCCCCGCGCCGTGGACATTGCCCATGTCGCTCTGCCATTGACGGTCCAGCAGGCCGATGCGGAAGACGCCAAGGAAATGCAGTCCCATGGCGACGAGCATGGCCGCCGCGACCCAGCGCAACACATCGAACCACTCGCGGACGAATTGCCCCACGACCGAGGCGGAGACGCCGAGGCTGACGAAAACCGTCATCATCCCGGCGGCGAAAAACACCGCGCCCCAAACGGCCCGCCGCTGCAGCCCGGGCGACGTGTCGGCTCCCTCCGCCATGGCGTTTACACTTACGCCGGCGAGGTAACTGAGGTAAAAGGGCACCATCGGGAGGACGCAGGGCGACAGGAAAGACACCAGTCCCGCAATGAACGCACCCGTCAAACCGATGTCGAACATGGGCCCTCCGGATGCCGATACATTCAACTATTCATATCACTTACTATGACAGACTCGCCCGTGGCGCCGCAAGCGCGCGCGCAGGCCTGCTGGGGCTCGTCGCGATGATCGCGCTCTTTTCGGTTGCGGCACCGGCCCAGGCGGACATGCGGCTGTTGATGTTCGAGGAACCCGGATGTGTCTGGTGCGCGCGCTGGAACGAAGACGTGGGCGGCGAATACCCTGTAACCCCGGAGGGCCGCTTGGCGCCGCTCACGCGGCTGCAGTTGCGCGACCCGCTGCCCGAAGATGTCGATCTGGTGTCCCGGCCCCGCTACACGCCGACCTTCGTCGTCCTGCGTGACGGCGAAGAGGTCGGCCGGATCGAGGGCTACCCGGGCGAGGATTTTTTCTGGGGCCTTCTGGGGCGCATACTCGAGAGGGAGACGCCCAATGGTTGAGCAACCGCCATCCGGCGCGGCGAAGAACGGCGCCTTCCGCTTCGCAGGCCTGGCGACGACGCAGCGCGCCGGGTAGTTCCATGAATCACACAACTCAACGACACGAAACGGCAAGCGAGATGCCCGAGGATTACGCCAACGCGAGCTCCATTCTGCCCGATCCGAGCAAGCCGATGGACGATGAGACGTGGAAGCGCGTCAAGACGAACGCCCAGGGCGCGTCGGACTTTCTCAAGGCGCTCAGCCACGAGGGGCGGCTGATGATCCTCTGCTCGCTGGCCCATGGCGAGAAATCGGTGACGGAGCTGGAGCAGATGCTGTCGTCCCGGCAGGCCGCCGTGTCGCAGCAGCTCGCCCGCCTCAGGCAGGAAAGGCTGATCTCGGCCAGGCGCGAAGGCAAACAGATCTTTTACAGTTTGACAGACGAACGCGCCCGCCGGATCATCGAACAGGTCTACGAGTTGTTCTGCACCTGAACGGGGTCGCCCGCCGCGGTGCAAGGGAGGGAACGTGCTCGAACTCATCGGTGAACCCGGGGCGGTGCTGCTGATCGGCGCGGCGGGTGGCCTGGTTCTTGGTCTGGCCGCGCGCCTGGGCAAGCTCTGCACGCTGGGCATGATCGAGGACGTTCATTACGGCCGGGACTACGGACGGCTTTGGATGTGGCTCACGGCGCTGGGCACGGCGCTGATCGTGAATTTCGGCGCCACCGCGCTGGGGGTCGTCGACCTGTCGGCGACGCTCCCGCTTTCGCACCACTACTCGATCCCCGGCGCCATCGTCGGCGGTCTGCTGTTCGGCTACGGCATGGCGCAGGCCGGCAATTGCGGCTACGGCGTGCTGGCGCGGCTGGGCGGCGGGGATATCCGCGCGCTGATGATCGCCATCGTGATGGGCGTCACGGCAAGTGCCGCGATCTTCGGGGTGCTGGGCGGATTGCGTCCGGCATTCTTTCCGATGGCCCCCGCGGGGCCGGAGGCCGCGGGCCTCGCGCACGCCGCCGAGCGCATCACCGGCCTGTCGCACAGCACGATCGGCCTTGCGCTGGGCGCCCTCGCGCTGGGTGTCTCGATCCGCTTCCAGACGAAGGCCGAGCGCCTGCGCCGCGTGGGCTGGGGCATCGTGGCGGGCGTCGCCATCAGTTCGGGCTTTCTCGGAACCTACTGGGTCGTGACCAACGGCTTCGGCGCATGGCCGGTGGCGTCCCATAGCTTTACCGCGCCCATCGGCGAGACCATCCACTACGCCATGTTCTCCTCGGGGCTCGCGCCGAAATTCGGCATGGGCTCGGTTCTGGGCGTGATCCTCGGCGGCGCGATCGGCAGCTTCATTCAGGACGGTTTCCGCTGGGAGGCCTGCGAAGACCCGAGGGAACTGCGCCGCCAGATCGGGGGCGCCGTGGCGATGGGCCTTGGCGCGGTCCTTGCAGCGGGGTGCAGCGTGGGACAGGGCCTGTCTGCCTTTTCGCTTCTGTCGACGACGGCACCCATCGTCGCGGCCAGCATCTGGGCGGGGGCGTGGATCGGCCTGCGGCACCTGATCGTCGGCCTGGAAGCCGCCTGACCGGGACGCGTTGTCTCGGCCCGGCAAGAGGCTTAAACCGCGCGCGACCGCAAGCGAAGGGGAATCTCAGACATGTCGAAACCCTGCATCATCTGTGTGGCCATCACGGGGTCCGTCCCGACAAAGGCCGACAATCCCGCCGTGCCTACCACCATCTCCGAACAGGTCGAAAGCACCCATGCCGCCTACGAGGCAGGCGCGAGTATCTGCCACGCCCATGTG
This sequence comes from uncultured Roseicyclus sp., assembly GCA_964578115.1. Lineage (GTDB taxonomy): Bacteria > Pseudomonadota > Alphaproteobacteria > Rhodobacterales > Rhodobacteraceae > Roseibacterium. Next base: position 110,442 of record CAZOBK010000003.1, read on the forward strand.
CGCAACGACGACCAGACGCCAAGCTCCGACCCGGAGAAATTCGGGCGGCTGAAGGAAGGGGTGGAGCGTCACTGCCCCGGCATGATCGTGCAGTTTTCCACCGGTGGCCGATCGGGCGCGGGACGGGAACGCGGCGGGATGCTGCCGCTCGGGCCCGACATGGCGTCCCTGACCGTGGGCTCGAACAATTTCCCGACCCGCGTCTACGAGAACCCGCCCGATCTCGTGGACTGGCTCGCCTCGGAAATGGTGACGTATGACATCCTCCCAGAGATCGAGGCATTCGACCTCAGCCACATTCACCAGACCGCGCTGATGCATGCCGACGGTCGCCTGCCGAAAACGCCCTATGTCCAGTTCGTGATGGGCGTGAAGAACGCGATGCCCGCCGACCGCGACGTGTTCGACTACTACGTCCGGACGATGGGCCGCCTCCTGCCCATCTCCGAATGGTGCGCGGCCGGCATCGGCGCGAACCAGATCGTCGTCAACGAATGGAGCGTCGCGGCGGGTGGACACGCGCGCACCGGGCTGGAGGACAACGTGCGGCTGGATCGCAACACGCTCGCACCCTCCAACGCCGCGCTCGTGGAGCGTGTCGTGGACATCTGCGCGCGCCATGGGCGACCCGTCGCGACCCCCGCTGAGGCGCGGGCGATGCTCGGGCTTCGGCCAGCTGCGTAACGGGCCGAGGCTGCGTGAATCCCGGCGGCTCGCGCGAAGCGTACACGGATCATTTGACGCGGTTGCGAACCCTCGAAACACACGTATAGGGTGAGGCGACGGCGACAGACGCGAGGCGATCCGCGCGTCCAATTCAATGGACTTGCCCCGGCATGACCGCCGTTCTCGAAGGCTATCTTTTCTATGAAATCGCCGCCCTTCTGGTGCTTGCCGCCGGCGTGGGTTTCCTCGGGCTGATGCTGCGCCAGCCGCTGATCGTCAGCTTCATCGCCGTGGGCATTCTCGCGGGGCCATCGGTGCTGAACATCGCGCGCTCGGACGCGCAGATCGACCTTCTGGCGGAACTCGGCATCGCGGTGCTGCTGTTCCTCGTGGGCCTCAAGCTCGACTTCAACCTCGTGCGCACGCTTGGCCCCGTTGCGCTGGTCACGGGGCTGGGTCAGGTCGTCTTCACGACGGTTTTCGGATTCCTGATCGCCCTGGCGCTCGGGCTCGATCCGCGCACCGCGATCTACGTCGCCATCGCGCTGACGTTCTCCTCCACGATCATCATCGTCAAACTTCTATCCGACAAACGCGAGATCGACGCGCTGCATGGCCGGATCGCTCTGGGCTTCCTGATCGTGCAGGACATCGTCGTCGTGCTGGCGATGATCGTGCTGTCGGCCATCGGCGTCGGCGCGGCGGCCGAGGGCCAGGGCGCACTTGCCGATGTCCTGCGCGTCATCGGCTTCGGGGTGGCGATGCTGGCCTTCGTGGTCGTTTTCATCCGCTACGCCGCCAATCCGCTGGTCGAGCGGCTGTCGCGCGCGCCAGAGCTTCTGGTGTCCTTCGCCATCGGATGGGCCGCGCTTCTGGCCGCGGTGGGCCATTACCTCGGCTTCGGCAAGGAACTGGGCGGGCTATTGGCAGGTGTCTCGCTGGCCTCCACCCCGTTTCGGGAGGCGATCGCCGCGCGGCTGGCATCGCTGCGGGACTTCCTGCTGCTGTTCTTCTTCATCGCGCTTGGCGCCTCGCTGGACCTTTCGGTTCTGGGCGCAAGCGTGGGACCGGCCATCGTGCTGTCGCTCTTCGTTCTGATCGGCAACCCGCTGATCGTTCTCGCCATCATGGGGGCGATGGGCTACCGCAAGCGCACCGGGTTTCTCGCCGGGCTGACCGTGGCGCAGATCAGCGAGTTTTCCCTGATCTTCATGGCCATGGGCGTCGCAATTGGCCATGTCGCCGACGAGGCGCTGGGCCTCGTGACGCTGGTGGGGCTGGTGACCATCGCCGCGTCGACCTACATGATCACCTTCTCGCACCAGATCTATGCCTTCTTCGAGCCGGTCCTCGGCATCTTCGAGAGAAAGTCGCCGGACCGCATGCGGGACGACGCGCCTTCGACCGCGCGCCCCCATGACGTCATCCTCTTCGGTCTCGGCCGTTACGGACTGGGCATAGCGGGCGCCCTGCGCGACAGCGGCAAGCGCGTGCTCGGCGTCGACTTCAGCCCAGAGGCCGTGCGCCATGCACGCACCGAAGGCTATGACGTGATGTTCGGCGACGCGACCGACCCCGAGTTTCTCGCCCACCTTCCGCTCCGCCATGCCGGGTGGCTGGTGCTGGCGGTCCCTGAGCATGACATGGGCCTTACCCATGACGATCCGCGCCATGCGCTTCTGCGGGCGGTGCGTGATCAGGGGTACAAGGGCCGCGTTGCCGTCGCCGCCCATCGCGACACCACGGCCACGGCACTGGCCGCGGAAACGGCCGACCTGATCCTGATGCCCTATCGCGACGCCGCCATCGCCGCAGCCCGCATGATCGCCGGCGAGGCGCAAAACCCCGGGCCGGGGGTTGAGGACCCGGACGGCCAGAAGGAGCTTCCGGCGTAGGGCACCGGCCATGACCGGCAGCCGAAGTTGATGTCCCGGTCGGCTGGAATCCGAATGGCGGTGCTGCCCGTCCACTGTTTCGACGGAGCCCCGCGAAATCTCCGTCAGTCTGGCCTATCGCGAACGGTTTGCCGTTACCCCCCGAACCCTTGCTGCGTCCGCAGCCGCGGAACGAGGCAGCGCGCGTCGTGGCGAGCAGCACGTCGATAGAGCAACGCGGCCTTCCGGAAGACGATGCAGTTCACCATCGAAGCGCTGTCGGACGCCCGATGAGCTTGCGTGTTGCACGACGCATCGACGGAGTGATCCGTCGGCTGAACGACCCGTGCCGGTGGCGGCCGATCAAGGCGGTATGGAGATCGGCGATATCCTGTTGCTGGGCTTCAAGCCGAGCCGTTGCGATCAATGACGCGGATGCAGCTGATCCGGGCACTTGCCGCGTGGCGCCCCGATCTCACGGTGTATCGCCGACCGGGTCGGCGAACCCGTGCAGCGCCGAGAACCCGATAAACTGTACGTTGATGACGACAATGCCGAACATCGCGAAAAGCCGCAGGTAATCGGGCATCGGGGCGTGCGGCGATCCCGTCATGGCCGCGTGAAAACCGACAGCGCCAAGGTCATCATCTCGCGGATGCGGGCCTTGTCCTCGCCCGAGGCGCGTTGGGTGATGGCAAGGGCAATCTGTTCGCCCAGGTATTTCGCCCCGGCCTCGACCGACAGACCAACCGGCCAGTCCCCGGCATCGCGGCTGGACTGCAAGAATGCGACATAGGCCGCCTGCGCCGACCTGTCGATCTCCTCCACCCGCGCCCGCGTTTCCGGCCCCAGCCGATGCTTGCCCGCGCGCATCTTGTAGAACAGGCAGCCGGTTTCCATCCGGGGATCGTCGCTTGCAAAATCGATCAGCGCGTCAAGCGTCTGGCGCAGTCCCTTCCCGCCGTGCAGAACTGCGAACATCACGGACAGAACCTGCTCTGCGTAGCGGTCGAGCACCGCGTGCGACAACCCATCCTCGCTGCCGAACTCGCGGTAAAGCGAAGGCTTGGAGATACCGGCCATCTGGCAGATCGCATTGACCGACACGTCCGCCGGGTCGCTTTGCCAGTACGCTGTCATCGCTACGTCGAGCACCTTGTCGGAGTTCATCGTTTTAGGCCTGCCGCGCGCGGGCCTAGGTTCGTCGTCATTCATTTTATTACCGCACGGTATTTTATGTCTTGACGGAGTGTCATGGATATTCGTACCAGTCGGTAACGCCACAGGCAAGCAGGAGAATGATCCATGACGCAGACAGGAAGAACGATCGTCATCACAGGGGCCAGCAGCGGCTTCGGCGCGGCGGCGGTTCGCGCCTTCGCCGATCGCGGGGACCGCGTTTGGGGCACGATGCGTGACACGTCGGGGCGTAACGCGCCCAATAAGGTCGAACTGGAGGCCTACTCTTCGCGCATTGCCATCGCCGAGATGGACGTGACAAGCGACACCTCGGTGGCCAAGGGCTTCGCGCACATCCTCGCCGAGGGACCCGTCGATATCCTGATCAACAACGCGGGCATCATGTATATCGGCATGACTGAGGCCTATAGCGTCGCGCAAGCCCAAGAGCAGATGGACACCAACTATTTCGGGGCCGTCCGCGCGATGCAGGCGGTGCTGCCGTCGATGCGCGCGCAAAGGGCTGGCCTGATCATCAACACCAGTTCCATCGCCGGGAGGGTCTCGGTGCCTTTCTTCGGCACCTATTGCGCCACCAAGCATGCGCTGGAAGCCTACAGCCAGAGCCTGCGTTACGAGGTGGCCCCCTTCGGCGTCGACATCGCGCTTGTCGAGCCGGGCCCCTTCCCCTCGAACCTTCTGGCTGCAGGAAAGCCGCCCGCGCATGACGACATCCTCGCCTCCTACGGCGAACTGCGCGACGTGCCCACGAACATGGTCGCGGGCTTTGCCGAGATGCTGGACAGCGATCAGGCCCCGGACCCGCAACTGGTCATCGACACCTATCTCGCGCTGGCCGATGCCGCGCCCGGCCAGCGCCCAACGCGCACCGTTGTCGGCATCACCTGGGGCGTCGATGAGGTGAACGCCTTCACCCAACCCCGGCAGGACGCACTGCTGAAAGAAATGCAGCTCGACGGCGTGCTCGGCGGGGCCGACGCCTGAGCGCGGCCCGCACCCACCTGCCCGTTCCGAAATCCAAACCAAAACCCACTCCGAGAGGACCTTTCCAATGAAAAAGACCCTTCTTGCCACAACCATTGCCGCCGCCCTCGCGACCGGCGCATTTGCCGAGGACACCATGTCGAACAAGGAAATCGTCGGAACCTTCCTGGGTGCCGTCTCGCAAGGGGACGTGGACACAATCCGCGACCTGGCGAATCCCGATTACATCCAGCACAACCCCTTCATCCCGACCGGACTGGAGCCGTTCATCGAGCTTCTGCCGGTGCTGGCGGAGGCCGGAACCACGGCCGAGAACATCCGCATGTTCCAGGATGGCAACTTCGTCTTCATGCACAACATCTGGCGCAATGCCGCCCCGTTCGGGGCCGACGAGATGGTGGCCTTCGACATCATCCGCGTGGACGAAAACGGACGCGTCGCGGAGCATTGGGATGCGCTGCAGCCTCTGGTGACGGAAACCGCCAGCGGCAGGACACAGACCGATGGCCCGACCGAAGTCACCGATCTGGACCGGACCGAGGCGAACAAGGCCCTGGCCGTGGCGTTGATCGAAGACGTGCTGATGGGCCGGGACCCCGCACGCATCACCGACTACATCAGCGCCGAGAGCTACGCCCAGCACAACCCCATGATCGCGGACGGGCTTGACGGGATCATCGAGGCCGTCGAGACGCTGACGGCGCAAGGCAACATGTTCGTCTACACCGAGATCCACGCTGTGCTGGGCGAAGGCAATTTCGTCCTGACGGTGAGCGAGGGGGAATGGAGCGGCCAGACGCACGCCTTCTATGACCTGTTCCGCATGGATGACGGCATGATCGTCGAGCATTGGGACGTGATCCAGCCCGTCCCCACCGAGGGCCTTGCCAACACCAACGGCATGTTCACCGGCTTTGATGCGAACTGAGGGCGGCAAGGTCGGTCTGCACGCACGACCGCGGAACACGGCAGCCCGTCATCTCTGACCCTGCAGGCGGGAAAGAAAATTCCCGCCTGTCACGACCGAGACCCTATTCCCCGACCGGAGCAGAAAAGATGAATAGTCCTATCCCCGATCTCATCCATGGGCTTGGTTGTCTGTCGGCGATTTTGGCCAAAGCCGAAGGCCATTGCGAAAGTCTCAGGATTGACCCTGACGCCTTTCTCAAAGCGCGGCTGTATCCGGATATGTTCCATCTGATCCGTAATGTCACCACGGCTTGCGACGCGGCAAAGTTCACCGCCACCCGTTTGTCCCGGACCAAACCGCCAAGGTATGACGACAGCGAAGCGTCATTCGCAGATCTTCAGAACCGCATTGCCAAGACGATCGCGTTTCTTGAAACAATTCCTGACGCCGCTTTTGAGAACGCCGAAACGCGCGAGCTGGCGGTGCCGCTTGCGCCAGCGGGTACGCCGGACAATGGCCTGACCTACCTCACACGGTTCGGACTCCCAAATTTCCACTTTCATCTGGCGACGGCCTACAACATCTTGCGCCATAATGGCGTGGTTCTGGGAAAGCGGGATTTTCTCTGGGTTAGCTAGTAGCCCTTTGCTGCAGCAGTGCGCGCATTGAAGGCTGATCCAACGACCCTGGTCGGCGAACACCCGTCCTCGGCATCTTATCGGCCCGCTTCGCGGTGGTAATTACCAACCATGCGGGTGTCCCGGGCTTGCATGATCATCCGAGGGTGCCAAGACACGGACGCAATGTGGGCATTGTCTTCACGCCGTTCTGCGCGCTGGTCGCCGTCATCAACGGGCTGGCCTTTTCCCCCTTCGGCGTGACGGATCCCCCGGCTGTCTCTCATGTCTCATGGCCGGTTCGCCTTGAGGCGCTCCAGAAACGCCTGCACCTTGGTCGTCCGGTGCAGATCGACATGGGTCACGGTCCAGAGCGCCGCCGACCACGCCTCCCCCGGCGGGATGACTTCGACGAGGTCGGACCGGCTGCAGGCATCGTGCTCGGCCAGAAAGCCAAGGCCCAGCCCATCGCAAACCGCGCTGCGCAGAACCAGAAGATCGGTCGTTTGCAGGGCCAGGGCGTCAGACGGCACGTTCGCCTTCATCCACCCGGCAAACGGAGCGCGGTCGGGCACGCTGATGTTTCCCACGAAGCGATGACCGTCCAGCCGGTCCGGGTCCGGCATTCCGGCGCGCTCGATATAAGATTGGCTGGCATAGAGCCCGAAGCGCAGGCGGCGGAAAAGCGTCACGACATAGT
>CAZOBK010000004.1:0-103023 GCA_964578115.1 uncultured Roseicyclus sp.
CGCAGTCGATACTGTCGATGTCGAAGGACATGTAGACCATGTCCGCCCCGTCCCATGCCATCTCGAGCGCCATCTCGGCGGTGCGGTCCACGCCCATCCGCTCCATGTCGGACATGGTGATGATGTTGGTCTCGCGCTCGCGGGCGACCTTTACCGCCTCGCGCGGGACCTGCCAGCCGCCGATGCCCACCTGCACGAGGTTCTTCGCCGGCACGTTGGGCAGGTTCGTGGAGTGGAACCAGGGCGTCGTGTGCATCCGCTCGTCGAGGTCCTTTTCCTGGATGTCGGCATGGCGGTCGAAATGCACGATCCCAATGGTCTTGGAGGTGCATTCGGCAATCCCGCGTACGCAGGGGAAGCCGATGGAATGGTCGCCGCCGATCATCACCGGGAAGGAGCCGGAGGAAAACACGTGGCTGACCGCACGGCTGATCTGGTCGAAGCTCTTTTCTAGGTTTGCCGGGATGGTGAACACGTCCCCGGCATCGCAAAGCGTCATCTGCTCGCGCAGATCCACCGCCATCTCGTAGTTGTAGGGCGTGTAGAGTGCGCTGATTTTCCGTACGCCCTGCGGCCCGAAGCGTGTGCCCGGACGATAGGTCGTGCCGCCGTCGAAGGGTATGCCCAGAACGGTGGCGTCGTAATTGGCCACCTCCAGCACATCCTCGGCATAGGGCGCCTTCAGGAAGGTGTTGATGCCGGCATAATGCGGGAGCTCGCCCCGCGCAAAGGTGGGGATCGACTTGTCCTCGATGGTGTCAGCCCCGGTCAGACCCATGCGCAGCGCCCAGCGACGTTCCTCGTCCCAGCGCCCCTCGGGGATGCCGGCCTCGGCCTTCATGCTCCTCCAACCCTGCAGCCGGGTCAGGTCCGGGTGATGCGCGCGCCGGTCGCGCCGGGGCGCGTCGGTCGGGTGGTGAGAGCGGCTTGTTCGCTCGGACGGTATCATCATGTCACTCCTTGGATCTTGTGGACGCCCGCCACGTCCGGGCCGGTCACGGCGGGCGTTTCGTGCTGCAGCTGGAACGGAATGCCGCCGTTCCGTGCGTCGAAATCATAGGTGACCGTCGCGCCGTAGGCGGCGGGGTCGTGGGGGTCCCACCGGACCTTGTCGAAGACCAGCACGCGGTCGCCCAGCTTGAAGGCCTCGGGCAGATCATGGGTGACCATGAACACGGTCATCCGCGTCTCGGTGCGCAGGTCCTTGAGGAATTCGTGCATCTGTTCGCGCGTGCCGGGGTCGAGCGCACCGAAGGGTTCATCCAGCAGCAGGATGCGCGGCTTGGCGGCCAGCGCCTGCGCGATGGCAAGCCGCTGCTGCATGCCGCCCGACAGCGCCGAAGGATACTGGTCCGCGACATGGGCGAGGCCGATCCGTTCCAGCGCCGCATCGGCCCGCGCCCGCGCGGCGCGCTTGACGCTGCCGAAAAGTCGCCCCAGCGGGCGCGACAGCCCCTCGGCGGCCACGATGTTGTCGCGCACGCTCAGATGCGGAAAGACGGAATATCGCTGAAACACGATGCCCCGCGAGCGGTCGGGTTCCCCCTTGAGCGGCATGCCGTCCACCGTGATCCCGCCGCGCGTGGGACGTTCCTGATCCAGCAGAAGCCGCAGGAAGGTGGACTTGCCGCAGCCTGACGCGCCGACGATGGAGACGAACTCTCCCTCCTGAGCCTCGAGCGACACGCGCTCAAGGATCGGACGGCCGCCGTAGCTTTGGAAGATATCGGTAACCTGAACGAAGCTCATGCCCGCGCTTCCGCCCAAGGGAAAAGCCATCGCGACAACCGTGCGAGGCCCCAATCGATCAGGAAGGCCAGCACCGTGATCCACGCCACGTAGGTCAGGATCACGTCCATCGCGAGGAAGCGCCGCACGAGGAAGATACGGTAGCCCAGCCCGCTGTCCGAAGCCACGGCCTCCGCCGCGATCAGGAACAGCCACGCAGGCCCCAGCGACAGGCGCACCGCCGAGATGAGGCGAGGCATGATCTGCGGCAGCGCGACCGAGACCGAGATGGCGAGCGTCGAGGCGCCCAGCGTCTGCGCCTTGACCAGTTGTTCCTGCGGCAACTCCAGCGTACGTGCCGAAAGATCGCGGATCAGGAAAGGCGTGATCCCGATGGCGATCAGCGCCACTTTCGCCGTGTCCCCTACACCCAGCGTGATGAAAAGGATGGGCAGAACCGCGAGCGGCGGGATCATCGACAGGATCGCGACAAAACCCTGAAACGTGCTGCGGATCATCGGGACAAGGCCGATGGCCAGCCCGAAGACCAGCCCGATCAGCGCCGCGATGCCGACACCCGCGCCCAGTAGCGTAAGGCTGGATACCGTGTCGCCCCAGAACAGGATCTCACCCGACCGGCGGTCCGGCTCGCTGACAAGCCTGACCGCCGTTTCGACCAGAGTCGTGGGCGATGGCAGCACCCGGTCTTGCGGGTTTTCCGCCAGCCGCGCCGCCGATCCGGCGGAATAGGCGAGGAAGACCAGCACGAAGGGGAGCGCGGCGAGCGTCGCATGGCCCGCCCGCCCCGGCATGCGGTTGATCCATCGCATCGCCGTGCCCCCCTCGCGCGGCTCAGAGCGACCCGTCGGCGGCCATCTGCATGTAGGTCGTGTCGAAACGCAGCTGCACGTTCTCGGGATCGCCCGTGATCACGCCACCGGGATATTCGACACCGACGAAATCCGCGCTCGGCGCGCCTTCGCCGAGGATCCCCTGTTCGAACAGGAACTCCGCCACGGTGACCATGGTCTCGGGCAGCGCCTCGCTTTCGACGAAGGCCACGGCCTCGGCGGGATCGTAGAACATCTGGGTCGAGGCAAGCTGCGCCTCGTAGCCGGCCAGATCGGTGCCCGAGGCCTCGGCCATGGCGGTCCGGGCGGCGATACCCTCGTCCGTGTCGGAGGACATGATGCCCATCAGTTCGTACCACGCACCCGCCAGGGCGCGCCCGAAATCGGGGTTCGCCTCCAGCGTTTCGGTGTTGACGACCATCATGTCGATGATCTCGCCGGGGATGTCGGAGCTGTCGAAGAGCATGTTGGCGCCGGGTGTCTCCATGATCGTGGAGACCAGCGGGTTCCATGTCACCACCGCCTGCACGTCATCGGTCTGGAAGGCCGCGATCATGTCCGCGTCCGAGGTGTTGACCACGCCGTCGAGGTCACGCTCGGCGAGCCCGACCGAGTCCAGCGCGCGGGCCAGCAGATAATGCGACACCGACAGCTCCACGAGGTTCACCGGCATGCCGGCCAGGTCCGCGATCCCCCCCTCGCCCTTCAGGATGACGGCATCGTTGCCGTTGGAAAAATCGCCAACGATCAGCGCCGTGGTGTCCACGCCCGATCCCGCCGGGATCGACAGCGTGTCCATGTTCGTCGCTGTCACGCCGTCGAACTCGCCCGAAGTGTAGAGGTTGATCGATTCCACGTAATCGTTGATCTGGACGATCTCGACATCGATGCCGTAGCGCTCGGCCCAACGGTCCATGATCCCGCTTTCCTCGAGATAACCCCAGGGCATCCAGCCCACATAGATCGACCAGGCGACGCGAAACTCCGTGCGGTCCTGGGCCGTGGCGACGGCGGGGCTCAGCGCGAGGCCGAGGGCAGTGGTGGCGGCAAGGGCGGTTCTTAGCATCTGCGATACCTCCGATCGGATCATGACTGTGGTCCGACCGGAAAGGATGTCGGGGAGGGGCCGAACCATCTGCGACAGAGCTCTCCCGGGATTTTGGCCCGCCGTGGACCGGGCGGAATTTGCCGCCCGGCTGCATTTCTCGGACCAGACCCTTCAAAAAAGGCGGAACCCTAAATGCTCTGTGCACATGAAAGGTGTTTCACCGTCGGACGCGCTGTCAACGATCCGGGGTGATACCGGCACTCAGATCGCCAATAGCCGGTTAATCCGGCGGAACCCCGGCACGATGCACGTTTTCCGGGCAGATGATCTAGGCGGGCACCAAACCGGGACCGCGAACAGCAGAACACGGAACCGCACGGGAATTGGCAGAACCACCGGCGGCGACGTGAGCAGCATCGGAGCAAGCCCCGACCTTGGAAGGGCAATGCCCGCCGGACAGGCAAGGCGTCGGCAAGTTCCGCGCCGCCGCGCCGGAACAGGGCGTCGTCATCCCTGCCGCCCAATCGCCGCGATGGCCGATGTCGCCCTTTCCCTCGGCGCAGCGATCGGGTTGGCTGATGTCATCGAAGCGTCGAAAGTTATGCGGACCATGGCGGAAGCCGCGGGACGGACGAATGTGCCGTCCTTCGAGCGATGTTTTGCAAGGAGACGGGATACATGGTGTCCAGCTGCAGGATCGCGCAAAGGCGCGCCGCGCCCGGTGACCCGCATGACTGCACCGACGCGGCGGATCAATTGTCGATCCTGCGGGCGGTGTGCGACACGCTGGTCAAACGGACCGGCACGACGCATGCGCCGAACCTCGCCCTTCGGTGGGATGTGGACGCCAGCGCGCGGGACTGGCGGTTCGATCTGCGGCCAGATCACCGTTTCCACGACGGAACGCCGTGCGATGCCGCTGCCGTGGCGCGGTCCTTGCGGCGCATGGCGCGTGCGGACAAGGGCTACACTCTGGGCGCGCCGGGCGTGTGGCGGCAGTATCTGGGCGATGCTGTCATCGAAGCGGCGGATGCACGGACCCTTTCCATCCGGCTGGACGAGCCCCTCGCCGATCTTCTTGATATCCTCGAACAGGGGTTCATCGTCGCCCCGGACACCCTGGACCGGTGGGACGCAAATCAGGTCGCGGAGATCATCGGCTCGGGACCCTACAGGATCACGGACAGGACCGGGACGTCGATCACGGCCGCGCGCGTGCCCGCGCATTTCGCCCAACCCGAGTTCGACACGATCACCTGGATCGCAGAGCCCGACCCGCAGGCGCGGCTCCGGATGCTGAGGGACGGCACCGCCGATATCGCCTGCGACCTTGGTCCGGACGCGGCACGCGGCTCCGTCGATGGACAAGTGGCCTTGCACGAATACACCTCGCCTGTGGCGATCATCTTCCTGCTAAACGCCGCAGGGCCGCTTGCCGATGCGCGGCTCAGACGTGCCCTCAACCTTGCCGTGGACCGCGACGGTCTCGTTGCCGATGTCATGGCAGGCCATGCGACGCCGCTGCACGGTTTCGTCAGCGCCGCTCATTTCGGAGCGGTGGCGACCGACGTGCCGCATGACCCGGACCAGGCGCGCCGTCTGATTGCCGATGCCGGTTACGGCGATGGTTTGACGCTTGGAATCGACTGCCCCACGCGCCTGCCCGACGAGGCCGAGGCGCTGTGCGAGGTGCTGCGCCGTCAAGTGTCGGACGTGGGCATTACGCTGGGCATCCATGTGCATGAAGACCGAGAGGCCTACGCGCACATGGTGCGCCGCAAGGAAATCCGCGACATGTGCGTGTTCGACTCCAGTCCCATGAGCACGTTCCGCGTGCTCTACGAAAAGATCGACTCGCGCGTCGCCGGATCGTGGTGGCAGGGCTATCGCAACACGGATGTGGAAACGCTTCTGGACCGGGCAAGGCGTGAGACGTCCCACGACGACAGAGGCATATTCTACGCGCAGGCCTATGAAGCGTTGCAGGCGGATCCCGCCTGGCTGACCCTCTACACCCACACGCGGGCGATCGGGCTGGCCTTCGACCACCCGCGCTTCGCGTTGGGCACGGACCGTGTGCTCGACGTCGCCGACCTGCGCGCGCCGTGCCGGGACGCAGGTTAGAGGATGTGCGCGAGAAACTGTTGGGTGCGGTCGTAGCGGGGATTGGCGAAGAAATCCCCCGGGGGACCGGATTCCACGATTTCCCCCTGATCCATGAACAGGACCTTGTCGGCGACCTGACGTGCAAAACCCATTTCGTGGGTGACGCAAATCATCGTCATGCCGTCTTGCGCAAGCTCGACCATGACATCGAGCACTTCCTTGATCATCTCGGGGTCGAGGGCCGAGGTCGGCTCGTCGAAGAGCATGATCTTGGGCTGCGTGCAAAGCGACCGCGCGATGGCGACACGCTGCTGCTGGCCGCCCGACAGTTGCAGCGGATACTTCATCGCCTGATCGTCGATGCCGACCCGCTTGAGGTGCAGCATCGCGAGATCTTCGGCGTCATTCCTGGGCATGCCAAGCCCAAGCGTCGGGGTAAGCGTGCAATTATCAAGCACCGTGAGATGCGGGAACAGGTTGAATTGCTGGAACACCATGCCGGTCGTCTTGCGGACCACCTCTTGATTCCTGCCACCCTTCTCCACCTCGATGCCATCGACGAGAATGTCGCCCTGCTGATGATGCTCAAGCTGGTTGATGCAGCGGATCAGGGTGGATTTTCCCGACCCCGAGGGGCCACAGATCACGAAGATTTCGCGTTCCCGGACGGTCAGATCGACATCCTTCAACACGTGGAACTGGCCGAACCACTTGTTGAGCTTCAGGATCTCGATGACCTTGCGTCTGGGTATCGACCCACTCATCGGTCGCGCCCTTTCGACAGTTTGGCCTCGAGCCCGATGGAATAAGACGACATGGCGTAACAGAATACGAAGTAGATCAACGAAACGAAGAAGAACGGCTCGATGAACAGTCCCAGCCAGTCGGTGTCCTCGCCCACGGCCCGCGCCATGTTCATCAGGTCGAAGAGCCCGATGATCGACACCAGCGTGGTATCCTTGAACAGGCCGATGAAGTTGCCGACGATGGTAGGGATCATGATCTTGAGAGCCTGCGGCATGACCACCTGCGTAGTCGTCTGCCAGTATCCCAGGCCCAATGAGGCCGCCGCCTCGTACTGGCCCTTCGGAATGGCCTGCAGACCGCCCCGGATGACCTCCGCCATGTAGGCGGCGGCGAAGAGGCAAACCGCCACGATGGCGCGAACGAGCTGGTTCACGTCCGTCCCCTCCGGCATGAAGAGCGGCAGCATCGTGTTGAACATGAACAGGATGGTGATCAGCGGCACCGACCGGAACAGCTCGATGAAGATGGTCGACAGCATCGAGATGACCGGCAGGTGCGACCTGCGCCCCAGCGCGAGCAGAATGCCCGCCGGCAGCGAAAAGGTGATGCCGATCCCCGAAATGACCAGCGTCAGGAACAGGCCGCCCCAGAACTGTGTGCGCACCTCCTCCAGCGACCAGGCCGAGACCAGACCGAAACAGATCACGTAAAGCAGGAGCGCTGCCCCCTGCCGGACACGTTTCTGAATCTGTTCGTCAGACGACCCGGCGATGCGGCGGCCCAGCCATGCGCCGACGCTGAGATCCGTCGCACGCTCGCACAGCGCCGTTGCCCAGACCCAGACCAGTCCCCACACGCCCGCCGCGATCAAAGCCGTCCAGACGAAGCCCTTTTCCCCGCCAAGGAAGAAGTAGCTGGCAAGAAACGGGTACAGAATCACCGCCATCAGGCCGATTGCGACCTTGGATTTCACGCGCGGCAGCCAGAGCGGCACCATCCACAGGACGAACGCCAGGAACCCGAGGTTGATCCGCCAGACGGCGTCCTTGGGATAGAGGCCGTAGATCAGGTTCGGCAGCCATTCCACGACGCCAGGCCAGCACGCGCCCGAGCGCCCGACCGCATCGAGGCATTCTCGCCGCGTATCGGCATCCCAGACCGCGTTGAACAGCGCCCAGTCCAACACCCAGCTGAGCACGGTGAAGGCGAGGTACATCCCCAGGATCGTCATCAGGGTGTTGGGAATGTCCTTGAACAGGTTCTGGCGCAGCCACGCAACCAATCCCGTTTCGGACGGCGGCGGCGGGCGGTCGGCCTTTGGTTCGAAGATCATCGTCATGGCTCAGCGCTCCTTGATCTGGACGCTGCGGTTGTAGCGGTTCATCGCCAGCGACACGGACAGGCTGACCAGGCAATAGAAAGCCATGGTCATCGCGACGATCGGGATCGCGCGGCCCGACTGGTTGAGCGATGTGTTCATCCACACGCTCACGAGGTCGGGAAAGCCGATGGCGATCGCCAGCGAGGAGTTCTTCACGACATTGAGATACTGGCTGATCAACGGCGGAATGATCACGCGCAGCGCCTGCGGCAGTACCACGCGCCGCAGCGTCCAGTTGCCGGGCAGGTTCAACGCGCCGGCCGCCTCGAGTTGTCCCTTGGACACGGACTGAATGCCCGAGCGGACGATCTCGGCGATGAAGCACGACGTGTAGGCCGACAGCGCCACGACCAGCGCACAGAAACTCGGCGGCACCGACATCCCGCCCACAAAGTTGAAGCCCTGCAGCACGGGCATGTCCCAGCTCAGCGGACTGCCCGCTGCCAGATGCACGATCAGCGGTACGAGGATGATGATGGCGATCCCCGTCGAGATGGCCGGAAAGGCTTGGCCGGTGCGGTCGCGGCGCGCCGCCTCCCAGCGGTAGATCGCGACTGCGCCGAGGACGGAAACGACAAAAGCGGCCAGCACCAGGCCGAACCCGGCCTCGGGAATGGGCGCCGGCATGTAGAACCCGCGATTGTTCAAGACGAAGCTGTCGGCGAGAACGACACTGTCGCGCGGACGCGGGAGCAGATTGAAGACACCAAAGAACCACGCGATGATCTGCAACAGAAGTGGCGTGTTGCGGAGCAACTCGACATAGACGCGCGCGATCCTGGAAATGATCCAGTTCTTCGACAGCCGCGCCAGCCCCACGATCAGCCCCACCACCGTCGCGAGGAAAATGGATACCACCGCGACCAGCAGCGTGTTCAGGATGCCGACGAAGAACACCCTGAGGTAAGTGTCCCCCTCCTGATAGGGGATCAGCGTGAAACTGATGCCGAAGCCGGCCGATACGTCCAGAAACCCGAAGCCCGCAGACAGGTTGCGTTCCTGCATATTGACCATGGTGTTGTAGATCAGCCAGGCAAAGAGGCCGATCACGAGCGTCGCGGTCAGCACCTGGAGAAAGATCGCCCGAATGGTCGCGTCATAGAACAGCCGCGCAAACCGGCTTCGATTGCTGCTGGGCGATCGGACAGATTGCTCAGTCACCGCCATGTCGGCCCCCGATTGGTCAGAACTGCACCCTCCGTCTAGCCCGCGGCTCGCAAGCGCGGATTGGGTGGCGCGCCCCGACCGGGGCGCGCCAGTCTCGTTGCGCGGAAACCTAGCGGAAAGGCGGTGCGTAGATGATGCCGCCTTCGGTCCAGAGCGCGTTCAGGGTGCCCTCGCGGGGGATGCCGATGGGAGTGTTTTCGCCGATGTGACGCTCGTAGATCTCACCATAGTTGCCCAGGGCAGAGATCACGCCGACCATGAAGTCAGGCTCGACTCCCAGCTCTTCGCCGATATTGCCCTCGACACCAAGCAGACGGGCCACGTTCGGGCTCGGCGGGGTTTCGGACATCATCATGACATTCTCGGATGTCACGCCCAGTTCTTCGGCGTTGATCAGACCGAAAACGGTCCAGGTCACGAGGTCGCGCCATGCGGCGTCACCCTCTCGCACCACAGGGCCGAGCGGCTCTTTCGAGACGGTTTCGGGCAGGATGATGTGGGCCGAGGGATCGGGGAATGCCGACCGGCGCGCGGCAAGGCCGGACTTGTCGTTGGTGTAGGCGTCGCAACCGCCGCCGAGATAGGTCTCCACCAGAACGTTGACATTCTCGTTCGTGACCGTCGTGATGCCGAGATCGTTGGCGCGCGAGAAGTCAGCGAGGTTGAGTTCCGTCGTTGTGCCGGTCAGAACGCAGACCGTGGCCCCCGAAAGCTCCAGCGCGGAGGTGATGCCGCTGTCGGCAGGCACCAGGAAGCCCTGGCCATCATAGAAGCCGACCGTGGTGAAATCGAGACCCAGCTGGGTGTCGCGCACGGCCGTCCATGTGGTGGTGCGCGAGAGCATGTCGCTCGCACCGTTCTGCATTTCGGTGAAACGCACAGCCGATGTCACCGACTGATATTCGACCATGTCGGGATCGCCGAAGATGGCCATGGAAACCGCGCGGCAGAGATCGACGTCCAGTCCCGACCAGGTGCCGTCATCGGCAAGTGCATAGAAACCCGGGGTCGGCAGGCCGACCTGGCAGTTCATCATGCCGCGATCACGCACCGTCTGGAGCGTTTCCTGAGCGAAAGCCGGGACGGAAAAACCGGCTGTTGCGGCCATGCAGGCAAGTGTGAGCAGTCTCATTGATTGGGAACTCCCTGTTACGTTTGTGGACGTCACCGCCATAAGGCCGATCAGCGACACAAACCGTACGGCTCAAAGATCTGCGGCCCATGTCCGAATTGAGCATCTTGGTCGGTCTCGTGGCATTGATCGGTTTTCCGCCAGTTATCGTGGCAATTACTCAAATTTTATGCACATCGCGCTCCGCTTTTCCCGTGAACCGCACGTGGCCCAAGCTTCGCTAGTGCTTTGTCCGCCGCCGCTCTAGGGCTTGGTGGCGACAAGGGCGCCATGACGAACGAGGCTCCGCGCAACCAATGGGAGACGGCATGACGGTTCTGGATATCGACTTCGTTAGGAACAACTTTCCCGCGCTCGGAGCGGGGGAGGTGTTTCTCGACAATGCAGGGGGATCGCAGGTCGTCCGCCAGACGGCCGAACGGCTCACGGAGTACCTGTTCGCGGCGAATGTCCAGTTGGGCGCAAGCTACGAGGCATCGCAGAAGGCGGGCGCGATGGTCCAGTCTGGCCGCGAGGCGCTGGCCACGCTCATGAACGCCGCGCGTCCCGAGGAAATCGTGATGGGCGCGACCAGCACGCAACTCTTCGATCAGCTCGCCCGTTCGCTGGTGCATTCATGGGACCCCGGCGACGAAGTGGTGGTTACCAACTTCGACCACGAGGCGCATATCGGGCCATGGCGAAAGCTCGGCGAACAGGGCATCGTGATCCGTGAATGGACCCTGCTCGAAGGCAGCTACGCGCCCGATCTGGCCGACCTTGCGGCACTCCTGTCCGACAAGACGCGGCTGGTCGCGGTCACCCATGCCTCGAACATCTTCGGTTCGATCCTGCCGATCCGCGAGATCGCCGATCTCGTCCATGACGCCGGCGCTCTTTTGTCCGTGGACGGCGTGGCCTACGCGCCGCATCGCGCGATCGACGTTCAAGCCCTGGGGGCGGATTTCTACGGGTTCTCCGTCTACAAGGTCTACGGGGCGCATTTTGCGGCGCTCTATGGGCGCTATGACCACCTTCTGGCCGCCGGCAACCTGAATCACAGCTTCTTTCCCGACGACAAGGTGCCCCAGAAGCTCGAGCCCGGAAACGCCAGCTACGAACTGGCTTATTCGTGCATCGGCGTGCTCGACTATCTCGAGACGCTGGCGCAGGCACATGGCGTGAACGCAACGGGGCGGAACGCGGTGGAAGCCGCGTTCCGCCTGATCGCCGCGCATGAGGAAACCCTTTCGCGCAAGCTGCTGGACTACCTTGCCGGCCGGCCGGACGTGACGATCATCGGCGATCCGTGCGCCGCGCGGGATCGCCGCGTTCCGACCATATCCTTCACGATCGATGGCGTCTCCTCGCGCCGGATCGTCGAGGCCGTCGATCCGACGGGCATCGGGATCCGTTTCGGCGATTTCTACTCTAGACGCCTGATCGAGGATCTCGGGTTGATGGAGCAGGACGGGGTCATCCGTGTGTCGGCGGTTCATTACAACACAGAGGCCGAGATCGACCGGCTGATCGCACGCCTCGAGGACATCCGCGAAACGGAGATCACGGCATGACAGGGCTCGATACGGTCATCTTCGGCGGCACCGTCGTCACGGCCAGCGATACTTTCGACGCCGATGTCGGCATCAAGGACGGCAAGATCGCCTTGATCGGCAAGGATCTTCCCGACGCGGCCGAGAGGATCGACGCAACAGGCCACTACCTTCTGCCCGGCGGCATCGACAGCCATGTGCATATCGCACAACCCGGTGAGCCGGGCGTCGTCATGGCCGACGATTTCGAGAGCGCGACACGCTCGGCGATATGCGGCGGGCATACGACGGTCCTGCCCTTCTGCTTGCAGGCGAAGGGCCAGAGCCTGCATGACGCGGTGCGCTGGTACCACGGGCTGGCGGACGGCAATTGCTATACCGATATCAGCTTTCACATCATCCTCACGGATCCGACGCCGCAGGTTCTGGGTCAGGAACTGCCGGCGCTGGTCGCCGATGGCTACACCTCGATCAAGGTGTTCATGACCTATGAAGGCATGAAGCTCAGCGACCGCGAGATCCTCGACACGTTGGAGGGCGCAAAGGCTTCCGGTGCGCTGTGCATGGTTCACGCTGAAAACGACGACATGATCGAGTATCTGCGCGACCGGGCCGCCGACAAGGGCGATACGGCGCCGAAATTCCATGCCACGACCCGGCCGGTTCCGGCGGAGCGCGAGGCGACCCATCGTGCCATCGCGCTGGCCGAAATCGTCGATGTGCCGATCGTTATCGTCCATGTCTCCAATGGCGATGCGATGGACGAGATCCGCGCGGGCCGGCGACGCGGCAGCAGGGTGTTCGGCGAAACCTGTCCGCAGTATCTCGTCCTGACACGCGACGATCTCGACCTGGAAGGCTTCGACGGCGCGAAATACGTCTGTTCCCCTCCGCCGCGCGACACCGCCAGCCAGGCGGCCTGCTGGGAGGGGCTGCAGACCGGCGTTTTCGATGTCTATTCCTCCGACCACTGTCCCTATCGCTTCGAGGATCAGCAGGGCAAGAAACGCCCCGCCGGACTGAAAAGCTTTCGCTGGGTGCCCAATGGCATCCCCGGCGTGGAGACCAGCCTGCCGATCCTGTTCTCCGAAGGGGTCAGCAAGGGACGGATCGACATCAACCGCTTCGTTGCCCTGACATCGACCAACCACGCCAAGCTCTACGGCCTTTATCCCCGCAAAGGGACCATCGCGGTCGGATCCGACGCCGATATCGCCATATGGGACCCGTCCAGGCGCGAGGTGCTGCGCCAGGACATCCTGCATCACGGCGCGGACTACACACCCTACGAGGGGTTGGACGTCGCTGGCTGGCCGGTGCGCACCATCCTGCGCGGACAGACCGTGATGAAGGATGGCGCGTTGATCGTGGAAAAGGGTGTCGGAACCTATCAGAAGCGCGCGATCCATGGCGAACGCCTTGCCTAAGGGAAATGGCCGGTCCGGGAGAAGGGAACCGAGGCAAGACCGTGACGCCAAGCCGCTCGGCACGCCACGGGCCGGTCCGGGTGATCGGGACATCATGGAAACGTCTGGAAATGACCGAGCAGCGGCCCGGCAGGGGGATCGGGCACATCAAGCGGTCATGGCCGATACGACTACCGCGCCATCCATGACCGCGCCGATTACGACTGGCCGGGGGGAACACCGGCTGGCCGTCCATATCGGGCTGAACCTTGAGCATTTCGACTTTGGCCGGGGTCTGGGTGTCGAACTGGCGCCGGGGCGGTCCGCAGCCCAACATCCTGAACCACGCGTGGCGCGACTATGGCAAGCGCGTTGGGGCGTGGCGGATGCTGGACCTGTTCGATGCGCTCGATCTGCCCGTGAGCGTCCTCACCAACAGCGAAATGTATGCCTACGCGCCCCGGTCGATGGCCGCGTTCCGGCCGTGGGGCGACGAGATCGTAGGCGATGGCCGCACCAACTCCGAGCGCCAGAGCGACCTCGACCTCGACCCCGAGGCAGCTGTCATCGCCGAGGAGACCCGCATCCTTTGGCAGGCCGAGGGCGGGGCGCCCAAGCGCCGGCTTTCGCCATGGATCGCGGGGTCGCCGCATACGCCTGATCTGCTTGCCGCGTCGGGATATGGTATACGCTGAACTGTTGCATGGACGATGTGCCGGCCTGGATGAAGACCACCGCCGGGCCACTTCTGGCGGTGCCCTATCCGCAGGAGGTCAACGATACGTATCACAGCATCTTGCAGGGTAGCAGGGTGTGACACCAGGCTGTGACACACGACACAACCCCACACCTGAACAGGATTGTTTTCATTGGACTAGGGGGTGGTGGTGGAGCCAAGGGGGGTCGAACCCCTGACCTCTTGCATGCCATGCAAGCGCTCTCCCAACTGAGCTATGGCCCCGTCGCGGCACAATGGCCTGCGTCGGCTTGGGACATACGGATTGGGCTGGCGCTGCGCAAGACCAAAATCATCCCCGATCAAGCGGCGCCCGTGGCGGATCCCGCAAAAAAAGCGAACGCGGGCGGATGTGGCCCGCGCCGCCTAGCGAACGGGCCGATCCGGCCGGTCCCTCAGCTGTCGTCGTCATCCGAAGCGACATCCGCCAGATCGTCCAGCGCGACGGTGTCGCTGTCGTCGTCATCGTCGAGAACATCGTCATCGTCGATTTCAACGTCGTCGTCGTCCTCGGCATCGATTTCGATGTCGTCCTCCAGCACCAGGCCATCATCCGTTTCCGGTTTGGCCTTGGCTGCAGGTTTCGGCGGCTTTTCAGCCACCAGCGAACGACCGGCCTTGCCGGTCTCGATCTCGACCACCTCGCCCGTATAGGGGCTGACGATCGGGTCGCGCCCAAGATCGTAGAATCGCTTGCCGGTGGTGGGGCAAACGCGTTTGACGCCCCATTCCTCTTTGGGCATGACACCCCCTTCAATCATCGCTATCGAGAGAACTGCGGCCATCTGCCATACTGGCGGGTGCCTGTCAAAGCCTTTCCCCGCGCCGACCGGATCCACCGGCGCATCAGGGGCATCCGAAGGCCATCCAGACACGATCAGAGAGGTGCGGCGTGTCGTCCACATCAGGAACATCGACCCACGTTCTGCCCGGCGATCCGCCGGTCGAGGTGATCCTGCGCCGTTCCGGCCGTGCCAAGCGGTTTTCGCTGCGCGTGTCCCGCAGCGACGGCCGCGTGTCGATGAGCCTGCCGCTCTGGGCCCCCGAGGACGAGGCGCTGGCCTTCCTCCATGACCGTGCGGACTGGGTGCGAGGGCATCTCGACCGGGCGCCGGGGCCACGCTTTGCGCGGATCGGAGAGACCATACCCCTTTTTGGGGTCGCCAGGCCGATCCTGCAAGGCAATGGACGCGCCGCACGGTTCGAGGATGGCCATATCAGCGTTCCGGCGGGACCACGGGAGGCGGCACGGGTCAAGGCGCTGCTGACGACCATGGCGCGCGAGCGCCTCGCCTCCGTAGTGGCGGAACACTCCGCGAAGATCGGGCGCAGACCGGGCCGGCTCACGCTGCGCGATCCCCGGTCACGCTGGGGAAGCTGCTCGACCAAGGGCGACCTGATGTTTTCGTTCCGCCTGATCATGACGCCGCCGGAGGTGCTGGACTATGTCGCCGCCCACGAGGTCGCGCATCTGGCGGAGATGAACCACGGCCCCGCCTTCTGGTCCCTGTGCCGCCAGCTTTGCCCCGCGACGGAGACCCATCGCAGGTGGCTGAAAAACAATGGTGCAGCGCTTCTGGCATGGCGGTTCGACACCGGATCGGAGGACTGAGTCCATGCTGATGAACCCGCGGCCCACCGATACCGGCGCCGCCGTGGCCCATGATCGGGTCTATCGCGCGCTCAGAAGCCGGATCATGCATGGCGAGGTCGGCCCCGGCGAGGCCATGACGCTGCGCGGCCTCGGGCGGGAATTCGGCGTCTCGATGACGCCGGCGCGCGAGGCTGTCCGCCGTCTTGTCTCGGAGGGGGCGCTGTTCCTGTCGGCCTCGGGCCGCGTGTCCACGCCGGAGCTGTCGAATGAACGTATCGAGGAACTGGCCGCCATTCGCGCGCTTCTGGAGCCAGAGCTGTCCTCCCGCGCCCTGCCCCGCGCCCATCCCGCCCTGATCGAACGGATGGAGGCGATCAACGGCCAGATCGCGCAGGTCATCGCCCGGCGCGACGCCGTGGGGTACATCCGCACGAACCTCGAGTTTCACCGCACGCTCTATCTGCGCGCGCAGGCGCCGGCCATGCTGGCCCTGGCCGAAACGGTCTGGCTGCAACTCGGACCCACGATGCGCGCGCTCTACGGGCGCCTCAACCGAACCGAGGCGCCGCAGCACCACCGCCTGATCCTCGCCGCACTCAACGCCGGGGACGAGCCGGGCCTGCGCCTTGCCGTGCGCGCCGATGTCACGCAGGGCCTTCGCCTTCTGGCGGGCTGACCGGCCCCTTCATCTTTCCTCAAATACGCACGCGCCCAAGGGCGCAAGCGGCAGGCGGGGCTCGATGCCCCGCCTGCCGCTCACCCGTTCAGCTGTGGATCGCACCGTCGCCGCAGGCCAGCGCCGCCTCGCGGACGGCCTCCGAATAGGTCGGATGCGCATGGCAAGTCAGTGCGAGGTCCTGCGCCGAGGCGCCGAATTCCATCGCCACGCAGATCTCGTGGATCAGGTCGCCCGCCATCGGCCCGATGATGTGGGCGCCGAGGATGCGGTCCGTCTTCTTGTCGGCGAGGATCTTGACGAAGCCGTCGGCGGCGAAATTGGCCTTGGCGCGCCCGTTGCCCATGAAGTTGAACTTCCCGACCTTGTAATCGCGCCCGGCCGATTTCAGCGTCTCCTCTGTCTCGCCGACATTGGCGACCTCGGGATGGGTGTAGATGACCCCGGGGATAACGCCGTAGTTCACGTGTCCATGCTTGCCCGCGATCACTTCCGCGACGGCCATTCCCTCGTCCTCGGCCTTGTGGGCCAGCATCGGGCCCGCGATGCAGTCGCCAATGGCGTAGATGCCCGGCACGCTTGTCGCCCAGTGCCCGTCGGTCTCGACCTGTCCGCGGTCGGTCATCTTCACGCCCAGCGCCTCGAGGCCAAGCCCGTCGGTATAAGGTCTGCGGCCCGTCGAGACGAGGACCACATCCGCGTCCACCGTCGCCTCGCTGTCGTCCTTCCCGAGCTTGTAGGTGACCTTGGCCTTGGTCTTGGTCGCCTCCACCTTCTGCACGGCGGCCCCGAGCGTGAAGCTGAGCCCCTGTTTCTGCAACAGCCGCTGGAAGCTGCGGGAGACCTCGGCGTCCATTCCGGGGGTGATGTGGTCGAGGAACTCGATGACCTCCACCTCCGACCCGAGGCGCGCGTAGACCGAGCCCAGTTCCAGCCCGATGACGCCCGCGCCGATCACGACCATCTTCTTGGGCACCTTGGGCAGGCTCAGCGCGCCCTCCGATGTCACGACGACCTTCTCGTCGATCTCGATCCCCGGCAGCGCGGAGGGCTCGGACCCGCTGGCCACGATGATCGACTTGGCGTCGTGCACCTCGTCGCCCACCTTGACGCGGCCCGCCTCCGGGATCGAACCCCAGCCCTTCAGCCAGTCGATCTTGTTCTTCTTGAACAGGAATTCGACGCCCTTGGTGTTCTGGCCGATCACGTCGTCCTTGTAGGCCTGCATCTGTTTCCAGTCGACCGACGGCGTCTTTCCCTTCAGCCCCATCTTGGCGAAATTGTGCTCCGCCTCGTGCAGCTGGTGGGAGGCATGCAGCAGCGCCTTGGACGGGATGCAGCCGATGTTGAGGCAGGTCCCGCCGAGCGTGTCGCGCCCCTCCACGCAGGCCGTCTTGAGACCCAGTTGCGCACAACGGATGGCGCAGACATAGCCCCCCGGGCCGGAGCCGATGACGATGACGTCGTAACTTGCCATGGGATTGGTCCTTTTGTCGTTTGGCGGGACACCGGGGGCCAGCCCCCGGACCCCCGGAGTTTTATGCCAGGATGAAGATCAGATCAGCGCGGCAATGAGCATCAGGAACGTGGCGATCCAGCCCACGGCCCAGACGACGCTCCGCCAGGGCACGAGGCCATAGGCATAGGCCGGGACGTAGAGCGCTCGCGCGACGAGGTAGGTCCATGCGCAAGCGGTGGTGAAGGGGGTGGACTGCCCCGAGACGGCGATGACGGTAGCGGCGATGCCGAAGAGGATCAGCCCCTCGAAATGGTTGTTCATCGCCCGCTGGACGCGGCCCGCCGTGCCGGTGAGCTCGATCTTCCGGTCACGGGAAGACATCGCGGCCTTCGTGCCCACCTGCGCGTTCCCGACGACGGAATAGAGCGCCATCTGCGCGCATTGCAGGAGCGCGGCGAGGGTGAGGGCTGTCAGTTCTGGGGTCATGACATCCTTGCTGGCGTCGAAAGCGGCGTGGCGTGCCCCGCCCTGCGCCGACCGGCAGGGCGGGACTTGTCCGGCGATGGCCTCACAGATCCATCAGCAGCCTGCGCGGGTCCTCCAGCGCGTCCTTCACGCGGACGAGGAAGGTCACGGCGCCTTTGCCGTCCACGATCCGGTGATCGTAGCTGAGCGCGAGATACATCATCGGGCGGATCTTGATCTCGCCACCCACGACCATGGGGCGTTCCTGGATCTTGTGCATGCCGAGGATGCCCGATTGCGGCGGGTTCAGGATCGGCGAGGACATGAGCGAGCCGTAGACCCCGCCGTTGGAGATGGTGAAGGTGCCGCCCTGCATCTCGGCCATCGAGAGCTTGCCGTCACGCGCGCGGCGGCCCTTCTCGCCGATCTCCTTCTCGATCTCGGCAAAGCTCTTCTGGTCGACGTCGCGCAGCACCGGCACCACGAGGCCCTGGGGGGTGCCGGCGGCGATGCCCATGTGGACGTAGTTCTTGTAGACGATATCGGTCCCGTCGATCTCGGCATTGACCTCGGGGACTTCCTTCAGCGCATGGACGCAGGCCTTGGTGAAGAAGGACATGAAGCCCAGCCGGACGCCGTGCTTCTTCTCGAATTGGTCCTTGTAGGTGTTCCTGAGCGCCATCACCTCGGTCATGTCCACCTCGTTATAGGTGGTCAGCATCGCGGCGTTGTTCTGAGCATCCTTGAGGCGCTTGGCGATGGTCTGGCGCAGGCGGGTCATCTTGACCCGTTCCTCACGCTCGGCATCCTGGGCGGCGACCGGCGCGCGCGGTGCCTGGGCCGACGGGGCGGGCGCCGACGGGGCGGGCGCCGTGGCCGCTTTCAGCACGTCTTCCTTCATGATGCGCCCGTCGCGGCCGGTGCCCTGCACCTGTGCCGCGTCCAGCCCCTTTTCGGCCATCAGCTTTTCCGCAGAGGGCGCATTGGCGATGTCCTTGGCGCCAGAGGCGGCGGCGGGCTGGGTCGGAGCCTCCGCCGCGGGTGCGGGCGCGGCGGCGCCTGCGCTGCCGCCGATGATGGCGAGCTTGCCGCCAGCTCCCACGGTAGAGCCTTCCTCGGCGAGGATCTTGCTCAGCGTGCCGGAGGCGGGCGCGGGCACCTCGACCGACACCTTGTCGGTTTCCAGTTCGCACAGCATCTCGTCCTGGGTGACGGTATCGCCCGGCTTCTTGAACCACGTGGCGACGGTGGCCTCGGTGACGCTTTCGCCCAGCGTCGGCACCATGACGTCGACGCTCTCGTCGCCGCCGTCCGAAGCGGGGGAGGCGGTCTTGGCAGGCTCGGGCGCTGCGGCAGGCGCTGTGCCGGCGCCCTCGGTCAGGGTGGCGAGCAACGCGTCTACGCCGACGGTTTCGCCCTCGGCGGCGACAATCTCGCCAAGCGTGCCGGCGGCGGGCGCGGGCACCTCGACGGTGACCTTGTCGGTCTCCAGTTCACAGAGCATCTCGTCGGCCGCGACCGCCTCGCCCGGCTTCTTGAACCAGGTGGCGACCGTGGCCTCGGTGACGCTTTCGCCCAGCGTGGGGACGCGAACTTCAATGGACATGACGGATTACCCTTCGATGGTCAGCGCATCGTTCACGAGCGCGGATTGTTGTGCCTTGTGCTGGCTGGCGAGACCGGTGGCGGGCGAGGCGCTGGCCGAGCGCCCGACATAGCGCGGACGCGTGCGCGCAGCGCCGATGCGCGTGAGGACCCATTCGAGATTGGGTTCGACGAAGGTCCAGGCGCCCTGGTTCTTCGGCTCTTCCTGGCACCACACGATCTCGGCGCCCTTGAAGCGTTCCAGCTCCTTCATCAGCGCGAGCGCCGGGAAGGGATAGAACTGCTCCAGCCGCAGGAGATAGACATCGTCGATCCCCCGCGCGTCACGTTCTTCCAGAAGATCGAAATAGACCTTGCCCGACGAGATCACCACGCGCCGGATCTTGTCGTCGGCCTGCAGTGTCGTATCCGAATGCCCCTTCTCGGCATCGTCCCACAGTACCCGGTGAAAGCTCGACCCGGTGGTGAAATCCGCCGCATCCGACACGGCGAGCTTGTGACGCAGAAGCGACTTCGGCGTCATCAGCACAAGCGGCTTGCGGAACGAGCGGTGCAGCTGCCGGCGCAGGATGTGGAAATAGTTGGCGGGCGTGGTGCAGTTGGCGACGATCCAGTTGTCCTCGGCGCATTGCTGCAGAAAGCGCTCCAGCCGGGCCGAGCTATGCTCCGGTCCCTGCCCCTCGAACCCATGCGGCAAAAGCATCACGAGGCCCGACATGCGCAGCCACTTGCGCTCGCCAGAGGAAATGAACTGGTCGAACATGATCTGCGCGCCGTTGGCGAAGTCGCCGAACTGCGCCTCCCACATCACCAGCGCGTTTGGCTCCGCCAGCGAGTAGCCGTATTCGAACCCGAGCACGGCATATTCCGACAGCATCGAGTCGATGACCTCGTACCGCTGCTGTCCATCGCGGATGTGGTTGAGCGGGTAGTAGCGATCCTCCGTCGCCTGGTCGACAATTGCCGAATGGCGCTGGCTGAAGGTGCCCCGGGTGGAGTCCTGTCCCGACAGACGCACCGGATAGCCCTCGGTCAGGAGGGAGCCGAAGGCCACCGACTCGGCCGTGGCCCAGTCGAAGCCTTGGCCGCTTTCGAACATCGCCTTCTTGGCCTCGAGCTGGCGCGCGATCGTCTTGTGGATGTTGAAGCTGTCGGGAACCGTCGTCAGCGCGCGGCCGATCTCTGCCAATGTCTCGGGCTTGATGGCCGTTTCACCGCGCTGGTACTCCTCGCCCTCGCGGTCAAGGTGGGACCAGCGCCCGTCGAGCCAGTCGGCCTTGTTGGGCTTGTATTCCTTGCCGGCCTCGAACTCTTCGTTGAGCTGGGCCTGAAAGGCGGCCTTCATGTCCTCGATCTCGCCTTCCGGGATCAGGCCGTCCTTCACAAGCCGCTCGGTATAGAGCTGCAGCGTGGTCTTCTGCGTCTTGATCTTCTTGTACATGACCGGGTTGGTGAACATGGGCTCGTCGCCCTCGTTGTGACCGAACCGGCGATAGCAGAACATGTCGATGACAACGTCCTTGCCGAATTTCTGGCGAAACTCGATGGCGACCTTGGCGGCGTGGACCACCGCCTCGGGGTCGTCGCCGTTCACGTGGAAGATCGGCGCCTCGACCATCAGCGCGATATCCGTCGGATAGGGCGAGGAGCGCGAGAAATGCGGCGCCGTAGTAAAGCCGATCTGGTTGTTCACGATGAAATGGATCGTGCCGCCCGTGCGGTGCCCGCGCAGGCCCGAAAGGCCAAGGCCCTCGGCCACGACGCCCTGTCCGGCGAAGGCCGCGTCACCGTGCAGGAGGACGCCGAGGACCTTCTTGCGCTCCGCATCGCCGATCTGGTCCTGCTTCGCCCGGACCTTTCCGATGACGACGGGATTCACCGCCTCGAGATGCGAGGGGTTCGCCGTCAGCGACAGGTGAACCGTGTTGTCGTCGAAAACGCGATCCGACGACGCGCCGAGGTGGTATTTCACGTCACCCGACCCGTCCACGTCCTCGGGTTTGAACGATCCGCCCTGAAACTCGTTGAAGATCGCGCGGTATGGCTTCTGCATCACGTTGGCGAGCACGGAAAGACGTCCGCGATGCGGCATGCCGATCACGATCTCCTGCACGCCCAGCGCGCCGCCCCTTTTGATGATCTGCTCCATCGCGGGGATCAGAGATTCCCCCCCGTCGAGCCCGAAGCGTTTGGTGCCCATGTATTTCACATGGAGAAACTTCTCGAAGCCCTCGGCCTCGACCATCTTGTTCAGGATCGCCTTCCGCCCCTCGCGGGTAAAGGCGACTTCCTTGCCGTAACCCTCGATCCGCTCCTTGAGCCACGCGGCCTGCTCGGGGTCGGAAATGTGCATGTATTGCAGTGCGAAGGTGCCGCAATAGGTCCGCCGCACGATGTCCAGGATCTGCCGGATCGACCCATGCTGAAGCCCCAGCACGTTGTCGAGAAAGATCGGCCGGTCCATGTCGGCCTCGGTGAAACCGTAGGATTTCGGGTCGAGCTCGGGATGCGGGGTCTGGTCGCGCATGCCCAGCGGGTCGAGATCGGCCACGAGGTGCCCCCGGATCCGGTAGGCGCGGATCAGCATGAGCGCCCGGATCGAATCGAGCACCGCGCGCTGGATCTGCGCATCGGTGACATCGACGCCTTTTTCCGCGGCCTTCTCCTTGATCTTGCGTCCCGCTTCCTTGACCTCCGCCGCCGCCGCCGCCGGCCACTCGCCGGTCAGCGCGTTGGTCCAGTCGTCCTCGGGCTGCGGCGGCCAGTCGGGGCGCGCCCAGGAGGGCCCGTGCGCCTCGGCGACGGCCTCGTTCGCGGGATCGCCAAGCTCGGCGAAGAACCTGCGCCAGCCCTCATCGACCGCGTCGGGGTTCTGGGCGTACTGCGCGTAGAGCTGTTCGAGATAGGCCGCGTTCGCGCCTTGCATGAAGCTGGAGGCGTGGAACTGGTCGTTGGGGGATTGGTCGGTCATCGGGAGACCTCCGAAGGGACTGTCTGGATTGATACGCGAAAGAGGGTCGTTCGTGTGGGGCTGTGTATACCGCACGGCAGATCGGAGTTATCGGTGAGCGCGCGCACGTCAGGCAGCATGGCCGCCGGATCCGCGTGATTGACATCCGCCCGGGCGGGCAGGGTAAACGAAAGCGCCGCGGCCAACGCAAGCAGGCCCCCCGCGCCTAGCGCGTGGGCCGCCCGCAGGAGCTTGCGGAGACGCTCGTGTCTGTGCACCCTTATCCTCCCGTTCGCG
Organism: uncultured Roseicyclus sp.; assembly: GCA_964578115.1. Classification (GTDB taxonomy): domain Bacteria; phylum Pseudomonadota; class Alphaproteobacteria; order Rhodobacterales; family Rhodobacteraceae; genus Roseibacterium. The sequence goes on from CAZOBK010000004.1 coordinate 22,881, forward strand.
GTGCCTCAGCCGATGGCTTTCAGCACCGCCTCGCCCAGCGTCGCGGGGCTGTCGGCCACCACGATCCCGGCGGCCTTCATTGCCTCGATCTTGTCCTCGGCGCCGCCCTTGCCGCCGGCGACGATGGCGCCCGCATGGCCCATCCGGCGGCCCGGAGGCGCCGTGCGGCCCGCGATGAAGCCGGCCGTCGGCTTCCAGCGGCCGCGCTTCTTCTCGTCGGCGAGGAATTGCGCCGCTTCTTCCTCGGCCGAGCCGCCGATCTCGCCGATCATGATGATCGACTGCGTCTCGGGATCGGCAAGGAACATTTCCAGCACGTCGATATGCTCGGTCCCCTTGATCGGGTCGCCGCCAATACCGACGGCCGTCGACTGGCCAAGGCCGCTGTCCGAGGTCTGCTTGACGGCCTCGTAGGTCAGCGTGCCGGAGCGGGAGACGACGCCCACCGATCCGCGCTTGTGGATGTGGCCAGGCATGATGCCGATCTTGCAGGCGTCCGGCGTGATGACGCCGGGGCAGTTCGGTCCGATCAGGATCGACTTCGATCCTTCCAGCGCGCGCTTGACCTTCATCATGTCGAGAACCGGGATACCTTCCGTGATGCAGCAGATCAGCGGCATCTCCGCGTCGATCGCCTCGAGGATCGAATCCGCGGCAAAGGGTGGTGGAACGTAAATGACCGAGGCGTTGGCGCCTGTCACGTGCATCGCCTCGTGGACCGAATCGAAGACCGGCAGGTCGAGATGGCTCATCCCGCCTTTGCCGGGGGTCACGCCGCCGACCATCTTCGTGCCGTATGCGATGGCCTGCTCGGAATGGAACGTGCCCTGAGAGCCGGTGAAGCCCTGGCAGATCACCTTTGTGTTTTCGTCTACAAGAACGGCCATGTCTGTCCCTCAGTTCTGATCTTCGGACGGCTCAAGCCGTTCCACGTTGATGAATGTCTCGATACCGTCCGGTCCGGGGCGCATGCCTACCTGAACCACGGCGATGCGGTTTGGGTTGAGATACCGCGCGGCGACGAATTCGGCACCATTCTGCGTCGGAAAGCCCATCGGCACCGCGGCTTCCGCGACGATACCCTCATTCTGCAAGCCGCCACGGACCGCGTGTGTCCCGGCCTCGACATGCTCACCGTCGAAGGCCACCTCGCAGCGCCGGTCGGTTCCCGGCGTGACCGGGCGCCCGTTGGGTTCGGAGACAGGCGTTCCGGCACGGAATGGCCGCAGGTCGTAGAAATCGATCCGCGCCGGCGCCAGCCGTTCGGCCGCCGTTTCCGCCGTCAGCAATGGCGAAAAGCAATGCGCGGCAAAGGCACCGGGCGCGGTCTCATGGCTTGCGGCCAGCACGCGGCTCGCGACGATCAGGACGAACAGCGCCGTACCCACGACATGAAGCGCGACCCAGAGTTTCGCTCCGGCTGGCTGCGGCTCTGCCCGAACCTTCATATCGGCCTGCTCATCCATCCGTTCGGACCGCCTTCAGCCCTTCACCGCCTTGACGATCTTCTCGGCCCCGTCCTTCAGGTCGTCGGCCGCGATCACGTCGAGGCCGGAGGCGTTGATGATCTCCTTGCCCTTCTCGACATTGGTGCCTTCCAGCCGGACGACGAGCGGAACCTGAAGGCCCACTTCCTTCACCGCAGCGATCACGCCCTCGGCGATGATGTCGCAGCGCATGATGCCGCCGAAGATGTTGACGAGGATGCCCTTCACGTTCGGATCGGAGGTGATGATCTTGAAGGCCTCGGTCACCTTTTCCTTCGTCGCGCCACCGCCCACGTCGAGGAAGTTCGCGGGCTCCGCGCCATAGAGCTTGATGATGTCCATCGTCGCCATCGCCAGGCCCGCGCCGTTGACCATGCAGCCGATCTCGCCATCGAGCGCGATGTAGTTGAGGTCATGCTTGGAGGCGGCGAGTTCCTTGGGGTCCTCCTCGGTCTCGTCGCGCAGCGCGGCGATGTCGGGGTGGCGGTAGACCGCGTTCCCGTCGAAACCGAGCTTCGCGTCGAGCACCTTTAGGTTGCCCGTGTCGGTCACAATCAGCGGGTTGATTTCCAGCATCTCCATGTCCTTCTCGACGAAGGCCTTGTAGAGAACGCCCATCAGGTTGACGCATTCCTTGACCTGCTTGCCTTCGAGGCCCAGCGAGAAGGCGATGCGGCGACCATGGAAGGGCTGGTAGCCCGTGGCTGGATCGACGCTGAAGGACAGGATCTTTTCAGGGGTGGAGGCCGCGACCTCCTCGATGTCCATGCCGCCCTCGGTGGAGCAGACGAAGGAAATGCGGCTGGTCTGACGGTCGACCAGAAGCGCGAGGTAAAGCTCGCGCTCGATGCCCGAGCCGTCCTCGATATAGATGCGGTTGACGACCTTGCCCGCCGGTCCCGTCTGATGGGTCACCAGCGTCCGGCCCAGCATCTTCTTGGTTTCGGCCTCGGCCTCCTCGACAGACTTCGCCAGACGCACGCCGCCCTTGTCGCCGGCGCCGGGCTCCTTGAAATGGCCCTTGCCGCGGCCGCCGGCGTGGATCTGCGCCTTGACGACCCAGAGCGGTCCGTCCAGCTCGCCCGCCGCCGTCTTGGCCTCCTCGGCCTTCAGGACGGCGCGTCCGTCGCTGACGGGTGCTCCGTAGTCGCGCAAGAGAGCCTTCGCCTGGTATTCATGAATATTCATGCCGCCATTCCGTCGTGAGTGGTGTTTCACACCGCTTAAGCACAACCCACGCGCGCATTAAAACGGCTTTATGACGCAGATAACGGCTTTCCGCGAAAAAAGCGACATTTGTGATCACAGGCGAAAAACGTGTGATCACAAAAAGGCGGCATCGCAGTATGCCACTGTATGCCAACCATGGAGGGCGATTCGCGGAACCGGCACGCTCCGAAAGAAAACGGCGGCCGTCGGGCCGCCGTTTCCTGTCAGTGACGATCGCGCAAGGTCATGCGAGGCTTTCGTCGATCCCCTTGCAGGCGTCGACAAGGCCCTTCACGGCGGCGACGGAATTGTCGAACATCGCCTGCTCGTCCTTGGTCAGCTTGATGTCGACGATGCGCTCGATCCCGCCTTTGCCGATCACGGTTGGCACACCCACATACATGCCCTTGAGCCCGAATTCCCCGTCGCACCAGGCGGCGCAGGGCAGAAGGCGCTTCTGGTCCTTGAGATAGGCCTCGGCCATCTCGATGGCGCTGGTGGCGGGCGCGTAGAAAGCCGAGCCTGTCTTGAGCAGGCCCACGATCTCGGCGCCGCCGTCGCGCGTGCGCTGCACGATCGCGTCGAGCTTTTCCTGAGTGGTCCAGCCCATCTGCACCAGATCGGGCAGCGGGATGCCAGCGACGGTCGAATACCGCACCGACGGCACCATCGTGTCGCCATGGCCGCCGAGGACGAAGGCCGTAACGTCCTTCATCGAAACGTCGAATTCCTCAGCGAGGAAATGGCGGAACCGCGCGCTGTCCAGCACACCGGCCATTCCGCAGACCATGTGATGCGGCAGGCCCGAGAATTCGCGCAGTGCCCAGACCATGGCATCGAGCGGGTTGGTGATGCAGATCACGAAGGCGTTCGGCGCGTTGTCGCGGATGCCCTCACCCACGGATTTCATGACCTTCAGGTTAATGCCCAGAAGGTCGTCACGGCTCATCCCCGGCTTGCGCGCGACACCGGCGGTGACGATGCACACATCCGCGCCGGCGATGTCGGCGTAGTCGTTCGTGCCTTTCAGCTTGGCGTCGAACTTTTCCGACGGGCCGCTTTCGGCGATGTCGAGCGCCTTGCCCTGCGGGATGCCCTCGGCGATGTCGAACAGGATGACATCGCCCAGTTCCTTCAGCGCGGCGAGATGGGCGAGCGTGCCGCCGATTTGCCCCGCGCCGATGAGCGCGATCTTGGGTCTGGCCATGGGAATTGGTCCTTCGTCCCTCATTGCTGTTGGCCGAAGGGGGTAGCGCCGGGCCGCGCGCCGCGCAAGATGCCTCGGCGCGGCGGAAAGCCCCAGCGACGGGAACCGGACGTCAGAGAGGCGCACCCTCGGGGCCTGCCGCGACCTGTTCGTAATGCTGTCCCGAGGCCACCAGACAGGTGACCTCGGCGGAGTTGGCGACGACGATCGCCCACGATCCGGTGTCTTCGGAGGCGAAGACCTCCACGATCCTATCGCGCCCGGCGAGGCCCACGCTGCGCACGGTTTCGCGGTAGCGGGAACCAAGCATGTCGACGACCGCCGCGCGCACCGCAGAGCGATTGCGCCGCCGCAGGGGCCGGACCGAGGGTGGCATTGGCAAGACCGGCAAGCGCAGTGATGAGAACAGTGACCTTACATGTCTGCGCCTTTCCTGTTGCAGCCGCATCGCGTGCGAGCCTGCCTGATCCGGAGGGCGGGGCGGCCGAGCGGCGCGTCCCTGCTGCCGTCTCGGGCTTGATGGGTCGGCGCGGGTGCGCATGGCGCAGGGTGAAAGCGCCGACCGGACCATCCGGCCGCAACAGGCGTTAAGATGGCGTGATCGGCGCGACGTCTTCGCATGCGCAACAATATTCTTCTGCAGCGCGGCAATTCGGAACTTGATTTCGCGAACCGCACATGGTTCCACACGGCCCACATTCAAACTCCGGGCGCCCAGGCCCGGACGACGCCGCATTCGGAGGCTTCATCCATGGATCATCGCGCGCGCCCCTATCGCTCGGTTCTCTATATTCCCGGCTCCAAACCGCGGGCGCTGGAAAAGGCCAGGACGCTGCCGACCGATGCGATCATCTTCGATCTCGAGGACGCCGTGTCGGCCGACGAAAAGCCGGCGGCCCGCGCGCTTCTGGCCGAGACGCTGGACGCCGGGGGCTATGGCGCGAAGGCGCAGCTTGTCCGCATCAACGGGTTCGGCACCGATTGGGGCGCCGACGATCTAGACGCGATCGCCGCCATCGGCCCCGAGGCGATCCTTCTGCCCAAGGTGGGTGATGCCGCCGATATCGAGGCGCTGGCCCACCGGCTAGACGCGCGGCCAGAGACCGCGGAGACCACCATCTGGGCGATGATGGAAACGCCGCTGGGCATCCTGAACGCCGCCCGCATCGCCGCCGCGCCGCGCATGGCGGGCTTCGTGATGGGCACCAACGACCTTGCCAAGGAGTTGAACAGCAGAACGCGCGCGGCGATGACGACCTCGCTGCAGATGTGCCTTCTGGCCGCCCGTGCCCATGGTCTGGTCTGCGTCGATGGCGTCTACAACGCCTTCCGCGACGAGGCGGGCCTTGCCGCCGAATGCGCCGAGGGCCGCGACCTCGGTTTCGACGGCAAGACGCTGATCCACCCGGCCCAGATCGACATCGCGAACAACTCATTCGCACCTTCGCCCGACGAGATCGACCTCGCCCGCCGCCAGATCGCCGCCTACGAGGAGGCCCTGCGCGACGGACAAGGCGTCGCGGTGGTGGACGGAAAGATCGTTGAGAACTTGCATGTCGATACCGCCCGGGCGACGCTCGCCAAGGCAGAGGCAATTGCGTCGGTGGAGGCCGCTTGATGGGGTACGTTCTTCTAATTCTGGGCATCGCGATCTGGACCGGGGCGCATTTGTTCAAGCGCGTGGCACCCGACCGGCGCGCGGCGATGGGCGATGCGGGCAAGGGGCTGGTGGCGGTCCTGCTGGTGGGGTCCATCGTCCTGATGGTCATCGGATACCGCAGCGCGGGGGTCGTGAATGTCTGGTTCCCGCCGGCCTTTACAATCCATATCGCGAATCTTCTGATCCTGATCGGCTTCTGGTTCTTCGCGCTGTCGGCCATTCCCGGCACCATGTCCGCGCGCGTGCGTCACAAGCAGCTGACCGGCGTGAAATCATGGGCGGTGGGTCACCTGCTGGTGAACGGGGACCTCGCGTCGATCCTGCTGTTCGGCGGTTTGCTGGGCTGGGCCGTTCTGGAAGTGATCCTGATCAACCGGGCCGAACCCGAATGGGACCGTCCGGCGAATGCCAGTGTCCGCAACGACGTGATCGCCTTCGGCGTGGGCCTTGTCCTCTACCTCGTGGTGGCGGCGATCCACACATGGCTCGGCTATTATCCGTTCCCGCGATGACGCGTCTCTACCGGCTTCTGACAGAGGACGACAGCTCGACCTTCTGCCACAAGGTGAGCAAGGCCTTGGCCGACGGATGGACGCTCCATGGCGATCCGGTCATGTCCTTCGATGCGGCGCGCGGCGTCATGCGCTGCGGGCAGGCCGTCACGAAGGAGGTCGAGGTGGCCTATTCGCCCGACCTCAAGCTCGGAGAGCAGTGAGATGCCCAAGGACACGACACCCGCCACCAAGACCAACCCGGGCCGCTTCTTCGAGGATTACCGCGTGGGCGACGTGATCGAACACGCGGTGCCACGCACCGTCTCGGGTGGTGAACAGGCGCTCTATCACGCGCTCTATCCGTCGCGGCATGCGCTCTATTCCTCCGACGAATTCGCGCGCGCCTGCGGCCTGCCGAAAAGCCCGCTCGACGATCTGGCGGCCTTCCACATCGTGTTCGGCAAATCTGTGCCGGATGTCTCGCTGAACGCCGTCGCCAATCTGGGATACGCCGAGGCGCGATGGCTCCGCCCCGTCTACGCGGGCGATACGATCCGCGCCTCCTCCGAGGTGATCGGGCTGAAACAGAACTCCTCGGGCAAGACCGGCGTCGTCTACGTCCGCACCACGGGGCGCAACCAGCACGGGCTCGCGGTGATGGAGTTCGCTCGCTGGGTCATGGTGCGCAAGCGCGACCTCGATGCGCCCGCGCCCGAAACGGTGCTGCCCGATCTTGCGCCCGCCGTGGACCCCGGGATGCTGGTCATCCCCGGTGACCTCGATTTCTCCGCCTACGATTTCACCCAGGCCGGAGAGCCGCACCGCCTGTCGGATTACGCGGTGGGCGAGATCATCGATCACGTGGACGGCGTGACCATCGAGGAAGCCGAACACATGATGGCCACGCGGCTTTGGCAGAACACGTCCAAGACCCATTTCGACGCCACCCCGCGCGAGGATCGCAAACGCCTGATCTATGGCGGCCACGTCATGTCCATGGCCCGTGCGCTCAGCTTCAACGGGCTGGCCAACGCGCAATGCATCGCGGCGATCAACGCAGGCTCGCATGCCAACCCGTGCTTCGCCGGCGACACGGTGCGGGCATGGTCCGAAGTGCTCGACGCGGCCCGGACGCGCGCGCCGGGCGTGGGGGCGATCCGGCTCCGGCTGGTGGCGACAAAGGACGGCGCGGAGGTGGGCGCTCTGAAGAATGAAGACGGCAAGTACCGGCCCGACGTCCTGCTGGACCTCGATTACTGGGCGCTGATGCCGACCTGACGGCACCGGAGTTTTCGAAAACTCCGGACCGTTTTCTCCGGAGAAAACGGCGCCCTTCGATCGCCGCGGCACATGCGGGCAATGGACGCTTTTCGTGATCACAGTCCAAATTTTTGTGATCACATTACATCGCTCTGCGGCGTTAAGACCCACGTTTCACGACGAAAACCGACGCATCCCCCGTGACAGCCCGGCAAAACGCATTATTCATGTTGGCACGCAACACGACCAAGCCCAACCTGAAGGGGTTTCCGCCATGGCCGACGTGAACCGCGGCAACAGACCGCTGTCCCCGCACCTGTCGATCTATCGACCGCAACTGAACTCCATGACTTCGATCCTAGTACGGATCACCGGGAACGCGATGATTGTCGCGGCCTTCCTGCTGGTGTGGTGGCTGATCGCGGCGGCCTCGGGCGCGGGCTACTTCGCGACGGTCGACGGTATCGTCACCTCGTTTCTGGGCGATCTGGTGATGGCGCTTTCGGTCCTCGGCCTCTGGTATCATGCCTTGGGCGGGGTGCGGCACCTGATCTGGGACGCCGGCTACGGGCTCGACGTGGAAAGCGCCGACCGCATGGGTTGGGGCATGCTGATCGGGTCGATCGCGCTCACCTTCCTGACCCTGATCGCGATCTGACGGAGGACATGATGGCATTCGTTACCGACAGAAAACGCGTCAACGGACTGGGGGCGGCGAAATCCGGCACGCACCATTTCTGGACCATGACGGTCACCTCCGTGGCGCTGCTGGTTCTGACCCCCTTCTTCCTTGCGATCATCGGGCCAATTCTGGGCGCCTCCCACGCCGAGGTGATCGCGAGCCTCAGCCGCCCGATCCCGGCCGCCATCGTTGCCGCCTATCTCGTGGTCGGCCTTCATCATTTCCGCCTCGGCGTGACCACGTTGCTCGAGGATTACGTCCGCGGCCTCGCCCGCAAGATATGGATCATCGCGATGACGATCGTCAGCTACGGGCTCGCTGCTGCGGGACTGGTCGCGCTGGCACAAATCGCGCTGTGAGAGGGACAATCACGCGATGAAAGATACGTTCAACACATCGGCGAGCTACGACATCACCGAACACAGCTACGACGTGGTCGTGGTGGGTGCGGGCGGCTCGGGCCTGCGCGCGACGCTCGGGATGGCGGAACGGGGCCTGAAGACGGCCTGCGTTTCCAAGGTGTTCCCGACGCGCTCTCACACGGTTGCGGCACAGGGTGGCATCGCCGCCTCGCTCGGCAACATGGGGCCGGACCACTGGCACTGGCACATGTACGACACGGTGAAGGGCTCGGACTGGCTGGGCGACACCGACGCGATGGAATACCTCGCCCGCGAGGCGCCCAAGGCGGTCTACGAGCTGGAGCATTACGGCGTGCCCTTCTCGCGCACCGAGGACGGCAAGATCTACCAGCGACCCTTCGGCGGCCATACGACGGAGTTCGGCGAAGGCCCGCCCGTTCAGCGCACCTGCGCCGCGGCCGACCGCACGGGCCATGCGATCCTGCACACGCTTTATGGTCAGTCGCTCAAGCAGAAGGCCGAGTTCTACATCGAGTATTTCGCCACCGATCTCCTGATGACGGAGGATGGCCAGTGCGTCGGCGTCATGGCATGGAAGCTCGATGACGGCACGATCCACGTTTTCCGCGCGAAAATGGTGGTGCTGGCCACCGGTGGCTACGGGCGCGCCTATTTCAGCGCGACCTCGGCCCATACCTGCACCGGCGACGGCGGCGGCATGGTCGCGCGCCAGGGCCTGCCGCTTCAGGACATGGAATTCGTGCAATTTCACCCCACCGGCATCTACGGCTCGGGCTGCCTGATCACCGAGGGTGCCCGCGGCGAAGGCGGCTACCTGACGAATTCCGAGGGCGAGCGCTTCATGGAACGCTACGCGCCCACCTACAAGGACCTCGCCTCGCGCGATGTGGTCAGCCGCTGCATGACCATGGAGATCCGCGAAGGCCGCGGCGTGGGCCCGAACAAGGACCACATCCACCTGCACCTGAACCACCTGCCGCCCGAGACGCTGGCGCTCCGCCTGCCGGGTATCTCGGAATCGGCCCGCATCTTCGCGGGCGTGGACCTCACGAAGGAACCCATCCCGGTGCTGCCGACGGTTCATTACAACATGGGCGGCATCCCGACGAACTACTGGGGCGAGGTGCTGAACCCGACCAAGGACGACCCCGACGCCACGGTGCCGGGACTGATGGCCGTGGGCGAAGCCGGCTGCGCCTCGGTGCATGGGGCGAACCGGCTCGGATCCAACAGCCTGATCGACCTCGTGGTGTTCGGTCGCGCGGCTGCGATACGCGCCGCGGAAGTGGTCGATCCGTCGACCGGCGTCCCGGACGTTCCACGCGCGTCGATGGACTACGCCATGACCCGGTTCGACAAGATCCGGCACGCCGATGGCGGCACGCCCACAGCCGAGCTTCGTCTCGAGATGCAGCAGACAATGCAGGCCGACGCGGCCGTCTTCCGCACGGACAAGACGCTGGCTGAAGGCGTGGAGAAAATGCAGGGCGTCGCCGGCAAGATGGACGACCTGCACGTCACCGACCGGTCGCTGATCTGGAACTCCGATCTCATGGAGACGCTGGAGCTGACCAACCTGATGCCGAACGCCATGGCCACCATCGTCTCGGCCGAGGCGCGCAAGGAAAGCCGTGGGGCGCACGCCCACGAGGATTATCCCGACCGCGACGACGTCGACTGGCGCAAGCACTCGCTGGCCGTCGTGGATGGCGCGAAGGTCGATCTCGACTTCCGGCCGGTGCACCTGAACCCGCTTATTGGCCATAACGAAGGCGGCATCGACCTCGACCGGATCAAGCCCAAGGCGCGGGTCTACTGATGCGCGCAACCTCCTTCGTCATGGCAGGCCTCGCACTCGCCCTTGCGGCGGGTTGCGCCGCGCAAGCCATGACGCGGGAGCGCGCGGCGCGTCTTTGCGCCGACGAGGCACGGGCGGCGGACGGCATTTCCGGCTCGATCGGTGTCGGTGCCGGCAGCGAGGGCCCGGCGGCGGGCGGGCGGCTTGTGATCACATCGGCGATCCTCGACCCGCAATCCGAAGCCGAGGCGCTGGAGGCCTGCATCGCACGCCGCATGGGCGGCGGCGGCGCTGCGCCGCCACGCCCCGGCCTGACCATCGCAATCGAGGGATCGCTGTGACAGGCAGTGCCCGACCACGGAACGACAGTGCGGCCCAGACACCCGCACAGCTTAAGGAGACAGACGACCATGGTTGAACTGGCCCTGCCCAAGAACTCCCGCATCAGGACGGGCAAGACCTGGCCGAAACCCGAGGGCGCGACCAATGTGCGCAAGTTCCAGATCTACCGCTGGAACCCGGATGACGGCGAGAACCCCCGTGTCGACACCTATTGGGTCGACATGGACACCTGCGGGCCGATGGTTCTGGACGCTCTCATCAAGATCAAGAACGAGATCGACCCGACGCTCACCTTCCGCCGCTCCTGCCGCGAGGGGATCTGCGGATCCTGCGCGATGAATATCGACGGAATCAACACGCTCGCGTGCATCTATGGCATGGACGAGATCAAGGGCGACGTGAAGATCTACCCCCTGCCCCACATGCCCGTGGTCAAGGACCTGATCCCCGACCTCACGCATTTCTACGCCCAGCACGAAAGCATCATGCCCTGGCTGGAGACCAAGACATCCGCGCCCGAGCACGAGTGGCGGCAGTCCATCGAAGACCGCAACAAGCTGGACGGTCTTTACGAGTGCGTCATGTGCGCCTGCTGCTCGACCGCCTGCCCGTCATACTGGTGGAACGGCGACCGCTTTCTCGGGCCGGCGGCACTCCTGCATGCCTATCGCTGGATCATCGACAGCCGGGACGAAGCCACCGGTGAGCGTCTGGATGACCTCGAGGACCCGTTCAAGCTTTACCGCTGCCACACCATCATGAACTGCGCCAAGACCTGCCCCAAGGGCCTGAACCCGGCCAAGGCGATCGCCCAGATCAAGAAGATGATGGTCGAACGGCAGCTTTGAGGTCGGTGTCGCGGCGATCTCGCCCCGTCTAGCCGTACTGCTCCACGCCCGGCCACTGGCTGTCCGAATAGCGCGCGCCATGGGCGAAGCCCAAGGGCAGGATCGTTTCGATCTCGGCAAGGTCGTCGCCTGTCAGGATAATCTCCGCTGCCTGGGCAAGCTCGCGGATATGCGCGGCGCTGCGCGTGCCCGGGATCGGCAGGACTTGGTCGCCCTGATGCAGCGTCCACGCCACTGCGACCGCAGAGGTCGACAAGCCCCGCGCGCGGCACCAGTCCTGGAACGGCGCGATGGCGGCCTTGTTCGCGGAATAGTTCGGCTCCATGAACCGGGGGGTGTTCGCGCGGAACTCGCCGGGCGGAAACGCCGCGCTGTCGGGAAAGCGGTCGGCGAAGATGCCACGCCCGACGGGCGAAAACGCGACAAAGGTCGTGCCAAGCTCCACGCAGGCCTGCAGCATGCCCATCTCCGGCTGCCGCGACCACAGTGAATATTCCGATTGCACAGCGGCGACGGGATGCACCGCGTGGGCCCGGCGCAAGGTGGCAGGCGCGACCTCCGACAGGCCGATGGCGCCGATCAGACCCTCCTCGATGAAGCCCACGAGCGTCTCCATCACCTCTTCGACGGGGCGCGCGGCTTCGCGGCGGTGGATATAGAAGAGTTCCACCCTGTCGCGACCCAGACGGGAGAGAGACCCCTCCAGCGAGCATCGCAGCGCCCCGGCATCGTTCCGGAAATGGCGCTCGGGCTGGGTGTAGATGCCGGCCTTGGTGGCGATGCTCACATCGGCCCGGTTCTGTGCGAGATACCGGCCAATGACGGCCTCGGACACGCCCTGCCCGTAGATCTCGGCCACGTCCCAGTGATCCACGCCAAGCGACAGCGCCTCGGCCATGCAGGCAAAGCTCTCTTCCTCGTCCGTGGCACCGTAGACCCCGCCGAAGCTCATGCAGCCAAGGCCGACAGCGCCCACGCTCCGTCCGGCAAGATCGCGTTTCAGTCTCACGGGAATGCCGCCTCCAGCGCGATTTCGACCATGTCGGAGAAACTGGACTGTCGATCCTCCGACGCCATGGCTTCTCCGGTCACGAGGTGGTCGGAAATCGTGAGGACTGCAAGCGCACGGGCGCCATGGCGCGCGGCGACGGTATAAAGCTCGGCCGCCTCCATCTCGACGGCAAGCACACCGTGGCGCGTCATCTGCTCGTTCAGATCGGGACGTTCGTCGTAGAACACGTCCGACGAATAGATCCCCCCGACATGCACGGGCGCCCCCCTGCCCTTGGCCGCCGCATGGGCCGCCTGCAGCAGGCCGAAATCCGCCGAGGGCGCGAAGTTTAGCTCCCGGAACAGGCCGCGCGACGGTGTCGACATGGTCGAGGATGTCATCGCCAGCACGATGTCGCGAAGTTTCACGTAGGGCTGCATGGCACCCGCCGATCCGATTCGAATCAGCGTCCGGGCGCCATAGTCGCGGATCAGTTCATTGGCGTAGATCGACAGGCTGGGCATTCCCATGCCCGAGCCGTGGATCGTTACCCGGTGGCCGCGCCATGTGCCGGTGAACCCCAGCATGCCGCGGACCTCGTTCACGCAGTTGGCGTCGTCCAGGAACGTTTCCGCCGCCCATTTCGCACGCAGCGGATCGCCCGGCATCAGCACCGTTTCGGCAATCTCGCCGGGCGACGCGCCAATATGTACGGTCATCGACTAGATCGCGAGATCTTCGAGGCTTTTTCCCTCCGCGAGCGCCTCCTTGACCCAGCCGGGCTGCCGGCCACGGCCGGTCCAGGTCTGGTCGGGGTTCGCGGGATTCGCATATTTCGGCAGCCCCTTGGAGCCGGATTTCTCGTTCAGGATCTCATCAAGAGAGAAGCCAAGCTCCTGCGCCGCTTTCTGGGCTGCGTGGAGGGCCTCCTTCTTTCTACGCTTTTCGAAACCCCGGATCGCCAATTCGACTTGTTTGTTGAGTTCTTTGAGTTCCTCGAGGGTGAGTTTTTCGAGATCGATTGCCATTGCGGTTTCCTTGCCGTCTCTGCTCATTTTTGAAGCAACACAGAATTGCCTCAAGAGAGAAGGCAGCGCAAGGGGGGCAAAAGAAGTGAGTTTGGGATCGTAGGATTGTATCGATTACTCAGCGGCGATCGATTCAGGGTCGGCCAGCGTAACGATATCCATCATGATCCTGTTGAGTTCAAAGTCTTTTGGCGTATAGACGCGCGCGACGCCGTATCCCAGCAATGTGCGGGCATCCTCTTCGGGGATGATCCCGCCCACCATCACGGGAATGTCACCCAGACCCTCGGCGCGCATCAGACCCATCAACTCGCCGACCAGCGGCACATGGCTGCCCGAGAGAATCGACAGGCCGACCACATGCGCATCTTCCGCCTTGGCGGCATCGACAATTTCGCGCGGGGTCAGGCGGATGCCTTCATAGGCGATGTCCATCCCGCAATCGCGCGCACGGAAGGCGATCTGTTCGGCACCGTTGGAATGCCCGTCGAGGCCCGGCTTGCCCACGAGGAACTTGAGCCGCCGGCCCAGCGCATCGGACACCGCGTCCACGGCGGCCCGGATATCGTCCAGGCCTTCGGTCTTGTTGGAAACGGCCTTGGAGACGCCGGTGGGGCCACGGTATTCGCCGTGAACCGCGCGCATCTCGCCCGCCCATTCGCCGGTTGTGGCACCTGCCCGGGCCGCCGCGATGGAGGCGGGCATGATGTTGCGCCCTTCCTGCGCGGCCTTGCGCAACTCGGCCAGCGCCCCGCGCACGGCATCCTCGTCGCGGGAGACGCGCCAGTCCTGCAGCCGCGCGATCTGGTCCTGCTCGACCGCCGGATCGACAACCATGATGCCGCCATCCTCGCCCATCAGCGGGGAAGGTTCGGACTGCGTGTACTTGTTGACGCCGACGACCACGGTCTCGCCCCGTTCGATGCCGCCGAGACGGTCGGCATTGGCCTCCACCAGACGCCCCTTCATGTAGTCGATCGCCGCGATCGCACCGCCCATGGCGTCGAGATTGGCAAGCTCGGCCCGCGCGCCGTCCTTGAGTTCCTCGACCTTGGCATCGACCACCGGATTGCCGTCGAAAAGATCGCCGTATTCAAGAAGATCGGTCTCGAAGGCCATGATCTGCTGCATCCGCATCGACCATTGCTGATCCCACGGACGCGGCAGGCCCAGCGCCTCGTTCCACGCCGGAAGCTGCACCGCGCGGGCCCGCGCCTTTTTCGACAGCGTCACCGCCAGCATTTCGATCAGGATGCGATAGACGTTGTTTTCCGGCTGCTGCTCGGTCAGGCCCAGCGAATTGACCTGCACGCCATAGCGGAAACGGCGATATTTCGGGTCCGTGACGCCATAGCGCGTTTCGCAGATCTCGTCCCACAGATCGACGAAGGCGCGCATCTTGCACATCTCGGTGACGAAGCGGATCCCCGCGTTCACGAAGAACGAAATGCGGCCCACGAGGATCGGGAAATCCTCCTCCGGCACGCGCGGGCGAAGCTCGTCGAGAACCGCAACCGCCGTGGCCAGCGCAAAGGCCAGTTCCTGCTCGGGCGTGGCGCCCGCCTCCTGCAGGTGGTAGGAACACACGTTCATCGGGTTCCATTTCGGCACGTTGGTATAGCAGTACTCCGCCACGTCCGCGATCATCTTCAGGCTGGGCTTGGGCGGGCAGATATAGGTGCCCCGGCTCAGATACTCCTTCATCAAATCGTTCTGGACCGTGCCCTGCAGCCCGGCGACATCCGCGCCCTGCTCCTCCGCCACCGCGATATAGAGCGCAAGCAGCCACGGCGCCGTCGCGTTGATCGTCATCGACGTGTTCATCTGCTCCAGCGGTATCTCGTCGAAGAGCGTGCGCATGTCGCCCAGATGGCTGATCGGCACGCCCACCTTGCCGACCTCGCCACGCGCCAGTTCATGATCGCTGTCATAGCCCGTCTGTGTCGGCAGATCGAAAGCGACCGACAGGCCCGTCTGCCCCTTGGCGAGGTTCCCGCGATAAAGCGCATTCGACGCCTTGGCCGTCGAATGGCCGGCATAGGTCCGGATAAGCCACGGCTTGTCTTTTGTCCTTGCGGTCTCGGGGGGCTGGGTGGTCACGGGCAGTCTCCAGAATCGCGGATTGGCAATATCGTTGCGCTTGGGGCGGTATATTGAGAATAATATGTCCCTGTCAATTCGCTGCAATGCAGCAGCCATTTCCGAAGCGGCACCATGCCGGCCCGGGCGCGCACCGGCACCCATTGCCGGTGGGCGGCTTTCCTGCCACCGTTCCGAGCCATGACAAGCACCGTCACGCTACCGATCTGGCTGTTCCTGCTGATCCTGCTCTTTGCAGCGGTGACATTCGCGTCGCATTTCCTGTTCCCCTCGGTGCGCTGGTATCTGCGGCGGCGGCTTGAAAACGCGGTGGCGCAACTCAACGACAAGCTCGACCGCCCGATCCAGCCCTTCAAGCTGGCGCGGCGTATGGATACCGTGCGGCGCCTCATCTACGACCCCGAGGTCGCCAAGGCCATCGCAGAGCACGCGCGGGACAACGGAACGCGTGAGGACGTGGCCTTCCAGACCGCCGAACGCTACGCGCGCGAAATCGTCCCCGGCTTCTCCGCCTTCACCTATTTCTCCTTCGCCATCCGCGCGGCACGGTTCCTCAGCCAGTCGCTCTACCGCGTGCGCCTCGTGCAGCCGAATAACGAGGCGCTGGCCGCGATCCCCGAGGACGCGACCGTCATCTTCGTGATGAACCACCGCTCGAACATGGATTACGTGCTGGTGACATGGCTGGCCGCCGAACGCTCGGCGCTGGCCTATGCGGTCGGCGAATGGGCGCGGGTCTGGCCGCTGCGGCAGCTGGTCCGCGCCATGGGCGGATATTTCATCCGCCGCCGCTACAACAACGCGCTCTATCGCAAGGTGCTGGCCCGCTATGTCCAGATGGCGACCGAGGCGGGCGTGACGCAGGCCGTGTTCCCCGAGGGCGGGCTCAGTCGAACCGGCGCACTCGGCAAGCCCAAGCTGGGCCTGATCTCCTACATCCTCGACGGGTTCGAACCGGGTCAGTCCCGTGACGTGGTCTTCGTACCGGTCGCACTGAATTACGACCGGGTCATGGAGGACCGCAATCTGATCGAGGCGCAGGCGAGCGGCACCCGCGCGTTCCGCTTCTCGATCCGGCCGATCTGGCGCTACCTGCGGCGGCAGACCTGGCTCAGGCTCACCGGAAAGTTCCACCGCTACGGCTATGCCGCCGTCTGTTTCGGCGATCCGCTCGGCCTGACCGATTTCTACGCACAGCCCCACGCCGACCCCGCCGTCGCACTTGGCCAAGAACTCATGGCCCGGATCGCGCAGGCGATGCCTGTCACGCCGGTGCCGTTGGTGTGCCACGCGCTGGTCAACGGGGCGAGGACGCGGGCCGATCTCGAAGCGACGGTGACCGACCGGATCGCAGCGGCAAAGTCGCGTGGTGCGACGATCCACATCCCACGCGACGATATCGCCTATACGATAGAGGCGGGTCTGCGCGCATTGACCGAGCGGCGGCTCTTGTCGATCGACGACATCGGCGGCCTGCACATCACGGAGGCGGGCCTGCGCATGGCCGCCTTCTACGCCGCATCGGTCGCGCATCTGCTGGACGAGGCCAGTTCGCAAACGGGGAATAGCGGCGTCGCCGACACCCAAGCAAGACGCAGCGCCGCGACATAATATTTCAATCCCGGCAAATTCCGGTTTGCTTTATTGCGCGCGCCTGCCTATGTCTCGCTGCAAAAGCACATCCCGATTCCGCAATGCGGCATCGACCAGACAAAGGGGGGCCTCGCCATGGCACTCGACCAGAATCCGGCCATCGCCGATTACGATGCGCCCAAGAAAGACCTCTACGAGATGGGGGAAATTCCGCCGCTCGGCCATGTGCCGGCGCAGATGTATGGCTGGATCCTCCGGCAGGAGCGTCACGGCGAACCGACCGAGGCGCTGAAGGTCGAGGTGGTCGATACGCCGACACTCGACAGCCACGATGTCCTCGTCCTCGTGATGGCCGCAGGCGTGAATTACAACGGCGTCTGGGCGTGCCTCGGGCAGCCCGTGTCCGTCTTCCTCCAGCACAAGGCGGAATATGCCGTGATCGGCTCGGACGCCGCCGGGATCGTCTGGGCCGTGGGCGACAAGGTCAAACGCTGGAAGGTGGGCGACGAGGTCGTCGTCCATTGCAACCAGGACGACGGCGACGACGAGGAATGCAATGGCGGCGACCCGATGCTGTCCCCGTCCCAGCGCATCTGGGGCTACGAGACCGCAGATGGCTCCTTCGCGCAGTTCACCCGCGTGCAGTCGCAGCAGCTGATGCCGCGCCCCAAGCACCTGACCTGGGAGGAAAGCGCGTGCTACACGCTGACGCTCGCCACCGCCTACCGGATGCTGTTCGGCCATGAACCCCATGACCTGAAGCCCGGTCAGAACGTGCTGGTCTGGGGCGCGTCGGGTGGCCTCGGCTCCTTCGCGATCCAGCTGATCAACACCGCCGGTGCCAACGCCATCGGCGTGATCTCGGACGAGGACAAGCGCGACTTCGTCATGGATCTCGGCGCCAAGGGCGTCATCAACCGCAAGGACTTCAACTGCTGGGGCCGCCTGCCCGAGGTGGGCACCGACGAGTACAAGGAATGGTTTGCCGAGGTGCGCAAGTTCGGCAAGGCGATCTGGGACATTACCGGCAAGGGCGTGAACGTGGACATGGTCTTCGAACACCCCGGCGAGGCGACATTCCCCGTCTCCACTTTCGTTGTGAAGCGCGGCGGCATGGTGGTGATCTGCGCCGGTACCTCGGGCTACAACTGCACCTTCGACGTGCGGCACATGTGGTCCCACCAGAAGCGCCTTCAGGGCTCCCACTTCGCTCATCTCAAGCAGGCGAGTGCCGCCAACAAGCTGATGCTCGAGCGCCGACTCGACCCCTGCATGTCCGAGGTCTTTCCGTGGGAGGAACTGCCGCAGGCGCACATGAAGATGCGGAGGAACGAGCACAAGCCGGGCAACATGGCCGTGCTCGTGCAGGCCCCGCGCACAGGCCTCAGGACGCTCGAGGACGTGCTGGAGGCCGGTCCGACGGCTGGATAAGCCAGTAGCGCGCCCGGACGGGGCACGTCACTGCGCCAGCGCAGTCTCCAGCGCGCGGGACAGCTTGCCGACCAGTTCGTCGATCTGGGCGTCCTCGATAATGAAGGGCGGCGCGATCAGGATATGGTCACCGTCGCGACCGTTCACCGTGCCGCCGGCGGGGTAGACGATCAGCCCCTCGTCCATCGCCGCCGCCTTGACCCGCGCGTGAAGCTTGCGCGCCGGATCGAAGGGCCGCTTCGTCGCCCGGTCCTCCACCAGCTCGACCCCCCGAAAGAGGCCGCGTCCGCGGATGTCGCCCACATGGGCGTGCTGCCCGAAAGCGGAATGGAGCGCGGCGTCGAGCTTGGCACCCTGCCGCTGCACACGTTCGATCAGACCGCGGTCGATGATCGCCCGCAGCACGGCGAGCGCCCCCGCCGCCGAGAGGGGGTGGCCGTGATAGGTGTGACCGTGCTGGAAACTGCCCGAGCCCGAGGTAATAGCGTCGTGAACGGCACCCGAGCACAGCATCGCGCCGATGGGCATGTAGCCGGCGCCAAGCCCCTTTGCGATGGTCACGATATCGGGCGACACGACGTCCTGCTCGCAGGCGAACAGGGTCCCCGTCCGCCCCATGCCGCACATCACCTCGTCTAGGATCAACAGAACACCGTAGCGGTCGCAGATCTCGCGGATGCGCCGAAAATAGCCCGGAACCGGCGGCACCGCCCCGGCGGTCGCGCCCACGACGGGCTCTGCGATGAAGGCCATGACCGTCTCGGGGCCGAGGCGCAGGATTTCCGCCTCCAGCTCATCGGCAGCACGCAGGCCGTAATCCTCCGGGCTCTCGTCGTCACGCCGCTCGCGGTATTCGAAACAGGGCGCGATGTGGTGCGTCTCGACCAGAAGCGGCGCGTATTTCTCGCGCCGCCAGGCGTTGCCGCCCGCCGCCAGCGCGCCCAGCGTGTTGCCGTGATAGCTCTGCCGCCGCGCGATCAGGCGATGGCGTTCGGGCTGGCCGATTTCGAGGTGGTACTGCCGCGACAGCTTGATCGCGGCCTCCACAGCCTCGGAACCGCCGGACAGCAGATAGACCCGCTCGATCCCCTCGGGTGCATGTGCGGCCAGCAGCGCGGCAAGCTCCTCGGCCGGTTCCGAGGTGAAGAAGCCGGTATGGGCAAAAGCGATCCGGTCCAGCTGCGCATGGATCGCAGCGCGCACCTCGGCGTCGGAATGTCCCAAACAGGACACCGCCGCACCGCCCGATCCGTCGAGATAGACGCGCCCCTCGGCGTCGTGGATGTAGCAGCCCTCGCCCCGCACGGCTGTCGGAAGGCGCCCGGGGCCGCGCCCGAAAACATGGCTCATCGGCCTCAATCCCCCCGGACCACGAAAACGGACTGCTTGGCATGTCGTACGACACGCGCGGCGTTGGGGCCCAGAAGGTAGTCGGTCAGTTCCGGCCTGTGAGAGCCCATGACGATCGCGTCCACACCCAGCTTGTCGGCGGCATTGATGATCTGGTCATAGACCCGCCCATGGGTGACATGGGGGTGCACCTCGGTCCCGGCGGGCACGTTATCGCCCACCCAGACCGTCAGTGCCTCGCCTACCTTGTGCATGGCCTTTTCCTCGAAGCCGGCCTCGAAATAGCTTCCGACCACGGACATGCCGAAGTCGGGCACCACCGTCAGCACATGCAGCACGCCGCCGTCCTCGGGCTGGCACAGCCTTAACGCCGCCGGAAGCGCCTTTTCCCAGCTGCTGGGCGCCGACAGGTCGATCGGCAGAAGCACCGTCTTGAACATGGGACTACCCTTCCGTTCTGGCCATCAGAAGGCCGGTTTCGTCTGGCGCCGGCGCTGCAGCAGGATGACCAACCCCAGAAGCAGCAAAGCCGGAATGTAGAACAGCTGCTCCGGCAACCGGTCCTGCGCGACCTGCACCGAGGCAAGCGTGACCGGGTCATCGGCGTAGAAGTCGAAATCGATCAGCGCCTCGGCGGTGTCGGTTCCGAACATCGGCTCGTCAAGGCGCATGGTTTCCCCTTCTGGCATCAGCAGGAGGCCGGTATTGGCCAGCCGCTCTGCCGCGCTCGCCCCGGTGGCCTCGACGACAAGCGTCGTCTCCGCCGTCTCGCCGGTGTTGAAGTCCGGCCCCCGGATCAACAGCCTGATGCGTTCGCCTTCCTCCACCTCGCCGAGCACGGTCTCGAACTGGCTGCCCTCCACGGTGCGAAACGGGTCCTGCACCATGTCGAGCCACACGTTCGGCACGAAAAGCGTGAAAGCGACCAGCAGCAGCGCAGCACTTTCGTGGATGCGGGACCGGGCAAAGAAGTAACCCTGCGTCGCCGCCGCGAACAGCAGCATGGCGAAGGTGGCGATGACGAAGACGAATACCGCCTGCGCGATTCCCTGCCACGTTCCGAGGTCCACGCCGTAAAGGATCAGCGTCGGATTGAAGATGAACAGGAACGGCAGCGCGACCGTCCGGAGCGAATAGAAGAACGCGGTGAACCCGGTCTTGATCGGATCGCCCCCCGAGACGGCGGCGGCTGCGAAACTGGCCAGCCCCACGGGCGGCGTCACATCCGCCATGATGCCGAAATAGAACACGAAGAGGTGCGCGGCGATCAGCGGCACGATCAGCCCCTCCTGCGCGCCGAGGCTCACCACCACCGACGCCATCAGCGACGAGACCACGATGTAGTTGGCCGTCGTCGGCAGACCCATGCCGAGGATCAGCGAAAACAGCCCGATCAGCACCAGCATCACGAAAAGGATGCCGCCCGACAACTGCTCAACCAGACCGGCCAACTCGGTGCCGATTGGGGTGCGGGTGACGGTCGCCACGATGATGCCCGCCGCGGCCGTGGCCACGCCGATGCCGATCATGTTGCGCGCCCCCGCGATCAGCCCGTCGCGAAGGTCGATCAGACCGCCGGCGAACTCGGACCACATCTGCGCCGCCTGCCCCCGGAACAGCGCCTTCAGCGGCCGCTGCGTGGCGATGATCCCGATCATCAGCGCCGTGGCGAAGAAGGCCGAGCGCGCGGGGCTCTGGCGTTCGACCATCAGGAACCAGACCAGCACGACAATGGGCAGAACGTAATGCAGACCGGTGGAGTAGATGTCCTTGACCTGCGGCAGCTCGATCTTCTCGGCGTTGGGGTCGTCGACCTCGAGGTCGGGCTTTCTCGCCGCGATGGCGACGAGCCAGATGTAAACGGCTGCGAGAACCGCCATCATGATCGGGCCGCTCAGGCTGGGCACGGCGGCCTCAAGCGCGCCCACGCCGTAGATCAGCGCGGTGAAGCCCGCCCCCGCCACGGCGAAACCGACGAAGAACTTCCCGATCATCCCGACGAAGGACTTCGCCTCGCCCAGCGCGGGCATGTCCTTTTTCAGTGCCTCCAGATGCACGATGTAGACCAGCGCGATGTAGGAGATCACCGCCGGGATGAAGGCATGCTTGATGACCTCGATGTAGGAAATCCCGATGAACTCCACCATCAGGAAGGCCGCTGCCCCCATGACGGGGGGCATGATCTGGCCATTGACGGAGGACGCGACCTCGACCGAGCCTGCCTGTTCGTTGGTGAAGCCCACGCGCTTCATCAGCGGGATGGTGAAGGTGCCGGTCGTGACCACGTTGGCGATGGACGAACCGGAGATGAGGCCGGTCATGGCAGACCCCACGACCGCCGCCTTCGCCGGTCCGCCACGCAGGTGCCCGAGCCCCGCGAAGGCCAACTTGATGAAGTAATTTCCCGCGCCGGCCTTGTCCAGCAGCGAGCCGAACAGAACGAAGAGGAACACGAAGGCCGTGGACACGCCCAGCGGGATGCCGAAGACCCCGCCAGTATCCAGCCATTGCGCGTTGATCAGCGCCGTGAAGCTCAACCCCTCATGCGCGATCAGGTCGGGGATCAGCCAGCCCTGCCCGAAATAGGCATAAAGCAGGAAGAGCGAGCCGACGATGGTCAGGGCGGGCCCGAGCGCGCGGCGGCTGGCCTCCAGCAGGACGAGGATACCCACGGCGCCCACGATCACCTGGAACTGCGTGGGCAGGCCCGAGCGCGCGGTCATCGCCAGCGTATCGGCGAACCAGAATATGTAGAAGGTGCAGAACCCGCCCACCGCCAGCAGAACCCAGTCAGTGAGGGGAATGCGGTCGCGCGGAGAATTCCTGAACGCGGGATAGGCAAGGAAGGCCAGCACGATGGCGAAGAACAGGTGCAGGGGTCGCGTCTGGGAGGAGTTCATCACGGGAAACCACTCCCCGAACCACAGCATCGGCTGCGCGATCCAGAGCTGGAACAGAGACCAGACCAGTGCGAGGCCCGCGATCAGAAGCGCGATGTTGCGGTTCTTCGGATTGCGCGCACCGCTGTCGGTGCTTGCGACGAGGTCCTGAAGCTCCTCGTCGGAAAACTGGCGCCCCTCGCGCCTATCGTTATCCGCCGCCATCGGGCCGTCCCCCTGTTCGGCCGAATGACGCGGCCAGTGTCCCCGTATGGTCCGGGCGACTGTGCCGCCCGGACCCCGATTGAACAGGCTTGGTCAGCCGATCATTCGATCAGGCCGGCCTCGCGGAAGTACCGCTCCGCACCGGCATGCAGCGGCGCACTGAGGCCGTCATTGGCCATCTGCTCGGGATCGAGATTCGCGAAGGCCGGGTGCAGGCTCTTGAATTGGTCGAGGTTCTCGAAAACGGCGGAAACGACCGTGTACACCACCTCGTCGGACACATCGGCATGGGTCACGAAGGTGGCGCCGACGCCGAAGGTCTGCGTGTCCTCGGGGTTGCCACGATACATGCCGCCGGGGATCGTCGCGGTGCGGTAGAAGGGGTTCTCCTCCACCAGCATGTCGACGGCGTCGTTTGCGACATCGACCAGCACGCTGTCACAGGCGGTCGTCGCCTCCTGGATCGAGCCGGAGGGGTGGCCGACCGTGTAGATCATCGCGTCGATATTGTTGTCGCACAACGCCTGGGACTGCTCGGCGGCCTGAAGCTCGGAGGCCACGGCGAAGTCGTCCATGGTCCAGCCCATGGCCTCCATCAGCACTTCCATCGTGCCGCGCTGACCCGATCCTGGGTTGCCGACATTCACGCGCTTGCCCTGCAGGTCCTCGAAGGTCTCGATCCCGGCATCGGCGCGCGCGACCACGGTGAAGGGCTCGGGGTGCACCGAGAACACCGCGCGCAGGTCCTCGAACGGGCCCTGCTCCTCGAAGCGGGAGGTGCCGTTATAGGCGTGGTACTGCCAGTCGGACTGGGCCACGCCGAATTCCAGCTCTCCGCCGCGAATGGCGTTGATGTTGAAGACCGACCCGCCAGTCGATTCCACGCCGCAGCGGATGCCGTGCTCGGCCCGGTCGCGGTTGACCAGACGGCAGATGGCGCCGCCGGTGGGATAGTAGACGCCGGTGACACCACCGGTTCCGATCGCGATGAAGGTCTGGTCCTGTGCCAAAGCGGCACCACCCGCAAAGGCAGTGGTTCCCGCGACCAGTGCGGCAATCACATGCTGTTTCATAGTACACTCCCTGACTGTCTTCGTAATGGATGTCCGCAAGCATGAAACAAATCATTGAAATTGGTCAAGGACTGGAATCAGATGTTTCACATGGCGAATGACGCGGCCCCCGATACCCTACCCGAGACACCTACACGCGATGACCTGATGCGCGCGCTCGCGGAACTGACGCGCGAAGGCTCACCCGCAATCGCGGGGCTTGCGCAATGGGTGCTGGAGCAGCCGCAGGAACTGGCCTTCCATTCTGTTCGCGGACTTGCCGAGGCCGCCGGCGTCAACGTGAACACGGCCTACCGGCTTGCGCTTGCGCTTGGATTTTCGGGCTATGACGACTGCCGTCGTGCATTTCAGGAGGCGATGCGTCAATCCGGCGGGCTATATGGCGCACGCGCCATGCGGCTGTCGCAGCGCGCCGAGGGCGCGCGCATCGACGATCTGCGCGCGGCCGCGCAGGCCAATCTCGACGAGGCGTTTTCCGACAGCAACGTTGAAAGGGTCAGGCAAGCCGCGCAGCGCCTGCTGAGCGCCCGCCGCATCTATTGCATCGGCGTACGCAGCTGTTTCTCGCTTGCCCACTACCTTTCGTACACGGGCCGGATGGCCTTCCCGCATTTCGAGCGGCCACTTGTCGAGCCCGGCAGCATCGCGGACACGGTGGCACAGGCGGAGCCCGGCGATGTGGTGATCCTCATCACCTTTTCGCTCTATTCGGCCGAGGTCGTGCGCGCCCACGAGGCAGCCATCGCCAAGGGGCTCGACGTGATCGCGATCACCGACACCTTCGCCTCCCCTATCGCACGGCAGGCGGAACTCGTGTTCTGCCTGCCCATGGCGGGCCCGCAGCCGCTCCCGTCCCACGGCGCGGGCTTCGCGCTGGTGGAAGGCATCGTCTCGGAGATGGTCGCCGCGAGCGAGGACGCGCCCCGGCGCATCATGGACTTCGAGCGGACGATGGTAGAACTGGGAAGCTACCTTACACCGGACTAAGTGCCGGGATGGGACACGCCTATCCGATCAGAGCCGTCGACAGCCATGGAAACCGGCTGAGCAGGATCAGAACCACGAGCGTCGCCAGCAGGAACGGCCAGAGCGCGCGAAAGATCGCAACGGGCTTCACCCCGCTCATGGCGCTCGCAATATAAAGCCCGATACCCACCGGCGGCGTCAGCAGGCCGAGGATCAGGTTGATCGAGATGACCACCCCGAACTGGTAGGGCGAGATGTCGTAATCGTTCATCGCGATGGGCAGCAGGATCGGCGTGATCAGGATGACGGCGGCGATCCCGTCGATCAGCATACCCACGATCAGGAGGCACAGGTTGACGATCAAAAGGAACAGGAACGGATCTTGCGTGATCGTGATCAGAAGCGCGGCAAGCTTCTGCGGGATCGCCTCGTAGATCACCACCCAGCCGAAGACATTGGCCGCCGCGATCATCAGGATCACCAGCGCCGCGTTCTGGGCCGTGCGCCGGAACGCGGGCCAGAGGTCCGAGATCCGCAGCTCGCGATAGACCAGCATGCCCAGCGCGAAGGCCACGACCGAGGCGACGGCGGCCGATTCCGTCGGCGTGGCGAAGCCGAAGAGGATACCGCCGATAATCGCGCCCGGGATGGCGATGGCGGGCAGCGCCTCGGCCAGCGCGCGGAGCGCCTCGGCCCGTGTCATCCAGCGTCCGCCGGGAAAGGGCGAGACGAAGCCGATGGTCGCGATCACCACGGCGAAGCTGCCGAACATCAAGAGCCCCGGCAGGATCCCGGCAAGGAACATGTCGCTGACCGGGATCTGCGCCAGCACCGCGAAGATGACGAACAGCATCGAGGGCGGGATGACCGGCGCCAGCAGCCCCCCCGCGGCGGTGGAGGCCGCCGCGAAGCCACGGTCATAGCCCTCGGCCTCCATCGCGGGGACCATGGCGCGGGACATGATGGCGATCTGGCTTGCCGCCGACCCCACGATGGCCGCCATGAACATGTTGGCGACAAGGTTGATCCACGCGAGCCCGCCCCGGAACCCGCCCACGAAGACGCGCGCCGCCGCGATCAGGCGCTTGGTCACGCCGCCCTCGTTCATCAACTCGCCCGTCAGCATGAAGAGCGGGATCGCCAGAAGGCCGTAATTCTCCAGCCCGCCAAACATCTGCAGCGCGAAACTGTCGAACAGCACGGTGTTGTCGCTCTCGACGATATAGGCGACGGCGGCGAGGCCCAGCACGAAGGCGATGGGCACGCCGCCGAACAGCAGAATGGCGAAGATCGGCGCGGTCATCTCAGGTCGCCTCCGCCCGTTCGGCGTGTTCACCGCCGCCGAACAGGTTCGACAGGCTGTGCAGCAAGAGACCGAAGGCGAAACTCCACATCACCAGCCAGACGATCCACTTCTTGAAGGGCAGAGTGGTGGTGGGTTCGGAGTAGATGAAATTGAACGTGCTGCCCTGGAACGCGCGCACGTCGAAGCCCGCCTGCACGAGGTCCAGCGGCAGGTACCAGCGCCAGACGAACCAGACCATGAGCAGGGCGAAGACCAGAACGCAGAGGTCCTTGAAGACGCGCAGGACGTGCGCCATCGACGGCCCGAGCGACGTTTCAAGCAACGTCACCGCGACCGAGTTGCCGTAATGCACGGCAGCCGACCCCGCGAGAAAGGTCATCCATGCCATCGCGTAGATCGCGGCCTCGTCCACCCAGTAGATCGCCTGACCGAAGGCGCGGGTCACGACGTTGAACAGGATCAGAAGCGTGATCGCCACAGCGAGGAACGCGGCCGCGAAAAGCTCGACCCGGGCCCAGAGGGCGGATGCCTTGTGAAGCATGTCGGTCCGGTTGCCCCAATGAAAACGCGCCCACCAAGAAAGCTGGTGGGCGCGTCGCGGTAAAGAGGGTTCAGGCGCTCATTCGCGCGTGGCGTCGGCCACGGCCCGAAGATCGTCCAGCATTTCGGAGCGTTCCGACCAGATCGCGTCCCACTCCGCCGGCACGTCGCCGAAGAACTCGGGGCCAACCTGCACATAGGTGCGGTCGGTGCCCTGGATCTGTTCCAGCCAGCCAGGTTCCTCGGCCACGTAGACGTCGATCGTGCCGTCCACGGCCGCGCCCATAAGCTCGGCGATCAGTGCCTTGTCCTCGTCCGACAGGCCAGCCCAGACACGGCCCGAGACCAGCGCCACCATCGGGAACATCATGTGGTTCGACTCGATGATCGTGTCGGCATGCTCATAGTAGCGCAGGCCCCAGATCAGCTCGGCGTCCATGTCGATGGCATCGACCTGTCCGTTGGCCAGCGCGTCGTAGACATCCGGCAGCGGCATGGGTGTGGGCGCGGTGCCAAGTGCATTGTAGAAATCGAGGATTGGCGTGAAGGGCGTGATCCGGATCTTGAGGCCCGCGAGATCGGCGGCCTCGTCCACGTCGCCACGGCTGACGATCTGGCGCAGGCCCGCCATGCCGTAGCCCAGGCCTACGACGCCGATCTGTTCGGGCAATTCGTCCAGCATCCCCTGCGCCACGTCGGACCGCAGGATGCGCGCTGCATGGCCCAGGTCATCGGCGAGGAAGGGTGCGTAGAAGGCGCCGAAATTGGGCGCGCGGTTCGACACCTCGGCCACGGTCATGAACGCCATGTCGAGCGCGCCGGATTGCAGCTGCTGCAGCATCTCCGCCTCGTTGCCGAGCTGGCGCGCCGGGAAAACCTGCACGCTGTGCGCACCGCCCGAGCGTTCGGCCAGTTCCGCGCCGAAGGCTTCGGCCGCCTGCGTCCAGACATGGGGCGGCGGCGTGATCAGGCCGATACGGAACTCTTCCGCCGCCACCGGCAGCGCAGAAAGCGCCATGGCCGAGCCCACGAGGGCCCCGCCGAAGCCACGCACAAGATTTTTCGTCATCCTTCCAACTCCCTGTTCCAGTCACTTGCCGCGTTTTCGCGATCGTACCATGCCATCCTGTCAGCAGGTGGCTACAAAGTCACCCAACCTTCAGGCGGCTCCTTGCCCGGATGCACGGCACCGCAATTGGGACAGGTGCGCGCCTCTTCGCTGGCATAGAAGGCCTCGTAGACCGGCGGCAGGTCCTTGACGATGGACTTCAGTTGCATCTCGGCGCGATGGACGCGCGTGCCGCACTCGAAACAGTACCATTCGATCGCGTCGCGCTGGCCTTCCTGCCGCTTGGGTTCCACGACGAGGCCGATAGACCCCTCCTGCGGGCGCTGCGGCGAGTGGCGGACATGGGGCGGCAAGAGGAACACCTCGCCCTCGCGGATCGGCACGTCATAGAATTCCTCGCCATCATGGACCTTGAGCAGCATGTCGCCCTTGAGCTGGTAGAAGAACTCCTCGACCGGGTCGTCGTGGAAATCGGTGCGCCTGTTGGGACCGCCCACCACCATCACGACCATGTCGGAGTCCTCGAACACCTTCTGGTTTCCCACGGGCGGTTTCAGCAGATGCTTGTGATCCTCGATCCACTCGTGGAAGTTGAAGGCGGCAAGGCGTGCCATGGCTTTTCTCCGGTTGACGGGTCGGGCCTGCTGCAGTCCCGTTGGCGAAAACTCTGCCCGTTGGGAACCGACCGCATCAATCCCGCAATCAGAATTCAGTTATCCGCTTTGGTTATAGCTGCCGGTCCCGGTCTCCGGTTTTTTCCGCCCGGATCGCGCCGGCCTCGGTCCGCAGAAGCTCAAGGAACGCATTCGCCGCCGGCGACAGCGCGCCGCCCGCGCGCAGGGTCACGCCGACCGGGCCGCGGCCCACCGGCACGACCCAGTCCAGCGCCGCGATCCGGCCGAGCGCCACGTCCTCCTCGACGACTTGCGCGGGCATGAGAGCGATCAGCGCGTTATCCTGCAGAAGCTTGCGGTTGGTCAGGTAGGACACGCTTTCTACACGCACGGGCGGCGCGCCGAGGCCCGCCTCGACGAAGACCTCGTCGATCTGACGGCGCAGCGTGGTCTCAACAGGCGGCAGGATCCAGCCATGGCCCAGCAGGTCCGCAAGCGACAGACCATTGCGCCCGGCAAGCGGATGTTGCCGGCCCGCGACGGCGAGAATGCGTTCCTCGTAGAGCGTCTCCTGCCTCAGTTCCGCGCGGTGCCGCCGGGACGACAGCCGCCCGACCACCATGTCGATCTCGCCGGTCCGCAAGGCGGGCATGAGCACCTCGTTCGTGCCCTCGACCACATGCACCGCGACGTCGGGCCGGCTGCGCGTCAGTGCCATGATCGCCTTGGGCAAAAGCCGGGAGGACGCGGTCAAAAGCGTGCCGACGGTCACGCGCCCGCTGTTGCCCTCCGACAGGTCGTCAAGCTCCTGAACGGCGTTGGACATCTGCGCGGACAGAAGCTTGCAGTGACGTATCAGCACTTCGCCCGCCTTCGTGGGCACCACGCCGCGATTGGTCCGCAGGAAAAGCTGCGTCTCGAAGTCGATCTCGAGGTCCTGGATCATCTTGGTGGCGGCGGGCTGGCTGACGCCAAGCTCGCGGGCGGCACCCTGGATGTTGCCATGCTCGCCCACGGCAATCAGGAGCCTCAGCTGCCGCAGCTTCAGTCGGCGCAGGAGCCTGTCGGCATTCCGACCCACGGCCATCAGGTCGACACCGGCAGGGCGCAGCGCCGGGTCCCAGCCGCCTCGCCCATCGTCCGCAGGCCGATTGCCACCGCGCCGGTCATCGTCTCACGCATCGCACCCTGCCATAAGATTTCCGGCAGCCATGATGGCTGGATATTCGCAGAGTGGATAGCAGATTTCGCAGTTTGCCGTTTACCGCGCGCCCGCTCGGGTGCTTGGCTCCACCCCGCAATGACCGGAATGCGCGAGAAGATGATTGGCAGGGCCGAGCGGCGGCAGGAGGATGCGGCGCTGGTGTCGGGCCGTGCCTGTTTCACCGATGACGTGGCGCTCGACGCGCCCCTTTACCTGGCCTTCCTCAGAAGCCCGGTCGCCTCCGCGCGTATCCTGAGCCTCGACCTTGAGGCCGCCGCCGCATCGCCCGGCGTTCACGCGGTACACCGGGCCGCGGATCTCGGAGCGACCTCCGCCCTGTCGGTCAACACCGTCCTGCCGCTGGAACGCGCGCTGCCCTTTCCCATCCTCGCAAGGAATACGCTGGACTGCATCGGCCAGCCGGTCGCCGCCGTTCTGGCCGAAAGCGCGGCAGCAGCACAGGACGGCGTCGAGTCGATCGGCCTCGATATCGAGGGCAGCCCCCTGCCCGACCCGGACCGCATCGCCGGACGCTCCTGGAACCGGGGCGATGTGGAGCGCGGCTTTCGCGAGGCCGAAACGGTGGTGGAGGTCGAGATCCGCCATCCCCGCCTCGCGCCCAGCCCGATGGAGCCGCGCGCCATCGCCATCCGCTACGACCGTGGGACCGACGCGGCGACGATCTACCAGTCCACCCAGACCCCGCATCGCAGCCGGTCGGAGTTCGCCAAGATCCTGCAGGTCGATCCGGATCGCCTGCGTGTCGTGGCCCCTGCCGTGGGCGGCGCCTTCGGCATGAAGGCCTCGGTCTACCCCGAGGAGGTCTTCGCCGTCTGGGCCGCGTTGCACCATCGCCGCGACGTGAAGTGGACCGCCACCCGGTCGGAAGAGTTCCTGTCCGCCACCCATGGCAGGGCGCTTACGACACGGGGACGGCTGGCGCTCGACGCCGATGGAAGTTTCACCGCGCTCGCGGCGCAGGTGGTGGCCCCCGTGGGTCCCTGGCTTCCCAACTCGGCGCTCGTCCCGGCGTTGAATGCCGCGCGCATCCTGCCCTCCGCCTACGACATCCCGAATGTCGCCCTCGCGACCGAGGTCCGGTCCCATCCCCTGCCGCCGGTGGGCATTTATCGCGGCGCCGGACGGCCCGAGGCCAATACGCTGATCGAACGGCTGGTCGACAAGGCCGCCGCCGTGACGGGGCGCGACCCGCTGGAGTTGCGGCGGCAGAACATGTTGCCCGCCGACGCGCTCCCCCATGAGACGCTGACCGGTGACGTGCTGGATTCCGGCGACTACCCGGGTCTTCTGACCGCAGTCGCGCCGCACCACGCAATGCTCCGGGCTGAACGCGATGCCCTGCGCGGGGCGGGCCGGATCGCGGGGCTGGGACTTGCCTTCTGCCTCGAGCCATCGGGCGCCGGCTGGGAAACCGCGCGCGTGACCCTGCGCGAGGATGGTAGCGCGCTTGTGGCCAGCGGATCATCCTCGCAAGGACAGGGCCGCAAAACCGCCTACACTCAGATCGCGGCGGATGCGCTGGGGTTGGCACCCGAACGGATCTCGGTGCTTGCCGGCGACACCGGCACCTGCCCCGAGGGGATCGGCGCGCTCGCCAGTCGTTCGACCGCCATCGGCGGCAGCGCGGTTCTGGAAGCCTGCCGCGAGGCCGCCGCGCGCCGCGATGCGGGAGAGGCCCTGCCGATCACCGTCGACACGCGCTACGAGAATCTCGGTCAGGCCTGGGGATACGGCGCCTATCTCGCACTGGTGGAGGTGGACGCGGAAACCGGCGCGATGACGGTCCTCAAGGCCCATGCCACGAGCGATTCCGGCCAGATCGTGAACCCGACGCTGGTCGAGGGCCAGCTGATCGGCGGCTTCGCGCAAGGGCTGGGCGAGGCGGTGATGGAGCGCATCGTGATCGACGCGGACGGCCAGCTTCTGACCGGGAGTTTCATGGACTACGCCATGCCGCGCGCCGCCGATATCCCGCCCCTCAGCCTTGAGAAGACGACCACGCCAAGCCCGATGAACAGTCTTGGCGCGAAAGGCGTGGGCGAGGCCGGCACGATCGGCGCGCCCATCGCCATCCTGAACGCCGCCCATGACGCGCTGCGCCCCTTGGGCGTGTCGGACCTGCAGATGCCCCTGACACCCGCCCGGCTCTGGCGGGCGATGCAGGAAGCCAGAAAAGGTAGCCATCCGTGAAATATCGCAAATCCGACGCCAAGGATCATGCCAAGGAGCATATGCGCGGGATCTGGGCCGCCGCCCTCAACCCGTTTCATCACGACGGATCGTTCAACGAGGAGGGGCTGCGCGCCAACATCCGCCACTGGATCGATGACCTCGGGATTGCCGGGCTCTTCATCGCGGGCAAACAGGGCGAGTTCTTCTCGATGACGCTGGAGGAGCGCAAACGCAATTTCGAGATCGCGGTCGAGGAATGCGACGGCAAAGCGGGCACGATCATGTCCGCCTCGGACCAGAATTTCGCGACCGTGGTGGAACTCGCCCGCCACGCGCAGGACATCGGCGCCGACTACATCGTCGTCCACGCGCCGATGCTGCATTTCGTGACCGACCCCGACGACACGGTCTACAATTACTACAAGCTGCTGTGCGACGAGGTCGATATCGGCATCGCCATGTGGTCCCATCCCGACAGCGGCTACCTGATGAGCCCCGAGCTTTGCGCGCGCGTCGCCGAACTGCCGAACATCGTGGCGATCAAGTATTCCGTCCCGCGCGAGATGTATGTGCGCCTGACGGAACTGGCGGGCGACAGGATACAGGTCTCGACGGCATCCGAGGCCGAATGGCTCGACAATATCGAGGAACTGGGCTGGACCCTCTATCTCTGCTCCTCCCCGCCCTACCAGCTGCAGACGAAGGCGGATCAACGGATGAACGACTACACCCGCCTTGCCTTCGAAGGGCGTTTCGACGAGGCCCGGCGCGTGCGCGACAGTCTGGAGCCCGTGCGCGAGGCGATCCGCACCACCAGGCCGGGCGGCAAACCGCAGGCCCACGGGAAATACTGGCAGGAACTACTCGGCCAGGTCGGCGGGCCCGTCCGCGCGCCGCTCCTGCAACTGACGGAGGAGGAGAAACGCGCCACGCGGGCGGCCTTCGAGTCCTGTGGCCTGAAGCTCTAGGACCAAGCCGTTTCGGCCGCCGCGCGGATCGCCCTGATGTTGTCCCCGTAGACCGAAGGCTGCTCGACCGATCCGCCTCGGAACACGGCCGATCCCGCCACGAGAACATCCGCGCCCGCCCGCACCACCATAGGCGCTGTCTTTGCGTCCACGCCGCCGTCGATCTCGATCAGCACGGGCCGGTCGCCGATCATCTCGCGCAGGCGGCGGATCTTGGGCGTCATGTCGATGAAGCTCTGCCCACCGAAGCCCGGGTTCACGGTCATCACGCAGACGAGGTCGCACAGGTCCAGCACATGCTCCACCGCCTCGGCGGGGGTGCCGGGGTTGAGCGCCACGCCCGCCTTCATGCCCGCCCCGCGGATCGCCTGCAGTGTGCGGTGGATATGGGCCCCCGCCTCCACATGGGCGGTCAGGATGTCCGCCCCGGCCTCGGCGAAGGCGTCGATATAGGGATCGACGGGCGCGATCATCAGGTGGACGTCCATGACCGTCGTCACATGCTTGCGGAACGCCTTCACCGCCGGCGGGCCGAAGGTCAGGTTGGGGACGAAATGCCCGTCCATGACGTCGACATGCACCCAGTCCGCGCCCTGATCCTCGATCGCACGGATCTCGCGCCCGAAATCGGCGAAATCGGCCGAGAGGATGGAAGGTGCGATCCTGATCTGTGTCTGTGCTGCCATGACGTTCCCCCGGGTCTGATGCCCGCGCCCCTTAGCGCGGGTCGGGGCGGCTGTCACGCCCCTTGCCGCCCGATGCCGCCCGGCGCAAGCTTGCGCCTCCCACGGGACAGGAGACCCAGATGACCCTCAACGTACTTGTCGCGCTTGGCGTCATCGCGCTGGGCGGCGCCTGCGCGGCCCTGCAGGCGCCGATCAACGCGCGGCTCGGCACCCATGTGGGCGACACCCTGCCCGCCGCCGCGATCTCCTTTCTGGTGGGGTTCGTCGCCCTTGCCGCCCTGACGGGGCTGAGCGGGCGCGTGCCATCTTTCGAACAGGCCGCCTCGGCCCCCTGGTGGGCCTGGGCCGGGGGCCTTCTGGGCGCCGCCTATGTCTGGGCGGCAGCGTGGTCGGTGGGCACGCTCGGCGTCGTGACGATGATCGCGGGGCTGGTCTTCGGGCAGCTGGCCGCGGCGCTCGTCGTCGACGCGACCGGCGCCTTCGGCGTGGAGGTGCGGGAGGTCAGCTGGACCCGGATCATGGCGGTGGTGCTCGTCGGCGCGGGCCTGGTCCTGTCGCGGGTGTGAAATTTGACCGTTTGGTCAAGCTTGCCATGGACGCCCCCGCGTGAGACGCTTTTCGACAGGATTCCCCCCGAACAGGGCCGCCCCATGACCCAGCCGCAGACCGCGACGCATCCGCTCCACAGCGCGACCTCCAGCCAGTTGCCGCAGCTTCACGAGGCGCGCAACGCGGGGATGCCGCTCGACCTCGACTGGGTTGCGCGGGTGCAGGCGAATACGTCCGCCATCGAACGGCGCGCGGCGACCCTTCCGGGGCGGCGCACGGTGAAAAAGGCCTACCAGGCCGCGTGGCTCGCCCGCGCGATCACGCTGATCGACCTGACGACGCTTGCCGGCGACGACACCGAGGGCCGGGTGCGCCGCCTCTGCGCCAAGGCGCGCCAACCTGTCCGCGCCGACATCCTCAAGGCGCTTGGCCTGCCGCCCATCACCACGGGCGCAGTCTGCGTCTATCACGAGATGGTGCCGGCCGCCGTGGAGGCACTCGAGGGCTCCGGCGTCCCCGTCGCCGCCGTCTCGACCGGGTTTCCGGCGGGCCTGTCGCCCTACCACCTGCGCGTGAAGGAGATCGGCGAAAGCGTCGCGGCGGGGGCGAAGGAGATCGACATCGTCATCTCGCGCCGCCACGTGCTGACCGGCGACTGGCAGGCGCTCTACGACGAAATGGCGGAATTCCGCGCCGCCTGCGGCGAGGCGCATGTCAAGGCGATCCTCGCGACCGGAGAGCTCGGGACACTGAGGAACGTCGCGCGCGCCAGTCTCGTCTGCATGATGGCTGGCGCCGATTTCATCAAGACCTCCACCGGCAAGGAAAGCGTCAACGCGACGCTGCCCGTGACACTGACCATGGTCCGCGCCATCCGCGCCTACGAGGCCGCGACCGGGTTCAAGGTCGGCTACAAGCCCGCGGGCGGCATCTCCAAGGCCAAGGACGCGCTGGTCTACATGGCCATGATGAAGGAGGAACTGGGCGACCGCTGGCTGCGCCCCGACCTCTTCCGTTTCGGCGCGTCCTCGCTTCTGGGGGATATCGAGCGACAGCTGGAACATCACGCGACCGGCGCCTATTCCGCCAGCTACCGGCATCCGGTGGGGTGAGGGGCACATGTTCCTCGCCTGGCAATGGATCATCCTGATCGTCGTCGCGCTCCTCGGCGCGGTCGTCACGATCCGCTATCAACGCCAGGCTGAAGCCGTCGCGCAAAAGCTCAGCGCCGAGGACCGTCTGACCTTCAACAATCGCTACCTCAACCGCGGCGACCGCGCCGGCATGCCCGCAAAATTCAACGAACTCGCCGCCGCCGCCGATCGGGTGCGTGGTGCACGCACCGGGGTGACAGTGATCATCGCAATCGCCCTCCTCTTCTTCGTGATCTGAAAAGGCCCAGCCATGACCACCCGCGAGATTTTCGACACGATGGAGTACGGCCCCGCCCCCGAAAGCGACGCCGAGGTGCGCGACTGGATCGCCACGAAGGGCCCCTCCTTCGGGCATTTCATCGACGGTCGGTTCACGACGCCGGGGCAGACCTTCGCGACGAAGAACCCGGGCACAGGCGCGCCCCTGGCCGAGGTCACGCAAGGCAGTGCCGAAGACGTTGACGACGCCGTCGCCGCCGCGACGCGCGCCTTCCCGAAATGGGCGAAGCTGTCGGGCCACGCACGTGCGAAATACCTCTACGCGCTGGCCCGCCTGCTCCAGAAACACGCGCGCCTCTTCGCCGTCCTCGAAAGCCTCGACAACGGCAAGCCCATCCGCGAAAGCCGCGATATCGACGTGCCTCTGGCACAGCGGCATTTCTA
Source organism: uncultured Roseicyclus sp. (assembly GCA_964578115.1). Taxonomy (GTDB): domain Bacteria; phylum Pseudomonadota; class Alphaproteobacteria; order Rhodobacterales; family Rhodobacteraceae; genus Roseibacterium. The sequence continues at coordinate 58,833 of CAZOBK010000004.1, forward strand.
CTACCACGCGGGCCTTGCCCAACTTCTTGCAGAAGAAATGCCGGGGCACGCGCCGCTTGGTGTCTGCGGCCAGATCATCCCGTGGAACTTTCCCCTCCTGATGCTGGCGTGGAAAATCGCGCCCGCGCTCGCCACCGGGAATACCGTCGTCCTGAAACCCGCCGAATACACCTCGCTGACAGCCCTCCTGTTCGCCGATATCTGCCGCGAGGCCGGGCTGCCGAAGGGCGTCGTGAACATCGTCACCGGGGACGGCGCGACCGGGCAGGCCATTGTCGAGCATCCCGGCATTGCCAAGATCGCCTTCACCGGCTCCACCGCCGTGGGTCGCCGCATCCGCGAGACGACCGCGGGCAGCGGCAAGTCACTGACGCTCGAGCTTGGCGGCAAGTCGCCCTATATCGTCTTCGACGACGCCGATATCGACAGCGCCATCGAGGGGCTTGTCGATGCTATCTGGTTCAATCAGGGGCAGGTCTGCTGTGCGGGCTCCCGGCTTTTTGTACAAGAAGGCATCGCGGAGGATTTCCACACCCGCCTCAAGGCCCGGATGGACAGGCTCCGCGTGGGCGACCCGCTCGACAAGTGCATCGACGTGGGCGCGGTGGTCGACCCGGTCCAGCACGCGGCGATCACGCGGATGGTGGATGCCAATAGCGAGGGCGAAGTCTATCGCGCCGCCGTGGACATGCCCGACACCGGCTGCTTCTACCCGCCCACGCTGATCACGGGCCTGTCGCCCGCCGCGCCCCTGATGCAGCAGGAGATCTTCGGCCCCGTCCTCGTCTCCGGGACGTTCCGCACCCCCGCGGAGGCGGTGCAACTGGCCAACAACACGCGCTACGGGCTGGCGGCGACCCTCTGGACCGAAAACCTGAACCTCGCGCTCGACATCGCGCCGAAGCTTGCGGCGGGTGTGGTCTGGGTCAACGCCACCAACCTCTTCGACGCCGCAGCGCCCTTTGGCGGCCTGCGCGAAAGCGGCTACGGGCGCGAGGGCGGGTGGGAGGGCCTCATGGCCTACCTCAAGCCCGAAATCGCGCTGAAACCCGCCCGCGCCCTCGACCCCGCGCCACAGCCGGACACCGTCGACGCGCCCGGCCTCGACCGGACGGCCAAGATGTATGTCGGCGGCAAGCAGGTACGGCCCGATGGCGGCTATTCGCAGCCGGTCTATTCGCGGCGCGGCAAGCTGCTGGGCCATGCGGGCATCGGTAACCGCAAGGACATCCGCAACGCCGTGGAAGCCGCGCGCGGGGCTGGCGCTTGGTCGAAGGCCACAGGCCATCTGCGCGCGCAGATCCTCTACTATATCGCCGAGAACCTCTCGGCCCGCGCCGACGAGTTCGCGGCGCGCATCCGGGATCTCACATCGGTTTCACCGGGCAAGGCCGAAGCCGAACTCGCGGCTTCCGTCGACCGGCTGTTCACCTATGCCGCCTGGGCCGACAAGTTCGACGGCGTGGCGAAATCGGTGCCAATCCGGGGCGTAGCACTTGCCATGCGGGAACCTGTGGGCGTGATCGGCTTGCTCGCGCCCGACGACGCGCCGCTTCTGGGGGCGGTGTCGCTCATCGCGCCCGCCATCGCCATGGGCAACCGCGTGGTTCTGGTGCCGTCCTGGCCCGCGCCCTTGGCCGCAACGGATCTCTACCAGGTGCTCGACACCTCCGACGTGCCGGGGGGCGTGGTCAATATCGTCACCGGCGACCCGGGCGAACTCGGCGGCACGCTCGCCTCCCATCTCGACGTGGACGCGCTCTGGTGCTTTTCGCCACGGGTGGACACCGGCGAGATCGAGGCCGCCTCGGCGGGCAATCTCAAGCGGGTCTGGATGAACTACGGCGGCAACCCGGACTGGCCGTCTCCGGCCGGCGGGGGCCGGCGGTTCCTCGAGGCCGCGACCGAGGTCAAGACCATCTGGGCGCCCTACGGCGAGTGACGGCGCAGTTTTCGTCGACGAAAACGGATCGGAAGTGCCGGCATTTCCGAAAGGAAAACGCGCGTTTTCCGGCCACTCAACGGCGTCCGGCGGCCCAGTCCTTCATCTTGGCCCAGCGCACCGCGACCCTGTCCACGAAGGGCTCGATGACGCGGTCCTCGAACCGTTCCCAGATCCGCCAGGCCATGAAGATGACCAGGACGATCCCCAGAAGGATCACGATATTGATCCAGGGAAACGGCTGCTCGTCCGGACCGGCGACCGGGGTGATCGCGACCGCGTTTGGATAGATCGAGAACACGTTCAGCCGCCAGCCGTAATGGGTGATCGACACCCATTGCGGGTCCTCCGCGCTCGAGATGAGGTTCTGAGCCTCGGTCTGCAAATCCTGGCTGTCGAACTTGAAATAGGGTGGCCACAGGAACGAGGTGTCCTCGTTGCGGTAAACGCGGGTGTTGCCGTCTTCTTCCACCGTATTGATGAAGCGCACGTCGCGGCTGGTGGCGTTGCCCGAGGCGCCTGCATCGGCGCTGGCGTAGAAGATCCGGTTCCAGCCGTCGAGTTCGGTCAGGATCGACTCGGCGTTCACGATCCGCACCACGTCACGCTGCGGCAGCGTGTAATGCAGGAACGCCCCGATCAGCAGGATGACGAGACTGAGAAAGATGATCCGCGGCCAGCGCATGGTGGGCAATCCTAGTTGGTCACGTAAACATATACCGACAAAGCGGCGAGCGGTAAGACATAGACGAGGAAAACCAGCCAGCGCCGGATACGCCGCGCCTGCGGGGCCAGACGGTCCTCTACCCAGGCGTCGCGATCGCCGGGACGGCCTTCCATCACCCAGTCCTCTTCCAGCCGCATGCGGATGCCCGAGCGCCAGTAGAAGTACAGGCTGACATAGACCACGGTCAGCCCGATCAGCAAAAAGAAGGCCATACGGCCGAGGTTCAGCATCATTCCTCCGCTCCGGGTCGAAGCGATCCACGCGCCACCCGCGCTCTACGCCCTCCTCTATATGGCACTTGGCCGCGGAATGGCAGGGCTTGCCGGGGGCGGCAACCGCGCGCAGTGTGGCGGCCATGGAACACGATCAGGCACTTACCCAAACCGTCGCGGCGCGTGCGGACGACCTCGTCGCGCTGACACAGGACCTCGTGCGTATTCCCACGCTGAACCCGCCGGGCCGGAACTATCGCGAGATCTGCGACTACCTCGGCGCGCGGCTCGAGAAACGGGGCTTTTCGGTCGAGATGATCCGCGCCCACGGCGCGCCCGCCGACAGCGACCGCTATCCCCGCTGGAACCTTGTCGCGCGAATCGAGGGCGCCGCGCCCGGCGACTGCGTGCATTTCAACGGCCATCATGACGTGGTCGAAACCGGCCATGGCTGGACCACGGACCCGTTCGGCGGTGAGGTCCGTGACGGCCGCGTCTATGGCCGCGGCACCTGCGACATGAAAGGCGGCATCGCGTCCGCCATCATCGCCGCCGAGGCCTTCATCGATACCCATCCCGATTTCGCCGGCGCCATCGAGATCAGCGCCACGGCCGACGAGGAATCGGGCGGCTATGGCGGTGTCGCCCACCTCGCGGAGAAGGGATATTTCGACCCCGCCCGCGTGCAGCACGTCATCATCCCCGAGCCGCTGAACAAGGACCGCATCTGCCTTGGCCATCGCGGCGTCTGGTGGGCCGAGATCGAGACGAAGGGCCGGATCGCCCATGGCTCCATGCCGTTTCTGGGCGATTGCGCCGTGCGCCACATGGGCGCCGTGCTGGCCGAGATGGAGACGAGCCTGTTTCCGCTTCTGGCCGGCAAACGCACCGAGATGCCGGTGGTCCCCGAAGGCGCGCGATCCTCGACGCTCAACATCAACGCGATCCATGGCGGTGAGCCCGAGCAGGACGCCGATTACACCGGCCTGCCGGCGCCTTGCGTACCGGACCGCTGTCGTATCACCATCGACCGGCGTTTCCTGATCGAGGAGGACATCGGCGACGTGAAGGCCGAGATCGCCGCGCTGATGGAAAAGGTCCGTGCCGCGCGGCCCGGCTTCGACTACGAGATCCGCGATCTCTTCGAGGTGCAGCCGACCATGACCGACCAGGACGCGCCCGTGGTGCGCACGGTGCAGGCCGCCATCGAACGGGTCCTGCACCGGCATGCGGAATTCGTCGTCTCACCCGGAACATACGACCAGAAACATATCGACCGGATCGGGCGGCTGAAGAACTGCATCGCCTACGGGCCCGGCATTCTCGACCTCGCGCATCAACCGGACGAATGGGTGGGGATCGACGATATGGTGGACAGCGCCAAGGTCATGGCGCTGACGCTGCGGGACCTTCTGGTCGCGCGATAGGATCGCGCTGTTAGAGCTTGTCGATGAAACCGAGATGCCGCAGCGCGCGCGCGGCAAGCTCGCTGGCCGAGGGATCGCCCCCCATCAGATCGCTGTTGAGCTTGCGCATCAGCGGGCTGAGATTGCGCGCGCTGGCCTGTTCCCGGATGAAGGATGCGACACTGTCAGTCGACATCGCAAGGATGTCCTCGGGCCCGATACGATCCATGCGATGTCCCCACGCATTCTTCCCCATATGCCCGGAAAACGAACGCGGCAGCGACACCCGGGCCACGGATCTGCCATGCAGCAATCCGATGATGAACAATCGCCCGATTCGCGCTCCGCGGGAAGGCTCGCGTGACGTTCGCGCGACAATCTGCCCAATCCTTATGCGTCGTGATTATTTCCACTGCTCAACGTTGCTGGCGCAACCTCCTACGGCGCCCGATCGTTTCAGCGATCGAGACGCGTTTTTCAGGCGATTTTTCCGGCGGGACGCGCCAATATGCCGGCAAACGTGCAGACGGGGAGAAACGCACAATGGGTACTCGCATCGTTGCAGCCGGGGCCAGACTGGTCCGGACGACCGCGCTTGCGGTCATACTGGGTTCGGGCGCGGCGCTGGCGCAGCAGACCGACATCACAATCGGCATGGTGCTCGAGCCGCCGAATCTCGACCCGACGGCAGGGGCGGCGGCGGCCATCGACGAGGTGGTCTACGCCAATATCTTCGAGGGCCTGACGCGTTTCGCCCCCGATGGCTCCGTGGTGCCGGGGCTGGCCGAAAGCTGGGACATCTCCGACGACGGGCTGATCTATACCTTCAGCCTGCGCGAGGGCGTCACCTTCCATGACGGGACCGCCATGAGCGCCGAGGACGTGGTGTTCAGCCTCGACCGCGCACGGTCCGAGGACAGCACCAACGCGCAAAAGCCGCTTTTTGCCGGGATCGAAAGCGTCGAGGCCGTGGACGACACCACCGTCGTCGTCACGCTCAGCGCGCCGGACGGGGCGTTTCCCTTCAAGATGGCCTGGGGCGATGCGGTGATCGTCGCGCCCGAAAGCGCCGAGACCAACGCGACCAACCCCGTCGGCACCGGGCCCTTCCGCTTCGCCGAATGGGCGCAGGGCGACCGGGTCGAGATCGTGCGCAACGACGCCTACTGGGGCGCGCCCGTGGCGCTGGAGGCCGCAACCTTCCAGTTCATCTCGGACCCCAACGCCGCTTTCGCCGCGCTGATGTCAGGCGACATCGACGCCTTCCCGAACTTCCCGGCGCCTGAAACACTGGGCCAATTCGAGGCCAACCCGCAGTACAACGTCGTCGTCGGATCGACCGAGGGTGAGACGATCCTGGCGATGAACAACGCGGGCGAGCCGCTCGACGATATCCGCATCCGGCAGGCGATCACCCACGCCATCAACCGGCAGGACATCATCGACGGGGCCATGTTCGGCTATGGCACGCCCATCGGGACGCATTTCGCGCCGCACAATCCCGATTATGTCGATCTGATCGGCAACTCCGCCTACGACCCGGACGCCGCGCGCGCACTTCTGGCCGAGGCGGGGGCCGAGGGGCTGACGCTGCGCCTGATGCTGCCGCCGCCCTCCTATGCCCGCCGTGGCGGCGAGATCATCGCGGCGCAGCTGCGCGAGGTGGGGATCGAGACCGAGATCACCAACATGGAATGGGCCGACTGGCTTGAGCGTGTGTTCCGCGGCAAGGATTTCGACCTGACCATCGTCAGCCATACCGAGCCCTTCGACATCAACATCTACGCCAATCCCGACTACTACTTCCAGTACGGCAACCCGGACTTCCAGGCCCTTAACGCCGAGCTCGAGGTCACCTCGGACCCTGCCGCGCGCTCCGAGCTTCTGGCCCGGATGCAGACGATGATCTCGGAGGATTACGTCAACGGCTTCCTGTTCCAGCTGGCCAAGACCGGGGTGGCCAACGCGGCCATCGAGGGCCTTTGGGAGAATTCGCCGACGCAGGCCAATGACCTGACGGCGGTGCGCTGGACCGAATAACACCGCATCGGCCCCGCCCGGCAGGTCCGGGCGGGCGTCTGTCCCGGTGCGACCCGCGGAGGCGCTCGACATGTCCGCCAGACCGGGCGACCGGTTGGTTCCCGCGATCCTCATCAGCCTTCTGGCGGTGCTCCTGTTCGACCTCATGGGGCTCGTCATAAAGCATCTGTCGGACCGTTACGGCGCGGCCGAGCTTTCGGCATGGCGCAATCTCTTCGGGCTGGTGCCGGCCCTGATCGCGCTTATTTCGACGCGCAGGTGGCATGACGCGGGCCGCCCTTTGCGCATGCGCCAATGGCACATCCCGCTCATTCGCGGCATCGCCGTGACCCTTGCGCAGTTCTGTTTCTACCTCGCGATCGGGCGGATGGCCTTCGCCACGGCGGCGACGATCTCCTATTCCAACGCGCTCTTCATCGTGGCGCTGTCGGTCCCGATCCTGGGCGAGCGCGTGGGCCTCTTCCGCTGGTCGGCCGCGCTCATCGGGTTCGCCGGGGTCGTCATGGTGATGGGGCCCGGGCGCGACGGCTTCGATCTCGACGCGCTTCTGCCGCTCATGGCGGCCATGCTCTATGCCGTGGCGGGCATCACCTCGCGGCTTCTGGACGAGGACGTGCCGAGCGCGTTGGTGAACCTGCATTCCGCCGGTATCGCGGCCATCGGCGCGCTCTGCCTCGCGCTGGCGACGGGGGGCTTCACGCCCGTCGCCAGCGCGGCCGACATGGGCTGGATCGTGACGATGGGAATGTTCGGCGGCACGGCCGTCCTCTGCCTTGTCGTGGCCTACCGGATGACCGAACCCTCGAACCTTGCCCCGTTCGGCTATTTCGGCATCCCCACTGCCCTGCTGCTTGGCTGGGTGTTCTTCGGCGAGGCGCCCATCGACGACCTGTTTCCCGGCTCCCTCCTGATCGTGGTGGGCGGGCTGATGATTGTCTGGCGGGAACGGCGCCTCGCCGCGCGGTATGGCAAGACGGCCTAGGCCGCCGCCATCGCCCGCACCGGCGCGAGGTCGAGGACCACCGCGCCCTTGCGGCTACGACTTTCCACATGCGCATAGGCCTCGCGGATCGCCGCAAAGGGATAGACCCGGTCGATCACAGGGCGCAGCCTGCCCTCCGCGATCATGCCCGTCAGTCGCCGCAGTGCTTCCTTGCTGTCGCCGTTGACCTTCAGGATGATCTCGTGACCGTTCCGGCGCGCCTGCCGGGACTGGCGCATATCGGCGACCCCGAAGTTCAGCGGCACGAAGCGTCCGCCCGCAGCCAGCATATGCGCCGCCCGTGGATAGGATAGCGCGCCCACCGTGTCGAAGACCACATCAAAGGGGCCGCTCAGCGTCTCGGGCGGGGTCGCGCGATAGTCGACGAAACGATCCGCGCCCAGTTCCGTCACAAGCGCCGACCGTTCCGCCGAAGCGACCGCCGTCACCTCCGCGCCCAGCGCCTTCGCGATCTGAACCGCGTAAGCGCCGACCCCACCCGAGGCGCCGACAACCAGCACCTTCTCGCCGGGTTTTACACCCGCGAACCGGTCGAGGAACTCCAGCGAAGACAACGCGCCAAAGGGCAGTGCCGCCGCCTCGGCGTCGCTGAGGGCCCCGGGCGTCTTCAGGACCGCGCCATCGGCCTTCACCGTGGCGTATTCCGCGTGCGCCCCGCCGAAGTCGAAGCCAAACACCCGGTCGCCCACCGCGAACTCGGTCACGCCCTCGCCCAGTTCGGCCACCGTGCCCGCGAAATCGCTCCCGAGCACCGGCTTGCGCGGCCGGAAGACGCCGAACATGAACCGCCCGGCGACCGTGCTGATCAGGCCCGGAAACGCCGCGGCGCGCAGCCGCCAGTCCGCTGTCGTGACGCCGGCCGCGCCAATCCGCACGAGGATCTCACCCTTGCGCGGCACGGGGCGCGCGATCTCTTCCATCTGCACGACCTCGGGCCCACCGTATTGCTTGTAAACTGCCGCTTTCATCTCGACCTCCATGCGCTTTCACATTCGATGGAGTTGATATATCCATGCGTTTATTCTTAATGAATTGACGAAAATGGCAGAATAACCATACGTTTCTGCATGGACTGGAAAGCCGCGAATTTCGACTGGAACCGCGCCCGCGCCGCCGTCGTGACAGCCGAGACGGGGTCGCTCTCGGCCGCCGCCCGCGCCCTCGGTCTCACCCAACCCACGCTCGGCCGGCAGGTCGCCGCGCTGGAGGAAGAACTGGGCGTCAGCCTCTTCACCCGCGCCGGCAAGCGCATGGAACTGACCGAGGCCGGTCTCACACTCGTGGATCATTTCCGCACGATGGCCGAGGCCGCCCATGCCGCCGCACTGGCCGCCACCGGGCAGAGCCAGGAAATCGCCGGCGTCGTCACGATCACCGCCGCCCATCTCTACGCGACCGAGCTTCTGCCCCCGATCCTCGCGCAGATCCGGGAGGAGGCTCCCGCGCTGCGCATCCGGGTCATCGTGTCCCTGGCGATGAGCGACCTGATGCGGCGCGAGGCCGATATCGCCGTCCGCCACGCCCGGCCCGACCAGCCGGACCTCACCGCGAAGCTGGTGACCGAACACGACGCAGCACTCTATGCCACGCCCGAGTTGCTGACCCGCGGGCCGTTCGAGACGCTGCCCTTCATCGGCTACGACCTGGCCGACACTTATGTCAGCATGCTGCACCAGAAGGGCATCATGGTGCCGCCCGAGAACATCGCCGTCATGGCAGAGGACAGTCACGCCCAGCGCGCCATGGCCCGCGCGGGCCTTGGGGTCGTGCCTCTCCCGCTCTGGTGCGGCGATGCCGACCCGGTGCTCGTCCGCGCCCAGCCCGACGCGCCGCCGCTGGTCCGCTTCCCCGTCTGGCTCGCGGCGCATCGCGACCTGCACACCTCACGCCGCATCCGGCTGGTGTTCGACCGGATCGCCGAGGGACTCGCCCGCGTGTCCCCTTTGGCGAACGAATAGACCCCCGCGAGAGAAACCCGCGGGGGCCGAGACCGAGATCAAAGGACTGGCTGAAATGCCGGTTGCGGCCTCACATCGGCGCGATGGCGAAGAACATCGTTTCGCCGGAATGGTCGTCCACGCCGTCATTGTCGGTGGACGCCCACATCGTCCCATCCGCCGCGATGGCGAGCCCCTCGACCTTGTCGAGCACGTAACCGCCGGTGGAGGTGAGATAGGGCAAGAGGTCCACGACCATCTCGGGCGCCAGCACGTTCGGTGTCTCGCCAAGGGCGACCATCTCCATCTGATCAAGAGCCACGCGGGTGATCTGCTTGGTCGCCGCGTTCTCGAACTGGTTGTCCCGCTCGATGAAATAGAGATGGCCGTCATGGGCGACGATCTCGCTCAAGCCGACCCAGCCGGTCTCGGCGGGCGTCAGCGGATAGTGGATGAACGACCATTCTTCGGTTTCCAGGTTGTAGCCCAGAACCTTGGCGTGGTTCTCCGGATCGTCACGCCACTCGCGCTGGACCGCGACGTAGAGCATGTCGTCCACTCGGGCGATCCCCTCGAAGCCGAAACGGACCTCGACGGCGAGCAGTTCGTTGGGCAGCGCGATGTAATCCTCGATCGCGCCATCGCCGCCCACATGGTAGATCGCATGGGGCACCAGACGGTCCGAGCGGCCCTCGGAGGCGATCCAGAACCCGCCCTCGCCATCGAGCGCGATGCCTTCCATGTCCATCAGCTGTGCGGGCTGGCCCTCACGGGTGACCCGGATTGCTTCCACGATCCGCGCGGGCGTCTCGCTCACGTCGATATGGAAGATCGTGGGCTGCATCCCGTAGAAGCTGTCCGACACGGCATAGATCGTGCCGTCTTCGGCCATCACCTGCCCCGAGATCGCGCCCCAGCCGGTCAGCGCGTCCATGCCGGCCGAGGTCAGATGCGGATAGACCGCCGGCGCGTCCTGGTACTCGAAGATCATCACATGCGCGCGCGGACCCGCATCGTCCGTCTCGTTGGCCGAAATCAGAAGGTTGCGTTCGGGGATCGTCACGTAACCTTCCGGCCCGATTCCCGAAGGCAGAAGCTGCTCCAGCACCGGGTTCGCCGGGTCGGTGACGTTGTAGACACCCACGACGGACCCGCGCTCGGACCCGATGAAGAGATACGGCGTGCCGTTGAACACGTCGAACGTCGCGCTCTCGGGCTCCACGCCCTTGTTGCCCGAACGCTCCTCCGGGTAGTGGCCGATCTGGATGATCGCATGCTCGAAACTGACGCCGGATTCATGGATCACATCACCATCCTGGCTGAAGATCGTCCACCCGCGAGAGCCGCCGTCCATGTCGCCCTCGTTGGCGGTGGCGAAATGGGTGTCGTCGATCCACGCGACCGAATCCGGCTCACGCGGGACGGTGATCGTCCGGTCGAAGACCAGCGCGCCCTCCTCCTCGGTGTCGACACCTTCCAGCGTGACCTCACCGGCGGAGAAATGGCTCAGCACCGTGCCATCGGCGGCCAGCACCACCATGTGGTTGTTTTCCTGAAGCGTCACGACGATCTCGTTTTCGCCGTTGACGGCCACGAATTCCGGCTCGGGGTCTTCCGGCGCCACATCGGCGAGGCCGGTGAGGTCAGCGGAGATCATGCCGTCACAGTCGAGGCCGCCCTCGGTCGTCGGCACGATCGCCACGAAGCCCGCGGGCATCTGCGGCACGCGGCCGTCGCCCAGATCCTCGTCGCGCTCGTTCTCGATGGCGACGGCCACGAAGGACCCGTCGGGTGCCACGGCCACGCTGTCCGGCTGACCGCCCAGATCGCACGACGCCAGCACATCGCGCGAGGTTGCGTCGATGGCGTGCAGGATGCCGGAGGGTTCGACGAAGCTCTCGGACGTGTTCTCCCCCGCGTAGACGGTCATGCCATGCACGGCCACGGCCGTCGGCTCCCCGCCGGGCATGGCGAAGACACCCGCCGCAGTCGGATTGGCGGGGTCGGTGACGTCGATGAAACCGATGACCTCGGCCGGGCTGTCGCTGTAGACCAGCGTCATGCCGTCCTCGGTCACGGAGATGATCTCGGCCGAGGTCTCCTCCGCGTCGGGCGTGTTTTCCGCCACCATGAAGGACGCTATTCGGTTGAAGTTCATGTCCTGCGCGAGCGCCGGTCCTGCGCAGAGCGCAAGCACCGAAGTCACGGAAATCATGGGACGGATCATTTGAGGTCTCTCCTGTCAGGTCAGCCGTTGGGTCGGCAGCGGACGCGGGCTGGTACGGCCCGTCCGCCGCCCGGACCCACCATGCTTGCGTGACAGGCATGTGACTGAGCGCCCGAAAACTGTGGAGAAAGGCAGTCGCCTGCGCCAATCGAAGTGATCGGCTAGGCGTCGCGGCCACGTTCCGCCCGACGCGCCAGCTTCGCGGCGAGGTTCAGGCCGACGCCCGGGCGTGACCAGGGGCAGACGGCAATGCAGATCGCACAGCCATGGGTCTGGTTGAAGAACGGCAGGCACTTGTCGAAATCGACATACCATTTCTGCGTCCCGCGCACGGTCTGCTTTTCGGGAAACAGCGCCTCTGGCGGGCATGCATCTTCGCAGATCCGGCAGTTCCGACAAAAATCATCAACGCCATGCGCACGCGCGGGCGTCGGCGCGAAAGGCGCATCCGTAAGCACGGCGGACAGCCGGAAGGAGGCCCCGAACTCCGGGTTGATGATCGAGCCATGCTTGCCCAACTCGCCGAAGCCGCAGGCCAGCGCCGGGGGGATCATCGCCAATGCCCCGGTCATCGGGCCCGTGACGGGCTCGGCCTCCCAGCCTTGTGTCCTGATCCAACCCGCGACGGTCTTCGCCGCCCGTGCCGCACGGATATACTGCTCGACGACCTCCAGTCCGGCTGTCGCCTCCGGGGCCGTGGCGATCGCCTCGTAGTCGTGCTGCACGCCCAGCATGATCACACGCGATTGCGGGATGTGATGCCCCTCGTACACCCAGTCGGGGTTCATTTCGGCCACGCCCGTCATGTCGCAAAGACCCGAGGAGACGAACACATCGAGTCCGGCGGTCCATTCCCCCGGCGCGACCTGTCGCGGTGTCTCGGCCAGTGGCGGCATCGGCGCCTTGGTCACCTCCATCCGCCGCGCGCGTTTCTCTCCGAATTCCGGGACTTTCGCGGATTGCCGGTAGAAATAGCCCTGCATTTCACCATGCGGGATCTCGCTCGGGTCGGGTGCCCAATAGACCATGCGCGGGCGGCGCGGTTCGCGCTCGCCCAACCCGTTGATCTCGTTGCCGCTGACCGCAGGGGCAAGCGCGACTTGTGCGGGATGCGGCGTGAACGGACGATGCGTGTTGCGGCGTGCCATGTCGGAAGCGTACGGCATTACAGCGGGTCGGAACAGGTCCGGTTTGGGGGAGCGGCCATGCCGGGACCGTCAGATCCCTCCGGCGGGACACAGGTCGCAACTCCGCACTGGCCAGCCTGACGGGCCGCGACTAACCTCCGCGCCATGCTGCGTTATATCGCCATCCGCGCCCTGTCGCTTTCCCTCAGCCTGGTGGTGGCCAGCGTGGTGATCTTCGCGCTGATCGAGGTCATTCCCGGCGATCCGGCCAGCTTCATGCTGGGTCTCAACGCCACTGACGAAACCCTCGCCGCGCTGCGCACCGAACTGGGCCTCGACGGGTCCAAGCTGGAACGCTACTTCGCGTGGATCGGCGGCATGCTGACGGGCGATTTCGGCACCTCCTACACCTACCGCGTGCCGGTCGCGGAGCTTGTGCTCGACCGGATCTGGGTGTCGCTGCCGCTGGCTGCCTACGCGCTGACGCTGTCCACGCTGATCGCCTTCCCGGTGGGCATCCTCGCGGCCGCCAACCGGGGCGGGGCGCTGGATTACGGCGTCATGGGAGGCACGCAGCTGGGCATCGCGATCCCGAATTTCTGGTTCGCAATGCTGCTGGTGCTGCTTTTCGCGGTCACGCTGCAATGGTTCTCGGCCGGCGGCTTCCCCGGCTGGGAGAACCCGGGCGCCGCGATCAAGTCCCTCACTCTGCCCGCCATCGCGCTGGCGCTGCCGCAAGCCTCGATCCTGGCCCGCGTCATGCGCTCGGCGCTGCTGGAAACGCTGGGACAGGACTACATCCGCACCGCGCGGGCCAAAGGCCTCACGCGGCGGCAGGCCGTGCTGCGCCATGCGCTGAAGAACGCGCTGATCCCGGTGCTGACGATCATCGGTCTGCAATTCTCCTTCCTTCTGGCGGGCGCGATCATCATCGAGAACGTGTTTTTCCTGCCCGGCCTCGGGCGGCTGATCTTCCAGGGCATCACGCAGCGCGACCTTGTCGTGGTGGAATCGGTGACGATGCTGCTTGTCTTCGCCGTGATCGTGGTGACCTTCCTCGTGGACATCGCCTATGCCATCGTCGACCCGAGGCTGCGCCGCAGATGAGACGCCTTCCCAAAGCCCTCGTGATCGGCGCGGTGATCTCGGCCGCGTTTCTCGCCATCGCGCTCGTCAGCCTTGTCTGGACGCCCCATCCCGTCACCGGCGTGTCGATTTCCGAACGTTTGCAGCCGCCCAGCGCGGCCTACGTGCTCGGAACCGACCAGCTGGGCCGCGACCTCGCGTCCATGCTGATGATCGGGGCGCAGACCTCCATCGCCGTGGCGCTGATCGCCGTGGGGATCGGGATCGGTCTCGGCGTGCCGCTGGGGCTTGCCGCCGCCGCCAACCGGGGCAGCCTGCTGGACGAGATCATCATGAGGGGCAACGACCTGATCTTCGCTTTCCCCAGCCTCGTGATCGCCATCCTCATCACCGCGCGCTACGGGCCGTCGGCAACCAACGCCATCCTCGCAATCGGCATCTTCAACATCCCCGTTTTCGCGCGGGTGGCGCGCGGCGGCGCCCTGCCGCTCTGGACGCTCGACTACATCCTCGCCGCGCGCACCGCCGGCAAGGGCCGCGCGCGCATCTCGGTCGAACACATCCTGCCCAACATCATGAACCTGCTGATCGTGCAGGCGACGATCCAGTTCTCCCTCGGCATCCTCGCCGAGGCGGCACTCAGCTACGTGGGCCTCGGCGCGCAGCCGCCCACGCCCTCCTGGGGCCGCATGCTGGCCGAGGCGCAGACTATGATCTACACCCACCCGATGCTGGCGATCCTGCCGGGATTGGCGATCGTCGTGATGGTGCTGGGGCTGAACCTGCTGGGCGACGGGCTTCGCGACGCGCTCGACCCGCGCCTGCGGAGGCGGCTGGCATGATCGCGATCGAACGCCTGACCGTCGATATCCACGGCGCGCCCATCCTGAACGAAGTGTCGCTCCGCATCGCGCAGGGCGAGGTCTTCGGTCTCGTTGGCGAAAGCGGCTCGGGCAAGTCGATGACCGCGCTGGCGCTGATGGGGCTATTGCCCGATGGCGCCACGGCGGGCGGCGCGGTCCGCCTCGACGGCGCGAACCTGCTCGAGAAATCCGAAGCCGGCTGGTGCGCCATGCGCGGCAACGATATCGCGATGATCTTTCAGGAGCCGATGACAGCGCTCAACCCTGTGCAGACCATCGGCGCGCAGGTGGCCGAGACGCTGACCATCCACGGGACGCAGGACCGACGCGTGGCGCTGAAGATCGCGCGCGACCGGCTGGACCGGGTGGGCCTGTCGCATGTCGGTCTCGACGCCTACCCGCACGAGTTGTCAGGCGGCCAGCGCCAGCGTGTCTGCATCGCCGCGGCCATCGCGCTGCACCCGCGCCTGCTGATCGCCGACGAGCCCACAACCGCGCTCGACGTCACCACGCAGGCGCAGATCCTCGACCTTCTGCGCGACCTCGTGGCGGAGGAAAACATGGGACTGCTGCTGATCACCCACGATCTTGCCGTGGTCTCCGGCATGGCCGACCGTATCGCCGTCATGCGCAAGGGCGAGATCGTGGAGACCGGGCCGACGGCGCAGGTCCTGACCGAGCGACGGCATGCCTACACCCGCGCGCTGCTGGCGGCCTCGGCGCACGCCCCCGACCGGGCGGCCGCGTCCCGGCCCGAGGTCCTGCTTGAGGTGGAAAAGGTCGAGCGCACCTATCCCGGCCGGCGCGAGGGTTTCCGGCGCGGCCCGCCGGTGCAGGCCGTCGACGGCGTATCCTTCACCCTCAGCGAGGGTGAGTCCCTCGGCCTCGTCGGTGAAAGCGGCTGCGGCAAGTCCACGCTCACCCGCGCGATCCTCGGTCTCGACCCGGTGCAGGCGGGCGACATCAGGCTTTTCGGTCAGTCCATCGTCCCTCATATGCCCCGCGCGCTCCGAGCCGGGATCCAGGTCGTGTTCCAGGACCCCTATGGCAGCTTCAATCCCCGCTGGCGGGTCGAGCGGCTGGTGGCCGAACCCTTCCACCTGCTCGACACGCCGCCCACCGGCTCCGACCGTCGCGACCGTGTGGCCGAGGCGCTGTCCGCCGTGCACCTTTCCCCCGACGACATGGAGAAATACCCGCACGAGTTCTCCGGCGGGCAGCGTCAGCGCATCGCCATCGCGCGCGCGCTGATCACACGACCCCGGATCATCGTGCTGGACGAGGCCGTCTCAGCCCTCGATGTCTCGGTCCGGGCACGCATCCTCGACCTTCTGGCCGAGTTGCAGGGGGAGTTCGGCCTCTCGTACCTCTTCGTCTCCCACGATCTGACGGTGGTGCGCGCGATCACCGACAGGGTAATCGTGATGCAGGCGGGACGCTTCGTGGAAACCGGCGACACACGGAGCGTTTTCGACGCTCCCCAACACGATTATACGCAGGCCCTGCTCCGCGCCGCGCCGCGGCTGGATCTGGCCTCCTGAACGCAAGAGAAAGGGCGACGCGATGACACCGTGGTTCGACACAGACAAGGTCTTTATCGGCGGGCGCTGGGAGGCGCCTTCGGGCGGGGAGACCCTGCCGATCACGGACCCGTCCACGGGACAGGAGATCGGCCGTATCGCCCGGGGAGGACCCGATGACATCGACGCCGCCGTTGTGGCCGCGCGCACGGCGCTCGACGGAGCGTGGGGCAAGCTCACGGCGGCGGAGCGTGGCCGCCTCCTCGCCCGGCTGGGACAGCTCGTGACCGAAAACGCCGACGCGCTGGCCGAAATGGAGGCCACCGACGTTGGCAAGCCGCTGACCCAGGCGCGCGCCGATGTCACCGCGCTTGCCCGCTACTGCGAGTTCTACGCCGGCGCCGCCGACAAGGTCATGGGCCAGACCATCCCCTTCCAGCAGGGCTTCACCGTCTACACGCTCCGCGAACCCATCGGCGTCACCGGCCATATCGTGCCGTGGAACTACCCGATGCAGATCATCGGCCGGTCGCTGGGTGCATCCCTCGCCATGGGCAATGCCTGCGTCCTGAAACCGGCGGAGGAGGCGTGCCTGACCGCGCTCGCCTTCGCCGATCTGGCGCGGCAGGCGGGCTTTCCCGACGGCGCGGTCAACGTGGTGCCGGGGCTGGGCGCGGAGGCCGGGGCGGCGCTGACCGCCCATCCCGGCATCGGCCATATCTCGTTCACCGGCTCGGTCGCCACCGGCCGTCTGGTGCAGGCTGCCGCGGCGCAGAACGTCATCGCCGTCACGCTGGAGCTCGGCGGCAAATCCCCGCAGTTGTTCTTCGCCGATGCCGATCTCGATGCCGCCCTGCCCTATCTCGTGAACGCGGGCCTCCAGAACGCGGGCCAGACCTGTTCGGCCTCCTCCCGGATCCTGGTCGAACGTCAGCGTTTCGAGGAGGTGGCCGACCGCATGGCCGCGGCCTATCATGCCAAGGTGGCCGCCCCCGCCATGGCCGACCGTGACCTCGGCCCCCTGATCTCGGCCCGGCAGAAGGAAATCGTCGAGGGCTATCTGGACCTTGCCGGGCAGGGCCAGCGGATCGCCGAGGGCCAGATCACCGCCGACGCCCCCCGAGGCGGGCATTACGTCGCCCCGGTCCTGTTGGCCGGCGTCGCGCCCGAGGACCGTCTCGCGCAGGAGGAGATCTTTGGCCCTGTGCAGGTGCTGATCCCCTTCGACGACGAAGACCACGCCGCCTCCATCGCCAACGGCACTGCCTATGGGCTTGTGGCCAGCGTCTGGTCCGGCGACGGAGGGCGGCAGATGCGGCTGGCGAAGCGCCTGCGCGCGGGTCAGGTGTTTCTGAACAACTACGGCGCGGCGGGAGGCGTGGAGCTTCCCTTCGGTGGAACCGGGCTTTCGGGCCATGGCCGGGAAAAGGGGTTCGAGGCGCTCTACGGGTTTTCCAGCCTGAAAACCGTCGCGGCGCATCACGGCTGATACGGCGTGACGGGGCGCGACGGGGCGATCGGTGGATTTGCGTATTTGGAGAAAGATGAATGAGGGGTCGCGCGGGCCCACCATCCGGGCTTTCGCATGGCGCGCCGCGCCGCTAGGCTGTCGCAAGGCCGCACCAACGAACCGCCACACCAAGTGACACGCTTCGGAAAACTCCCCATCCTCGTCCTGCTTCTGGCGATCGCGGCGCTTGCCGCGGCGGTCTTCGCTGCGCTCCACAACCAGCTCAGCTATTCCGTGGGCCCGAGCTACTTCACGGCGCTCAAGTTCGACCAGTTCGGTATCGATTCCGGAACGGCGCCGCGTGTCGGTGCGGCATTGGTGGGCCTGCAGGCCGCGTGGTGGATCGGCCCGCTCGTCGCGCTCCCCGCGTTTCTTTACGGCTTCGTCGCGGTGCCCCGGACCGAGACCTATTTCGCCGCCGGGATCGGTGCGATCGGGCTTGTCGTGGTGCTGGCCACGATGGCGGCCCTCGCCGGACTGGTGGGCGGGATCGCGGCGGAGGCGACGGGCGTCCTCGACACGTATCTCACCCCGCCCGAGGGCCCCACGCGCGCCGATTTCTACCGCGCGGCGTTCATGCATGATGCGGCCTACGTCACGGCCGCGCTCGGCCTCCTCATCGCCTTCTGGCCCATGCGCAGGGCCCGGCGGATCGACATCGCACGCGCAAGCAAGGAGTCCGCACATGCGGCTTGAGAACAAGACAGCAATCGTCACCGGCGGCGGGTCGGGCTTCGGCGCGGGGATCGCGCGCATCCTCGCCCGCGAGGGGGCGCAGGTCATGGTGGCCGATATCGACGTCGACGCCGCCACGGACGTGGCCGGCGAGATCGGCGGCATCGCGCAACGGACGGACGTTGCCGACGGCGGCTCCGTCGCGGCGATGACGCAGGCCGCGCTCGACGCCTGGGGCCGGATCGACATCCTCGTGAACAATGCCGGGATCACCCATCTGCCCGCACCCATGGAGGATGTCACCGAAGCCGATTTCGACCGCGTGCTCGCCGTGAACGTCAAATCCGTCTACCTCACTGCGCGCGAGATCGTGCCGCGCATGAAGGCTGCGGGCACCGGCGCGATCCTCAACATCGCCTCGACCGCGGGGCTCAGCCCACGGCCCCGGCTCAACTGGTACAACGCCTCCAAGGGCTGGATGATCACCGCGACCAAGACGATGGCGGTGGAGCTTGCCCCCGAAGGCATCCGCGTGAACGCGCTTTGCCCGGTGGCGGGAGAGACGCCGCTTCTGAAAAGCTTCATGGGCGAGGACACGCCGGAAATCCGAGCGAAGTTCCTGTCGACCATCCCGCTCGGGCGCTTCTCCACCCCGCAGGACATGGGGGAAGCCGCGGCCTTCCTGTGCTCGGACGCGGCTGCGATGATCACCGGGGTCGCGCTCGAGGTCGATGGCGGGCGCTGCATATGACGGCATTTGTCCGGCGCGACCTGCCGGCCGATATCGAGGTCTTTGCCGGCGATTTCGCGAGCCAGCCTCTGGCCTTCGCGCATCTGCTGGACGCGGCACGCGCGCTCGATCTGACCCATGTGGAGGTGATCCGCGAGGAACGGCCCGACGCCCGGCTCGGTACCTATTTCGACGGCGCTACCATCAAGAAGATCCGGGCCGAAACGGCAGAGTGCGATACGCTGATCCTCGTCCTGCCGGCGGCATGGGAAGGGCAGACCTGCCCCCTTGGACCCACCGCTCACCTGACGGCATTGGGGACCTACCGGGGTACGGTGCCGCGCATGGTGCCGACGTGATCGCGCCGGGGCCGCGCAACCTGATCACCGACGTGAAGGGCCTGCGCGTCGGCAACGCGAAGGACCAGGCGATCCGGTCCGGTGTCACCGTCCTGACGGCGGAGGCGCCCTTCACCGCCTCGGTGCACGTCATGGGCGGCGCACCCGGCACGCGCGAGACAGAGCTTCTCGCCCCCGACCGGACCGTGCAGGCGGTCGACGCCATCGTGCTGTCCGGGGGGTCCGCCTTCGGGCTGGACGCGGCGCAAGGGGTGACGGAGGGCTTGCGCGCGCAGGGGCGGGGCTTTGCCGTCCTTGGCATGACGGTGCCCATCGTGCCCGCCGCGATCATCTTCGATCTCGCCAATGGCGGGGTCAAGGACTGGGGCAGTTCGCCCTATCCCGCCCTCGGCCGCGCCGCGTTCGAGGCGGCGTCCGAAACCTTTGCCATCGGCAGCGAGGGCGCGGGCACCGGCGCGCTGATCGCGGATCTCAAGGGCGGGCTCGGCTCGGCCTCGGCGGTCTGGAACGGGTATACCGTCGGCGCGCTCGTGGCCGCCAATCCCGTGGGGCAGGTCACGGTGGGCGACGGTCCGCATTTCCACGCGGCACCCTGCGAGTTCGGGGACGAGTTCGGCGGCCTCGGCCCCGCGCCGTCCTTCGACCCGGGCTGCCTTCCGCCCACCAAGGTCACGGCGTCGGACAGGGAGGCCACCGCCATCGCCGTCGTCGCGACCGACGCGGCGCTGACCAAGGCGCAGGCCGCGCGGATGGCCATCATGGCCCATGACGGGATCGCGCGCGCCGTCTGGCCCTCGCACGCGCCGATGGACGGGGACACCGTCTTTGCGGTCGCGACCGGCGCGCGGCCCATCGGGTCCGGGCACGCGGCCACGGTGGAGTTGATGTGGCTGGGGCATCTGGCGGCGCTCTGCCTTGCGCGGGCCATGGCGCGCGGCATCTATCACGCCGCGCCCACGCCGGGGGACGTGAAACCCGCCTGGCGCACGCGTTTCGGCTGAGACGTCACGAGGGGTCCGGAAACCCGGCCTTTCTCGACCTCGGCCTTGCCACTATCCTGTCGCAGGTTCGTGAAGGAGGACAGACGCCCATGCCCCGTATCATTCCCGCCGCCGCGCTCGCGGCATTTCTGCTCCCTGCGCCGGCGCTTGCCGACGACATCACCGACGCACTGAACGCCGCGATCGAGGCTTACGAGGCCGGTGATATCCAGGATGCGCTGGCCGAAACCGGGTATGCCACGCAGCTTCTGAACGACATGCAGTCCCAAGGGCTCGAGGCCTTCCTGCCACCCGCTCTGCCCGGCTGGACGCGCGAATTGTCCGAGGAGCCCGCGCAGGGCCTCGGCTTCATGGGGGGCGGCAGCTCGGCCGAGGCCGAGTATACCGGGCCCGATGGGCGCTTCACGATCATGATGGTCGCCGACAACCCCATGGTGGGTGCGATGGCCGGACTGCTGGGCAATGCCACGATCATGGCCACGATGGGCCGGATCGAGCGCATCAACGGTGAAAGCTTCCTCAATGCCGATAACGAATTGTCGGGCCTCATCGGTGGCCGCGTCCTGATTCAAGCGAGCGGCGCGCCGGTCGAGGTGATGGCCGAGCATCTCGAACAGGTGGATTTCGACGCCCTCGCCGAACTGGGCGGCTAGGTCACGTCGCGCAATGAAAAACGCCCCGGCCAGCTTGACCGAGGCGTTTTCTTGGTTGGCGGAACCGGATTAGTTGAGACGCGCCGCAACCTCATCGATCGAGGCATCGATCAGGCTGTTGGCGTCGGCGGCGGCCATGCGGCCCGCGATGATCTCGCCCGCTGCGGCAATGGCCACCTCGACGGCACGGTCCCGGACGGCGCGCACGGCCTTGGCCTCGGCACTCGCGATCTGGTCCTCGGCGGCTGCCAGACGGCGCTCGATCGAGCGCGCCAGGTCCGCCTTGGCGGTCTCGGCGGCGGCCTCGGCATCGGCGCGCGCCTGCGCCACGATCCGTTCGGACTGCTCTGCCATTTCCCGCTGCTTGCGCTCGTAGGACGCCAGAAGCGTCTGCGCCTCTTCGCGCAGGGCGCGGGCCTCGTCGAGGTCGGACTTGATGCCCTCGGCGCGCTTGTCGAGCATGCCACCAAGAAGGCTCGGCACGTTGAAGTAGAACAGGATCGCGAGAAACAGCACGAAGCCGATCAGCACCACGAAATCGGTATTGAAGAACGACGTGAAATCGTAGCCCGGCGTGTAGCCAGGTTCGGCTGCCAGCGACGGCTGGCTGAACGCGCCTGCAACAAGGATCGGAAGGATCACACGATACATCGGTTTATCCTTTCATCCGCGCCGTGACGGCGCTGGCGACGGTCTCGGCATCCACTGTCTGACCCGGCATGACGGCGGTGATCACATCGCCGGCCACGTCGCGCGCGACATCCTCGACGGACTGGGTCGCATTGGCCTGAATGGCAGAGATGCGGGCCTCGCTTTCGGTGGCCTTGGCGGCGATCTGTTCATCGGCTTTCGCCGTGGCGTCGGCCAGAACGGCCTGGATCTCTGCGCGGGTTTCCTCCGCGATGCGCTGCGCCTCGGCGCGGGCATCGGCGAGTGCCTTGTTATAGGCGTCCTCGGCCTCCGCGGCCTGACGCTTGAGGTCTTCGGCAGCGGCTAGATCGTTGGTAAGCGTGCCCTGCCGTTCGGCAAGCACCGAGCCGATCCTCGGCAAGGCAACCTTGCTGAGGATTAAATAGATCGCGATCAGCGTGACGACCAGCCAGAAGATCTGGTTCGGGAACGTCGAAAAATCGAGCTGAGGCATGCCCGGTGCGGCACCGTTGGCGGCCTCTATGGTGGCGTCGTCTGCCAATGTAGCGTCCTCCTGGAACCCGGTTACACCGGGGCCCGCGCAAAGTCATCGGACTTGCACGGACCCCGGGCGTAAGGATGGTCTCTCGAGGTCCGGCTCAGACGGCGAACATCAGCAGAAGCGCGGTCAGGAAGGCAAAGATGCCGAGCGCTTCAGCGAATGCGATGCCGATGAAGAGCGTCGCGGTCTGGCTTGCCGCGGCCGAGGGGTTGCGCAGCGCGCCGGCAAGGAAGTTGCCGGCCACGTTGCCGACACCGAGTGCCGCGAGACCGGCGCCCAGACCGGCAATGCCTGCGCCGATGAACTGACCCATTTGTGCGATATCGCCTTCCATAGTCCTATCTCCTTACGTTGGAAGTTCGAGAAGTCTTGTGAAACGAGCGTGGGCGGGACGTGTCCCGATGCCCCGCCTAGTGATGCGGATGAAGCGCGTCCTTGAGGTAGACGCAGGTGAGGATGGTGAACACGTAGGCCTGGATGGCGGCCACGAGGACTTCCAGCCCGTAGATCGCGATCACGCCGATGATGGGGGCCACGCTGGCCGCGCCCATGACGCCCGCGAAGCCGGCGAACACCTTGAGAACGGCGTGACCTGCCATGACCGCTCCGGCCAGACGAACCGAATGGCTGACAGGCCGCACGAAATAGGAAATTAGTTCGATCACCGCGAGGATCGGGCGCAGGATCAACGGAGCCGACGAGACCCAGAACAGGCTGAGGAACGTCGCCCCGTTCTTCACGAAGCCGATCACCGTGACCGAGATGAAGACCGTCAGCGCCAGGATCACCGTCACCGCGATATGCGAGGTCGGGCTGAAGCTGGTGGGGATCAGCGCAAGGAAATTGGCGAAGAGGATGAAAAGGAACGCCGTGAAGATGTAGGGGAAATAGGGCAGCGCATCCTTGCCGGCCACGTCTTCCACCATCTTGCGGATGAAGCCGTAGGCCAGTTCCGCCATCGACTGGCTGCGGTTGGGGATCACCGCACGTCCACCGGTTCCCATCACCATCAGCACGGCGATCGACAGGACGGCCAGCCCCATCCAGAGCGTCGCGTTGGTGGGCGTGTACCAGCGAACCGGCCCGTCACCGAAGAGCGGGTAGACCGCGAACTGGTCCATCGGGTGGATCGACAGACCGCTCTCGTAGCTGTCCGTCAGGCCGAGGATGTAGAGCACAACGGCAAGCGCAATGAGCCCGTAGGCGATTAGGCGGCCATTGCCAGGCTTCGCTGTCTCGGAGGAGTTCGTGCTTTCCGTCGCCAAAACTCAGGTCCCCTTCTCGTTCTCGTCTTCGGGCTCGTCCCGGGGCGTCTCCCCGGTCTTTCCGGCCGCATCCGTTTTCCGCTGCATCTCGGCCGCGGAGCGGATCATCGTTTTCACCCCGGCGATGAAGCCGAGGATCGTGAACACGACCATAAGCCAAGGCCGCGTGCCCAACAGGCTGTCAAGCCCGTATCCGATCGCGAAGCCGATACCGAGGCCCGCCACCAGTTCGATCACCATCCGCCAGGCAAGCTGCGCCTGCGAATAATGTTCCTCCATGTGGGGTTTTTCCGGCTCGGTACGCGCGCGCACCGCGTTCAGCCGCGCCTCCAGCGCCTTGAGGCGGTCGCCCCGTGACGTTTCCTGAGGCTCTTCGGACACCGGAAAAGGGTCCCCCATCGAAGTCGGGCGAAAGCTAGGCGCGGGCGGGGCTGGAGTCAACGCGCTTCGCCGCAGGGCAGCACGGGCCCAACGCCTTGGGATAATTCATTTTTCCAAGGGTGCGGCAAATGGGTGGCGCGCGCCGCATCACGCGATTGCGCCGGATCGCGACAAATGTCTTATTCAACCGGTCGGTTGACCATTGCGCATGCAGGCGGCAAAGCGGGGCATGACCAATCCGCGGACAGCGCCCCTCGACACCGTCTTCGCCGCGCTGGCGGACCCGACCCGTCGCGCCATCCTGACGATGCTGCTGGAAGACGACATGGCCGTCACCGATGTGGCCGAGCCCTTCGAGATGTCGCTTGCCGCGATCTCAAAGCACCTGACCATCCTCGCCGGCGCCGGCCTGATCACGCAGGAAAAGCGCGGGCGGGTGAAATGGTGCAAGCTGGAGCCCGACGCGCTCAAGTCCGCCTCGGTCTGGATGCAGGGTTTCGGCCAGTTCGAACCGGTGAACCTCGACGCGTTCGAGGCTTTCCTCGAGCGCGAACTGGGACGCGACGGCAAGGCGGGGGACATGGCCTAAGGGTCCCCGTCACTCCTTCAGAAGCAGCAGCAGCGCCAGAACCGTGAGCCCCACGCCCGCCAGAACCAACACCGACGGCACCGGCTGCCCGAGGGCAAGCTCCCATGCCAGCACCCATGTGGGCGTCAGGTAGGTATAGGCCATCACCTTGGACGCGGGCAGGTGCATGGCGGCGTATTGCACCAGGAAGACCGTGGTCGAGCTGGCAATCAGCGCGATATAGGCCAGCGTTATCCACACCAGCGGACGCAAACTTGTCCAGTCGGTTTCGATGATCGCGCCTGCGCCCCAGATCAGCAGCACGCCCGCGCAGGCGGCCAGCGTCAGAAAGGTGAAGACAAGGATCGGCTCGCCCCGGTTCAGCAGGCGCACCAGCGGCGTGTAGGCGGCATGTGCCACGCAGCCCCAGAAGAAGATCGCCTCGCCCGGGCCGACCTCGAAGGCGCGGATCGCCGCGACATCGGCGCGAAAGATCACCCAGACCGCACCCGCCGCCCCGATGGCCAGCGCCAGCGCGATGCGCGGGGTCACGCCCTGCCGCAACAGGAACCAGCCGAAACCCGCGCTCATCACCGGCGTGAGTGTGAAGACCGCTGCCGCCGAGACGGGCGCGGCGGTCTTCAGCCCCTCGAACATCGTCACGAAGTAGATCGCGAATAGCCCGCCCAGCACGAGGTAGCGCCACGGCGCCGCGAAGGCCGAGGGCGGGATCCCGCCCCTCGCGCGGACCACGGCGTAGACGGCGGCGGCGGCGATCACGAAACGCACCGCGTTCAGGGTCACCGGGTCGATGTCGTTGGCGATCTGCCCGCCGAGTGAATAGCTCCCGGCGATCAGGGCCGAGAACACCAACAGAGCGAGGTGGCCACGCACAGTCCCGGCAACGGGCTTCGCAACACGCCGCGTTGTAGCCTTTGGGCTCACTTGCCCCCCGGCTCGTCCACCGGCCATGTCATGACTTCAGATTTCAGGTGTCGCACGAAGCTCTGCACCTTGGCCGTGCGATGAAGGTCCATATGCGTGACCAGCCAGATCCTGGCCGACCACTCCTCCAGCGGCGGCAGCATGTCCACGAGGTCCTCGGTCCTGCTGCGATCCCATCCGGCTACGAACCCGATACCGATGCCCGCGATCACCGCTTCCTTCACCGCCCGCATGTCCGAGGCGCGGAACACGATGTTGCCGCTCGGGACCGTGTCCGCCAGCCAGCGTAAATAGGGCGCGCGGGGCGTGTCCTCGTTCGAACCGATGAAACGGTGAGTCTCGAGGCTCTCGTCGGTCAGAGGCCCGTGTTTCTCGACATAGTCGGGGCTGGCCACCAGACGCAGGGTCTGGGTGAAGAAGGGCTGCACGACGTTGTCGGGCTGGTCGGGCAGTTTGCCCGCCCGGATCGCCACATGCGCCTCGCCGTATTCGAGCCGGAACAGCCGCGCGTCGGAGATCAGGCGCACCCGCAGGTCCGGGTGCCGCTCCTGAAAGGCGGCGATGGTGGGCACCAGAAGCGGCGACAGCGCGCCCAGTGAGGTGACGATCAGATCGCCCGTAACCTCGTCGCCGCGACCCTTGATGCGTCCGGCGAGCTGGGTGAACTGATCGTCGGCGACGCCTGCGACCGAGAACAGATCCTGCCCCGCCTCTGTTGCCGTGTAGCCGCGCGCATGCCGCTGGAACAGCTTCGCGCCCAGCGCGTTCTCCAGCGCATCGATATGGCGGATGACGGTGGCGTGATGCACGCCGAGCACCTCCGCCGCGCCCGAAACGGTACCGAGCCGCGCCACCTGATAGGCCGTGCGGATTTCGTCCCAGTTGTCCATCGCCTCTCCCCTCCATGCGTCGCTGTCAAGGCCGTGCGCCTGCTCACAGTGAGACGCCGAACCTCGCTCTTCATGTTCACCGACGCAAGGTCGAAGCGGCTTTAGCGCCACAACGGAACATTATGTGCGATTACGCATATATATGCACATCAACTCAGGAAACGAATGAATTTTTGCACGTCGCAAGCCTTGTCGCCACGTGCATCCCTTACTCCGATCGGCAGACAGGCATTCTTTCCCGATGCTGGACGCGGACCACATAATGCAAAGGGCACCGGCACAGCTCGAGGCACTCCCCCGGCGGCGGTCTGATGATCCGGCAGGCCGGGCGCCCACGCCCCGCGCCGTGTTGCAAGGCCCTGAAGCTGTGTTAGCCTCCGGCCATGATGTTGCGTCCGGGCCTTATCGCCGCGCTCTGGCTTCTCGTACCAGCACCGCTCGCGGCGCAAAGCTGCGACATCGCGTTCTCGGTCGTGCTCACACAGGGTGCCGGCCCGTTCCAGCCGGGCGACACGCTCGACGGCCGGGCGCGGTTCACCGCGCTGGGCCGGACCGTACGGCAGGAGGGCGGGTCGACCGCGCATCTGGCCACGGGCGAGATGGCTCTGGGCGATGGCATTTCCGGCCCGATCTGGACGCTCATCATCACCTCCCGGGGACCTGCGGCCGACCTCGTCGGGGTCTACGCCCATAATATCGAGGGCCTCTCGGTCGCCGGGCAACATTTCACCGGCCCGATGGCGATCACGCTATTCGGCCGCCCCGGAAGCCGCCCCGACCCCGGCCTGCCCACCGCGCAGGAAGAGTGGGACCGTCTCGACCTCCGCCGCGCCTTTTCGCTTCACGCGCCGCAAGGGCGCGACATGCTGGCCGGCGACGTGACCGAACTCAGGGTGGACTGCCGCTGAGACGCCCCGTTTTGTCCCCAAGGCGCGCCGGCAGCGCCTCGCAGCGCTTGACTCCCGCAAGTTCCGCCCCCTAAACAGCGCTCACATATCCGGACAGCGTCAGCTCTCCGGTCTTGATCCGGTCAAGATCGCCCCCCGTCAGCGAGGTTTCGCCCACGGGGGCAATACCCGTTAAGGGTCTGGCCCCGGGATCTTTGACCGCGAACCCATGGCGCATGTCCGGTTGGCCCCTTACCTTCATGGGGCAACCGAGACGACAAAGGGGGCCCGCGCCCATGTTCGAAAACCTCTCAGAACGCCTTGGCGGCGTCTTCGACCGGCTCACCAAGCAGGGCGCGCTGTCGGAGGATGACGTGCGCACCGCCATGCGCGAGGTGCGCGTGGCCCTGCTTGAGGCGGACGTGTCGCTGCCGGTGGCGCGCCAGTTCATAAAGGCGGTCGAGAAGAAGGCGACCGGTGCCGCGGTCACGAAATCGGTGACGCCCGGCCAGCAGGTCATCAAGATCGTCCATGACGAACTAGTGCATGTCCTGTCTGGCGACGAGGATCCCGGCGCGCTCAAGATCGACAACCCGCCCGCCCCCGTCCTGATGGTCGGCCTGCAGGGCGGCGGCAAGACCACCACCACCGCAAAGATCGCCAAGCGCCTTAAGGAGCGCGAGGGCAAGAAGGTGCTGATGGCCTCGCTCGACGTGAATCGTCCCGCGGCCATGGAACAGCTGGCGATCCTCGGGACCCAGATCGGCGTGGACACACTGCCGATCGTCAAGGGCGAAGACCCGGTGGCCATCGCAAGACGGGCCAAAACGCAGGCGTCCTTGGGCGGCTATGACGTCTACATGCTCGACACCGCCGGGCGCCTCTCCATCGACGAGGAGCTGATGGCCCAGGTCGAGGCCGTGCGCGACGTCGCGAACCCGCGCGAGACGCTGCTGGTGGTCGATGGTCTTACCGGTCAGGACGCCGTGCACACGGCCGAGAATTTCGACGAGCGCATCGGCATCACCGGTGTCGTGCTGACCCGTATGGACGGCGACGGGCGCGGCGGCGCGGCCCTGTCGATGCGCGCGATCACCGGCAAGCCGATCCGCTTCGTCGGCCTCGGCGAAAAACTGGACGCGCTCGAGACCTTCGAGCCCGAGCGCATCGCCGGCCGCATTCTCGGCATGGGCGACATCGTCAGCCTCGTGGAGCGCGCGCAGGAAACGCTGGAGGCCGAACAGGCCGAGCGCATGATGAAGCGCTTCCAGAAGGGTCAGTTCAACATGAACGACCTCAAGGGCCAGCTGGAACAGATGATGAAGATGGGCGGCATGCAGGGCATGATGGGCATGATGCCCGGCATGGCCAAGATGCAGAAGCAGCTCGATGACGCCGGCTTCGACGACACCGTCATCAAGCGTCAGATCGCTCTGATCCAATCGATGACCAAGAAGGAACGCGCCAACCCGCAGATCCTTCAGGCCAGCCGGAAAAAGCGTATCGCCAAGGGCGCGGGTCAGGACGTGTCCGACCTGAACAAGCTTCTGAAGATGCACCGCCAGATGGCCGACGCGATGAAGAAGCTCGGCAAGATGGGCAAGAAGGGGATGCTAAAAGGCGGCCTCGGCGCGCTCATGGGCAAGGGCACCCCGCAGGCGCTCAAGGACATGGACCCGGGCCAGATGGACCCCAAGGCAATGGAAGCCGCCGCGCGGCAACTGGGCCAGGGCGGGCTTCCCGGCCTCGGCGGCGGTGGCCTGCCCCCCGGCCTGTCCGGCTTCGGCAAGAAGAAGTGACCGCAACCACCCTTCATATCCCCACGCTCGAAACCGGGCGCCTGCTTCTCCGCGCCCCGCGTCGTGAGGATTTCGAGGCCTATGAGGCCTTCATGCTGTCTCCGCGCAGCCATCTGGCCGATGCCACGCCACGCAAGGTCTGGCACCTTTTCGCCACCGAGTTCTTCGGCTGGTGCCTTCAAGGGGCCGGCCATTGGGTGATCGAGCGTCGCGATGGCACGGCCATCGGCGTGACCGGCATAAGCCACCCCTCCTACTATCCGGAACCCGAAATGGGCTGGGCGCTTTATGACGGGTACGAAGGCCACGGTTACGCGACCGAGGCCGCGCGTGCCGCGCGCAACTGGGCCCGCGACCGCCTTGCCTCGCTTGTCAGCTACACCCACAGCGGCAACGCGCGCTCTGTCGCGGTCGCCGAACGCCTTGGCGCACGTCGCGACGACGCCGCCGCGCGACCCGACGCGGTGGCCGGTGAACCCGTGCTCGTCTACCGGCATTGGGGGCCGGCATGACCCTTCACGCACGCCCCACGCCCGCCGAGGCGCTTTTCGCCGCCATTCCGGTCATCGAGACCGAGCGCTTTCTTCTGCGCGGCTACCGGCCCGGCGATATCGAGGCCTTCACCGCCTTCTACGCCAGCCCGCGCTCGCGCTACGTGGGCGGGCCGATGACGGCGGAACTCGCGTGCCGTGCGTTCATGACCTATGCAGGGCACTGGCACGTCAGGGGCTACGGCCGCTGGATGGTCGAGGAGAAGGCCACCGGCGAAACGCTTGGCAATGTGGGCCTTTGGTATCCCGACGGCTGGCCCGAGCCGGAAATCGGCTGGACCCTGTTCGACGGGGCCGAGGGCCGAGGCGTGGCCCATGAGACCGCGCTGGCCGCGCGCGCCCATGCCTACGGCACGCTGGGCTGGACCACGGCGATCAGCCTCATCGCGCCGGAAAACGCCCGCTCCCGCGCACTGGCCGAGCGGCTGGGCGCGGTGCGCGACGGCGATTTCACCCATGAGCGCTATGGCAACATGCAGGTCTGGCGCCACCCCGCCCCCGGTCCGGAGGCGCGCCCATGACCGCCCGCCTGACCGACACGCCGGTGCTGGAAACCGCGCGGCTGATCCTGCGCGCGCCGCAGGCCTCCGATTTCGAGGTCTTCGCGCCCTTCGTCATGTCCGATCGCGCCCGCTACATCGGCGGCGGCGCGGACAAGGATATCGGCCACGCATGGCGCGTGCTCGCCATCATCACGGGGCACTGGCACCTGCGCGGCTTCGGCAGTTTCGTGGCCGAGGAAAAGGCGAGCGGACAGCCGATCGGCTCCATGGGTCCGTGGTTTCCCGGCGACTGGCCGGAGGAGGAACTGGGCTGGACGATCTGGACCGATACGGCCGAGGGCAAGGGCTATGCCTTCGAGGCGGTCACGGCACTGCGCCGTCACGCCTACGAGGTTCTCGGCTGGTCCACCGCCGTCAGCTATATCGACCCTGCAAACGCCCGCTCCCGCGTGCTGGCCGAACGCCTTGGCTGCCGGATCGACCGGGAGGCCGCGAAACCCCTGCGCGACAACGAGATCGACGTGTGGCGCCACCCCGCAGCGGAGGAGATCGCCGCATGACGACCGCCCCCGCATACATCCCTCTTGCCCTGCTCCACCTTCAGGAGGCCCGCCCATGACCAACGCCATGACCGACACAGCCGCCCGCGCCGCCGAGCTGCTGAAAGGCCACCGCGAGTCGATCGACCGTCTCGACGCGATCCTCGTCTACACGCTGGGCGAGCGCTTCAAACACACCCAGGCCGTCGGCAGGCTCAAGGCCGAACACGACCTTCCCCCGTCCGATCCCGCGCGCGAAGCGGCGCAGATCGCGCGGCTCGAAGACCTGGCGAAACGGGCCGACCTGGACCCGGAATTCGCCAAGAAGTTCCTGCGTTTCGTGATCGACGAGGTTATTCGTCACCACGAGCAACACCAATCGTAGGGGGGCAAACTGCCCACCAAACCTTCGCCATATCAAGGAGATACACCATGGCAATGAAAATCCGACTGGCCCGCGGCGGCTCGAAGAAACGTCCCTTCTACCGCATTGTGGCCGCCGACAGCCGCATGCCCCGCGACGGCCGCTTCATCGAGAAGCTGGGTACCTACAACCCGCTCCTGCCCAAGGACAGCGAGGACCGCATCAAGATGGACCTCGACCGCGTGAAGCATTGGCTCGACGCGGGCGCGCAGCCCACCGACCGGGTAAGCCGCTTTCTCGAGGCCGCCGGTCTTCTGGAGAAGAAGGAACGCAGCAACCCGCTGAAGGCCGTGCCCGGCACCAAGGCCAAGGAGCGCGCCGAGGAGAAGGCCGCCAAGGCCGCGGAAGCCGCAGAAGCCGAGGCCGCACCCGCTGAAGAGGCGCCTGCCGAAGAGGCACCGGCAGAGGACGCGGCCGCCGAAGAAAAGACCGAGTAAGGTGGTTCCGGGGCTTGGGTGCGCCGCCACGCGGCGTGCCCCTGTCCCGGCAGGCGACCGGATGGGCACGTCACCACCCTCACAGCACCGCCGGCCGGCACCGTGCATCTCCCGAGCCCCGCGATGATCCTCGCGGTTCTGGGGCTTGGCGGCATCGGCCTGTGGTTCCTGATCGCCGGCGACGGTCCGGCGCGACTGGTCGGGCTCGCGCTGATCGCGCTGGCCTGTCTCTTCGCGTTCCTGCTCTGGGTGGCGGTCTGGGTCGAACGGCCCGCCTCCGCGCAGCACCTCCCCATCTTCGTGGAGCATGCCCATGGCTGAGCGGGTCTGTGTCGGCGCCATCGCGGGCGCCTTCGGCGTACGCGGCGAGGTGCGCCTGAAAAGCTTCTGCGCCGTCCCCGAGGATATCGCCTCCTACGGTCCGCTGAGCTCCGAGGATGGCAGCCGTAGTTTCACCGTGACACTGATCGCCTCCGTGAAGGGCGGTTTCGCCGCGCGGCTGGACGGTATCGCCACGAAGGAGGCCGCCGACGCGCTCCGCGGCAGCCGTCTCTATGCGCCGCGCGACGCCCTGCCGGCCCTTCCCGATGACGAATACTACCATGCCGATCTTGTCGGGCTCGAGGTCTGCGACACGGGCGGTGCGCCGCTGGGCCGCGTGTCCGCCGTTCTGAACCACGGGGCGTCCGACCTGCTGGAGGTCCGCGCCCCGGGTCAGCGGCACACCACGCTGGTGCCGTTCACGACCGAGATCGTCCCGACCGTCGACCTCACGGCGGGACGTATCGTCATCGACCCGCCCGAGGGGCTCTTCGACGACTGACGGCGCCGTGCGTATTTTTGGAAAGATGAAGGGGCCTGTCAGGGCCGGAGCCGCCAGCCCGTGCGGAAGATCCACGCCACCGTCGCGAGGCAGGCCATCAGGAAGACCGAGATCGCAAGAAGCGACCAGCCCACCGGCACATCGGCCAGCCCGAAGAAGGACCAGCGGAACCCCGAGATCAGGTAGACCACCGGGTTGAACAGACTGACGGTCTGCCACCCCTGCGGCAGCATCGAGATCGAGTAGAACGCGCCGCCGAGGAACACGAGCGGCGTCACCGCCAGAAGCGGCACAAGCTGCAATTGCTCGAAATTCTGCGCCCAGATGCCGATGATGAACCCGAAAAGCGCGAAGCTGAGGCAGGTCAGGACGAGGAACGTCACCATCCAGACTGGGTGCACGATATCGAGGTCCACGAAGAAGAACGATGTCGCAAGGATGATCAGCCCGATCATCAGCGCCTTGGTCGCCGCTGCCAGCACGTAGCCCGCCGTCACCTCGAGAAAGGACACAGGCGCCGAAAGAAGTTCGTAGATCGTGCCCACGAATTTCGGGAAGTAGATGCCGAAGGAGGCGTTGCTGATCGCCTGCTGCAGCACCGTCAGCATGATCAGACCGGGCACGATGAAGGCGCCGTAGCTCACGCCCTCGACCTCCTGGATGCGGCTGCCGATGGCCGCGCCGAAGACAACGAAGTAAAGCGACGTGGTCAGCACCGGCGAGACCACCGATTGCCCCAGCGTGCGGAAGGTCCGGCTCATTTCGAAGCGGAAGATGGCGGCGATGGCGCGCAGGTTCATGGCGCGGCCTCCACGTTTTCGGCGGCCGCTTCATCGGAACGGTTCTCCTCGGTCACGAGCCCGACGAAGATCTCCTCGAGCGACGAGGTACGGGTCTCCACGTCGCGCAGGTGAAGCCCCGACGCCTGCACATCGGCCAGCAGCCGCGTGATGCCCGTGCGCTCCGCCTGCGTGTCATAGGAAAACAGCAG
This sequence comes from uncultured Roseicyclus sp., assembly GCA_964578115.1. GTDB lineage: Bacteria > Pseudomonadota > Alphaproteobacteria > Rhodobacterales > Rhodobacteraceae > Roseibacterium. The sequence goes on from CAZOBK010000004.1 coordinate 92,046, forward strand.
CCGACCGTCCCCAAGCACCTCCAGACCATGGCCCGCCAGTGCTGCGGGCACCTCCTCCAGCGGCTCGCGCAACTCGATCACCAGTTCCTTGCGCCCCAGACGGGTCATCAGCGCGGTCTTGTCCTCCACCAGCATAAGCCGCCCCCTGGTGATGACACCGACCCGGTCGGCCATGGCCTCGGCCTCCTCGATGTAATGGGTCGTCAGGATGATCGTGACGCCATCCTCCTTCAGGCCGCGCACGACCTCCCACATGTCGCGACGCAATTCCACGTCCACGCCCGCGGTGGGTTCATCGAGAAAGAGTATCCGCGGCTCGTGGGCGAGCGCCTTGGCGATCAGCACGCGCCGCTTCATGCCGCCCGACAGCGCCCGGATCTGGCTGTCGCGCTTGTCCCAGAGCGACAGCTGCCGCAACACGTGTTCGATCAGGGCCTCGTTGCGCGGCTTGCCGAAGAGACCACGCGAGAACCGCACCGTGTTGATGACCTTCTCGAAGGGTTCGAGGTTCACCTCCTGCGGCACGAGCCCGATCAGACGGCGCGCGGCGCGATACTCTGTCGCCGTGTCATGCCCGGCCACCATGACCCGGCCGCCGCTGGGCTGCACCAGCCCGCAGATCGTGCCGATCAGGGTGGTCTTGCCGGCGCCGTTGGGTCCCAGCAGCGCGAAGATCTCACCCTCCCGAATGTCCAGCGACACCGCGTGCAGCGCGGTGAAACCACCGTCATAGACCTTTTGCAGATCGCGTATTTCGAGGATTGGTCGTGTCATGTGCGTTTGTCTCTCCGTAGCGCGCAGACATAACTCCGATTAACCGGGGCACAACCCCACCCTTCATCCTGGCGGAAGAGTCCCGCACGCCGCTTTCCCCGCACCATTGCCAGCCATCCCGCCCGCCGCTAAGGCTCCGCCCATGTCAGACCCGACCGACAGCAAACCGGCCCGTTCCCACGCACGGCTCTCCATTTCGCCCAGCCTCACACCCCGGTCGCTGATGGAGGGCACGCCACGGCTCAAGGGCGCGTGGTGCGCCAAGGTGCTCACGCTTTTCCCCGAGACCTTCCCCGGCGTACTCGGCGCGTCGCTGACCGGAAAGGCGTTGCAGCAAGGCCTTTGGGCGCTGGAGACGATCGATCTGCGCACCTTCGGCAACGGAAAGCACCGGCAGGTGGACGACACGCCCGCCGGCGGCGGCGCGGGACTGGTGATGCGGCCCGACGTGCTGGGCCGGGCGCTCGACATGACGGCCAGCGGCACGCCGGAGGATCCATCCCGCTGGCCGCGCATCTACCTCAGTCCGCGCGGCGCGCCCTTCACCCAGGCCCACGCCAGGCGCCTTGCCGCGGCCGAGGGGGTGACGCTGCTCTGCGGGCGATTCGAAGGCGTGGACCAGCGCGTGATCGATCATTTCGCGCTCGAGGAGATCAGCCTCGGCGACTTCGTCCTGACCGGCGGCGAGATCGCGGCGCAGGCGATACTCGACGCCACGGTCCGCCTGATCCCCGGCGTTCTGGGCAACGCAAGCTCGACCGAGGAGGAAAGCTTTTCCGAGGGCCTTCTGGAACATCCCCAATTCACCCAGCCCCGCGAGTGGCGCGGCCACGCCATCCCCGAAGTGCTTCTGTCCGGGAACCACGGCGAGATCGCGAAATGGCGACGGGCAGAGGCCGAACGACTGACGCGGGAGAGGCGCCCGGACCTCTGGGCGCGATATCGGGACGCATCCGATCCCTAAGCTAGGGCTACCCTCCGCAGCGTGCTAGGCCGGGGCACCAGACCAAAGGGACAGCCCATGGACGACGAATTCTTCGGCTCGCCCGAGCAGCAGGCGATGCAGCGCCGGGGCCTCGCGCTTTACGACCTCGTGGGGCACGACAGGGCGACCACCTATTACGGGCGCGGCGTCGGCATGGTCTGGGGATCGTCGGACGTGACAGAGCAATTGCAGCGGTTGACCACGGTGCTGGGCGTCAGCAGCATTGCCGGGGTGCCCGAAGCCGAGGCCCCGCGCCTGCGCGCCGAGATAGAAGCGCAGGGCTATGCCGTCACCCAATATGTGAACTGGGAAGGCGGAGAAGATGCGTTGGCGGCCGCCGAGGCAACGCTTGCCGAACATGTCCTTCCGGTCGACCTGACTGCGCAAGTGATCCACAGCATGAGCCCGCGGGCGCATCTGGCAGCACTCGCCAAGGTTTCGCTCGAGGCCGGCGTCCTGCCTGTCGCGGGTTGCATCCTGCGGGGCCGGCGACGGCCAGGGCTGGGCGTGGTGGCTCTGGATGCGGACGGCCAGGGCGTCTCCTGCGCTGCGGCCTCGACCTACGCCCATCCCGACAACGCGGCGTTCGGACCGGTCGCATGGTGGGGGATGCTCGCCACTCGACCGGACCGCAAGGGTCAGCGCCTTGCCCTGATCCTCGGGGCCATGGCGATGCGCGAGATGCACGTGCGGTACGGCATCCGTCGATTCTTTACCGGGGTGCAGCCCGGAAACGCACCGTCCGAGGCGGTCTGCACGCGCATGGGCCTGCGCCCCAAGGGGCGCGCCACCTTGACAGTGGTCGATCCCACCGTGCTCCCCGGCGGCAAGCTGACACGCTAGCCCGGGAGGACACCCTTGCCAGACTGGGCACCGGGGCGTATACGCCACCCATCGCGGCCTGGGGTGACTCGGGCCGCCGGTCGTTTGCAGGAACGTGTCCTGCGGCAAAGAAGAACTCATCCGCGGGCAAACCGCGCAGAACGATAGGAGCGCGACAGATGAACCTGATCGCAGAACTGGAGGCGGAACAGATCGCCTCCCTCGGGAAGGCGCTTCCCGACTTCAAGGCCGGCGACACCATCCGCGTCGGCTACAAGGTGACCGAAGGCACCCGCACCCGTGTGCAGAACTACGAGGGCGTGTGCATCGCGCGCAAGGGCGGTGCCGGCATCGCCGGGTCCTTCACGGTGCGAAAGATCTCGTTCGGCGAAGGCGTGGAGCGTGTCTTCCCGCTCCATTCCACGAATATCGACTCGATCGAGGTCGTCCGTCGCGGCCGCGTGCGCCGCGCGAAGCTCTATTACCTGCGCGCACGCCGCGGCAAGTCCGCCCGGATCGCCGAGGACACCACCTACAAGCCAAAATCCGGTCCCAAATCCGGCGCCGAAGCGTAAGGGAGCCTTCGAGATGAAAAAGGATATCCATCCCGATTACCACGTCATCGACGTCAAGATGACCAATGGCGACGTGGTTCAGATGCGCTCCACCTGGGGCGCGGAGGGCGACACGCTCTCGCTCGACATCGATCCGTCGGTGCACCCCGCCTGGACAGGCGGCAGCACGCGCCTGATGGACCAGGGCGGCCGCGTGTCGAAGTTCAAGAAGAAATACGAGGGCCTCGGTTTCTGAACCGGCCTTCCATGGAAAGACACCGACGCCGCCCCCCCACCGGGCGGCGTTTTCCGTTCGTGTCGTCGCATTGGCCTCCACCCCACGCATTCGCGCTTAACCTTCCCCCCAACCTCGCCTATACTGCCCACAATTCGCGCCTCCTACGACAAGAGCGCCAACATATAGAGGTGTCGGGCAGTGGCACACATCATCGTTCTGGGCAACGAAAAGGGCGGGTCGGGCAAATCCACGACCGCCATGCACGTGGCCACGGCGCTGGCGCGGCTGGGCAAGACCGTGGGTGGCCTCGACCTCGACCTGCGGCAGCGCAGTTTCGGGCGGTATATCGAGAACCGTCAGAACACGATCGCCAAGCGGGAACTCGACCTGCCCTGCCCGATCCTGATGGAGCTTCCCCCCATCGATCCCACGACGTTGTCGGAAGGCGAGAACATCTACGACCGGCGCCTGTCGGCGGCCGTGGCCGAGCACGAGGCGCGATGTGACCTCATCGTGATCGACTGCCCCGGCAGCCACACGCGGCTGTCCCAGGTGGCGCACAGCCTCGCCGACACGCTGATCACGCCGATGAACGACAGTTTCGTCGATTTCGACCTCCTGGCGCGGATCGACCCCGAGACCTACGAAATCCGGGGACCCAGCGTCTATTCCGAGATGGTCTGGCACGCCCGGCAATTGCGCGCACGCGCGGGCCTCAGGGCGATGGATTGGATCGTGGTTCGCAACCGCCTCGGCGCACAGCAGATGCACAACAAGCGCAAGGTCGGCCAGGCGCTGGAGGACCTGTCGCGTCGCATCGGGTTCCGCGTGGCGCCCGGCTTTTCCGAGCGCGTGATCTTCCGGGAGATGTTTCCCACCGGCATGACGCTGCTGGACCTGAAGGAGCTGGGCGTCGATCGGCTGAACATCTCCAACCTCGCCGCGCGGCAGGAGCTGCGCGATCTGATGAAGGCCCTGAACCTGCCGGGTGTGGAGGTGGATTTCTGACAACCGACCGGCCGCGATGTGGCACGGTCGCATGCGTATTTTCGGAAAGATGAAGGAAAAGGATCTGCCCCTTCATCTTTCTCCAAATACGCAATCGGACCTCAGTCGTAACGCAACTCCGTCGCCTTGCCGCGGAAGATGACATAGGCCAGCACCGAATACCCAAGGATCACAGGCACCACGAAGCAGGCGCCAATCAGGATGATCAGCAGGCTTTCGGGCGCGGCCGCGGCCTCGTAGATGGTCAGCTGCTCGGGCACGACATAGGGGTAGAAGCTGTAGGCCATCCCCAGATAGGCGAGCGCGAAAAGCGTCGAGGCGACCGCGAAGGGCAGCCATGAGCGGCGATCCCCCGCATAAGGCATGCGGCGCAGCATGACCCAGAGCGCGACCACCAGCGCGCCCGACAGGACCGGCAGCGGCGCGAGGTAGAGCACCTCCGGGAAGGTAAACCATTTCTCGAAGATGCGCGGGCTGACGAAGGGCGTGGCCAGCGAGACCGCCCCGATGCCGAGCACGACGCCCCAGAGGCTTTCTCTGCCCCATTGCACCGTTTTCAGCTGCAGCGCCCCTTCCGTCTTGTGGATCAGCCATGTGCTGCCGATAAAGCTGTAGCCCACGGCAAGGAACACGGCTGTCAGGGTGGCGAAGGCGTAGGTGGCCGGCGTCGTCTCGAGCCCCATGATGTAAAGGCCCAGCATGAAGCCCTGCGCCAGCGCCGTCATCAGCGAGCCCGCGAAGAACAGGCGGTTCCACAGCCGCTTGTGATGATCGCGTGCCTTGGCTCGGAATTCGAAGGCGACGCCGCGAAGGATCAGGCCCACCAGCATCACGAAGACCGGCAGGTACAGCGTCGACAGGATCATCCCGTGCGCCTGCGGGAAGGCCACCAGCAGAAGACCCACGGCCAGCACCAGCCAAGTCTCGTTGGCGTCCCAGAACGGGCCGATGGAGCCGATCATGCGGTCCTGTTCCGCAGGTTCGGCCAGCGGGAAGAGGATGCCGACGCCAAGGTCGAAGCCGTCGAGGATCACGTAGATCAGGATCGACAGCCCCATGAGCGAGGCGAAGGCCCAAGGCAGCCAGTCGGCGGGATTGGTGAAATCGGGCAGCATGGGCCTAATCCGCAGGGCTGATGGCGGCGACTTCCGCCTTTCCGGAATGGATGATGTCATCCATGGGCGCATCATCGCCCTTCGCCGCCTTGCGCGCGAGGTAGATCACGACGCTGATATAAGCGAGCAGGAGTGCCGCGTAGATCGCGAGGTAGGTCACCAGCGTGCCCATCACCATCGGCGCTGGCACATCGGCAACGGCCATGTCCGTGGTCATGACCCCTTGCACCAGCCAGGGCTGGCGGCCGATCTCGGTGGTGTACCAGCCCGCGAGCGTGGCGACCCAGCCGGAAAACGCCATCGGCACCAGCGCCCAGAGGATCGGCTTGGGCAGGCCCTCGACCGCGAACCAGTGGCCCGCGATGCGCCCCTCGTGCAGGTGACGGCGGCGCCACATGAACCAAGCCGCGCTCCAGCTCAGGAGCAGCATGCCGACGCCTGTGCCGACCATCACGCGGAAGGACCAGAAGACCGGGGCCACGGGCGGGTGCAGCACCTCGCCGTCCTCGGTGACGAAATCGTTGAGGCCGGTCAGTTCGCCATCCCATTCATGGGTCAGGATGAGAGAGGCGAGGCCGGGGATCTCGACGGCCAGGCGGTTCTCGCGCGCCTCTTCGTCGGGAATGCCGAAGAGCACCAGCGGCGCACCACGTTGCGTTTCCCACAGGCCCTCCATCGCGGCGACCTTGGCGGGCTGGTACGTCTTGGTGTTCAGACCATGCAGGTCACCCATGTAGATCTGCAGCGGGATGAGGACCGCGCCCAGCGCCACGCCCGTCTTCAGCATCGCGCGCACCTCGCGCGAGCGGTCGCCGATCAGCCAGCGGAAGGCCGAGACGCCGGCCACGAGGAAGGCGACGGTCAGGAAGCTTGCCATCATCATGTGGGCGAAGCGGTAGGGCAAGGAGGGGTTGAAGATGATCTCCCACCAGCTGGTGGCGAAGGCCACGCCGTCGACCATCTCGAAGCCCTGCGGCGTGTGCATCCACGAGTTCAGCACGATGATCCAGAAGGCAGACATGGTGGTTCCGAAGGCCACGAGGCCAGTGGCCAGCATATGCAGCCAACCCGGCACGCGGGAGAAGCCGAACAGCATGATCCCGATGAATACCGCCTCGAGGAAGAAGGCGGTCAGCACCTCGTAGGCCAGAAGCGGACCCGCGATATTGCCGACGGTTTCCATGAAGCCCGGCCAGTTGGTGCCGAACTGGAAAGACATGGTGATGCCCGAGACGACGCCCATGGCGAAGCTGAGCGCAAACACCTTCACCCAGAACCGGTAGGCCGCCATCCACTTGTCGTCCTGCGTCTGGGCGAAGCGGACGCGGAAGAAGAACAGCACCCAGCCCAGCGCAATGGTAATGGTCGGGAACAGGATGTGGAACGAGATATTGGCCGCGAACTGGATGCGGCTGAGAAGCAGGGTGTCGAGCGCTTCCATCAGTCGTCGTCCTCTCTACTTGCGTTTCGTAAGTGCCGGCAGTACGCCACCGGCCTTGTCGATCAGGCCCGCGATGCGTTGACCCATCGTCATCAGTTTCACGAGGCGCTCGGTCTCGAGCTTTTCCATCTCGGCATAGAAGCCGGTCATCATCTCGATCAGTTCGCGCAGTTCCGCTATGCGCGCCTCGGCGTAGTCGTCACCGGCGGGGCCGGACATCTCCAGTTCCCGCAACTTGGTGAGCGTCGGGTCGATCTCGCGCTTTTTCCGTTCGGCCACGAGGATGCGCACGATCTCCCAGAGGTCTTCAGGCGTCGTGAAATAGTCCCGCCGGTCGCCCTGAAAGTGCCTGAGATGGACCAGACCCCAGGATTGCAGTTCCTTCAGCCCCATCGACGTGTTCGACCGGCTGACCCCGAGCGCGTCGGTTATCGTTTCCGCATTCAGCGGCTCGCGGGACAGGAACAGCAGGGCATAGATCTGCCCCACGGTGCGGTTGATGCCCCACCGGCTGCCCATTTCCCCGAAATGCAGGACGAACTCCTGCTGGAGAGGTGTAAGTGTCATGGTCTGAAAACCCTGTTCGCGCAGACATTTCAGAAATTTCTGAAATTCAGTTAGGCCGAGCGCCGAAGACGGCAAGCGGCACGGCTGCGGCAAACTGGCTGCGGTAACCGGTTGGGTCAGTGACAGCGGGCGGCCGGGACGCGTGACACGAAAGAGGCCCCGCACCCACCAAGGATACGGGGCCTCCCCCAGCACACGGACCCGGGCGTGGGACAATGGGGGACATTGCGCCCGGGTTGGGGGTCGGAAGCTAAAGGCCCTATTGGCCCAGCTCGAAGGTCATCGTGCCCTGAACATGTAACAGCCATTTGGCAGCGCCGCTGCACGATCATGTGATGACCAAAGGAACGTCGCCCGGCGTGAAACGAAACCGCCGGTGGCCGCGTTGTGCCTCCATGCTGGCGCTGGGCTCATTGTTGATCGTCATCGCGTTGTCGTTCCTTGTCGTGCGCATCGGGACGATCGCGCTGACCATGACCGGGTTGTCGGAAGAGGTCGCGCGGTTCCAGTCGTTGTCTGCCTTCTCGGGGGCAGGGTTCACCACGCAGGAATCCGAGAGCGTGATGAACGAGATCGCCCGGCGACGGATCGCGGCGATCCTGATGCGGGCCGGGTCGGTCGGCGCTGTCTCGGCCATCGCCAGCACGATCCTGACCTTCGTGGGGTCCGAAGGGCAGACGCCGTTGCAAATCGTGGTGCTGGTGTTCGGCGCGGGCGCGATCCTGATGCTCGCCCGGTCGGAGCGTCTGAACCGCTGGGCGACACCCATCATCCGGCGCGGCCTAAGACGATTCGCGGGCTCCGAGCTTCATGATTTCGCGGCACTCCTGCACCTGCGCGAGGACTGGAATGTCAGCGTTGTCGACGTAGAGCCCGACAGCTGGCTGGCCGAACACACGTTGGGAGAACTCGATCTGCAGGCCGAGGGCGTGACAGTCCTCGGGATCGAGCGGACGGGCGGCGACTTCAGGGGTGCACCATCGCGCGACACACGCATCGCGGCCGGAGACAGGCTTATCGTCTACGGAAAGGCCGGACACCTACAGGACCTGCGCCAGCGGCGCGAACAGGATGACCGGGCGCATAAGCGCGCCGCCTCGGAATACCGCGTCGAAAAGGCTCGGGACCGGCGCGACGATCCGGAGCCAGAGGAAACCGGCTGAGATGTCCCGCCGAAACGCGAAAGGCCCCGCCGGGGGCGGGGCCTTTCATCGATCAATTCACGAAGGTCGCCGCTCAGTCGTCGTCCTTCTTGAGCGCAGCACCCAGGATATCGCCCAGCGACGCGCCGCTGTCGGAAGATCCGTACTGGTCCACGGCTTCCTTTTCCTCGGCGATCTCGCGCGCCTTGATCGACAGGCCCAGTCGGCGGGACCGCGCGTCGACATTGGTCACGCGGACATCCACCTTGTCACCGGCCGGGAAGCGCTCGGGGCGACGTTTTCCCGGAGGCTGACGCGGACGTATCGGCGGCAAGAGGCCCTGCACCGGGCGGGGTGCAGGGCCTTTCGAGGGCGTCAGCCTGGACGGGGTATGGGGGTGACCGTGGCGACAGACCGGGGGACATGCCTCGCGGTCGAACCGTGACGGACAACCGTGACATCGATGTTTCGACGAAAGGGAGCGTGAGTCTTATCCACGGAATTTGTGCCCCCGAGCCGAGGTTCGGGGCGCATGTTCCCCGTTCCCCGCCTGCCATGGCCGGCAGCCGGCCACCCGCGTCAGTCGCGCCAGTAGTCGTTGGCCTCGGCGACGATGGCGAAATACCGCGCCACGACGCCCGAGACGTCGATCAGGCTCTGCGGATCGCGGCTGTAATTCGGGCGCAGGGCGAAGAGGACCTCCGTGTCGGTCTGCGTTGTGGTCACGGCCTCGCGCGCCATGGTGACCGCGAGGTCGAAGCCCTGCGCCGGCGTGTCCGTGAGAAGGCTCGGGAGCCACGATGTCCCGTCCTCCTGGGCCATTGCCGGCTGGATCGACATCGCGGCGACGACGGTCGATATGGCGAGCGTTTTCTGCAACATGGCGGGGCTCCCTTTCATTTCCGCACACCGGAGAAATGCCCCGGCGCCCGGAAAGTTCCCCGCCACACAGCACGCGCCGAGCGTGCCGGCGGCAAACAGGCCGGGTGCCATCGATAAAAAAAGGCCCCGCCGAACAGCGGGGCCTTCCTGTCTCGAACGCAGGCGTGCGGGCGTCAGTCGTCGTCGCGCTTCAGCGCCGCACCGAGGATGTCGCCCAGCGACGCGCCCGAGTCGGAGGAGCCATACTGTTCCACGGCTTCCTTTTCCTCGGCGATCTCGCGCGCCTTGATCGACAGGCCCAGTCGGCGGGACCGCGCGTCGACATTGGTCACGCGGACATCCACCTTGTCACCGACCTGGAAGCGCTCGGGGCGCTGTTCGGCCCGGTCGCGGCTGAGGTCGGAGCGGCGGATGAACGACTTCATGCCGTTGTAATCCACCTCGATGCCACCATCCTCGATCGCGGTGACCTCGACGGTGATGACCGAGCCGCGCTTCACGCCGTCGATCGCATCGGCAAACGGGTCTCCCTCGACCGCCTTGATCGAGAGCGAGATACGCTCCTTGTCGGTGTCGACCTCGGTGACCACGGCCTTGACCATGTCGCCTTTGCGGAAGTTCTGGATCACGTCCTCGCCCCGACCTTCCCAGGTCAGGTCGCTGAGATGCACCATGCCGTCGATGTCGTTGTCGAGACCGACGAAGAGACCGAACTCGGTGATGTTCTTGACCTCGCCCTCGACCTGCGTGCCGACGGGGTGGGTCTCTTCGAAGACTTCCCACGGGTTGCGCATGGTCTGCTTGAGGCCAAGGCTCACGCGGCGCTTGGCGGTGTCGATCTCCAGCACCATGACCTCGACCTCCTGGGAGGTGGAGACGATCTTGCCGGGATGGACGTTCTTCTTGGTCCACGACATCTCGGACACGTGCACCAGACCCTCGACACCCGGCTCCAGCTCCACGAAGGCGCCGTAATCGGTGATGTTGGTCACGCGGCCGGTGTGCACCGAATCAAGCGGGTACCGAGCCTCCACCGCATCCCACGGATCGTCCTGCAACTGCTTCATGCCGAGGCTGATACGGTGGGTTTCCTTGTTGACCTTGATGACCTGCACCTTGACGGTCTCGCCGATCGAAAGGATCTCCTTGGGGTCGTTGACACGACGCCATGCCATGTCGGTGACGTGCAGAAGCCCGTCGACACCGCCAAGGTCCACGAACGCACCGTATTCGGTGATGTTCTTGACCACGCCGTCCACAACATCGCCTTCGGACAGCTTGCCGATGACCTCGGCGCGCTGCTCGGCGCGGGATTCCTCGAGGATCGCGCGGCGCGAGACAACGATGTTGCCGCGGCGGCGGTCCATCTTGAGCACCTGGAACGGCTGCTTGAGCCCCATGAGCGGGCCCGCGTCACGCACGGGGCGCACATCGACCTGAGAGCCGGGAA
>CAZOBK010000005.1:0-94234 GCA_964578115.1 uncultured Roseicyclus sp.
GCCCGGGGTCGGAGGCGACATCGGTCGTCCTGTCGCTGGGCCTCGGCCTTGCCGTGCTGGCCGCCGTGGGCCAGATCGACGCCAACCTGCGCGCCGCGATCCAGCGCGACCTGCCGCAGGTGGCGCCCACCTACTTCTTCGTGGACATCCAGCCCGACCAGCTCCAACCCTTCCTCGACCGGGTGGAGGGCGATCCCGCCGTCAGCCGCGTGGACACGGCACCGATGCTGCGCGGCATCATCACGCGGATCAACGGAGAGCGCGCCGCAGATGTGGCCGGCGATCATTGGGTGATACAGGGCGACCGCGGCGTGACCTACCTGACCTCCGCCCCGCCCGCGGCGGAGATCGTGGCCGGCGAATGGTGGCCCGACGATTACACCGGCCCGCCGCTCGTGGCCTTCGCCGCCGAGGAAGCCGCGGAGATCGGCCTGACCGTCGGCGACGAGATCACCGTCAACATCCTCGGCCGCGACATCACCGCCACCATCGCAGCCCTCCGCGAGGTCGAGTTCGAAAACGCCGGGATCGGCTTCGTCGTCACGATGTCGCAGAACGCGCTCGCCGGCGCGCCGCACACGCACATCGCCACCGTCTACGCCGAGCCAGACGCCGAGGCCGCCATCCTGCGCGACGTGGCCGCGGCCGCGCCCAACATCACCGCGATCCGCGTGCGGGACGCCATCGACCAGGTGGCAGAAGCGCTGCGCAGCCTCGCGGCGGCGACCTCCTACGGGGCGGCAGCCACACTTGTGACGGGCTTCATCGTCCTGATCGGCGCGGCTGCGGCGGGCGAGCGCGGCCGCGTATTCGAGGCTGCGGTCCTCAAGACCCTCGGCGCGGCCCGCAGCGGCATCCTCGCCAGCTTCGCCCTGCGGTCGGCATTTCTGGGGATGGCGGCGGGCTTCGTGGCGATCGCCGCTGGCGCACTCGGCGGCTGGAGCGTCACGACCTTCGTTATGGACACCACGTATCGGTTCGAACCCGTCTCGGCGCTGGCCATCGTCATCGGCGGCGCGCTCGCGACCCTTCTGGCCGGACTGGGCTTTGCCATGCGGCCGCTTTCGGTGCGTCCGGCCCGCGTGCTCAGGGCACAGGATTGAGGCAGGGGCGACCCCGCCGCCACACTCGCCGGGTGCAAACGCCGCTTTGCCCTTGCCAAGGCGTAACCGAGGGCGCAGGTCAGTGACATGTTGCGTTCCGTCCGCTCGTTGCTGCGTCGCAAGGACCTCTCCAAGGGCTCACCCGACATGCCGGAGGAGCCCGGTGATATCGATTGTCCAAAGCCGGAAGTCGCGACCTATGTCGTGGGCGACATTCACGGTCGCGCCGATCTGCTGGAACTGCTGCTGAGTCTCATCGACGCCCATATCGGCGGCACGGCGACAACCGACCCGCATCTGGTTTTCGTGGGCGACTACGTCGACCACGGCCCCGACAGCGCCGAGACGCTGGCCCGCCTGCGGGAGCTTACGCGCGATTTCGCGTCGAACGTGGTGTGCCTGATGGGCAATCACGAGCGCATGATGCTCGACTTCCTCGCCGATCCCGCGACACGCGGTCCGCGCTGGCTGCGCGAAGGCGGGGCGGCGACCTTGTGGAGTTTCCGCATCGATGCCGAACCCGTCCTCGCCTCCGGCCGACCCGAGGATTTCCGTGAGGCGGCCAGACGGCTCGAGGCGGCCATGCCCGAGGGGCTGCGCGACTGGCTCGCCGCGCTGCCGCTCAGCTGGCGGTCGGGCAATCTCTGGGCGGTGCATGCGGGCGCCGACCCGGCCCATCCTATGGACGAGCAATCGTCGCGCGTGCTTTTGTGGGGGCACCCGGAATTCGAGGCCGTACCCCGCGCCGATGGCTCATGGATCGCCTATGGTCACACCGAGATGGAGCGACCCGTCTACGAGGACGGGCGCATCGCGCTCGACACCGGGGCATGGCGCACCGGGCGGCTGACCGCCTGCGCGCTCAGACCGGACGGTCAGCACGACTTCCTGCAGACCTGAGGGTCTATCGGCTGAGCTTGCGCTCTGCCTCCGGCTCGATCCTGGTGTTCCAGAGCGTGATGCCCGACCGGAACGCGGCACGCCCGATCATGTGGGCCGCCACGGGTGCGGTCATCAGCAGGAACAGGATCGTCGCCACAGCCCGCGTGATGGTCGCGGTATCGGCGAAATAGACCGCCACGGCCGCGAGGATCAGGCCAGAGCCGAGCGTTCCCGCCTTCGTCGAGGCATGCATGCGCATCAGCACGTCCGGCAGGCGCAGAACGCCCAGCCCCGCGACGAAGCAGAAAAAGCCGCCCGAGACGATAAGAACCGCGATGATGATCTCGGCCATTAAAATCCCTCCCCGTCTTTATCGCCGGTCGCCGGCGCATCTGTGTCCTGCGGTCGATTGCCCGCGAGCTGGGAGCCCCGCCGCTCCACGTACCGCGCCAGCGCCACCGTCGCGAGGAAGCCCACCAGTGCCAGCACGATCGCCACATCGACGAAAGCCGTGTCCTGCGACCGTATGGCGTAGAGTCCGCAGAACGACACGATCAGCACCGTCATCATGTCGAGCGCCACGATCCGGTCGGACAGGCTCGGGCCCTTGATCAGTCGCGCGAAGGCGAAGACGACGCCCAGCATCACCAGCACGAAGGATATGTCGAGCGCGGTTTCCAGAATATTCATGGGCCTACTCCATCGCCTCGATCACCCAGCGTTCCATTCCGGTCTTCAGCTGCCTGCGGATCTCGTCCGGATCGTCGGCGAACATGGCGTGGATGAAAAGCGTGTTGCAATCCTCGGTCACGTCCAGCGACAGCGTGCCCGGGGTCAGGGTGATCAGGTTGGTGACCAGCAGCACCTCCATCTCACGCTTGACGTCGAGCGGCATCGCGATGACGCCGGGACGTGCCTTGTGCTGGGGGGTCAGCACCTCCCAGACCACCTGCAGCGAGCTGACGACCAGTTCGTACAGGAACAGCACGCAGAGCTTGAACCACCGCCAGATCCGCTTGAAATAAAGGTCGCAACCCGGAAAAAGCGACCGCGTGAGATAGAGACAGGCAAAGCCGAGCGCGAAGCCAACCGCCATCCCCGACAAGGTGAAGTTTCCGGTCAGCGCCGCCCAGGCGACAGCCAAGGCGATGTTGAACGCGAAGATGTTCATTCGACTGCCTCCAGTTGCGCCACATCAGCCGGGTCCGGCGCGATGTCCGGCATCTCGCCCAGAACCGCGACCACGTAGGCGGTCGGGTCCAGCAATTGCTCGGCCGACCGTTCCGCGAAGGCGACGAATGGCTCGGGGTAGAAGCCGATGATGCAGGTCAGGATCGCAAGCGAGGCGATCGGCACCAGAAGCGCCGCCCTGTCCCGGGCCGTGAGCGAGGTCAGTTTCGGCGACTGCCCCTCGGGATGCGGTTTCCAGAAGGCGGCGCCCCAGATTTTCGTCATCGAGTAGATCGTGAGCAGGCCCACGATCAATGCCACCGCCGCGATCCAGTAGGCCTCGGCATCGAGGGACGCCTTGACCAGCACGTATTTCGCCCAGAACCCGCTGAGCGGCGGGAACCCCGCAAGCGAGAAGGCGGGGATCAGGAACAGCAGCCCCAAGAGCGGCGCTGTCTTGTAAAGCCCGCCGATGGCCGAAAGATCGGTCGACCCCGCGATGCGCCGCGCCACGCCCGCCACGAGGAACAGGTTCGCCTTCACGATGATGTGGTGGACGATGTAGAAGACCGCGCCCACGATCGCCAGCGGCGTGAACAGCGCGAGCCCGAGGATCATGTAGCCGATCTGGCTGATGATGTGGAACGACAGGATCCGGCGAAAATCGTTCATGGCGGCCGCGCCAAGGACGCCCGTCACCATCGTGAAGCCCGCCACCCACAACAGGATCGTGTGGGTATAAGCCACGTCCGTGGTGAAGATCAGCGTGAAGACCCGGATCAGCGAATAGACCCCGACCTTGGTCAGAAGTCCGGCAAAGATCGCCGAAACCGCAAAGGCCGGCGTGTGGTACGAGGCCGGCAGCCAGAAGAACAGCGGGAACACCGCCGCTTTCACCCCGAAGGCGATCATGAACATGATGGCGATCACGATCAGCAGGCCGGGGTTTTCCACCTCCTGCACGGCGCCGTGCAGGTCGGCCATGTTGAGCGTGCCGGTCATGCCGTAAAGCAGGCCCACCGCCGACAGGAACAGGATCGTCGAGACGAGGTTCAGCGTCACGTACTTGATGCCGCCGTCCAGCTGCTCGCGCTTGCCGCCGAGGATCAGCAGGCCGAAGGACGAGATCAGCATGACCTCGAACCAGACATAGAGGTTGAACAGGTCCCCGGTCAGGAAGGCCCCGCAGACCCCCGCCAGCAGCACCTGGTAGAGCGCGTGGAAGCCCAGCGCCTCTTTCGCCTCGTCCACATCGGCCAGCGCGTAGATCGCGACGGCAAGGCCGGTGATGCCGGTGATGACCACCATGACTGCCGACAGAAGGTCGGCCACCAGCGTGATCCCGAAAGGCGCTGCCCACTGGCCCATCTGGGCCGCCACCACGCCCTCGCGCAGCACCTCGGCCATCAGGAAACCCGACGCGATCAGCAGCCCCGCCGATCCCACGACCGACAGCCACCGCCCCTCCGGTCCGCGCCGGAACAGGAACGCCAGAACCGCCGTGGCGAAGGGGATTATGATGGGGGCGGCAAGGATCCAGCTCATTTGCCGTTTTCTCCCTTGGGTTCGGCCAGCCGCATCTCGTCGGAGTTCAGCGTGCCGAGGGTCTGGTAGGTCCGGTAGACCAGCGCGAGCGCGAAGGCGAAAAGCCCGAACCCGATCACGATCGCCGTGAGCACAAGCGCCTGTGGCAGCGCGTTGGCGACGGTCTCGAGCGGCGCATCGGCCCCCTCGGGGATCAGGGGCGGCGATTCCGGCGTCAGGCGTCCGGAGACGAAGATCGTCAGATTCGCCGCGTTGGAGATCAGGATCAGCCCGAACAGGAACCTGAGCACGTTGCGCGCCAGCATCAGGTGCACCGATGCCGCGACGAGAACGCCGACCATGATGGCGACTAGAAGTTCCATCAGACTTCCTCCTCCAGCGCGAGAACGAGGGTCAGGATCGACCCCAACACCACGAGGTAGACCCCGATGTCGAAGACAAGGACCGAGCTGATCGGCAGGCCCTTGTCATCCTCGGTCGCACCAATGAACCACCACTGGCCGGTGAAGAACGCCTCCCCGAAGAAGACCGCGTAGACCCCGGCGGCCAGCGCGATGCCCAGCCCGGTCATGGCGATGTTCTGAGGCTCGAAGCGCAGCGCGGCGCGTGCGGGCTCGGCGCCGTGGGCCATGGCGTAGAGCACGAAACCCGTGGCGCCGATCAGCCCGCCGATGAAACCGCCACCCGGCAGGTTGTGCCCGCGCAGCAGCATGTAGACCGAAAACAGCAACAAGAGCGCCACCAGAAGCCGCGTCGCGGCGTTGAGAATGATCGAGTTCACCATCTCAGTCGTCCTCCCCGCGCTTGACGCGCCTGTATTGCGTGCCGCGCAAAAGCGCGTAGGCCGACAGCGCCGCGATCACCACCACTGCGATCTCGCCGAAGGTATCCAGTGCGCGGAAGTCCACCAGGATCACGTTGACGATGTTGCGTCCAAAGGCCTCGGGCCAGCTGGCGATCTCGAAATAATCGGTGAGCCGCCGGTCGAGATCGCCTTGCACCACGGCCACGATCACGATGGTGACGAGCGCGCCCACCACCAGCGACAGCGCCGCGTGGCCGGGGCGGCGCTTCTCGTTGCGCAGCTCGAGGTGCGGCAGCTTCAGCATCGCCACCGCGACGAGAACCACCGTCAGGGTCTCCACCAGAAGCTGCGTGATCGCAACGTCCGGGGCGGAGAACATGATGAAGATCAGAGCCACGCCGATGCCGACCACGCCCAGCGCTGCCACCGCCGTCATCCGGCTGGAAGTATAGGCCGTCAGGAGCGCCCCGGAGGTGATGAAGAGGAGCACCGCCCAGTGCATGAAAACCAGGTCGTCGAAGGTCGCGGCGAGGTTCAGCACCACGGGGCCCAGTGCATCCTTTGCCCAGATCGTCATGCCCATCCCGATCGCGAGCGTCACGAAGGTGATGACCATGTAGCGCTGCAGCACGCCAGACTGCAGGATGCCGGTCTGCCATTCCGCCAGCGCCTTGAGCCCGTCCAGCACGCGGTCCCAGCCGGGATCGAACTTGATCGGGTTGGCTGCGATGATGCGGGCCAGCAGCGCCCGGATGCGGTCGCGCGCGAGGTACAGCACGAAGCCCGTGGCGAAGGTCACCATCGACAGGATGAAGGCGGCGTTGACCTCGCGGAAGAGGTAGAGATCGACCGCGACCGCCGTAGAGCCGTAGACCGCCCATGTCGCGGGCGCCACCAGCCACAGCTCCGGCAGGTCCGGGAACAGGCCGAACCACAGGCTCAGGCCGCCCAGGATCAGCGGCCCGATCCACATGGCCGCCGGCCCCTCATGGGTGGACGAAAGCGCCTCGGGCGTGCGGCCGAGGAAGGGGCGCGCGACCGAGATGCCGGCGGCCATGAACATCAGGACCGACGCGGCGAAGATCGTCCCCGTCACCCAGAGCGACGCGACCTCCAGCTCCAGCCCCGCCTTGTAGAGGAATTCCTTGCCGATGAAGCCGAAGAAGGGCGGGATGCCGGCCATCGAGATCGCGGCGAGCGAACCGGCGACGAAGGTGATGGGCATCTTCCGCGCAAGCCCCCTGAGGCGGTCGACCTCCCGCGTGCCTGTCTCGTGATCGACAATGCCGATCATCAGGAACAGCGCCGCCTTGTAGAGCGAATGGACCACGAGAAAGATCATCGCGGCCTTGATCGCCGAGGACGTGCCCGCCCCGATGAAAAGCGTCAGCGCGCCCAGCGCCATCAGCGTCGTGTAGGCCAGAACCTGCTTGATGTCGGTCTGCCGCACCGCCAGCAGGCTCGCGAAGACGGTGGTGAAGCCGCCCGCGATGACCAGCGCCCAGAACCACGGCTCGGTCCCGCCGAGCGTCGGGTTCATCCGCGCCATGAGATAGACGCCCGCCTTCACCATCGTCGCCGAATGCAGGTAGGCCGAAACCGGCGTGGGCGCGGCCATCGCATTTGGCAGCCAGAAATGGAACGGGAACTGCGCCGACTTGGTGAAGGCCCCCGCGAGGAACAGGATGAGGATCGGGATGTAATGCTCGTGCGCGCGGATCTCGTCGCCCATGGTCAGAATCTCCGACAGCTCGAAGGACCCCGCCGCGTTGCCAAGCAGGATCATCCCCGCCAGAAGCGCGAGGCCCCCCGTGCCGGTCAGAAGCAGAGCCTGCAGCGCCGAACGCCGCGATTTCGCGCTGTCGCTGTCGAAGCCGATCAGCAGGTAGGAGGAGATCGTCGTCACCTCCCAGAACACGAAAAGCGCGATGAGATTGTCGGACAGGACAAGCCCCAGCATCCCCACCATGAACAGCAGCAGGAACAGGACGAAGCGTGGGTATTCAGGATGATTGCCGAGATACTTGGTGGAATAGAGCGTCACCAGCGCGCCGATCCCCGAGATCAGCAGGCCGAAGGTCAGGCTCAGCCCGTCGATGAGGAACGACAGGCGGATGTCCATCGACGGCACCCAGTCGGTGCCGATGAGAACCTGCTCGCCCGCTGCGACGGGCGCGAGGAACTGCAGGAACCAAACAAAGATCGCCGCCGGGACGAGGACCGAGATCCACCCCGCCGGCCCGCCATAGACGCGCGGCACTTCTGCTCCGGTTTTCGCCACCCTTGTCGCCCCTGTCCTTCTCGTTTCTTTCTGAGCCCGTTTTCTTTCCGAGCCCGTTTTCTTTCCGAGCCCGTATCTCAGCCGCCGTTCAGCGTGACCGGGGTCTCGAACCCCTCGGGCTTGACCGCGATCACCGAGCAGGTCACCGACCTGAGAATGGTCTCCGCCGTATTGCCCATGATGAAGCCCGCAAGACCCGTCCGCCCTACCGTGCCCATGACGATAAGGTCCATATGCCGGGCCTGCGCGTAGTCGGCGATCACGTCGCCCGGATTGCCTTTGAGCAGGTGCATGTTCGCCTCGGGCACCTGCGGATAATCGGCGAGAAGCCGCAGCAGGCGCTCCTTCGCGACGTCCCGTTCGCGTTCCACCATGCGGTCGATTTCGTCCTGCCGGCCCGAGGTGTAGCGGCCATGGCGGAGTGCGTGCTCTTCCTGCAGGTACCACGCATGGGCCACGTGCAGCTCCGCCTCGTCGCGCTCGGCCATGCCGGTGGCAAGGTCGAGCACCAGCCGGTTCAGCCCGTCCCGTGCCGCGTCGTCCGCCGGCGCGGGATCGACGGCGGCGAGAATGCGGTCGAAGGACCCGTCACCCGGGCCCATCAGCACCCAGACCGGGCACGGGCATTTGCGCAGGATGTGCATGTCAAACCCCTTGAACACGCCCCGCCCGTGCGGCGCGACCGTCGCACCCTTGATGACGATGTCGTGCCCCTCGCGCAACACCATGCGGATAACCTCGACGAAGGGAACACCTTGCAGCACCGCCTCGGAGACCTCCACCCCCGCGTCCCGGGCACGCGCGCCGAATTCGGCCAGACGCCCGCGGTGGTACGCGAGCACGTCCTCCGCGATTTCGGTCCCGCGCGATCCGGTCAGCGCCGTGAGCATGCGCGCCAGCTCTCCGGGATTGGAGTCGATCACATCGACAAGCGTCAGCGCGGCCTTGTTCGAACGGGCCAGATGAATCGCACGCTCGAAAGCGACCTCGGCGAGGCTGTCCTCCGCAAGGACGGCAAGCACGCTTTTGAACTGCTGCATGTGACCTCCGCACACCGTTCCGGGGGACCTACGGCAAGGATTTTGATTGGTCCAATCGAAATTCACGGCTATTTTGATAGAAGCCATCTATAAGGCACTGGATATTGCCCAGCCTCCAACAGCTCAGATACCTCACGCTTCTGTCCGAGACGCTGCATTTTCGCCGCGCGGCGGAGCGGGCGCATGTCACGCAGCCAACGCTCTCGGCGCAGCTTGCGAAGCTCGAGGAAGAACTGGGCGTGCAACTGGTCGAACGCTCGCGCGCACGCGTCTTGATGACGCCCGAAGGCGAGGAAATCGCCAACCGCGCGCGGCGCATCCTGGGCGAGGTCAACGAGATCGCCGAGATCGCCCGCCGCGGACAGACCATGCTTTCGGGCACCATCCGCGTCGGTGTGGTCCAGTCGCTCGGCTCCTATTTCCTGCCGCTGGTGATCCCCGACCTGCATACGCGATACCCTGATTTGCGCCTGTATGTGCGCGAAGGGCTGGGCGAGGATCTCGTGCGTCGCATGGAAGAGGGCTCACTCGACCTGCTGTTCTGCCCATTGCCGATCACCGGGTCGGAGTTCTCCGTCGCCCGCCTGTTTCGCGAGCCCCTGCTTGCGGTGGCCGCCATCGACCACCCCATCGCGCAGATGGACCGCGTGCCCCCGCACCGACTGGCCGGAGAGCGTATCCTGACGCTGGAGAGCGGCCACCGCCTGCACGACCAGGTGCGGCAGATTTCCGAACAGACCGGCGCCGAGATCAGCCTCGACTACGGCGCAACCTCGCTCGACACGATCCGACAGATGGTGGCCATGAACCTCGGGATTTCGTTATTGCCGGCGCTTTACGTCCGCTCGGAGGTGCAGCCGAACCAGATGGTCACCTCGCGCCCCCTCGACGGCCCGCAGCCGTTCCGCGCCGTCGGGATGGTCTGGCGCGAGCGCGCCGCCCGGGGGGCGGATTACCGCGAACTGGCGCAGGCCATTCGCCAGATCCTGCGGCAGACCACACCGGAAGTGACAGTGGTCGACTGATTGCGCAGACGCGGTGCAGGGATGGCGTGACCGAAGGCCGAGCGACCCCCATCCGGTTGACGGCAGGGACCGGATGAGAGTCGCCCGGATTGGTCACGGTGCAGGTCCGTGAGCGCTGGAAGGGACAACCGCCAGCACAGCACCGTTACCGGATCAGGACGCACGTGCCTGCGCCCCGACCAAACCGAAACGTCGGTCTGCGTCAATCGTTACCGCAAGAAACTCATAGGAAAAACACCTTCTGGCCTTCCAATTCAATTGGAAGTTCCTATTATTCGCTGTGGCCCCCTCGGAGAAGACGACATGCCGAACTCGATTCCGCCCTTCACGCTGCGCCAGCTTCGCTATCTCGTCGCCCTCGAAGACACCCACCATTTCCGCGAAGCCGCCGAAAGCTGCGGCATCTCGCAACCGTCGCTGTCGGTGCAGATCAAGACGCTGGAGGACGCCCTCGGCCAGACGCTGGTCGAGCGCGGACGCGGTCCGGTCCGCCTGACCATGGCCGGACGGGAGGTCGCGCGACGCGGACGCGATATGCTGGACGCGGCCCAGGGCATCCTCGATCTGTCCGTGACGCTGAAATCCGGTCTGGCCGGAACCATCCGCATGGGCACCTCCGCGACGCTCGGCCCCTACCTGATGCCGCATGTGGTCGGCGATCTGCACCGCTCGCATCCGGACCTGCGCCTCTATATCCGCGAGGCCACGCCCCGCGAGCTCTTGCGACAGCTCAACGACGGGGCGCAGGACCTTATCCTGACGCAACTGCCGGTCAACGGCGCCGCCCTCCATGTCGCGCGGCTGTTCCGCGAGCCGCTGTCGGTGGCGATGCCCTCCGATCATGCCCTGAGCGAGAAGCAAGACCTCGGCAACGAGGATCTGAAGGATGAAACCATTCTCTCGCTTTCGCCGGCCTACACGCTGCACGACCAGATCTCGGCGCTGTGCACCGAGACCGGGGCGCATCTGTCCCGGGACTATGAAGGCACCTCGCTGGACGCGCTCCGACAAATGGTGGCGATGGGCATGGGCCTGACGTTCCTGCCGGCGCTCTACGTGCGCTCGGAGATCGGCGCGCGCCCGGCCGGCGACGTGGTGACACGCCCGTTTCGAGGACGGCGCTTTTCGCGATCCGTGGGCCTCGTGTGGCGCAAGAACTCGGGCGCGGCCCCGGCCTACGAGCGGCTGGCCAGCACCATTCGCGACACGGCCGGGCGTTTCCCGGAACTGGTGATCGAGGGCTGATGCCCGACGCTAGCCCCCGAGCGCATTGACGCGGCGCGCGCCTCGGTCATCATGGTCCGATGACGCATGCCCTCGCCGCCCTGCCCCGAGCCACGGAAACCGCCGCCTGATGCCAACGCTCCTCCCGAAAGGTGTGACGCTGCGGGGACTCGAGGTCTTCGAATCGCTGGCCAGAACCGGATCGGTCGCGGCCACGGCCGGCGAACTCGGCCTGTCGGCGCCCGCTGTCTCGCAGCAGATGAAGAACCTCGCCACCGCACTGGGGGCGGAACTTCTGGACCATTCCCGACGCCCGATGACGCTGACGCCGGCGGGGCGCGTCTTTCTCCAGCGCACGGCAAGCGCGCTCGACAGTCTGCGCTCGGGGCACCGGGACCTCAACGCGCTCGACCTGACGGAGCTCTCTGCGCTGTCGTTGGGCGTCATCGAGGATTTCGAGAACGAGGTCACACCGACGCTTGCAGCACGGCTGGCCGAGGCGATGAGCCAATGCGCCTTCCGGCTTCAGACCGGGCCGAGCCATGAACTGGCCGCCCGTATCGGCGAGCGCGCGCTGGACATCGCCATCTGCGCCGCGCCGGGCGCCGACCCTGCGGGGAGCGTGCCGCATCCGCTGGTGCGCGACCCCTATATCCTCGCCGTCCCGCGAGGAACACCACTTGGCGAGGGGCTCGCGGGACTGTCGCACCTGTCCTTCCTGCGCCGCGACACGGACCAGCTCATGGGCCAGCAGATCGAGGCCTATCTCACAGCCATGAACCTCAGCCCGCAGCACCGGTTCGAGATGGATTCAAACCAGTCCATCAGCGCGCTGGTCGCCTCCGGTACCGGCTGGACGATCACGACGCCGCTCAGCCTGCTCAGGGCCGGGCGTTTCGCGGGCGAGATCGACGCCCACCCCCTGCCCGGCGCCCCGATCGAGCGGCGGATCGTTCTATACGCGACCGACGACTGGACAGGCACGATCCCGCATCAGATCGCGACGCTGGCGGGTGAACTGATCGAGACCCATTTCCTTGCCCCGGGGCTCGAGGCGATGCCATGGCTGGCCGGATCCTTCACGCGGCCCTGACCGGACACGCTTCCCCTGCGTCAGAAAAAAGCGCCTGACCGCTACGCTGCCCGGATCGGACTGAAATCGCGGGATTTCCGGCCGATTTTGAAAATATCTTTACAACTTCCGCGCCGCAGCGTGAAAATACGAGACATAATCCAATCCGTCGAATTCGCGACATATTCTTTCGCGGCCCCAAAGCTGCCATGGTGCGCATGTTCACGGATTCGTCATGTGCGACGCGCACGGGCCGGTCCGGGGACGCATGCGAGCTCTGATCAGGGGCCGCCCGCGAGGGGAACAGGAGCGCGGCGGACGAACACCCTGATCAACAGGACGCAGGAGGAGGTTGGGGGAGGCTGACCCGAAATCGCCAGGCCCGTTATGGGCGTCCCTGGTCGCGGAGCCGGAAATTCGGTCCGCAGCGGGATTGTGGTGCGCGTGGGGACCGGACGGTCCCGGGGACGGCCGGACGCGCGCCGCTCGAGACATCAGACCGTCGCATTCCGGAGGACCTCCAGTGCCCAAGGACAGCCAGCCAACCCCCGCACTGCTCGCCAATGCCCATGTGGACGCGCCAGCCTACACGCGCATGTATGCCGAATCTGTTCGCGACCCCGAGGCCTTCTGGGGCGAACACGGGCGCCGGCTGGACTGGATGAAGCCTTACACGAAGGTCAAGAACACGTCCTTCGCCCATGACAACGTGGATATCCGCTGGTTCGAGGACGGCACCCTGAATGTCGCGGCGAACTGCATCGATCGCCACCTCGCCAAGCGCGCCGATCAGACGGCGATCATCTTCGAGCCCGACGACCCGAAGGAGCCGGCGCAGCACATCACCTACCGCCAGCTTCACGCCGAGGTCGGCCGTTTCGCCAATGTCCTGAAGGAACTGGGCGTCGGACGCGGGGATCGTGTCGTCCTGTATCTGCCGATGATCCCCGAAGCCGCCTACGCGATGCTGGCCTGCGCGCGGATTGGCGCGATCCATTCGGTCGTCTTCGCGGGCTTCTCGCCCGATGCGCTGGCCAACCGCGTCAACGACAGCGAGGCCAAGGTCGTCGTGACCTCCGATGGCGCTCCGCGCGGCGGGCGGCTCACCGAACTCAAGGACAACGTCAACAAGGCGCTGCTGCATTGCGACGATCACGTGAAATGCCTCGTGGTCAAGCGCACCGGCCAGCAGGTCGCCTGGATCCCCGAGCGGGATGTCTGGTATGGCGACATCGCCTCCACCGTCGGCACCGAATGCCCGGCCGAGGAGATGGGCGCGGAAGATCCGCTGTTCATCCTCTACACCTCGGGCTCGACCGGAAAACCCAAGGGCGTTGTGCACACGTCCGGCGGGTACCTGGTCTACGCCGCGATGACGCACCAGTACACGTTCGACTACCATGACGGCGATGTCTTCTGGTGCACGGCGGATGTGGGCTGGGTCACCGGCCACAGTTACATCGTCTACGGCCCGCTCGCCAATGGCGGCACGACGCTGATGTTCGAGGGCGTGCCCACCTACCCGGATGCGGGCCGGTTCTGGCAAGTCTGCGAAAAGCACTCCGTCAACCAGTTCTACACCGCGCCGACGGCGATCCGCCTCCTGATGGGGCAGTCGGACGAGTTGGTGACGAGGCACGATCTGTCCAGCCTGAAACTCCTCGGCACGGTCGGAGAGCCGATCAACCCCGAGGCCTGGCACTGGTACAACGAGGTCGTGGGCAAGGGCCGTTGCCCGATCGTCGACACGTGGTGGCAGACCGAGACCGGCGGCCACCTGATCACGCCGCTGCCCGGCGCCACGGAACTCAAGCCCGGCTCGGCCACGACGCCCTTCTTCGGCGTACAGCCGGTGCTGCTCGACGCGCAGTCGGGCGCGGAAATCCACGAGACCGAGGCCGAGGGCGTCCTTTGCATGAAGGACAGCTGGCCGGGGCAGATGCGCACGCTCTGGGGCGATCCCGAGCGCTTCGTGCAGGCCTATTTCTCGGACTACAAGGGCTACTACTTCACCGGCGACGGCTGCCGCAGGGACGCCGATGGCTATTACTGGATCACCGGCCGGGTGGATGACGTGATCAACGTCTCGGGCCACCGCATGGGCACGGCCGAGGTCGAAAGCGCGCTTGTCGCGCACGACGCCGTGGCCGAGGCCGCCGTGGTGGGCTACCCGCACGAGCTGAAGGGTCAGGGCATCTACTGCTATGTCACCCTGATGGGTGACGAGACGCCTTCGCCCGAACTCGTGAAAGAGCTTCAGACCTGGGTCCGCAAGGAAATCGGTCCCATTGCCAAGCCCGACGCGATCCAGTTCGCGCCGGGTCTGCCCAAGACACGCTCGGGCAAGATCATGCGCCGTATTCTGCGCAAGATCGCCGAGAACGATTTCGGCGCGCTCGGCGACACCTCGACGCTCGCCGATCCGTCGGTGGTCGACGACCTCATCGCCAACCGCGTGAACAAGTGAGGGCGGCCCGATGAAAGATCTCTCCAGCGACGCGCGCACGGTCAACCTGATCCTCCTCGGCCCCCCGGGTGCCGGTAAGGGTACGCAGGCACGCATGCTCATGGACCGCTTCGGCTTTGTGCAACTGTCCACCGGCGACCTTCTGCGCGGCGCCGTTTCCGCGGGCACCGAGGCGGGCCTTGCCGCCAGGGCGGTGATGGAACGCGGCGAACTCGTCTCGGACCAGATCGTCCTTGCCGTTCTCAAGGAACGCCTCGATCAGCCCGACGTGGCCGCAGGAACCATCCTCGACGGGTTCCCGCGCACCGCCGCTCAGGCCGAGGCGCTCGACACGCTCCTGGCGGAGCGTGGCCAGAAGATCGATGCCGTCATCAGCCTCGAGGTCGACGATGACGCGATGATCGCGCGCGTGGCAGGCCGCTATACCTGCGCGGCCTGCGGCGAGGGCTATCACGACAGCTTCAAGCAGCCCGAGACGGACGGGGTCTGTGACAAGTGCGGCGGCAGCGAGATGAAACGCCGCGCCGACGACAACGCCGACACGGTGCGCACGCGGCTTCAGGCCTACCACGCCGACACCGCACCGCTGATCGATTACTACGCCGCCCGCGGCACCCTCACCGCCATTCCCGCCATGGGAGAGATCGGTGAGATCGCGGACCGGATGAACGCGATCGTAAGTCCGCTTGCGACCGCATAAGGAATTCGCCGGAGGGGCCAGACGGTCCCTGCCGGCGAAACATGTCGGCCGGGCCAGGAGGGACCGGTCGGCCTGAATCTCGAAGGGAGAGCCAGATGGCTGAAAACTCTGACAACAACGCGTACTGGGCCGCGAATATCCGCCTGGTCACCATCTGCCTGGTTATCTGGGCTTTGGTATCATACGGATTCGGCATCCTGCTTCGCCCGCTGCTCAGCGGGATCGCGGTGGGCGGAACCGATCTGGGCTTCTGGTTTGCCCAGCAGGGGTCGATCCTCGTGTTTCTTGTCCTGATCTTCTTCTACGCGTGGCGTATGAACAAGCTCGACAAGGAACATGGCGTGGACGAATAAGGGGCGGACCAAGTCATGGATCAGACAACACTCAACATCATCGTCGTGGGGCTGTCGTTCGCGCTCTACTTCGGGATCGCGATCTGGGCCCGCGCGGGCTCCACATCGGAATTCTATGCCGCTGGTCGGGGCGTGAACCCCGTCATCAACGGCATGGCCACCGCGGCCGACTGGATGTCGGCGGCCTCCTTCATCTCGATGGCGGGTCTCATCGCCTTCGTCGGCTACTCCAACTCCACCTTCCTGATGGGCTGGACCGGCGGCTACGTGCTCATGGCGATGCTGCTTGCGCCCTACCTGCGCAAGTTCGGCAAGTACACGGTGCCCGAGTTCATCGGCGACCGCTACTATTCGAACACCGCACGCGTCGTGGCCGTCATCTCGCTCATCATCATCTCGGTCACCTACGTGATCGGCCAGATGACGGGTGCGGGCGTCGCCTTCTCTCGCTTCCTCGAGGTGGACAGCGCCACGGGTCTCTACATCGCCTCGGCGACCGTGTTCGTCTACGCGGTTCTCGGCGGCATGAAGGGGATCACCTACACGCAGGTGGCGCAGTACTGCGTTCTGATCGTCGCCTACACCATCCCGGCGGTCTTCATCTCGCTGCAGCTGACCGGCAACCCGATTCCGGGTCTGGGCCTGTTCTCGAACACCACCGACATGGTCGGCGGCGGGGTCGAGGCCGGCACGCCGCTTCTGGTGACGCTCAACGGTCTTCTGACCGATCTGGGCTTCAGCGAGTACACCACGGGGTCCTCGCCGTTCCTGATGGCACTCTTCACGCTGTCGCTGATGATCGGCACCGCGGGTCTGCCGCATGTCATCATCCGCTTCTTCACGGTGCCGAAGGTAGCCGATGCACGCTGGTCGGCCGGCTGGGCGCTGGTGTTCATCGCGCTGCTGTACCTGACGGCTCCGGCCGTGGGGGCCATGGCACGCCTGAACATCACCACCACCATGTGGCCGCAGGGCGTGGAAAGCGAAGCTGTCGCCGTCGAGGATCTGCCCGACTGGTTCCGCACCTGGGAGGTCACCGGCCTTCTGGGCGTCGAGGACAAGAACGGCGATGGCCGCATCCAGTACTACAACGATGGGTCCGAATCCGGTCAGGCCTTCGGGGCCGAGCGTGGCTATGAAGGCAACGAGCTTGTCACCTTCAACCGTGACATCCTCGTGCTGGCCAACCCCGAGATCGCGCAGCTTCCGGGCTGGGTCATCGCGCTGATCGCCGCAGGCGGTATCGCGGCGGCACTTTCCACCGCGGCGGGTCTTCTGCTGGCCATCTCCTCGGCCATCAGCCACGACCTCATCAAGTCGGTGATCAACCCCAACATCTCGGAACGCGGAGAGCTTCTGGCCGCCCGTATCTCGATGGCGGGCGCGATCATTCTGGCGACCTACCTGGGCCTCAACCCACCGGGCTTCGCCGCCCAGACGGTTGCACTCGCCTTCGGTCTGGCGGCGGCGTCGCTCTTCCCGACGCTGATGATGGGGATCTTCTCCAAGCGGATGAACTCCGCCGGGGCGACCATGGGGATGCTGGCCGGTCTGATCGCGACCTGCCTCTATCTCTTCACCTATCTCGGCTGGTTCTTTATCCCCGGCACCAACATGCTGGAGAACACTGCAGCCAACTACCTGTTCGGCATTCCGCCGACACATTTCGGCCCGATCGGCGCGCTGTTGAACTTCGCCGTCGCCTACTTCGTGTCGAAGGCCACGGCAGCGCCACCCGCGCATATCCAGGATCTCGTCGAGAGCGTCCGGATCCCGCGCGGCGCCGGTGCCGCCTCGGATCACTGATCCGGCGGCTCAAGAAATACAGGGCCTGCGACACCGCGGGCCCTGTTCAAACCACCGGCGCATCCCGAAGACATCGGGGTGCGCCTTTCCAATCCCGGGACATGTCATGACGGTCGATATCGCCGCCACGCTCGCCAGCACCCACCCTTACGACGTCCTGCCCGATGATGACCGTGCGGCGCTGGCCGAGGCTATCGACAGCATCGCGTTTTCGGCGGGCGAGACGGTCTATTCGGTGGGCGAGCCGCAGACGCATCTCTTCCTGATCGTGTCGGGGCGCATCGATATCACCGACCCCGACGGGTCCATCCTGTCGATCCTCGGGCCACGAAATTCCTTCGGCGAACGTGGGTTGATGAAGGACGGCGTTGCCGTCGTCACCGCCAAGGCGTCCGAGGACAGCACGCTTCTGCGCATTCCGGCCGCATCCTTCCACGCGCTGATGGCCGAGCATCCCCGCGTCACGCGCTTCTTCGACAGGACGCGGCCCGCGCGCTCGCGCCGACAGGACATCACCACCATCGCGCTCAGCGACCTGATGACACGCGATCCGCTGACCTGCGCGCCCGACACGCCGTTGATCGATGCCGCGTGCAAGATGCGGGAAATCCATGTCTCCTGCATCATCGCGACCGAGGACGGTGCGGTACGGGGCATCCTGACGACGGGCGACATCGCCTCCCGCGCGGTGGCGGAAGGTCTGGCGCTCGAGACACCGGTCGCGCAGATCATGACCGCCGATCCCTCCACCCTGCCGCCCACGGCGCTGGTGGCCGATGTGCTCCACACCATGGTCGAGAAAGGGTTCACCCACATGCCGGTCGTCGAGGCCGGCAAGCTCGTGGGCATCCTGACCCAGACCGACCTGACACGGTTCCAGGCCACGTCCTCGGCGGCGTTGATCCAGGAAATCTCCGCCGCCGCGGACAGTGCGACGCTGGCCAGGATCGTGGGGCGCATCCCCGAACTTCTGGTGCAGCTGGTCGCGGCGCAGAACCCGCATCAGGTGGTCACCCGCCTGATCACCGATATCGGTGACGCCACGACGCGGCGGCTTCTGGCGCTGGCCGAGGCCAGGCTCGGGCCGCCGCCCGTGCCCTATCTCTGGCTGGCCTGCGGATCGCAGGGGCGACAGGAACAGACGGGCGTCTCGGATCAGGACAATTGCCTGATACTTGACGACAGCGTGACGCCCGCCGACGACACCTATTTCGCGGAACTGGCGAAATTCGTCTCGGACGGTCTGGACGAGGCGGGCTATTTCTTCTGCCCCGGCGACATGATGGCGACGAACATCCGCTGGCGGCAGCCGCTGCGCGTCTGGCGGGAGTATTTCGCGGGCTGGATCGCGACGCCCAACCCCGAGGCGCAGATGCTGGCCTCGGTCATGTTCGACCTGCGCCCAATAGGCGGGCATTTCAACCTCTTCGCCGACCTGCAGGAACGCACGATCAGGGCGGCCTCGAAAAATTCCATCTTCGTGGCGCACATGGTGTCGAACTCCCTGAAACATCAGCCGCCGCTCGGCCTGTTCCGCGGCTTCGCCACGGTCCGCTCGGGAGAGCACAAGAACACCATCGACCTGAAGCACAACGGCGTCGTGCCGGTAACCGATCTGGGCCGGGTCTACGCGCTGAAGGGCCGTCTGACCGAGGTCAACACCCGCGCGCGGCTTGTCGCCGCGATCGAGGCCGGCGCGGTCTCATCGGGCGGCGGGCGCGACCTGATCGACGCTTATGACATGATCGCCCAGACCCGGCTGGAACATCAGGCCGCGCAGATCCAGCGCGGCGAGAAACCCGACAATTTCATGGCTCCCTCGGATCTGTCCGATTTCGAGCGGAGCCACCTTCGCGACGCTTTCGTCGTCATCAAGACCATGCAGAACGCCGCCGGATCGAGCGGCGGCTACCTGAACTGAAAGGAACCGCACCACCGTGTTCTGGGCGCTCATGACAGCACTATTTGCAGGCATCGCCGGGGCAGGCATCGGCCTCGGCCTCCGGGCGCTATCGGGCAAACGCCTGCCCAAGGGGATCATCCCGGTCTGCGCGGGGGCAACGATGCTCGTGGCGACAGTCGGCACCGAATATGGCTGGTACACCAACGTGCTGCGCACGATGGCCCCGGACCTCGTGGTCATCTCCGAGCGTGAGCAACAGGCCTGGTATCAGCCCTGGACCTTCGTCCGGCCCTGGGTGCGCGGCTTCATCGGCTATTCGCCCTCGGAGATGGTCGAGACAGCGGAGGGGTCGGACATCTACGTGGTGCAGCTCAGGCGGCAGGAACGCTGGCAGCCGCAGATGGTGCTGCCGAACATCGTCGATTGCGAGGGCGGACGGCGCGCCGATATCCTGCCGGATACCGAGTTTTCCGAAACCGGCGAGCCGGTCGGCGTAACCTGGCGCGAGGTGCCCGATGACGACCCGATCCTGAGTGCCGTCTGCGGTGGAGGAGCTGCGGCCGGCTGACGAGCCCTGCCCATCCGGCGCTGCGCGACCGCCGGACCGGGCCAAGACCAAGGGGCAAGGAGGAGGCCCCGCTACATGTTCAAGACACTGTCCCTGCGTCTGCGCATATTCCTGTTCTTCGCCTTTCTGGCCTGCGCCACATCGGGCCTCGCCACAGCGGGGCTCGTCCTTGGCTACTTGCGGCTGGGCGAGGACCACGCGCTGTCGGCCTTCGTCATCGCGGGCGCCGTCGCCGTTCTGGCGATCTTCGCGCTGACCACATGGGTCTGGGTCATGTTCGATGAAAACGTCGCCAAACCGGTGGAACGGCTGGCCGCCGAGATGCGGGCGCGGGCCCATGCCGATGTGGACGACGAGATCGACCACGCGCCGGCGAGGTATCTGGGCGATCTGGGCACGGCGGCGGCGGCGGTGACGTCGAACCTGACGGAGACGCGCAACGCGATGGCGCTTGCGGTCGGCCGGGAAACCGCGCGTCTGACCAGCGAGAAGACACGTCTGGAGACACTGCTGTCCGAAGTGCCGGACGGCGTCCTGTTCTGCACACCCCGGCACGCCATCGCGCTTTATAACGGCAATGCACGCGACATACTCGATGGTTCCGAGGCGTTGGGGCTCAACCGTCCGGTACGCGGCCTTTTGCGCATGGCGCCGATCACACAGGCTTATGAGCGGCTCGTGGCGAAGGGGAATGGCAGCGATGACGAAGGCGGCACCGACGTTCTGGTCACGACCCGCGACGGCGCACGCCTGCTGGAGGCGCGCATGCGTCTGCTGCGGCTGGAGGGACAGGAGACCGAGCGCCCGGGTTATGTCCTGACACTCCGCGACGTGACCACGGACATGGCGACGCATCTGGAACGCACGCATCTGCTGGAGGCGTTGCTCAGCGGTGTGAAGGAGACGGTTGCCGCTCTGCCCGAAGGCGAGGCGGCAGATGCGCTGGCCAAGCTGGCCGCGGAGACCGAACGCAGGAAACGCGACACCGACACGGGCTGGTGGCCGATGGAAAACCTCGTGTCAGAGGATCTCGGCGCGGCGCTCGAGGCGCGGCTGGCGCGCAAAGGCGTGGCACTGGCCTGCGAACTTGGGCCGACGATCCTTCGCTGCGACGGGTTCGCGGTGACGCGGCTGTTGGAGCGGTTGGCGCTCGACTGGGCGGCCGGGGGCGCGGCGGAGCTGACGCTGACGCTCGCCTCCGAAGGCGCAGAGGAGGCGGTCGTGAGCCTGGAGGCGCGTGGCGACATTCCTGACGACGCGTCGGTCGCAGGCTGGCTGGCCGAACCGCTGTCGCCGGGCATGACGGGCTTCACCGGCGCGGCCGTCTGCGTCGCCCATGGCACGTCGGTCGCCCCCGAACCCGCCGGGCCCGGCCGCGCCGCGTTGCGCTTCGCCCTGCCGCTGGCCCGCCCGGAACCCAGCCGCCCTTACCGAACCGTCCTTTACGATTTCGACCTGCTGAACGCCGACATCCCCGAGGATCTGGCCGCGGCCCGCCTGCGGGGCCTTTCCTTCGTGGTATTCGACACCGAGACCACCGGCCTGAACCCGCAGGTGGACGAGGTCTGCCAGATCGCCGCCGTGCGCGTGGTCAACGGCAAGCTCGTGGAGGCCGAGCGGTTCGACATGCTGGTCAATCCGGGCCGCAAGATCCCCGCCGCCTCCACCGCCGTGCACCAGATCACCGACGCGATGGTGGCCGACGCCCCCGGCGTGACCGAGGCGCTGGCGCGGTTTCACACCTTCGCCGACGGGGCGGTGCTGGTGGCCCATAATGCGCCCTTCGACATGGCGTTCCTGAGGCGGCGCGAGCGCGAGATCGGGCGGCGCTTCGACCAGCCCATCCTCGACACCGTGCTCTGTTCGGCGATCCTCTTCGGGCAGTCGGCCGAACATACGCTGGACGCGCTCTGCGAGCGGCTCGGCATTGCCATCCCGGAGGCCGACAGGCACACCGCGATCGGCGACGCTGTTGGCACGGGCGAGGCATTCCGCAAGATGATCCCGATGCTCGAAGCGGCAGAACTGCCCAATCTGGGGGCACTCATCAAGGCTTTCGATCGTCATTCGCGATTGATCGAACACCTCAATTGACCCCGCGCGCGATCAGGCGCAGGGATTTCCCATAGAAGAACAGGAACGCCAGGACCATGGCCCGCACGCCGCTCTACAAGGCCACAGAAACCGAAATGATCCGGCGAATCGAAACCGGTGAATGGGAGGTCGGCACACGCCTGCCCAACGAATTCGTGCTGGCCGAGGAATTCAAGGTCAGCCAGGGCACCATGCGCCGCGCGCTGATCACGCTGGAGGGGATGGGGCTGTTGAGCCGCAAGCCCGGGCGCGGAACGATCGTCGCCCGGACGGGCAAGGCCCCTGCCGGGCCAGAAGGTGCGTCCACGGGGCAGTTGATGTTCGAAGGGTCCCCCGTGGAGTTCGGGATTCACCGCGCGAAATCCGGCCTGAGGGGGGCGACCGACGCGGAAATGGCGCTGTTCGGCACCGGCCGCCTGTCGAGCGTCGAGCGATTGCTGAAACGCGGCGGCGCGCGGGCCGGGATCGAGGATATCGCGATCCCCGAAAGCCTCGCCCCCGCATTGGACGAGGACGCGCCGCTGTCGCTGGACGACTTCCTGTCGGCCCACGGGCTGGAGGCGGCCAGCATGACGGAAACCGTGCGCGCCGACATCACGTCACTGCCGGAGTCGGTCACGCTGTCCTGCGACCGGCACACGCCCCTTCTGGTGATCACCCGGACGGCCCGTGACAAGGGCGGCGCGGCGATCGCGCGGCAGGTCATGCGCCTGATCGGTGACGGACTGACCTACGGTTAGATTCCGTCGATGCAGACGTATTTCGTGTCGAGATAATCCTCGAGACCCTGACTGCCGCCTTCCTTGCCCATGCCGCTTTCCTTGAGGCCGCCAAAGGGTGCCTCGACCGTGGTGATCAGGCCCGAGTTGATGCCGATCATGCCATATTGCAGTGCATCGTTCAGGCGGAACGCGCGTCCGAGGTCGCGGGTGTAGACGTAGGAGGCGAGGCCGAAGACGGTGTCATTCGCCATGCCGATAGCCTCCTCCTCGGTCTCGAAGCGGAAGACGGGGGCAAGCGGGCCGAAGATCTCCTCGGTGGCGAAGGCCATGTCCTGTGTGGCGCCGGTCAGGACGGTGGGCTGAAAGAACGTGCCGCCCAGCTGGTGGCGCGATCCGCCCAGCGCGACCTCGGCTCCCTTTGCCTTGGCGTCGTCCAGAAGCTCCTCGACCTTGGCGACAGCGTCGGCGTCGATCAGCGGGCCCTGTGCCACGCCATCCTCGCGTCCGTCACCGACCTTGAGTTCGCGGGTTTTCGCCACCAGCTTCTCGACGAAGGCGTCATAGACCCCGGCCTGCACGTACATGCGGTTGGCGCAGACGCAGGTCTGGCCGGAATTGCGGTATTTCGAGACGATGGCGCCCTCGGCCGCCGCATCCAGATCGGCGTCGTCGAAGACGATGAAGGGCGCGTTGCCGCCCAGTTCCATCGACACTTTCTTCACCGTATCGGCGGATTGGCGGATCAGTTCCTTGCCGACCTCGGTGGAGCCGGTGAAGGTGATCTTGCGCACCTCGCCACGCGCCATCATCGCACCCGCGATGGCGCGGGCCGACCCCGTCACCACGTTCACCGCGCCCTTGGGGTATCCGACCTCTTCGGCCAGGGCCGCCCAGGCGAGGCCCGAATAGGGCGTTGCAGTGGCGGGCTTCGCCACGATGGTGCAGCCCACGGCCAGCGCGGGCGCAAGTTTGCGGGCCAGCATGGAGGACGGGAAATTCCATGGCGTGATCATGCCCACGACGCCGACGGGATGGCGCGTCACGAGGATGCGACGGCCGTTCACGCCGGGGGGAACGATTTCCCCTTTTGCGCGTCGGGCTTCCTCGGCGAACCAGCGCACGTATTGCGCGCCGATGGCGATCTCGCCCTTCGCCTCGGCCAGCGGCTTGCCCATCTCGACAGTCAGAAGCTCGGCCAGCGCCGCCTGGTTGTCCATGAGCGCATCGTGCAGCTTCCACAGGAGGCCCACGCGCGTCATCAGGTCCATGCCGGCGAGTTCGGGGAAGGCCGCGGCCGCCGCGTCGATGGCGCGCATGGTCTCGGCTTCGCCACAGGCGGGGACCGTGCCGATCACCTCGCCCGTCGCCGGGTTCGTGACGTCGATGGTCTGCCCGCCGTCGGCGCCAATCCACTCGCCCGCGACGTAATTCGCCTGTTTCATCCAGGTCTGCCAGTCGGCCATCATTCCCTCCCCTTCGCGATGCAAGACACGTCGAGCGCTGTTTGGCACTCGCCACGAAGCGCCGCAAGGTCCGCTTCCGTTTCCCCGCACGATCCAAACCGTTATGCGAATGCGTTGTTCCCAAAAGCGCGCTTTTGGACTAAGCAGCCTCCGCGGTGAAATATTATTTGCTGCGGTGCAGCTTGCACCGGTACATTATGCGACACTGGCGCGGACCGCACAGCGCCCAGTCATTTCCGGAGTTCCTTCATGAAGATCACGATGATTGGTACGGGATATGTCGGCCTCGTGTCCGGCGTCTGTTTCTCCGATTTTGGCCACGACGTGGTCTGCGTCGACAAGGACCCCCGCAAGATCGAGATGCTGAACGCGGGCGAGGTGCCGATCTATGAGCCCGGCCTCGATCAGTTGATGGCCAAGAACGTCGAGGCGGGTCGCCTGTCCTTCACCACCGACCTGCCCAGCGCGGTCGCGGGCGCCGACGCCGTATTCATCGCCGTCGGCACACCGACACGGCGCGGTGACGGCCATGCCGACCTGACCTTCGTGATGGCCGCCGCTGAGGAGGTCGCGCGCGCATTGACGGGCTATGCCGTCATCGTCACCAAGTCGACCGTGCCCGTGGGCACCAACCGCAAGGTGAAACACACGATTTCCAAGGCCAATCCGGCGGCTGAGTTCGACGTCGCCTCCAACCCCGAATTCCTGCGCGAGGGCGCGGCCATCGACGATTTCATGCGCCCGGACCGCGTCGTGGTCGGTGTGCAGACCGAACGTGCGGCCGACGTGATGGCGGATGTATACCGTCCCCTTTTCCTCCGCGATTTCCCGATCATCACGACCGATCTGGAAAGCGCCGAGATGATCAAATACGCCGCGAATGCCTTTCTCGCGACCAAGATCACATTCATCAACGAGATCGCCGCGCTGTGTGAACGCGTGGGCGCCGACGTCAAGGAAGTGTCCAAGGGCATGGGCCTTGACGGGCGGATCGGGAACAAGTTCCTGCATGCAGGTCCGGGCTATGGCGGCTCGTGCTTTCCCAAGGACACCAGCGCGCTCGCGCGGATCGGGCAGGAACATGCCGTGCCGCAAAGTATCGTCGAGACGGTCATCCGCGTGAATGACGGCGTGAAGTCCCGGATGATCGCAAAGCTGCGCGATCTCTGCGACGGGTCGTTCAACGGCAAGACGATCGCCGTCCTCGGTGTGACGTTCAAACCCAACACCGACGACATGCGCGACGCGCCCTCGCTGACCATCGTGCCGGCGCTTGTGGGCGGTGGCGCGAAGGTGCGCGTCGTCGATCCGCAGGGCGAACGCGAAGGTCGCACGCTCCTGCCCGGGGTGCAGTGGAACGACGACCCCTACAAGGCCGCGCAGAACGCCGATCTGGTGGTGATCCTGACCGAGTGGAACGAGTTCCGCGCGCTCGACCTCAAGCGGCTGGCCAAAAAGATGGCGACGCCACGCATGGCGGATCTGCGCAACATCTACTCGTCCCGGGACGCGCGCCGCGCGGGCTTCGAGGCCTATGATGCCGTTGGCCGCGGCGGGCTGGAGCCCGACAGCAGCAAGCTTGCCGCCGAGTGAGCTAGTCGGCGTAGGACCGCGCGGTTTTCAGCAGGTCCCGCACCGTGTCGGCATCGCCGATCCGGTTGGCCATCAACAGGACGAGCCGCGCGTTGAGCGCGTGGCTCTCCGCCTCGCTCAGCCCCTCATGTGCGTCCAGAAGCGCGGCATAGATATCGTCGCCGCGGCCGGCGAAGCCGCTTGCGTGGATGGTGCGTTCCGCCATCAGACCGCCTCCGACAAGACAGGCTTGCGGCCGAGCGCCCGGTCCCGCGCCGCCGCGACACCGGCGGCGGTCGGCGTGGCGAAGACGGCCGCCACATGGCCGTCGGGCCGGAACAGGTACGCCTGCCCCATCCCGTAGCGGCCCAGCGCATAGCCCTCCATATCGCCGAAGCAGGGATAGTCATCCGTCCGCTGCGCGACCCCGATCCGGCGCACACCCGGCACATCCGGCAGGCGCACGCCGCCGAACCCCACGAGCGTGAAATCCCCCTGCACCCGCGAGATCAGCCATGTGTCACCGACGGGCGCGTCGATGATGGCCGTGCCCGGGCGCACATGCCCCGCCGCGCTGTCGGTCTGCAAAGGGAACCCCGCGAGCGAACAGGGCCGGGAAAGACGCCCGGAATTGATCAGCTCGCGCGCGAAGGGCTGGTCATGGGCCATGCGCAGCGTCTCGGCGCGGAACAGCGCCTCGATTGGGGATTTCGGCGTCATGAAGCCGGTCGCGCGGGCGGAGTTGAGGATGTTCTCCTCCGCGCCGTGGCGGCGTTCCTCGTCGTAGCTGTCGATCAGGGCGCGCGGTGCCTCGCCCTTCACCACCGCAGCCAGTTTCCATCCGAGGTTGTCCACGTCCTGTATCCCGCCATTGCCGCCCCGCGCCCCGAAGGGCGATACCACATGCGCGCTGTCGCCCACGAAGATGACCCGGCCATGCACGAAGCGGTCCAGCATCATGCAGCGGAAGCGGTAGACCGACAGCCAGTCGATGCGGAACGGCTTGTCGCCCACGATGGCGCGGATGCGAGGCAACACGCGGTCCTCGGTGCCTTCGGCCTCGGGGTCCGCGCCCGGGTCGAGTTGCAGGTCGATGCGGTAGATGTTGTCCGGCTGCTTGTGCAGCAGCGCCGACTTGCCGGGGTGGAACGGCGGGTCGAACCAGAACCAGCGTTCCGGCGTGTCGCGGTCGCCGAAGGGGCTTTCCTCCATCTCGATATCGCAGATGAGGAACCGCTCCTCGAAGGTCTGGCCGTTGAAATCGAGGCCCATGCGCGTGCGCGTGGGCGAATTCGCGCCATCGCAGGCCAGCATGTAGTCGGCGTCGAGCGTATATGGCCCTTCCGGCGTCTCGACGGTCAGCCGGACGCCCTCGCCCCGGTCCTCGTGACCCGTGACCTTGGACAAGAAGCGGATGTCGATCAGGTCGGGAAACTCCCGCGCGCGGTCGAGCAGGTAGTCCTCGACGTAGTATTGCTGCAGGTTCACGAAAGCCGGGTACTTGTGCCCGTCTTCGGGCAGAAGATCGAAGGCGTAAACCTGCTCGGACCCGTGGAAATTGCGGCCCACCTTCCAGGTGACGCCCTTCTCCAGCATCCGCTCGCCCACGCCGAGCCGGTCGAAGATCTCGAGCGTCCGCTTGGCCCAGCAGATCGCGCGGGAGCCCACGGAGACCACGTTGTTGTCGTCGAGAACCACGCTCGCCACGCCCCGCTGCGCAAGGTCGATCGCCATTGCCAGCCCGATGGGCCCCGCGCCCACGATCGCGACGGGCGCTTCGGTCTTGCCACCGTCGAGTTCCGGCGGACGGACGAAGGGTTGCTCGGTATAGGCGTAGGCTGTCATCGTCTCCTCCCCCTTGGTCGCGCGTTATCGCGGGTAGTCCCGTGCCGATGGCACGCGACCGTATTCCAGAAAGAAATCGTCCAGCTGCGGCGGATCGACCCCGGCATGCTGAAGCTGCACATGCGCCTGCCCGCGGTGGTGCACCTGATGCTGAAAGAGATGCGGCAGGAGGTCGCCGATCGTCTCGGTCGCGGTCCCCTCGCGGCGCTCCGTCACCACCCGGCGCGAAAGGTCCGCATCGGTCAGGCCGAGGCAGAATTCGAGCAGGCGGACATCAGAGGCGGCCTGCGCGGCGCCCAGCGTTTCGGGGTCGTGGATATCGTCACGGTCAAAGACCGACAGGCCCAGTCCGGCCTCGGTCAGCGCGTCGATGTAGTAGAGATCGACCTCGTAGATGTGGTTCAGCGTGGCCGAGAGCGACGGAAAGAACCCGGGCCGCTCCGCGGTGAAAACCTCCTCGGACAATCCCGCCGTCGCGCCGTAGAGCGTCCGGTTGGCCCATGCGTTGTTGGATGCGCAGGCGACGAAGGGATGGCTCATCTGCCGTTACTCCTGCAGCGCCGCCCACATCTCGGCGTCCCGTTGGGCCGTCCAGATGCGCGGCGTGTCGATGCCGCGCGCCTCGTCATAGGCGCGGGACACGTTGAAAGGCAGGCAATGCTCGTAGATCGCGTAATCGGCGAATTTCGGATCGCAGGCGGCGCGCACGGCCTCCCATGCGTCCTTGAGGCTGCCGCCGCGTGCCGCGACGCGGGCGGCGGGCGCGTAGGTGGAGGCCACGAAATCCCGCGTGTTCTCGATGGCGGCGGTCACCATTTCGGGCCCGACCAGCGCGTCACCGCGACCGGGCGCGATGGCCTTGGGATCGACATCGGCGATCACGTCGAGCGTGCCGCCCCAGTCCTGCAGGTGCCCGTCACCGCAATAGCAGGCCGAGTGGTATTCGACGATGTCACCGGTGAACATGACCTCTGCATCCGGCACCCAGACCACGGCGTCCCCCGCCGTATGGGCACGCCCGGGGCAGAAGATGTCCACGCGGCGATTGCCGAGATAGACCGTCATCGCCTCCGAAAAGGTCGTGGTGGGCCATGTTAGGCCGGGGATTTCCTCATGCCCCTCGAAAAGGCGCGGGAAGCGGGCGAACTCGCTCTCCCAATCCTCCTGTCCGCGCTCGGCCACCATGGCCCGCGCCGTTTCGGACATGATGATCTGCCCCGCGCCATAGGCCGAGGCGCCCAGGACGCGCACGGCGTGGTAATGCGTCAGCATGAGGTGGCTGATGGGCTTGTCCGTCACCGACCGCACGCAGTCGATGACCTTTCGCGCAAGGCGGGGCGTGGCCTGTGCCTCGACGATCATCACGCTCTCGGCGCCGATGATGACGCCGGTGTTCGGGTCGCCCTCGGCGGTGAAGGCATAAAGCCCCGGGCCGATCTCGTCGAAGCTGATGGTCTTCTCGGTCATGTCGCCCGCGCTGGCGAAAGCCTTGCTCATCTCGTCTCTCCCTTGGCGCCGGAACAGCCGGCTCTTCCGTCACGGATTTGCCGGCAAATCCGGCGCGCTCATTTCTTCCCGGGCGTGCCGTCGAACTTCTTTTCCAGCGAGGTCCAGCAGTCGATGTAATCGTCCTGCAAGGGCGCCTCCTTCGCGGCGAACTCCGTCAGGTGCTGCGGAAAGCGCGTCTCGAACATGAAGGACATCGTGTCCTCGAGCTTGTGGGGTTGCAGATCGGCATTCGACGCGCCTTCGAACGCCTCCCGGTCGGGGCCGTGCGGCAGCATCATGTTGTGCAAGGACATGCCCCCCGGCACGAAGCCCTGCGGTTTCGCGTCGTACTGGCCGTAGATGTTGCCCATGAGCTCCGACATGATGTTCTTGTGATACCACGGCGGGCGGAACGTGTCCTCCGCCACCATCCAGCGCTCCCGGAACAGCACGAAGTCGATATTGGCCGTGCCCGGCACGCCGGAGGGCGCGGTCAGCACGGTGAAGATCGACGGGTCGGGATGGTCGAAGAGGATCGCGCCCACCGGGCAGTAGGTCGTGAGGTCGTATTTCACCGGCGCGTAGTTGCCGTGCCAGGCCACCACGTCGAGGGGCGAATGCCCGATCTCGGTCTCGTGGAACTGCCCGCACCATTTCACAGTGACGGTCGAGGGCACCTCCCGGTCCTCGAAGGCCGCGACCGGCGTCTTGAAGTCCCGCCGGTTCGCCATGCAGTTGGCCCCGATCGGCCCGCGCCCCGGAAGCTCGAACTTCTGGCCGTAATTCTCGCAGACGAAGCCGCGCGCGGGACCTTCCACGAGCTCGACGCGATAAAGCAGCCCGCGCGGGACGATGGCGATCTCCTGCGGCTTCAGATCGATGATCCCGAGCTCGGTGAAGAACCTGAGCCTGCCCTCCTGCGGCACGATCAGAAGCTCGCTGTCGGCCGAGTAAAAATAGGCGTCCTCCATCGAGGCGGTGACGAGGTAAATATGGCTGGCCATGCCGACTTGCGTGTTCACATCGCCCGCCGTGGTCATGGTGCGCATCCCTGTCAGCCAGTTCAGCGGCTGGTCGGTGTGCGGCACGGGGTCCCAGCGGTACTGTCCGAGCGAGATCACGTCCTCGGGGATATGGGGGGCGCTTTTCCAGTAGGGCAGGTCGATCCTGCGGTAACGGCGGGAATGCTTGACCGAGGGGCGGATGCGATAGCACCACGTCCGCTCGTTCTGATGCGAGGGCGCGGTGAAGGCGGTACCCGAGAGCTGCTCGCCATAGAGGCCGTAGTTGCATTTCTGGGGCGAGTTCATCCCCTGCGGCAATGCATCGGGGAGCGCCTCCGTCTCGAAGTCGTTTCCGAAGCCCGGCATGTAACCGGGATGGGTGCACTGGCTGCGTTGGTCCTGAACCATCGGGCGCGAAGGGGATTGATCCGTCATCTCGGCCTCTCCTGTTGGCAGACGCGTTTGCGACAGGTGATGTGTATGGTTACTTTTGTAACCAACAAGCCCGGCGGAAGCAAAAACCCATGTCCGAAGATCCGGAATTCGAGCTGACCGAGTTCACGCCCTACCTGCTCAATGCCGCCGCCGAGGCGCAGTCCCTGCGCTTTTCGAGGGTCTACAAGGACCGGTACGGCATGCTGCGGACGGAATGGCGGGTGCTGTTCCATCTGGGCCGCCATGGTGCGATGTCGGCGCGGGAAATCTCGCAGAGGGCGAGCATCCACAAGACCAAGGTCTCGCGCGCCGTCGCGGCGCTGGAACGCAAGCGGTTCCTGCAAAGGCGGCCAAGCGCACAGGACCGGCGGGTCGAGATACTGGAGCTGCGCGGCCCGGGACAGGAGGCCTTCGCCGATCTTTCAAGGGCCGCCGCCGCCCATGAACGCGCCCTTGAAGAACGATTGGGCGCGGGCGCAGTGACCGAGTTGCGCGCCATGCTTCGCACGCTTGCCTCTTAGGGCGGCGACCTTGTCTCACCCGCCGGCGAGCAAGACGTCGATCTCGGCCCGGCTCGGCATCGACGGCGCAGTTCCCGCGCGCGTGACCGAGATCGCGGCCGTCGCCGTGGCGAAACGCAGGGCGTCCTTTCGCGAAAGGCCACGGGCCAGGGCCGCCGCGAAGCCGCCGTTGAAGGCGTCGCCGGCGCCCGTCGTCTCAACCACCGGACCCGCCCGCATCGCCGGAACATGGCCCTCGGCCGTGCCGTCCGACCAGACGCATCCCTGATCCCCAAGTGTCACGATACAAGCCTTGCCGACACCGCGCGATACGATGTGCCGTGCGGCGGCGGCGGCGCTGTCGATGCCAGACACATGAATACCGCTCAGCGCTGCGGCCTCCGTCTCGTTGGGGGTCACGTAATCGCAAAGCGCCAGCATATCGTCGGGAAGGTCAGAGGCCGGTGCGGGATTGAGGATCGTCGCCACACCGTTTGCCC
Organism: uncultured Roseicyclus sp.; assembly: GCA_964578115.1. Classification (GTDB taxonomy): domain Bacteria; phylum Pseudomonadota; class Alphaproteobacteria; order Rhodobacterales; family Rhodobacteraceae; genus Roseibacterium. Next base: position 31,568 of record CAZOBK010000005.1, read on the forward strand.
GCGCGATCTCGAGGCCCCGCAGCGCGGCCTCCACCGGTTGCTCCAGTTGCGTGACGAAGACCCGGGCCGCTGCGATATGGCTTTCCTGCCGGTCGATGTCGGCGGGCGAGATCGTGGCGGCGACGCCGGGGCTGATGATGATCGCGTTGTCGCCCGTGGCATCATCGATGAAGATGAAGGCGGAACCGGTCGGATGGTCGCCATGCCGTGTCGCCAGCGCCTCGATCCCGGCCTCGGCCCAGAGCTTCGACGCCATGTCGCCGAAGGCGTCCTCGCCCAGCCGCGTGACGAAGCCCACGCGCGCGCCCGCCTTTGCCGCCGCGACCGCCTGGTTCGACCCCTTGCCACCGGGGCCGAGCGCAAAGGACGTGCCGCGGATCGTTTCTCCCATGCGCGGCATCCGGCTGGCGCGATGCGAGGTGTCGACCATGAAGACGCCGAGTATGACGACATCGAGTGTCATGTCTTTTTCCCATTCCTCATGCAATGCGGACACGTGGCCGCCGAGGCAGCATGTCGCCGCGACCGGGCGCTTGCAACCGCCTGCGCGGCCATGCCCGTTCGGAACGCCGGCGGGCGCGGCCCTGATTGAACGCAGGCCAAGGTCGTGCTTTGAGGAACCGGATCAGAAAACCGGGAGAGACTGGGATGAGGCTGGACGGACCGATCGTCGCCGTCGGCGAATGCATGATCGAACTCAGCGATCTCGACCCGGCGGACGGTCGGGTCCGGCTCGGGTTTGCCGGTGACACCTGCAACACGGCGATCTACCTGTCGCGTCTTCTGGGACCGGACGGACCGCGCGTCAGCTACGCCACGGCGCTGGGTGACGACGCGCTGTCAGCGCGCATGATCGACGCCTTGCGGGCCGAAGGCCTCGACACCGATCTGATCGCGCGTCTGCACGGCAAGCTGCCGGGGATCTATGCCATCGAGGTCGATACGCAAGGCGAGCGGAGCTTCCGCTACTGGCGCGAGGCCTCCGCCGCGCGCGAGATGCTCTCGGACGGCGGAATAGACCCGGAAAAGCTCATGGCCTGTGGGATGCTTTACCTTTCGGGGATCACTCTGGCGATCCTGTCGGACGGCCAGCGGGATCATCTTGTCAAGCAGATGCGGCGCCTCAAGGACGCGGGCCGGCAGGTGGTCTTTGACGGGAACTATCGCCCGAGGCTCTGGACCTCACCCGATGAGGCGCGTCACTGGACGACGCAGGCGCTTGAGGCCTCGACCATCGCGCTGCCGTCCATCGACGACGAACTTGCGCTTTGCGCGGACGCGGATGAGGCGGCGGCCCTCGACAGGCTCGCGGCCTCGGGCCCGTCGGAAATCGTGCTCAAACGCGGCAGTCGCGGCCCGGTCGTTGCCGTCTCCGGAGAGCGGAACGCTCCGCCCTGCCCGGAGGCGGAGCGCATCGTCGACACGACCGCCGCGGGCGACAGTTTCAACGCAGGCTATCTTGCGGCACGCCTGCGCGGGGCCGGGCCGCTCGAGGCCGCGCGGTCGGGCCATGCACTTGCCTGCCAGGTCATCGGGCATGTGGGCGCGATCCTGCCGCGCGGCGTGACGCTGGCGCGCTAGGCCGGGCCGGTCTCGGGCGCGGGCAGGATCGTTCCCACGCAGGTACCAAACCCGATCCGGTAGGGCCCGTTGCACTGTCCCGTCAGCGTGACGGTGTCCCCATCCTCCAGGAATGTCCGCGTGCCCCCGTCCACCGCGATGGGCTCCGTCCCGTTCCAGGTCAGTTCCAGCAGTGAGCCGCAACTGTCCCGTGTGGGGCCCGATATGGTGCCGGACCCCAGAAGATCGCCCGTTTCCATCCTGCAGCCCGACAGGGTGTGATGCGCAAGCTGCTGCGCCGCCGAGTAGTAGAGCCCGCTGGCGTTGGTGCGAAGGATCTGCACCGGGACCCCACCGCTCGGCGCGAGGGTCGCGGTGATCTCGATGTCGAGATTGTTGGGCGTGGCCTCCCGCAGGTAGGGGAGAAGCGGCCTCTCACGCTCGGGCGCATCCCGCCGGAAAGGCTCCAGCGCCGCGCTCGTGACGACCCACGGGCTGATCGTGGTCGCGAAGGCCTTCGACAGGAACGGGCCCAGCGGCTGGTATTCCCACACCTGGATGTCCCGCGCGGACCAGTCGTTGAGCAGAACGTAGCCGAAGATGCTGTCCTGCGCCTCCGCCGTGCCGATGGGGCGGCCCATCTGCGTGGGCATGCCCACAAGCGCGCCCAGTTCCACCTCGATGTCCAGTTTTCGCGACGGGCCGACGCTGGGCGCCTCGGCATCCGGCGCCTTCAACTGCCCCAGCGGGCGCGTGACCGGCGTGCCCGAGGCCACGACAGTCGAGGCACGGCCATTGTAGCCGATGGGGATGTGCAGCCAGTTCGGCAAAAGCGCGTTCTGCGGATCGCGGAACATGCTGCCCACATTGGTGGCGTGTTCCCGCGAGGCGTAGAAATCGGTGAAACCGCCGACCCGGACAGGCAGATGCATGTCCACCTTGGACCGTGCGACCAGCGGCAGGTCGGGATCGGTCGCTCGGGCGTCGAGCATCCGCGCAAGTTCGGCCCTCAGCTGTGTCCACTCACTGCGTGGCCGGGCCATGAAGGGGTTGAGACTGCCCCCGGCGAAAACGGGCGCGTCTCCGGACGCGATGCGCCCCTGCGCCTCGAGGGCCGTCAGGTCGAGGATCAGCTCGCCGATGGCCACGCCCACGCGCCTTTCGCCGCCGCTTTCCGAGAACACGCCGAAGGGAAGGTTCTGGATCGGGAAATCGCCATCGGGCGCGTTTGCGCTGTCGATCCAGCTGCGCCTGGCAGGATCGTGGGTTTCATCCAGAACCGGGCCGGTCATCGGGCCGCGGCCTCCGTCCCGCCGAGCGCCGCACCGTAGTAAAGCATCGATACATGCCGCGCCTCGGCGAAGAACAGCCAGCGCTCGACCAGGACGCCCGCCCCGGCCGACAGGAGCGCCAGCGGCAAGGCGATCAGCGACAGGACCGGCACGAGCGCCGCGATCACCACGGCCACGAGCGGCAGGGCGAAAAGCAGCGCCAGCGCCCAGCGGCGGAGACGGCCCGCATGACGCCGCCCGACGGCATAGCCCATCTCGCGCATCACGAAATTGGGTTGCGTGTGTGGCGGGTCCAGCGGGCGAATGGCGGACGCGCCGGGGATACCGATGGCCTGTTCCAGCGTGTAGGGCGCGGGGGCGCCGTCGATGCGCTGCCAATAGGTCCATTTCATGAGTGCTGCGGCCAGAAGCGCCGCCGCCGCGACAAGCAGCAGGGCCTCCGACCGCTGCCCGAAACCCGCGTCGATGGTGGCAAGCAGAAGCGCGCCCGTGGCGGCGGCAAGAGCGATGTAGTTCGCCGGAACCAGCCCGTGGTTCCATTCCGGCACCGTGCGCAGCGAGGCGTAGATCATGCCGGTGCACCAGAGCGTTGCCAGCGCGCCCAAGACCATGAGCGCCGCGAACAGCCCCGCGCCCGGCAGCGCACCGGGAAAAAGGAAGGCGAGGAACAGCGCCCCGACGGGCAGATAGGTGGCCAGTGCCGCCACGCCTTCGCGCGAGAGCCATGAGCTTCGCCACTGGCTGAAGGCCCGCCAGGCCCGTTCGGGATGTCCGAGATGGAAGGTCGATGACAGAAGGCCGAGCGTCACCAGAACGCCGCCCAGCACCAGCGCAGTGACACCGGGTGCCGCGCGGTCCGGGATGCCGTCCAGCAAGGTCCGAAGACCCAGCCAGATCCAGAGCCCATAGCCCGCGCCGGAGGCTGTGGTGAAGAAGATGACGGAATAGGCCGGATGCATGCTTGCCTCAGTCGCTCAGCCGGTCGTCGATCCAGGCGAAGAGCCGCTCCAGCCGGTCGCGGGGCGCGCCGATCCGTTCCTCGGGCACGGGCGCCGGGGTGATGCCGGCCGTCGCGGGATCGCGCGGCGGAAGGTACTTGTTGACCGGCTTGTAGCCGAATTCTTGCAGAAGATCGAAACCGCCCCGTTCGGCCACGTTTCGGGACACGGCACTGTCGGGATCGGCCAGATCGCCGAAGGCGCGCGCACCGGTGGGACAAGCCTTGACGCAGGCGGGTTCGCGGTCTTCCTCCGGCAGGGTCTCGTTGTAGATACGGTCCACGCAGAGCGTGCATTTCTTCATCACGCCGTCGTCATGGTCGTATTCCCGCGCGCCATAGGGGCAGGCCCAGGAACAGAGCTTGCAGCCGATGCAGGTGTCAGGATTGACCAGGACGATCCCGTCCTCGGCGCGCTTGTAGCTGGCGCCCGTGGGGCAGACGGTGACGCAGTCGGGTTCCTCGCAATGCAGGCAGGAGCGCGGGAAATGCACCGTGCGGCCACGGCCATCGATCTCCATCTCGAAACTGTGCACGCGGTTGAGGAAAGCGCCGGAGGGATCGGCGCCGTAAGGATCGTGATCCGTGAGCGGCGCGGAATAGCCGCCGGTGTTCCATTCCTTGCACGACGTCACGCAGGCATGGCAGCCGACGCAGGTGTCGAGGTCGATCACCAGGCCGAGCTTTTTAGGCGTGTCGGCTGGAAGGCTGGTCATGTGCGCTCCACCTCGGGTTTTCCATAGGCGAGTTTCGACGGCGCGTCCGGCAATCCGCCACGACCGAACGCCTCGAAGCTCGGCTCGGTTTCGCCCGCGCCATCGGCCCTTTCGATGGACACGCGAAGGTCGAACCATGCTGCCTGCCCGGTGATGGGGTCGGAGTTCGAATAGCGATAGCCGCCCCCGCCATCAGGAAGAAGTTCTGATATAAGATGGTTGAGCAGGAATCCCTTCTTGGCCTCGGGCGCGTCGTCGTCGAGACCCCAGGCACCCTTGCGCTTGCCGATGGCGTTCCACGTCCAGACCGTATGCGGGTTCACCCCGTCCATCAGGCGGACCTGGCACTTCACCCGCCCGAGATGAGAGGCGATCCAGACCCAGTCGTCGTCCACGACACCGATCCGCGCGCCGAGATCGCGGTGAATGTAGAGCCGGTTCTCCGCCGTGATCTGCCTCAGCCACGCGTTCTGCGAGCCCCAGGAATGGTACATGTGCATCGGGCGCTGCGTGATGGCGTGCAGGGGGAAGGCCGCGCCATCCACCATCTCGCCCTCGAAGGGCGGATACCAGAAGGGCAGCGGGTCGAAATGGGTCTCGATCCGGTCACGGGCACGCTCGGGCGGCTGGCGGTCTCCATGGCCCCGCGCGGCCAGCCGGAAGCGCTGCAACGGTTCACAGTAGAGCTGGAAGATCGTGGGCTCGGGCGACAGCCGGATGCCCTTCTCGATGCCCCAATCGAGATAGCCGCGATTGGCGTGCTTGAAATAGGCGTGTTCCGGCGCGATGGGCTGCACGTGAAAGGCGCCGTTTTCGATGTAGCGCTGCAACTGATCGGGATTGGGTGCGCCGACGCAGGTCTCGGTCCCATCCGCCCCGCGCCAGCCCGAAAGCGGGCCGATGCCCGGCTTGCGCTCGTGGTTGACCATGTAATCGGGGTAGCCGCCGGGATAGGCGGGGCTGCCGTCGTCCTTGATGAACCCCGGCAGGCCCAGCCGCGCGCCAAGGTCGATCAGCACGTCTTGGAACCCGCGCACATCCCGATCGGGCGGGACCACCGGCTGCCGGATCGCGTCGGCGATCATGTCGGGCTCGGATATCGGGCGATCGAGCAATGAGATGCAGTCCCACCGTTCCAGATAGGTGGTATCGGGCAGGATCAGGTCGGCATAGGGCACCGTCTCGGAATAGTAGGCGTCCGAATAGATGATCTTTGGTATCAAATAGTCGCCGCTCTCGTCCCTGGCGGTCAGCGCCTCGAGCGTCCCCGGCACGTTCATCGACGAATTCCACGCCATGTTCGCCATGTAGAGGAACAGGACATCGATGCCGTAAGGGTCCTTCTTCGCCGCGTTGTTCAGCACCATGTGCATCAGCCCGTGGGCCGACATCGGCGCGTCCCATGAAAACCCCTTGTCGAGGCGCGACGGCGTTCCGTCCTCCCCGATCAGAAGGTGCTGCGGCCCGTGCGGGAAGCCCAGATGCGGGCCGCCCAGCGGCATCTCCGGCTGGATGTCCTGCGGCAGACCGTGAGGCAGGAGGTTAGGCGGCGTCTGTTTGGGATAGGGCGGCTTGTAGCGGAAACCGCCGGGGCAATCGATGGAGCCGAGCAGGATCTGCAGCACATGGATCATCCGGCAGGTCTGAAACCCGTTGGAATGGGCCGAGATGCCGCGCATCGCGTGCATGGAGACCGGGCGCCCGATCATCTTGTCGTGCTTGCGGCCCCACGCATCCGTCCATGGCCGGTCGAGCGTGATCTCTTCCTTGAAGGCCACATGGGCCATCTCGGCGGCGATGCGGCGGATCTGGTCGGCCGGGATGCCCGTCGCCCCGGCCACGGCCTCCGGCGTGTAGTCATCGCCCAGGTAGCGCTCGGCCATCAGTTCGAAGACCGGACGCGCGCAGCGCCCGTCGGGCAGGTCCCTTGCACCCGTAAGCGTGACAGACAGGTCGCCCGCCTTCCCGCTCACCAGCCCGCCCGCGTCGCGCGACCAGGCCTGCGGATTGCCCTCCGCGTCCCGCGCGAAAAGCCCGTCCTCGGCCGTTCCCGGCGCGTCGATCACCAGCCAGGGCGCGTTGGTGTAGCGGATCAGGTAATCGAGATCGATCTGCTGCGTCCGGAACAACTCATGGATCAGCGCGCCCACGAAAAGGCCATCCGTTCCCGGCTGCACGCCCACCCATTCGTCGGCGACCGCGTTGTAGCCCGTGCGCACCGGATTGATCGACACGATCTTGGCGCCGCGTTCCTTAAGCTTGCCGATGCCCATCTTGATGGGGTTGGAGGCGTGATCCTCCGCCACGCCGAACAGCAGGAAATACTTCGTATGCTCCCAGTCGGGATCGCCGAATTCCCAGAACGCACCGCCGAAGGTGTAAAGCCCGCCGGCGGCCATGTTCACCGAACAGAACCCGCCATGGGCTGCGAAATTGGGGGTGCCGAACTTCATCGCCCAGAAGCCCGTCAGGCTCTGGCTCTGGTCGCGCCCGGTGAAGAAGGCGAGCCGCTTGGGGTCGGTCTTGCGGACCGTGCCCATCCACTCGGTCGCGAGGCTCAGCGCCTCTTCCCAGCTGATTTCCTGAAACTCGCCCGAGCCCCTTGGCCCAACCCGCTTCATCGGCGCGCGCAACCGCGCGGGGGAGCAGTGCTGCATGATGCCCGACGCGCCCTTGCCGCAGATCACGCCCTTGTTGAGCGGATGATCGCGATTGCCATCAATATAGCGCACGTCGGCCCGCCCGCCTGGCACGTCGCGCAGATGCACGTCGATGCCGCAGCGGCAGGCGCACATGTAGCACGTGGTCTTGGCGACGCGGTCGCCGACCGGCGCGTTCAGATCGATATCGGGCTGCGCTGACATACGGCGCGCCACTCCTCCCCTTGTCGGGCCGCGGGTAAAACGCCCCCCTCGTGTCACGTTAGCGGCGCTTTTCCGAATGCGCGAGGGGGGATTGTTGCGACCTGAGGCTGCCCGGCCTCGAGATGGGCGCGCAGCGCCTTGAGCGCCTGCCGATAGGGCCCGCGATGCCGGTTGCGCAGATGGACGCAGGCATAGACCGGCTGCGCGATGACCGGCGCGCCCGACACGCGCCGGGCCAGTCCCGCGCGCCCCAGTTCCATCGCCGTCTGCAGAAGGACATAGGCGCTGCCCCCGAAGGCGGTGAGCAGCCCGCGCACAACGGCATTCTGCCCGCCAGACACCGCGCCCACCGACAAGGCCGGCAGAAGTGCGGCATGCGCGACCGAGAAGGCCGGCGCGTAATTGGCAAGGATGTAGCTGTCCGCGCGCACCTCCGAGAGGCGCTCGGCCTCGGTCGAGACCATCACATAGGCGATCTCGCCCAGCGTTTCGAAATGCAGGTCGGGCTGTGGTTTCGGCGTGTAGAAGATCGCGAGGTCGAGCGCGCCGTTCGCGACATCGGAACACATCTGCGCGGAATAATCCGCCTCGACGTAAAGCGCGGTCTGCGGCAAGGCGCCTTGCAGGACCCGGACCCACTCGGCCACGCTGTCGCCCAGAAGATCGTGCTGGATGCCGATGCGCGCAGTACGTGCGGCACTTCCCGCACCTTGCGCATCCTGCAGCCCCGCGCGCCATGCCAGCCGCATGGCGCGGGCGTGCGGCTCGAACCTCAGCCCCTCGGTCGTCAGCGCGGTTCCGGCGCGGCTGCGCTCCAGCAGGCGGCAGTTCAGCGCGGTCTCGAGCGCCCTGAGCCGCCCGGAGACAGTCGACTGCGTGACGCCAAGCCGTTCGGCCGTGCGGTTGAAACTGCGCGTGTCGCAGAGGTCGAGGAAGGTTTCGATCTGTTCGATGTTCATGGCCGCACCCTGATCGGAATTCCCGATCTAAACACATTCAACATCGCGATTGAAGCCCGCCCGTACCGTGGGAATAGTCAACCTGAAAAAGATCGTCCGTCACCGTGGGAGGACAGTCATGGCCGACATTCCAGGGCATGCACGCGTGGTCATCATCGGTGGCGGGGTGGTCGGCGTCTCGGCGCTTTATCATCTGGCCAAAGCCGGCTGGACCGACTGCGTTCTTCTTGAAAAGAACGAACTGACGGCGGGCTCGACATGGCATGCGGCCGGCAACGTGCCGACCTTCTCGACCTCCTGGTCGATCATGAACATGCAGCGCTATTCGACCGAGCTTTATCGCGGACTTGGCGACGCGGTCGATTACGCCATGAACTACCATGTGACCGGGTCGATCAGGCTGGGTCATTCGGACGAGCGCATGCAGGAATTCGCACGCGCCCGCGGCATGGGTCTCCACCAGGGGATGAGCCTCGAGGTCCTCGCGCCGGACGAGATCAAGGACAAGTATCCCTTCATCGAGACCCATGACATCAAGGGCGCGCTTTACGATCCTGCCGATGGCGACATCGACCCCGCGCAGCTGACGCAGGCGCTGGCCAAGGGCGCGCGCGATCTGGGCGCCATGATCCAGCGCTTCTGCCCCGCGACGGGGGTCAGCCGCGAGAATGGCGAGTGGATCGTCCACACGGAAAAGGGCGACATCCGTTGCGAGATCGTGGTGAACGCCGCCGGTTACTACGCCCAGCGCGTCGGCGAGTGGTTCAAGCCCTATGGCGGGCGCACGGTGCCGATGATGGTGATGAGCCACCAGTACCTGATCTTCGACGAGGTGCCGGCGGTCCGCGACTGGTCGGAAAAGGTCGGCCACAAGCTGCCGCTGCTGCGCGACGTGGACGTGTCCTACTACCTGAGGCAGGAGAAGAACGGCTTCAACCTCGGCCCGTACGAGCGGACCTGCAAGGCGCACTGGGCCGATCCCTCCGACCCGATGCCGGAGGATTTCAGCTTTCAGCTCTACCCCGACGCGCTGGACCGCCTGTCCGTGCAGATCGAGGACAGCATGGCCCGCGTGCCGGTGCTGGCCGAGGCAGGGCTGGCGAAAACGATCAACGGCCCGATCCCCTACACGCCGGATGGCAACCCGCTTCTGGGGCCCATGCCGGGCGTGCCGAACGCCTTCGAGGCCTGCGTCTTCACCTTCGGCATCGCGCAGGGCGGCGGCGCGGGCAAGGTGCTGGCGGAGTGGATCACCGAAGGCGCGACCGAGTGGGACATGTGGTCCTGCGATCCGCGCCGCTTCACCGGCTATACCGATCACGAGTACTGCGTTCAGAAGGGGATGGAGGTCTACGCCCATGAATACGGCATGCATTTCCCGTGGCACCGCTGGCCCGCCGCGCCGGATCGCAGGGTCTCCCTGGTCCAAGATCTTGTAAAGGAACTTGGCGGTCAGATGGGCGCCTATGCCGGCTGGGAACGCGCGAACTGGTTCGCGAAACCCGGCGACGACACGTCCGAGGAAGCGACACAGACCTGGAACCGAGCCGGCCCGTGGGAGCCGCGCATCCGCAAGGAATGCGAGGCGGTGCGCGACGGCGTGGGCGTGCTGGACCTGCCCGGGTTTTCGCGCTTCCACCTGACCGGCGAGGGCGCGGGCGAATGGCTGCTGGGCAAGATCGCGGGCGGACTGCCCAAACCCGGCCGCATCGCGCTGGCCTATTTCCCGGATCATCGCGGCCGCATCGTCACGGAGATGACCATCGCCTGCAACGGCGAGGATGATTTCACGCTGATCACCGCGGCGACCGCGCAGTGGCACGATTACGAATGGCTGGCGCGCGACCTGTCCGAGGGATTGTCGCTTGCCGATCTTTCCGGCGATCTTTCGACACTGATCGTGACGGGTCCGCAAGCGCGCGATCTCTTCCATCAGGTGGGCACAGAAGCCGACCTTCACTTGCCGTGGCTCACCCACCAGTCGGCCATGGTGGCCGGGCGGCCCTGCACGCTGGCCCGCGTCAGTTTCGCCGGGGAACTGGGCTGGGAGGTACACGCCGCCAACTCGGAGATCCCCGCGCTTTACGGGGCGATCCTCGGCGCGGGGGCGAAGCCCTTCGGGATGTTCGCGCTGAACTCACTACGCATCGAAAAGGGCTACCGCGCGTGGAAGGGCGATCTTTCCACCGATTACAGCCTGTTCGAAGGCGGGCTCGACCGGTTCATCCGGTTCGACAAGCCGCAGGATTTCCCCGGCAAGGCGGCGCTTCTGGCAGAGAAGCAGCGCGGCGTGACGAAGCGTTTCGTGACGCTGACCGTGGACGCGGGCGCCGCCGACGCGCCCTACATGTCGACGCTCTGGCATGATGGCGCCGTGGTGGGCGAGACCACCTCGGGCGCATGGGGCTATCGCGTCGGAAGCTCCATCGCACTCGGCATGCTGCGCGCCGATCTGGCGGTGCCGGGAAATGCGCTGGAGGTCGACATCTTCGGCGACCGCCGCCCCGCCATCGTGCAGCCCGACGGCCCGCTGTGGGACCCCGGCAATGACCGGCTGAGGGCCTGAGCCCATGGCCGACCTCCCCACTCACGCCCGCGCCGTCATCATCGGTGGCGGCGTCTCGGGCTGTTCGGTCGCCTATCACCTGGCGAAACTCGGCTGGACCGACATCGTCCTTCTTGAACGCAGACAGCTGACCTGCGGCACCACGTGGCACGCCGCCGGTCTGGTGGGTCAGTTGCGCGGCACCCAGAACATGACGCGGCTGGCGAAGTACTCCGCCGATCTCTACGTCCGGCTCGAAGAGGAAACCGGCGTCGCCACCGGCATGCGGCAGGTGGGGTCCATCTCGCTTGGCCTGACCGCCGACCGGCGGGAAGAATTGCTTCGTCAGGCCACGCTCGCCCGCGCCTTCGATGTGGAGGTGGGCGAGATTTCCACCGCCGAGGTCAAGGCGATGTATCCCCATGTGGAGGTCGGAGACATCACCTGCGCCGTGCACCTTCCCGGCGACGGGCAGTGCGACCCGGCCAATATCGCCATGGCGCTGGCCAAGGGCGCGCGGATGCGCGGCGCGCAGATCTTCGAGGGCGTGAAGGTCACCGCCGTCAAGGACGATGGGAAGCGCGTCACCGGCGTCGACTGGGAGGCGAGCGGCGAGACCGGTCACATCGCGGCCGACATCGTCATCAACTGCGGCGGCATGTGGGGCCGTGACCTGGCCGCGGGGTCCGGCGTGAGCCTGCCGCTTCATGCCTGCGAGCATTTCTATCTTGTAACAGAACCCATCGATGGCCTCGGGCATCTGCCGGTGCTCCGCGTCCCCGACGAATGCGCCTATTACAAGTCCGACGCAGGCAAAATGATGCTGGGCGCCTTCGAGCCGCGCGCGAAACCCTGGGGCATGTCGGGCATCCCCGAGGATTTCTGCTTCGATGCCCTTCCGGAAGATTTCGAGCATTTCGAGCCGATCCTCGACATGGCCACCCGCCGCATGCCGATGTTCGAGACGGCGGGCATCCATACCTTCTTCAACGGCCCCGAAAGCTTCACCCCCGACGACCGCTACTACCTCGGAGAGGCGCCGGAGCTTGGCGGCTACTGGGTCGCGGCCGGCTACAACTCCATCGGCATCGTCTCCTCGGGGGGCGCGGGCATGGCGCTGGCGCAATGGATCGTGGACGGCGAGGCGCCCTTCGACCTGTGGGAGGTCGACATCCGCCGCGCGCAACCCTTCCAGCGAAACCTGCGTTACCTGAAGGAACGCGTGACGGAAACCCTTGGCCTTCTCTACGCCGACCACTGGCCTTACCGGCAGGTCGAGACCGCGCGCGGCGTGCGCCGCAGCCCGGTCCATGAGCACCTGAAGCAGGCCGGCGCTGTCTTCGGCGAGGTCGCGGGGTGGGAGCGTGCGAACTGGTTCGCGGATCCGGGGCAGGCGCGCGAATACCGCTACGGCTGGCACCGGCAGAACTGGTTCGAGAACTCGCGGGCCGAGCATATGGCCGTGCGGCAGGGCGTGGGCCTTTTCGACATGACCTCCTTCGGCAAGATCCGGGTGGAAGGGCGCGACGCCGCCGCCTTCCTCAACCATGTCTGCGCCAACGAGGTCGGCGTGCCCGCCGGCCGCGTCGTTTACACCCAGATGCTCAACGCGAAAGGCGGGATCGAAAGCGACCTGACCGTCACGCGGTTGAGCGAGACCGCCTTCCTGCTCGTCGTGCCCGGAGCGACGCTGCGCCGCGATCAGGCTTGGCTTCGTGCGCATGTCGGGAACCGTTTCGTGACGATCACCGACATGACCGCAGCCGAGGCCGTATTCTGCGTGATGGGGCCGAAGGCGCGAGATCTTCTACAGGATGCCAGCCCCGATGACCTGACGAACGCCGCCTTCCCCTTCGGCACGGCACGCGAGATCGAGATCGGCATGGGGCTGGCCCGCGCCCACCGCATCTCCTACGTGGGCGAACTCGGTTGGGAGCTTTACGTCTCGACCGATCAGGCGGCGCATGTGTTCGAGGCTCTGACCGAGGCCGGAACGGATCACGGGCTCAAGCTCTGCGGTCTCCATGCGCTCGACAGTTGCCGTATCGAGAAGGCGTTCCGCCATTTCGGCCATGACATCACCGACGAGGATCACGTGCTGGAGGCAGGCCTCGGTTTCGCCGTGCGCACGCAGAAGCCCGATTTCATCGGCCGCGACGCGGTGCTGCGCAAGCGGGAGGCGGGGCTCGCCCGCCGCATGCTCCAGTTCCGGCTGACCGACCCCGAGCCGATGCTCTTTCACAACGAAGCCGTGGTTCGCGACGGAAAGATCGTCTCGATCGTGACCTCGGGAAATTACGGCCACGCGCTCGGCGGTGCGATCGGGATGGGCTACGTGCCCTGCTCCGGCGAAAGCGCCGAGGACGTGCTGGGCTCCACCTACGAGATCGAAGTGGCCGGCGTGCGCCACGCGGCGGAGGCCAGCCTGGCGCCGCTTTACGATCCGAAATCGGAAAGGGTGCGGATGTGACGACCGAGGTCGAAATCAAGAAAAGCCGCCGCGGCGGCGGGCGGGCGGCCCGTGTCGCCCTGCGCGCGGCCCCGCTGGCCGAGGACAAGCGCCCCGTGCGCCCCGGTCTGCAGGGCGGGCAATACGCGCCCCTGACCGAGGCCGGTGTCGCGCGCATCCATTGCGCCGCGATGGACGCGCTGGAGGTGGTCGGCCTGTCGCAAGCCCCTGAAAGCGGGGTCGAGATCATGACCGGGGCGGGCGCGATCCTCGGCGATGACGGGCGGCTGCGGTTTCCCCGAACGCTGGTCGAGGACATGGTCGACAAGGCGGCGAAGGCCTTTCCCCTCTACGGGCGCGATACGCGCCATCATCTCGATCTGTCCGGCACCCGTGTCCATTATGGCACTGCCGGCGCGGCGGTGAATGTCGTGGATATCGAAACGCAGAGCTATCGCCCCTCCACCGCGCGGGACCTCTACGACGCCGCGCGGCTGGCGCAGAACCTCGACAACATCCATTTCTTCCAGCGCACCATGGTCTGCTGCGAGATCCCGGATCTGGTGGAGATGGACATCAACACGCTGTATGCCTGTCTCGCCGGCACCACGAAACACGTGGGCACGTCCTTCTCCGATCCCGCCTCCGTCGATCCGGGAATGGATCTGATCCACATGGTCGCCGGCGGCGAGGAGGCCTGGCGCGCGATGCCCTTCGTGTCGCTGTCCAACTGCTTCGTCGTGCCTCCGATGAAATTCGCGACCGAAAGCTGCCTGACGATGGAGGCCTGCATCCGCGCTGGCATGCCGATCCTGCTACTGTCGGCCGGACAGGCCGGGGCCACCGCCCCCGCCCCGATCGCGGCGGCCATCGTGCAGGCGGTCGCCGAATGCCTCGCGGGCGTCGTCTATGTCAACGCCATGGCGCCCGGCCATCCGGCGGTCTTCGGAACATGGCCCTTCGTGTCCGACCTGCGCACAGGCGCCATGTCCGGCGGGTCGGCGGAACAGGCACTCCTGTCGGCGGGCTGCGCGCAGATGCACCGGTTCTACGGCATCCCGGGCGGTGCGGCGGGCGGCATGACCGACAGCAAGCTGCCGGACATGCAGGCCGGTTGGGAACAGGGCATCATCAACGTGCTGAGCGGCTTGTCCGGCCTCAACATGGTCTACGAATCCGTTGGCATGTATGCCTCGCTCATGGGCTTCTCGCCCGAGGGGATGGTTCTGGGCAACGACCTGATCGGACAGGCGCAACGCTGCGTGCGCGGTATCGACGTGACCGAGGATTCCGTGTCGCTCGACGTGATGAAGGCCGTCTGCCTCGATGGCGGGCCGGGGCATTACCTCGGCTCCGACCAGACGCTCGCGCTGATGCAGACGGAGTATCTTTACCCCGAGATCGGCAACCGCATGACGCCGAAGGATTGGGTTGAGGCGGACAAGCCGGACCTGATCGCGGCGGCGCGGCGGCGGATGGACAGCATCCTGCAACAGGCACCCTGCCAAGTACCGGTCGACGTGGACGCCGCTATCCGCGCAAGGTTCCCCATCAGATTCTGAAAAGCGAAAGGACAGCCCATGAAGGTCGCATTCATCGGCTTGGGCAACGTGGGCGGCAAGCTCGCCGGAAGCCTGCTGCGCAATGGCGCGGATCTTGCCATCCATGACCTCGACGCAAATCTTGTAACGGATTTCGTCGCGCGCGGCGCCACAGCGGGCGCCGACCCCGCCGCGATCATGCAGGCCGCCGATGTGGTCATCACCTGCCTGCCCTCGCCGGCCGCCTCGGACGCCGTCGTCACCGCGATGCTGCCCCATGTCGGCCCCGGCAAGACCTGGATGGAGATGTCGACGACTGATGCCGGGGAGGTCATGCGCCTCGGCGCCATGGTGGAGGCGGCCGGCGGCCGGGCGGTGGAATGCCCCGTCTCGGGCGGCTGCCACCGCGCCGATACCGGCAATATCTCGATCTTCGCAGGCGGCTCGCGCGAGGCGGTGGACCATGTCCTGCCGCTTCTGAAGCATCTCGGGCGGCGCATCCTGCACACCGGGCCGCTGGGCAGCGCGTCTAAGCTCAAGGTCATGACCAACTACCTCGCCACGGTGAACCTCGTTTCGCTGTGCGAGGCGATGACCGTGATGAAGGCGGCAGGGATCGACCTCGCCACGACCTACGAGGCGATCCGCATCAGCTCGGGCACCTCCTTCGTGCACGAGACCGAGAGCCAGTTGATCCTGTCGGGCGCCCGGGACGTCAACTTCACCATGGACCTCGTCCAGAAGGATATCGGTCTCTTTCAGAAGCTTGCCGATGACCATGCCGTGCCGCTGGAGATGTCGCCGCTGCTGATCGACATCATCGCCGACGGGCAGCGCCGTTATGGAGACCGCGCGCAATCCGATCGCATCATCGAACGGCTGGAGGAGGCGACGGGGCTTCAGATCCGGGCTGACGGTTTCCCCGAATTTCTTGTAGACTTGGAACCTGAGGAAGAAGGCTACGAGGTTTTCAGGGGGTCGGATGAACGCTGACAGGTTCTATATCGACGGCGAATGGGTGGGCCCGAGCGGTGCGGCGACCATGCCGATCATGGACCCGTCCATGGACGAACAGGTCGGCACGGTCGCGCTGGGGCGTCTGCAGGATGTGGACCACGCGGTGCAGGCGGCCCGCGCGGCCTTCGATGGCTTCGGGCGGTGGCCCAAGGCGGATCGGCTCGCGCTGCTGCGGCGCATCCGGCAGGGGACAAAGGACCGCCTCGAAGACCTCGCGCAGGCCATGAGCCTCGAGATGGGCGCACCGATCGGCATGGCGCGCGAGGTACAGGCCGAGGCGGGCATCGGCCATGCCGACGGCTTCATCGAAGCGCTGGAGGCTCAGGAAGAGCGCTGGACGCTTTCCAATGGCGACACGCTGCTGCGCGAACCGATCGGACCCGCCGGAATGATCACACCGTGGAACTGGCCGATCAACCAGATCGCGCTCAAGGTCCTGCCCGCGCTCGCCACCGGCTGTCCCGCGATCCTCAAACCCTCCGAGTACACCCCGCTCTCGGCGCAGATCTATGCGCAGATCCTGCATGACGCGGGCGTACCGCCGGGGGCCTTCGCGCTGATCCACGGCACCGGGGCGGAAGTGGGCGACGCGCTGGCCCGCCACCCCGAGCTTGCTATGGTGTCCTTCACCGGATCGACCCGCGCCGGCATCTCGGTGACCAAGGCAGCAGCGGAATCCGTCAAGCGTGTGACGCTGGAACTGGGCGGCAAGTCCCCCAACCTGATCTTCGCCGATTGCGGCGCGGCGCTGGAGGACCGCGTGCGCGCCTCCGTGGCCGAGTGTTTCCTCAACACCGGACAGTCCTGCGACGCGCCCACGCGAATGATCGTCGAGGCGGCTTGCTACGATCGCGTCGTCGAAATCGCGCGCGATGCGGCCGAGACGACGAAGGTCGGCGATCCGAGGGCCGAGGGCGACCATATCGGCCCACTCTTCGACGAGATCCAGTGGCACCGCGTGCAGACCATGATCGCCACCGGCATCGAGGAAGGCGCGCGGCTTGTCGCCGGGGGGCCGGGCAAGCCGCCGGGCATGAACCGCGGCTGGTACGTGCGCCCCACCGTCTTTGCCGATGTCACCAACGACATGGCCATCGCCCGGAAGGAGATCTTCGGCCCGGTCCTCAGCATCCTGAGGGCCGAGGATGAGGCCGAGGCCATCCGCATCGCCAATGACACCGAGTACGGGCTGGCCGCCTTCATCCAGACCGGCGACACGGAACGCGCCGAGCGGGTCGCGGCCCGCCTGCGCGCGGGCGCCGTGCATGTCAACGGTGGCGGCATCGGCTGGGGCACGCCCTTCGGCGGCTACAAGGCCTCGGGCAACGGGCGCGAGGGCGGCGCGATGGGGCTGGAAGACTACCAGGAGATCAAGAGCCTGCATTTCGGTTGACGCCGATCAGCCCCGTGGCTGGTTCAGCACCAGACGCGAGGGCCGCTCATGCGCCTGATGCGCGGCGACAAGCGCGCTTGCCCGGTCCGCCACCACGCCCTCGGGCGCCACGACGCGGCGGCTGGACAGGTCCACGTGCAGCAGCAGCGTCTCCATGGTCGCGGCAGGTGTCTCGCCGCCGGTCCAGAACCTGTGCAGCAGATGCAGCTTGCGCCCATCCCCACCCAGCGCCTGCGTGGTCACGGTGATGCTGTCGCCGATATCGATCTCGGCGAGGTAGCGGATGTGGTTCTCGGCCGTGAAATAGCTGAGCCCGCCCGCGATGTAATCCGCGTCCGCCCCGATCATCTCCATCAAGCGGTCCGAGGCCCGCGCGCCGACCTCCAGATACGGCGCCTCGTTCATGTGCCCGTTATAGTCGACGAAGGAGGTAGGCACCTGCATCTCCAGGGTGACGGGCAAGCCGTCCGGTCCGGCGTCGGGCACACTCAGGGTTTTCTCATGGGCCGCGATCACGCCGCCCGCGCCGCTGCCGGTGCGCTTGAGCGCGCGCATCATCGCCACGAGGTTCTCGTCGCGCAGACGCTCCAGCGCGCGGATGCTCAGATGGCCCGATTGCGCGTCCGACTGCCCCGCGATCAGGTCGACAAGCGCGTCGTCGAACTCCGGCACGTCCATGAGCTTGGTCCAGGGCCATGTCAGGCAGGGACCGAACTGTTCGAGGAAATGGCGCATGCCCGCCTCGCCGCCCGCGATGCGGTAAGTCTCGAAAAGGCCCATCTGCGCCCAGCGCAGGCCGAAGCCCATGCGGATCGCCTCGTCGATCTCGGCGGTCGTCGCCACGCCGTCCTTCACCAGCCACAGCGCCTCGCGCCAGACAGCCTCGAGGAAACGGTCGGCGATATGGGCGTCGATCTCCTTGCGGACGGTCAGGGGGAACATGCCGATCCCGCGCAGGATGTCGGCGGCGCGCGCCGTCTCGCCCGCGTCGCCCACCAGCTCCACCAGCGGGAGCAGGTAGACCGGGTTGAACGGATGCGCCACGATCACGCGGGCGCCGGTCCGGTTCAGCTCTGACGGTTTGAAACCCGAGGTGGAGGAGCCGATCACCGCATCGGCCGGGGCGGTGGCCGCGATCTCGTCGTATACGGCATGCTTGATTTCAAGCCGCTCGGGCACGCTTTCCTGTATCCAGTCGGCGCCGGAGACAGCCTCGGCGATGGTCGTGTGCAAGCTCAGCGCGCCCTCGGCCGGCAAGGGCCGTTCGTAGAGCCCCGGCAGAGCGCGCCGCGCATTGGCCAGCACTTCGCGGATCTTGCGCTCCGCGTCCGGGTCGGGGTCGCAGACCGCCACGTCCCAGCCGTTGAGCAGGAACCGCGCGGCCCAGCCGCCGCCGATGACACCGCCGCCGATGATCGCTGCCTTCATGGTGATATGCTCCTTTCGAGCCGCGCAAGGTCGTAGCCGTTGAAATCCAGAACCTCGCGCGCGGCGATCAGGCGATCCCGAGGGATCACAGGGTCGCGGTTCAGGATCCAGCCCGCGCGCCCGTCGGGCTGGCCCACGACGGCGGTACGATAGCCCTCGTCGATCCAGAGCACCCAGTAGGGCGCTGCGACGGGAACGCCGTCGAGCCGCACCGACAGCCGCCCGGGCCCGACCACCCGCGCGGTGCCGGCGATCTCGTCGATGACGTCTCCGTTGGCGTCGAGGCAGGTGTTCCGAACGAGGATTTCGCCGCCCTCGCCTTGCGCGTAGTCGACGACCGCGCCCGCGCAGCGCGCCTGAAACGGGTTGGGATAGCGCGCGACCTCGTACCAGCGGCCGAGGTAGCGGGCGGGGTCGAAATTGGCACTCGACGCGATGGTGACGGAGCGGTCGCGATAGCTGGGCGCGATGGCGCCGCACGCCGCAAGAAGGCCCGCGAGGCCGAGCGCAAGGAGCGTTCTGATCATGGCGCGAGTGTCTCCGTATGTCCGTCGATGCATAGCGTCTGGCCCGAGATCTTCGCGCCTGCGGGCGAAGAAAGGTAATGCACCATGTTGGCGACGTCCTCGGCATCGACCCAGCTGCGCAGCGACACACCCTTGACGTAGAGCGCGCGGATCTCTTCCTCCGGGCGGCCCTGCGCCTGGGCCTCCATCGCCACGACGCGGTCCATGCGCGGCCCCTGCACGGCGCCCGGCGCAAGCGCGTTCACACGCACGCCTGCCGGTCCCAGTTCCATCGCAAGCGTCTTCATCAGCCCGATGATCGCCCATTTCGAGGCGGAATAGGGGCTGCGGAACGGGTAGCCCGCGATCCCGGCGGTCGACGAGGTCAGCGTGATCAGCCCATGCCCCTGAGCCCGCATCAAACGCGCCGCCCAGCGGCAGGTCAGGAACGCGCCATTCAGGTTGACCGCGACGCAGTCCTGCCACGCGCCGTAATCCAGCGTCTCGATCAACCCGGCGGGCCCGCCCGTGCCGGCATTGGCGCAGACCACATCGACCCGGTCCCAACTGGCCTCCACCAGCGAAAGGAACGCGTCAACATCGGCCTCGCGCGTGACATCCGCGACCCGCGCGATGGCGGCGGGATGGGCGCTCGCGAAATCCGCGACCGCATCCACGTCCACGTCGCAGATCGCGACCTCGGCGCCTTCGATGAGGAAGCGTTCGGCGATGGCGCGCCCGATGCCAGAGGCGCCGGCGGTGACGAGGACGCGCTTTGTCATGCGGCGGGCGCGCGTTTGGTCAGGCCGAGCTTTTCGCGCACCTCCTGCGGCCCCATCACCCGCGCGCCCATGCCCTCGACCACGCCCACGGCGCGCTCCACCAGCTGCGCATTGGTCGCCAGCACGCCCTTCTCGAGCCACAGGTTGTCCTCCAGCCCCACGCGCACGTGCCCGCCTGCCAGCACGGCGGCGGCGGCATAGGCCATCTGGTGCCGCCCCAGTGAGAAGGCCGAGAATGTCCAGTCATCCGGCACGTTGTTGACCATCGCCATGAAGGTGTTGAGGTCGTCCGGCGCGCCCCACGGCACGCCCATGCAAAGCTGCACAAGCGCGGGTGCCTCCAGCACGCCCTCCTTCACCAGTTCCTTGGCGAACCAGAGGTGCCCGGTATCAAAGGCCTCGATCTCGGGCTTCACGCCCAGATGCGTCATCATCCGACCCATCGCACGCAGCATGCCCGGCGTGTTGGTCATGACGTAATCGGCCTCGGCGAAGTTCATCGTGCCGCAGTCGAGCGTGCAGATCTCGGGCAGGCACCGGGCGATATGTTCGACCCGTTCGGCCGCGCCGATCATGTCGGTGCCCGCCTCGTTCAGCGGCAGGGGCCGTTCGGTCGGGCCGAAGGTGATGTCGCCGCCCATGCCCGCGGTCAGGTTGAGGACCACGTCCACCTCCGCGTCGCGGATCCGGTCGGTGACCTCGCGGTAGAAGTCGAGCCGGCGGGACGGCGCGCCCGTCTCGGGATCGCGCACGTGGCAATGGACGATGGCGGCCCCTGCCTTGGCCGCGTCGATGGCGCTGTCGGCGATCTGCTGCGGGCTGCGCGGCACATGGGGGCTGCGGTCCTGCGTGCCGCCCGAGCCCGTCACCGCGCAGGTAATGAAGACCTCGCGGCTCATTTGAAGTGGCATGTCGTCTCCCTTTCCTTCGATCTTTCGTACGAAAAAACGCACGTGTGAATTTTCGTACGAAAATTCGCTATCGTCCCTTCCAGACCGGATCGCGGCCCTCGGCGAAGGCGCGCGCGCCCTCCAGCTGATCCTCCGAGCGATACAACCGTTCCACGGTCTCGAACTGGCTGCGCGTGATCCGGTTCAGCGCGTCATTGAACTTCATCGCCTCCGCCTCGCGCACGATCTCCTTGATCGCGGCGAAAACCAGCGGCGGCCCGGCGGCCAGATCATCGGCCATCTTCCGCGCGGCGTCCATCAACTCGGCCCCGGGCACGACCCGGTTCACAAGGCCCCAGCGCGCGGCCTCCTCCGCGTCGAACCAACGGCCGGTGAACAGAAGCTCCATGGCGATGTGATAGGGAATCCGCTTCGGCAGCTTGATCGAGGCCGCATCGGCCACCGTCCCGGACCGGATTTCCGGCAAGGCGAATGTCGCGTGCTCGGCGACGAGGATGATGTCGGCGCACAGCGCCAGTTCCAGCCCGCCGCCGCAGGCGATCCCGTTCACCGCCGCGATGACGGGTTTGTTGAGGCCGCGCAGCTCCTGCAACCCGCCGAAGCCGCCCACGCCGTAATCGCTGTCCGGCGCCTCGCCCCCGGCGGCGGCCTTCAGATCCCATCCGGGGCAGAAGAACTTTTCGCCCGCCCCGGTCAGAATGGCGACCCGCAACTCCGGGTCGTCGCGGAATTCGGTGAAGACCTCGCCCATGATCCGGCTGGTCGGCGCGTCGATGGCGTTGGCCTTGGGCCGGTCCAACGTGACCTCCAGCACCGCGCCGCGGCGCGTCGTCTTGACGGGGGTATCGGTCATGGCATCTCTCCAAGTCTGATCAGGGCATCGACCGCAACGGCGCGGTCGGGCGTCACGATGAGCGGGTTGACCTCCAGCTCGGTAAGCGTGTCGGCATGGGCCGTGGCACAATCCTGCACCGCAAGGATGGCCGCGACCAGCGCCGCGCGATCCGCGGCTGGCCGCCCGCGATAGCCGCCCAGAAGCGGCGCGATACGCAGCAGGTCGAGCGCGGCGTCGATCTCGGCCCCCGTCGCGGGCAAAAGCAGGGACACGGTGTCGTCCAGCATTTCGGCCAGCACACCGCCCGCGCCCAGCGTCAGGACGAAACCATGCGCCGGGTCGCGCAGAATGCCGACGATGATCTCGGCCACGCCGTCCGTGATCATCTCCTCGACAAGGTATCGCGTGCCGCCCATCCGCTCCGCCGCCGCCCCGACCGTCTCGGCATCGGCGAGGTTCAGCGCCACCGCGCCCGCCTCGGTCTTGTGCGCGAGGCCCAGCGCCTTGACCACGACGGGAAAGCCGATCTCGGCGGCGCGGGCCGCCGCCTCGGCGGGGCTCGCCGCCTCCGCCCCTTGCGGCACGGGCACGCCATGTCCGGCGAGCAGCGCCTTGCCCTCGGCCTCGCTCAGAAGACGCGCCGCCACCGGTTCGGGGCCGGGGACCAGTGGGGCGGCCGCCGCGTCCACCCGCCCAAGCCGCACAGCGGCCTCCAGCGCGGCCAGCCCCTCGGCGAACCCCGAGAGGGGCACGACGCCGCGCGCCAGCATCGCCTGCGCGATCGCCTCCGGCATGGTCTCGGTCAGGCTCGACAGGATCGCCATGGGAATGCCCGTCTCGGCGGTCGCATCCGCGCAGGCATCGATCACGATCTCCCATGCGCTCGGGTCGCAGCGGTCGGGCCGCGGAAAGTCGATGACCGCGACACCGATGGCGATATGCGGCGCCAGCATCGCGGTAAAGACCCGCGCCAGCGCCGCCCGGTCGCCCCAGATGTAGGTGTGGTAATCCAGCGGGTTGGCCAGGGCCACCTTGGGTCCCAGCGCCACGCGCAGGCCCGTGCGCTGTTCCTCGGTCAGCGGCGGGCATTCCAGCGCGCAACCCGCCACCATGTCCGAGATGATCCCCGCCTCGCCGCCCGAGCTCGACAGGACGCCGATGCGGCCCGAGGGCAACGGGCCCATGCCGTGCAGAAGCTTCAGCGCCTCCAGCATCTCGGCGGGGCTTTTCACCCGCGCCATGCCCAGCCGGTCGAACAGCGCACGTGCGCCCGCATCGCTGCCGGCAAGCGAGCCGGTATGCGACAGCGCCGCCGCGCGCGCGCCCTCCGACACGCCGGATTTCAGCACCACTATGGGCTTGCCCAACGCGCGGGCCCGCTCGGCCATGGCGATGAAGGCGGCAAGGTCGCCCACGCCCTCGACATGCAGGCCGAGTGCCGTGACGCGCGTGTCCTCAAGAAGTCCCTCGGCGATCTCGGGCAGGCCGGTCTGCGCCTGGTTGCCGACCGTCACGACATAGGCCAGCGGCAGGCCGCGCGCCTGCATCGTCAGGTTCAGCGCGAGGTTCGAGGATTGCGTGACGATGGCGACACCCCGCTCGACACGCTCGCCGCCGTGCTGGTCCGGCCAGAGCGCCGCCCCGTCAAGCAGGTTCAGGAATCCGTAGCAGTTCGGCCCGAGGATGCGCATGTCGCCCGCCGCCGCGACCAGTGCCGCCTCGAGCGCGGGTCCGTCCCCGGTCTCCGAAACCGACTCGCGGAATCCAGACGCGAAGCAGACGGCACCCCCCGCGCCCATGGCCGAAAGCCCGTGCATGACCTCGATGCTTGTCTCCCGGTTCACGCCAATGAAGGCCGCGTCCGGCGCCTCGGGCAGCGCGTCGACCGATGGAAACGCCGCAACGCCAGCCAGTTCGCCCTTCGTCGGGTGCACCGGCCAGACCGGCCCGGCATAGCCTACCCGCCGGCAGCCCTCGACAACTGCGGCGCACCACGTTCCGCCGCCGACCACGGCGATGGAACGCGGACGCAGAAGGCGCGACAGCGGCTGCATCTCAGGCGCCGAGCGGCCGGAAGAGCTCGCGGCCGATGATATGGCGCTGAATCTCGGACGTGCCGTCCCAGATCCGCTCGACCCGCGCATCCCGCCAGAACCGTTCGATCGGAAAGTCCGACATGAGCCCCATGCCACCGAAAATCTGCAGCGTGGTGTCGGTGACCCGCGCCAGCATCTCGCTGGCGTAAAGCTTGGCACTCGCGATCTCCCGGTTCGCGGGCAGGGCCTGATCCAGCCGCCACGCGGCGGACAGCGTGAGCCAGTCGGCGGCGTCGATCTCGGTGATCATGTCGGCGACCTGGAAGCTCACGCCCTGGAACTTCGCGATGGGCTGGCCGAACTGCTTGCGCTCGGCGGCATGGGCGACGGCGTGATCGAAGCAGCGCCGCGCCCGGCCCACGGAATTGGCCGCGACGGTCAGGCGCGTCGCGTAAAGCCAGGTGTTCATCACATCGAACCCGCCATCGACCTCGCCCAGCACCTGGGCGTCGGGCAAACGACAATCATCGAATTCGAGGATGCAGTTCTTGTATCCCCGGTGGCTGACCGAGGCATAGCCGTCGCGGATGGTGAACCCGGGATGCCCGCGATCCACGAGGAAACAGGTGATGCGCTTCTTCGGGCCCTTGGGAGTGTCGTCCACGCCGGTGGCCACGAAGACGATGACGAAATCGGCATGGTTCGCGCCCGAGATGAAGTGCTTCGTGCCGTTGACGACCCAGTCGCCGCCATCGCGCACGGCCGTGCAGGCCATGCCGCGCACGTCCGATCCCGCCTGCGGCTCGGTCATGGCGAGCGCGTCCATCCGCTCCCCGCGCACGGCGGGGAAAAGGTAACGCTCCTTCTGGTCGCCCTCGCAGGCCATGAGGATGTTCTGCGGCCGCCCGAAGAAATGCGTGAGCGCCATCGACCCTCGCCCAAGCTCCCGTTCGACCAGCGTGAAGTCGAGTTGGCCCAATCCCCCGCCGCCGACCTCCTCGGGAAAGTTGCAGGCGTAGAAGCCCATCTCGATGACCTTGCGCTTGATCTCCTGCGCGAGCTCTTCGGGCACCTCGCCGGTGCGCTCGACCATGTCCTCATGGGGGTAGATCTCCGTCTCGACGAAGTCGCGGACCGTCGTGACGATCATCTCCTGTTCCGGGCTCAGCGCGAAATCCATGGCATCCTCCCTGTTGGTCAAAGTGCTATGCCCGACCCGTTGCCCTTATCATGCAGCAATGCACGCTGATCATGCAGAAATCGCAGATTTTGATCGCGGCGCAAGCCCGTGGTGATCACGTCGCGCAAAGAACCGGCAAAGATCGTTTTCCGGTTCCATCCCGTGCTCCTGCGGATTTCGCAATCGCGTGTTTGCAGCTATGTCGAAGGGATGGATATCGTCCTCATCACCACGATCATCGCCTCACTCTTCGTCGTCATCGGCATCGCCGAGCCGTTGGCGGCGCGCATGCGGCTGCCGCTGAGCGTGATCCTCGCCGTGCTGGGCGTGATGATCGGCACCGGCGCGCTGTTCTTCCTGCGCACGGAGTTGACGGATGCGCTGAACCCCGTTGCCGAGGCGATCCTCGGGCTGCCGATCCGGTCCAACGTCTTTCTCTACGTCTTCCTGCCGACGCTGCTCTTTCAGGCGACGCTGGGGATGAACCTGCGGCGGATGCTGGACGACTGGGTGCCGATCCTGATGCTGGCCATCGTCGCGGTGGTCGTGGCGACGCTTGGCGTGGGATACGCGCTGTCCTGGGCCTCCGCGCTGCCGCTGGCGGCCTGTCTGCTCATCGGCGCCATCGTGTCCACGACGGACCCCTCGGCGGTGGTCTCGATCTTCCGCTCGATCTCGGCGCCGCGCAGGCTCGCGCGGATTATCGAGGGAGAGAGCCTTCTGAACGACGCCGCGGCCATCGCGCTCTTCGGCCTGTTCATGGGATTCGTCATGCTGGGCGTGCCGGACCCGAGCCTCGGCGACGCGCTGGCGCGATTCCCGCTCCTGCTGGCGGGCGGGGCGTTCACGGGATGGCTGGCGGCGCGCATCGCCGTGTGGATGATGGCGCTCTTCCGACGGCACGAATTGGCGCAGATCTCGATCTCGGTGGCGCTGCCTTACCTCGCCTTCATCGTGGCCGAACAGACCGTCGGCGCCTCGGGGGTGATCGCCGTCGTCGTCTCGGGCCTGACGCTGAACCTGACGGCACCGGGCCGCCTGCCGCCGCAGGCCTGGGCCAACCTCCGCGAGGTCTGGGACGTGCTGGCCCATTGGGCGGGCGCCCTGATCTTCATCCTCGCCGCCCTCCTGATCCCGCGCCTTCTGGAAGAAGTCCGCGTCGGCGATTTCCTTCTGGTCGGCGTCGTGATCCTCGCCGCCATCGCCGCGCGCGCGGTGATCCTCTTCGGTCTCCTGCCGCTCCTGACGATGATCAAGCTGTCGCCACCGGTGGAGCGGCCCTACCGGGTCGCGATCCTCTGGGGTGGCCTGCGGGGCGCGGTGACGCTGGCGCTGGCGCTTGCCGTGACCGAAAGCTTCCGGGTGCCGGACGGCATCCAGCGGGTGGTTGGCATCCTCGCCACGGGCTTCACGCTGTTCACGCTGATCGTGCAGGGCACGACGCTCAGATGGATGATCGCGCGGCTGGGGCTCGACCGGCTGTCGCCCATCGACGAGGCGCTCTCGCGGCAGGTCGTGGCGGTGTCGCTGCAGACCGTGCGCGAGGACGTGGCGCGCACGACCGAGAATTACGAGCTGAGCCACGACACCGTCCGCTCCGAGGCCAAGCAGTTCGGCGAGCGGCTGGACGAGGCGGTCAGGACGGCCGAGGCAAGCGCCGACATCCTCGACCGGGACCGCGTCACGCTGGGCCTGATCGCGCTGGCGGGGCACGAACGCGACACGATCCTTGCCCGCGTTCGGGAACGCACGATCTCGGCCCGGATGGCCGAACAGGTGCTGTCGGACGCAGATCGGCTGATCGAGGGCGCGCGCAGCGGCGGCCGCAGCGGCTATCAGCGCGCGGCCCGCAAAAGCGTCGCCTATGGCCTGTCCTTTCGCGCCGCCGTCCGGCTGAACGGGCGCCTTGGCGTGTCCTGGCCTTTGGCGCGCCTGACGGCGGACCGGTTCGAACTGCTGCTGTCGCAACGGCTGATCCTGCGCGATCTGGGCAGATTCATCGACGGGCGCATCCGGCGCATTCACGGGCGCCGCGTGGCGGAACTGCTGCACGAACTTCTGTCGCGGCGGATCGAGACCGTGGAGACCGCCCTCGAGGGGATGCGCCTGCAATACCCCGGCTACGCGGAAGAACTTCAGCGCCGTTTCATCCGACGCACCGCGCTGAGGCTGGAGGAACGCGAATACACCGCGATGCGCGAAGACGGACTGATCGGAGCGGAGGTCTACACCACCCTGATGCAGGATCTCGACGCCCGCCGCGCCGCCGCCGAGGAGCGTCCCCGCCTCGACATCGTACTCAGGCGTACCGAGATCGTGCGGCAGTTCCCGCTCTTCGCCGGTCTCGACGACACCGCGCTCAACCGTCTCGGCCGGGCGCTCAAGACACGCTACGTCAATGCCGGCGACCTGATCCTGCGCAAGGACATTGCCGTGCGGAACGTGTTCTTCATCGCCTCGGGCGCGGTGGAGTTGGAAGTCGCAGGCCAGACCTGGCGGCTTGGCCGGGGCGAGATGTTCGGCCAGATGGCGATCCTGATGAACAAGGCCCGCCGCGCCGAGGTGCGCGCCATCGCGCCCTCGACGCTCCTGGTGCTGGACGAGGCACGCTTCCGACGCCTGCTGACCCGCAGCACCGCGCTTCAGGAGGCAGTGCGCGCCGGCGCGGAAAAGCGCGGGGTCGACCCCGACGACCTGTTCCCGGAACCGCCCGCCAAACCAGAGGCGGCAGCAGCGCAGGCCTAGCCGCGCACGACGGCAACGCGACAGCCAGCCGGCTATTTGGAGGTTTGAGAGCGAACCGGAGGCCGAGCTTCGATCTTGACGTCCGGTTCAGCGACTCAGTTCGGGATAAAATGGTAGCGGAGGAGGGACTTGAACCCCCGACACGCGGATTATGATTCCGCTGCTCTAACCAACTGAGCTACTCCGCCACGAGCGCCGTGGGACGTATGCCAAGCGCCCCCGCGCGTCAACCTCAAATCACGTGGGCCTATGGCGAAGGCAGACGTGCGGCGGCGACCTCGACCTCGACCTTGAACTCCGGACGCGTGAAGCCCGAGACGATCACCAGCGTGGAGGCCGGCAGACGGGCCATTCCGGCGCACCAGCGGTCGCGCGCGGCCATGTAGCCGGCCATATGCGCCCGGTCGGTGACGAAGGCGTTGAGGCGTACCGCATCGCCGCGACCGAAGCCCGCCTCAGCGAGGATGGCGTCGATGGACGCGAAACAGATATCCGCCTGCGCCTCGGCCTCGGGCGGGATCACGTCATCGGGATCGATGCCCAGCTGCCCGGAGGTAAAGACCCACTCGGCCCCTGCGGGAACGTGGGTTCCGTGGGAGTAACCGGCGAAAGGCTTCCGCACGGATACGGGGGTCAGCGCACTCAGGCGGGGGCGATGATCCATGGTCTGGCTCCGGGTTTGATCGATCCAATTGGGACGATGCGGCCGGGCCCATCGCCTGTCCAGAGGGCAACCAGCGCGCTTGGCGGGCCGCTCAATTATCAGGCAGTCCGCCCGCTGAAGTGGCGAAATCAGCGGACATCTTGCAAAGCGCCACCGCCGTGAGACGCGCACGCCTTACATGCCCTGCCGTCCGATCTAGGGTCGCGCCATGACCAATTACCTTCGGGGAGACCTAAAATAATGCTTCGCACGTCCCTTGTCGCACTGGCCGCCGCTCTTTCGGCCGGCAGTGCCGGCGCCGATGCCCACCTGACCTCTGTCACCTTCGGCACCAACTGGCTGGCCCAGGCCGAGCATGGCGGCTTCTACCAGTCCGTCGCGGACGGCACCTACGAGGCGTGCGGCCTCGATGTCGAGATCATCTCGGGCGGACCGCAGGTGAACAACCGCGCGCTGCTTTTGGCCGACCGCATCCAGTTCCACATGGGCGGCGACCTGCTGCAGGCCTTCAACGCGGCGGCCGAGGAAATCCCCGTCGTGAACGTTGCGGCGATCTTTCAGAAGCATCCGCAGGTGATCCTCGCCCATCCGGGCGTCGCGGACAGCTGGGAAGAGCTCAAGGATCTTACGCTTCTGATCGGCGACAACGGCTTCACCTCCTATTACCAGTGGATGATCACGGCGCACGGCTTTACCGTGGACCAACGCCAGCCCTACACGTTCAACCCGGCGCCGTTCCTTGCCGATGACCAGCTCGGCATGCAGGGCTACCTGTCCTCGGAGCCCTACGTGGTCGAGACAACGGGCGGTTTCGTGCCGAATGTCTTCCTGATCGCCGATGCCGGTTTTTCATCCTACGCCACCACGATCGAGACGATGCAGGCCACCATCGACGAAAGCCCCGAGGTCGTGGAGTGCTTTGTCAGCGGCTCGATCCTGGGCTGGTACAACTACCTCTATGGCGACAATGCCGCCGCCAACGCCATGATCCTTGAAGCCAACGCCGACATGACCCAGGACAAGATCGACTTCGCCATCGGCAAGATGATCGAATGGGGCATCGTCGATTCCGGTGACGCTCTCGAGATGGGCATCGGTGCGTTGACCGAAGAGGTCGTGGCAGGGTTCTACGAGGACATGGTCGCCGCCGGCGTGGTCGAGGCCGGGCTGGACTGGTCGACCACGATCGACACGTCCTTCGTCAACCAGGGTCTCGGGATGGAGCTTCGCCCAGCCGATTGATCCGTGTCGGCGCGGGTGGGGGTTGCCCCGTCCGCGCCGGACCCAACAAGGTGGCGGCGGGGCATGTCCCGCCCTGCGCGTCCTTTCAGCGTCCGTGAGCCATGGCTGTCCAACACCACACAACCCTCCCGCTCGACCAGCGCCCGCCGTTGCTGCGCCTGAACCATGTCGACAAGGTTTTCTCCGGCGATGTCGTGGCACTCAGGGACATGACCCTGCAGGTGAACCAGGGCGACTTCATATCGCTTCTCGGCCCCTCGGGCTGCGGCAAATCCACGGCGCTCCGGATCATTTCCGACCTGATGTACCCCACCCGAGGGTCCATCGACTGGGAGGGCGGTCACGGTCGCGGCGATCTGGGTGTCGTGTTCCAGGAACCCACGCTGATGCCCTGGGCCACGGTGGCGCAGAATGTCTGGCTGCCGTTCCGGCTGGCCGGCAAGAGCTATGCCGAGGTGAAGGACGATGTTCTCGAGGTGCTGCGCCTTGTGGGTCTCGAGAAGTTCCAGAATTCCTACCCGCGGGAGCTTTCGGGCGGCATGAAGATGCGCGTCTCGATCGCGCGGGCCATCGTCACGAACCCGCGGCTGATCCTGATGGACGAACCCTTTGCCGCGCTCGACGAGATCACGCGTCACAAGCTCAACCACGACCTGCTCGAGCTGAAGACCAAGATCGGCTGCACGGTCATCTTCGTGACCCACTCGGTCTTCGAAAGCGTCTTTCTGTCCGACCGGATCGTGGTCATGGCCGCGCGCCCCGGCCGTGTCATGGCCGAACTCGAGGTGGACGAACCATACCCCCGTGGCGAGGACTTCCGCACCTCGGCCGATTACGCCGCCCACGCGCGACGCGCCTCGGAGGCGCTGAAGGAAGCCATGGGAGAACCCGCATGAGCCTTGCCGACGAACAGCCCATCGGAGCCACGGCGGCGCGCGACGAGGACGAGATCCGCCGTGCCCGCGCCGCGCGGATCGAGAGCCTGGCGAAATGGGTCCTGCCCGTGGCGATCATGGCGCTCGCGATCCTCGGCTGGGCCTGGATCGTGACCGCCAACGAGATCCCGCACTACATCCTGCCGGGTCCCGATCGGGTCTGGGACAGCCTCGTCAACGATTGGGGCATGCTGATCGATGCGGCCTACCTGACCGGTCGGATCACGCTCTTGGCGCTGGTCCTTGCCGTGATCGGAGGCGCGGGCCTTGCCATCCTGTTCAACCAGTCGAAGATGCTGGAGCTGTCGTTCTACCCCTACGCAGTGATCTTGCAGGTCACGCCGGTGGTCTCCATCGCACCGCTGATCTTCATCTACGTGGACAGCAAGGTGGCGGGGATGCTGCTCTGCGCGTGGATCGTGGCGTTCTTCCCGGTGCTGAGTTCCACCACGCTCGGCCTGAATTCCGTCGATCACAACCTGCGCGACCTTTTCCGCATCTACGGCGCCACGCGCTGGCAGCGGCTGCGGTTCCTGCAACTGCCCTCGGCGCTGCCCTATTTCCTCGGCGGCCTCAAGATCGCGGGTGGCCTCAGCCTGATCGGCGCCGTCGTGGCCGAGCTTGTGGCGGGCACGGGCGGTATCGGCTCGGGCCTCGCCTTCCGCATTCAGGAGGCGGGCTATCGCCTGAATATCGCGCGGATGTTCGCCGCGCTGGCCATGGTGGCCGCAATGGGTGTCTTCATCTTCGCAGCCCTTAGCGTGCTATCCCACCTTCTGCTCAGGAAGTGGCACGAAAGCGCCATCAGCCGCGAAACCTGATGGACTTCCGGACGATCCCCCAAGGCAGCGTCACGTTGTCCAACGTGACGATCCCGGCCTGCCTTCTGGGGCGGCCGGGCGACCTCGTGCGCACCGACATCTCCATCGCCGACGGCCGCATCGCGGAGGCACAGGCCATCGCCATCGACATGGGCGGCGCGATGGTCTTTCCGGCCTTCATCGACATGCACACCCATCTCGACAAGGGGCATATCTGGCCGCGCAGCCCCAACCCCGACGGCAGCTTCACGGGCGCGCTGAACACCGTGCGCGCCGACAGCGCCGCCCGCTGGAGCGCCGAGGACCTGCGCGCGCGCATGGAATTTTCCCTCCGCTCCGCCTATGCCCACGGCACAAGGGCGATCCGCACCCATCTCGACTCCGTTACGCCGCAGGACGACATCACATGGCCCGTTTTCCGCGAGCTTCAGGCGGATTGGGCGGACCGGATCGACCTTCAGGCCGCGTGCCTGATCGGATGCGACACGTGGACGGATGACGACGGTCCCTTCGGCCACACTGCCGACCTCGTGGCCGAGACCCGGGGCGGCGTGCTCGGCATGGTGACCTACCCGATGCCGGACCTGCGCGACCGGGTGAGGGGCTTTTTCGCACAAGGCGCCGCGCGCGGGCTCGACGCGGATTTCCACGTCGACGAGACCATGGACCCGAGCGTCGAGACCCTGCGCGACATCGCGGAGCTGAAGATCGAGACCGGCTTTGAGGGCCGGGTCGTCGTCGGGCATTGCTGCTCGCTGTCTGCGCAGGACGAGGCGCGGGCGATGGACACGCTCGACCTGGTGGCCAGGGCCGGTATCGACGTGGTCAGCCTGCCGATGTGCAACCTCTACCTGCAGGACCGCACGCCGGAGGGCACCGCCCGCACGCCGCGCAGGCGCGGCATCACGCTGGCCCACGAGATGCGCGAACGCGGCATCCGGGTCAGCTTCGCCTCCGACAACACGCGCGATCCGTTCTACGCCTATGGCGACATGGACATGCTCGAGGTGATGCGCGAGGCCACGCGGATCGGCCATCTCGACCATTCCCGCCACGACTGGACGGAGGCCTTTCTGACCGCACCCGCCGCTACCTGCGGGTTCGATGCGCCCTCTCTCGCGCCCGGCGCGCCCGCCGATCTGGTGATCGTGAAGGCGCGCAGCTGGACCGAGCTTTTCTCCCGCCCGCAATCCGACCGCATCGTGCTGAGACATGGGCTGCGCATCGACCGCACTCTGCCTGACTATGCGGAGCTCGACCATCTGATGACGACCTGACCGAAGACGACCTGACGAGGATCACATGCACCCGAATGTAGCTGCCGCCAAAGCCGCCCTTGCCCATATCGAACAGGACGAAAACCCGGCCACGATCCGCTCGAAAAGCCGCGATTTCTTCTGGTATTCGCCGGTTCTGAAGGCGGCGATGGACCACCTCGAGGCCGATTTCGTCGTGAACCCGAAATCGGAGGAGGAGGTAATCGAGATCATGCGTGTCTGCTATGCGCATGACGTTCCGGTCACCACGCGCGGCGCGGGCACCGGCAACTACGGACAGGCCATGCCGATGCGGGGTGGCTGCGTGATGCACATGAAGAACATGGCCTCGGTCAAGGAAATCGCGCCGGGCCGCGTCGTGGCCGAGCCCGGGATCGTCATCAAGGAACTCGACGCCCAGACCCGCGCCCATTCGGGTCAGGAGTTGCGCATGATGCCATCGACCTTCGCGACCGCCAGCATCGGCGGCTTCGTCGCGGGCGGCTCGGGTGGCATCGGCTCCTGCACCTGGGGCGCGCTGCGCGACTTCGGCAACATCATCCGTCTGCGCGTCGTCACGATGGAGGAAGAGCCGCGCGTGCTCGACCTGACCGGGGACGAGCTGCCGCGCGTCAGCCACGCCTTCGGCACCAACGGGATCATCACCGAGATCGAGATGCCGCTGGCGCCCGCCTATGACTGGACGGAGCTTCTGGTGGCCTTCGACGATTTCACCGCCGCCGCCACCTTCGCGCAAGACGTGGCCAACGAGGACGGCATCCTCATCAAGCTGGCCACCGTGTTCGAGGCGCCCATCGGCAAGACCTACTTCCAGCGCATCGCGCCGCATGTGGAGGAAGGCACGAACCTCGTGATCCTGCTGGTGGCCCCACATTCCTTCGAGGGGCTCAAGACCTTCATGAAGGCCACCGATTGCACCGGTGAGATCCTCTACAACTCGGCCGACAACGACTGGCCCAAGACGCCCGGCGCTCTGGGGGAGTACACCTGGAACCACACCACACTGCGCGCGCTCAAGGTGGATCCGTCGATCACCTACCTGCAGGTCCGCTACCGGTATCCCGATCACATGGAACTGATAGAGAAGGTGCGCGAGACCTTCGGCGCGGAGGTCCTGCAGCATCTCGAGGTGATGCGCGAGAACGGCAAGGTCATGTTCGCGGGCCTGCCGATCGTGGCCTTCTCGACGCCCGAACGGCTCGACGAGATCGTGGCGATCCACGAGGAGATGGGCTGCATGATCTTCAACCCGCATCGCTACACGCTGGAGGAAGGCGGGCGGCAGTCGACCGACGCGCGGCAGCTGAACTTCAAGCGCGAGGCCGATCCCAAGGGGCTGCTCAATCCCGGAAAGATGGTTGCCTGGGACGCGCCGGATTTCGACTATTCCACGATGTACACCTATCCCGGCATGACGCCCAAACCGGAGGCGGCCGAGTGAGAGGCTTCGTTGCCTTCGGCGACAACGGTTTCAGGCGTGTCTCGCCGCGCAAGCGCGACGACCGCGCCGGGGGGCGGGCCCCCCGGACCCCCCGTGCGTATTTCTGGAAAGATGAAGGAGGGGCACGGTGAAACGGGCGCTCGTGCTCTTTGCCCATCCCTGCCCCGAAAGCTTTTCGGCGGCGCTCCATGGGCAGGTGGTCGCCCGCCTGTCCGCCGGAGGCTGGGCCGTCGATGATTGCGACCTGAACGCCGAAGGCTTCGACCCCGTCCTGAGCGAGGCGGAGCGGCGCGGCTATCACGAGGAGCCCGCGAATATCATACCCGTCGCGCCCTATGTCGAACGCGTACGGGCGGCGGATGCGCTGGTCATGGTCTTCCCGGTCTGGAATTTCGGCTATCCCGCGATCCTCAAGGGCTTTCTCGACCGCGTCTTCCTGCCGGGCGTGTCCTTCCGGCTGGAGGATGGCAAGGTGAAACCGAACCTCACGCAGATCCGGAAGCTCGCGGCGGTGACGACCTATGGCGGAAGCCGTACGCGCGCGCTTCTTGTGGGCGACCCGCCGCGCAAATGCGTCACAAGGGCGGTCTGGCATGTCTGCCGTCCCGAGAAGATGAAATACCTCGCGCTCTACGATATGAATCGGGCCGATGAGGCCAAGCGGGCCGCGTTTCTCGACAAGGTCGGCCGCGAGATGGAGGTGTTCTGACCCATGCGGGCACTGGTGATCTATTGCCACCCCCGGCAGGGCAGCTTCACCGAAGCCGTGCGCGATGTGGTTCTGGCGAAGCTGAACACCGTCGGCGCCGAGGTCCGCCTGAGAGACCTTTACGCAGAAGGCTTCGATCCGGTGCTGAGCGGGCGGGAGCACGAGATCTACGAGGACGAGGCGCTGAACCGCGATCCCGTCGCCTCTCATTGCGCGGACCTTGCGTGGTGCGACACGCTGATCTTCGTCTATCCGACCTGGTGGTACGGGCTGCCCGCGATGATCAAGGGCTGGCTTGACCGGGTGCTGGTGCCCGGCCTTGCCTTCCTCATGCCGGACGAGGCGAACACCGACATCCGTCCGGGCCTGACACATATCCGGCGGCTCGGCGTCTTCACCACCTGCGGCGCGAGTTTCTGGCTGACAAGGATGATCGGCGCGCCGGGCAAGCGCACGCTTCTGCGCGGCCTGCGCCTGCTTTGCGGCAGGAATTGCAAAACGGTCTTCGCGGCGCATTACCTGATGGACAGCTCGACCGCAGAAAGCCGGGCAAAGCACCTTAGGCGCGTCGCCGCCAAGATGGACCGCCTCGTTGGAAAGACACCCGCCACCCGCAGGGCGGAGGCCGCCGCATGATCCCGGTTCTCGATTTCAGCCGTTTCTCGCAGGGCACGGATCGCGCGGGCTTCGTGGCCGACCTCGGCGCCGCGGCGCGGGGTCCGGGCTTCTTCCTGCTGAAGGGGCACGCGGTCGACCCGGACCTGCAGGCGGAGGTCTTTGCGCAGGCTGAACGCTTCTTCGCGCTGCCCCTGGAGGCGAAGGAAAGCGTGTCGATCCTCAAGACGCCGCATTACCGCGGATGGGCCCATGACGGGCTGGAAAGCCTCGACGAGACCTCGGGCCTCAAGGACCGCAAGGAGAGCTTCAATATCGGCTTCGACCTGCCACAGGACGACCCCCGCGTGATCGCGGGCGAGCCGTTTCGCGGCGTCAACCAGTGGCCCGATCTGCCCGGGTTCCGGGACACGATGCTGGCCTATTACGACGCCGCGCTCGATCTGGGCGTGCGGCTTGCCCGTGCCATCGCGCTCGATCTCGGGCTGCCCGAGGACCATTTCGACTGCGCCTTTCACGAGCCTCTGGCGGCGCTGCGGGTGCTTCATTACCCGGCGGCGACCGGTGCCGCGGACGAGATCGGGGCGGGCGCGCATTCCGACTACGGCGTCGTCACGCTGTTGATGACGGATGGCGAGCCGGGGCTTCAGGTCAGGCCGAGGGGCGGCGACTGGACGGATGTGCCGCATGTGCCGGGCGCCTATGTGGTCAATATCGGCGATTGCCTGATGCGCTGGACCAACGACATCTATGTCTCGACCCCGCACCGGGTCCTGCCGCCCAGACGCGTGCGCCGCTCCGTCGCGATGTTCGTGGAGGCGAACCCGGATGTCGTGGTCAAGGCGCTGCCGGGAACGGGCGGCCCGAAATACGCGGCGATCCGCGCGGCCGACTACCTGCAGAGCCGCCTTGACGCCACATATAACGAGACCGTGGGCGGCTAGGGTCTTACCACGACACGCCTGCAGGCGGCAGCACGCGGCCGTCGAATTCGACAGGCTCGGGCCCGTGGTTGAAGACGAAGCGCGTGGACCCGCTTTGCCGGATCCGGATATCGGGCGGCAGGTCGAGGGTGGCGACGCCGGCCTCGGCGCAGGCGCGCAACAGGATATGGCGAAGGAACCGTGGATCGGGCCACCCCCCCAGATAGGTGAGGTTTGCCGCGCGCACCGTGACCGGTCTGCCATCGGCGTCCTTGTCCAGCACCGTCGCGCCGGTTTCGAGATCCTCGCGCCAATGGGTGACCTCTCCGACCTGCGCCATGGGCACGGGCATGTCGGGGCGCAGCGTCTCGACCCGGCTCACCGTGACGTCGAGGCCGGGGATCGCCGGCGGCAAGGGCACCGGGATCGACAGCGACGGGGTCTTGGCCCCCGTGCGCGGGCCGAGGATGACTTGTGCTTTCGTCCGGGTGATGGCGTCGATGAGCGCGGCGGGCGGCGCGACGATGCCCGGGATCAGGACCAGCCGGTAGGCGCCGAGATCGCCGGTGTCGGGCGGCAGGATGTCGACCGACAGGCCCAGCTTGCGCAACCCGCGATAGACCTCGAAGACGAGGCGGAAGTAGTCGCACCCCCTGCCTTGCGGCTGAACCGTCCAGGCCCAGGCGGAGGCGTAGTCGAACACCAGCGCCACCGGCGCGGGCGTCTCCTCGACCGTCGGCAACTCGGCCAGTTCCGCCGCCACCTGTTCGGCCTCGGCGAATGCCGGAGCCGCGACGCTGTCGGGGCGCAGCAGGCCCGCGTGATATTGCTCCTGCGCGAAGGGCGCCTGCCGCCAGCGGAAGTAACTCACGACCTCCGCGCCGTGGGCGAAGGCCTCCCACGTCCAGAAGCGCACCATGCCCGGCAGCGGCGCGGGGTTGTAGGGCGCCCAGTTCACCGGGCCGGGCTGCTGTTCCATCACCCACCAGCGGCCATGGCCCACGGTGCGGTAGAGGTCATGGTGGAAGGCCTGGAAATCCGGGTCACCCTGCCGCGCATAGCGCCGCTTTTGATCGGCGGAGTCCTCCAGCCGATCCTCCAGAAAGCCCAAGGGGTAGCTGTCCCATGTGGCGATCTCCATCTGCGCGCCAAGCGCGAAATGGTCGAAATCCAGCGTCCGGCCCATGTAATTGTGCGAGATCGGCGCGTCCGACCGCGCGCGAATCGCGGCGACCTGGCCCGCGTTGAACCGCGCGACCTGGTCCGAGGCGAAGCGGCGGAAATCCAGCGCGTGCGAAGGGTTCGGTTCGGTGACCGTCAGGTGGGGCAGATCGACTTGGTCGAAGCTGGCATATTCCATCGACCAGAAGACGTTCCCCCAGGCCCGGTTGAGTGCATCCACACTCTGGTAGCGCTGCGCCAGCCAGTCGCGGAACGCGGCCCGCGCGGCGTCGGAGTAGCTCAGCACCGTGTCGTGGCAGGCGTATTCGTTGTCCGTCTGCCATGCGCCGAGGCCGGGGTGACGCCCGTAACGCTCGGCCAGCGCAGCGGTGATGCGGATCGCCTCGGCCCGGTAGCCGTCATGCGAGAAACAGTAGTGACGGCGCGACCCGAAGCCGCGCGGCCGCCCCTCGGCGTCGACGGCCAGCATGTTGGGATGCCGGTCGAGCATCCAGCGCGGCGGCGTGGCTGTGGGCGTTCCAAGCACCACCTTGAGGCCGGCCCCCGTCAGCACGTCGAAGGCCCGGTCCATCCAGCCCCAGTCGAAGCGGCCGGCTTCCGGCTCCAGCCGGGACCACGCGAATTCGCCGATGCGCACCCATGTCAGGCCAAGCTCCGCCATGCATCGTGCGTCATCCGCCCAGATCTCTTCCGGCCAGTGTTCGGGATAATAACAGGTGCCGAGCGCGCGTTTCAGGGTCACAGGATCACCCGGTGTTCGGGTTGGCCGCGCACGGGCGCGGCGACGCACAGGGTCATTCCGGACCGGGGCGCGCCGTCCATTGCGTCGCTCGGCAGACCCTGGCGCGCAGAGGTGACGTAGAGCGTGCGCATGTCCGACCCGCCGAAGGCCGGGCAGGTGGGTTGCGGCACGTCGAGCGCCACTTCGTCTACAAGATTGCCTTCCACATCGTAGCGACCGACACGCGCACCGCCCCATTCCGCGCACCAGAAACCGCCCTCGGCATCCACTACCGCGCCGTCGGGATTGATCCCGCTTTCGCGATGATCGAGCCAGACCTCCCAATCGCCGTCGGGCCAGCCCTCGGCATCAAGCGGGATGCGCCAGACGATGTGTTCCGCAGTATCGGCGAAAAAGGCATGCCGCACGTCCGGCGCGAAACAGGTGGCGTTGGGGATGGTGATCCCGTCGCGCAGTTGCACGACCTCCCCCCGGTAGAACCGGTAGAGCGCGCCCGCGCCCGCCTCGGCGTTCTTGCCCATGGTCCCGATCCAGAAGCCGCCGAAGGGATCGGCGCGCCCGTCATTGGACCGGGTGACGGCGTTGCCCTCTTCCAGCGGCGCGACATGCTCCTGCGCGCCCGTGCCGAGGTCGAAGCGGAACAGGTCCGTCTCGCTGGCCACCAGCAACGTGTCGCGATCGACCCAGCCCGCAGCGCTGACGTGACGGTCGAAGGTCCAGTCCGTCGCCCCGTCCTCCGACCGCGTCAGCAGGCGCTTTCCCATGATGTCGAACCAGAACAGCTGCCCCCGCTCGGGATGCCAGAGCGGCCCTTCGCCCAAGACGCAGGCGCGGTCGTCATAGGTCGCGACACTCATACCGCGACGCCTTTCACCGCCGTATCATAAGCTTCGACGATCCGGAGCGCCCGGCCCGCGACCTCCGCCACGGACAGGCCCGGCGTGTAGAGTGCCGTCCCGATGCCGAACCCGTCCGCGCCCGCCGCGATCCAGTCGCCGAAGTTCCCGGCCCCGGCGCCGCCGACGGCGTAGATTTTCGTTCCGTGCGGAAGCACCGCGCGCATTGCCTTGAGTCCCTCCGGCCCGGCGAGCGTGGCTGGAAACAGCTTCAGCCCGTCGGCGCCGGCCTTGAGCGCCGCGAAGGCCTCGGTCGGGGTGAAGATGCCGGGGAAGGATTGCAGGCCAAGGCGTTTCGTTTCCGCCACCACCGCCGCATCGAAATTCGGCGACACGATCAGGCGCCCGCCCGCATCGGCCACTTCGCGCACCTCGTCCGGGGCCGTGACGGTGCCCGCGCCGATCAGCGCATGTTCCCCGAAGTCATGGACCATCGCCCCGATGCTCTCCAGCGGATCGGGCGAGTTCAACGGCACTTCGATCCGGTCGATCCCGGCGGCGATCAGCGCCTCGGCGACGGGGGAGGCCTCGGCCGGTTTCAGCCCACGCAGGATGGCGATGATCGGACGGCTCATGACGCGCTTTCCTTCAGGGTTGATCGCGCACGCATCAGACCCAGCCGCGTTAGCGGGTCGGCGTCGCTGGTTCGGACGGTCACGCCCTGCGTGGCCAGCGCCATCGCGTAGGATTGCG
Organism: uncultured Roseicyclus sp.; assembly: GCA_964578115.1. Taxonomy (GTDB): domain Bacteria; phylum Pseudomonadota; class Alphaproteobacteria; order Rhodobacterales; family Rhodobacteraceae; genus Roseibacterium. Next base: position 71,464 of record CAZOBK010000005.1, read on the forward strand.
CCAGTGCCGGCGCGCCCGCGATGACCACGTCCTGACCGAGCCAATAGGGACGCGCGGCGGCCAGTTCGGCGCCGATCAGATAACCCGAGAGCCGTGCCCGCGCCGTCTGCCCGCTCATCCCCTCGAGCAACTGGCCCGCGCGGATCGAGAACAGCCTTTGCGCCAGCATTTCCGGTTTCGACAGCGTCTCGGACACGACCTCCCGGAAAGCATCGTCATCGCTGCCGTCCCCGGCGACCGAGTGACGCAGCACGGAGTGCCCGGCCAGCAGGTCGAACAACTCCCCAGTCATGAAGGTGCGGAAACTCACCACCTCCTCGGCACTGATCTGGACCCATTTCGAATGGGTGCCCGGCATGCAGAGGATCCCGTCGAAGCCGGGAGCGGCAGCCAGAAACCCGGCGACCTGTGTCTCCTCCCCGCGCATGACATCCGGGGGGCCGCTCTGTTTCAGGCCGGGCAGAATCCACACGCGCAGGCGGGGATCGTTCGTGGCAACCGGCACCGGAACAAGTTCGGCAGGTTTGGCCGGAACGGATGTATACGGCGCCTCGGCCCAGCCCTGCCGCGAACCCACCATGCCGCAGGCCAGAACGTCCATGGTCCCGGCGCCGAGCCACGGCTCGATCAAGGCCAGAAGCGCGGGCTCGAACCCGTCACGACCCAGCCGGCCCATGCCGTCGTCGGACCGCGCCTCGGCGCGCGGGGTGCCATCGGCGCCCATGGCCCAGGCGCGCAGGTGCGTCGTGCCCCAGTCCACCGCGATCCAGTCGGCATATCTCGTGTTGCCACTCATCCCGTCACCACGACGCCGCCATCGATGACCAGCGCCTGACCCGTCATCATGCGGCTGGCGGATGAGGCGAGAAACAGCATGCCGCCGGTGATGTCCCAGGGCTTGAGATGCTCCTTCAGGCACATCCGGTCCATATGCGCAGAAAGGTCTTCGGGGCTTGCCCACATCTCGAGCTGCTTGTCGGTCAGAACCCATCCCGGCATCAGCGCGTTCACCCGGATCCCGTCGGCCCCGAATTCGCGCGCGAGGCTGCGTGTCATCGCGGTGATCCCGCCATTGGCCGTCGTGTAGGACGGGTAGCCCGCGTTCCCCATCATGTAGGAGATCGACGAGGTGTTGATGATCGACCCGCCGCCGGCCGCGCGCATGCCCGCGACGACGGCCTGCGCCGCGAAGAAATAGGCCTTGAGGTTGATGGCCTGCGACCAGTCCCAGAATTCCTCCGTCACCTCTTCGGTCGTGTGGCGCTTGTCGTTGGCGGCATTGTTGACGAGGACGGTAATCGGCCCGTGCGCCTCGGCCGCCGTCGCGATAGCGCCCTGCAGGGTCGGGATATCGGTGATGTCGCAGGGCAGGAACAGCGGCCGGTTGCCGGTCAGGCTCGCCATCTCCTCGACGAAGGTCGACGCGTCCGAGCGCTGCACGAAGGCGACCTTCGCACCCTGCCGCAGGAACGCCTCGGTCAGGGCCGCGCCGATGCCCGAGCCGCCGCCGGTGATGAAGACGGACTGGCCGGCGAGATCCGGGAAGGTCGGATCGGTGCTCATGCTGCCCTCCGGGTTCTGGCGAATTCGGGCAGCATGTCGCCATGCGCCGCCAGCAGGTCGGTGACGAGGCTTCTGATCTGCCGCAGGTCAAGCTCGGCGCCCGTGTGCGGGTCCATGTAGGCGGCGTGGTAGATATGCTCCACGTTCTCCTCGGTGAGCGCGCGGACAACCAGTTCCTGCACGTTGATCTGCGTGCGCATCAGCGCGACCAGCTGTGGCGGGATATCCGTGACATTCGTGGGCTGGCAGCCCTGCCCGTCCACCAGCGTCGGCGTCTCGACGGCGGCCCCCACGGGCAGCTGCGGCACCTGCCCCCGGTTGGGCAGGTTGGCATAGGCGACATAGGGCGTATCGGTGACGATGGCGTTCATCATCTCGGCCGCGAATTCATGCGACTTCTCCACGGCGATGCCCGACGCGGCCTTCAGGCCACGCGCCTGCTCCGCCCAGCCTTCGGCCTGCTCGACGCAGCGCAGCGGATATTCGTCGAGCGGGATCTTGAATTCTTCTATCAGATCATCGCGCCCGTCCTTGATGAACCAGGGAACGTATTCGGCCAGATGCTCGGAACTCTCGGTGCAGAAATGGCCGAGGTGATCCATCACCTCGTAGCGGACCTTGTTCCAGCAGCGCGGCATCAGAAGCGGCGGCTTGGGCAGGCGGCCCGCACGGTAGCCTTCCCGCAGCATGGGGTAGAGGTCGCGGCCCTCGTGCTCCAGCGTCAGAAAGAAGGCCACGTGGTTCACGCCCGCGACGCGATAGCGGATGTCATGCGCGGGCAGGTCGAGATCATGGGCGATCTCTTCCACGGTGTTCTGTACGGAATGGCAGAGGCCGGCCTGCTTGAGCCTCGGAAACCGCTCCGCCAAGGCCCAGGTGTTGATCGCCATCGGGTTCACGTATTGCAGAAGCAGCGCGTCGGGGCAGAGCCGCGCCATGTCCTCGGCCACGGCCCAGAGATGCGGGACCGTGCGAAGCCCCCGCATGATCCCGCCCACGCCGAGCGTGTCGGCGATGGTTTGCCGCAGCCCGTATTGTCTGGGGATGTCGAAATCGATGACAGTCGAGGGACGATAACCGCCGATCTGGAAGGCGGTGACGACGAAATCCGCGCCGTCGAGCGCGCGGGCGCGGTCGGTCGTCGCCTCCACCGTCGAGCCGGTTCCCATCGCCGAGATCATCTTCTCGGCAACGAGGCGGCTGTCCTCGAGCCGCCTTGCATCGATATCCATCAGCGCGATCTTTGCATCGCGCAGCGCCTCGAAGTGGAGCATGTCGCCCACGATGTTCTTCATGAAGATCGTGGACCCGGCCCCGATGAAGGCGAGTTTCGTCATTTCACGGCTCCGAGTGTGAGGCCGGCGATGAAGTGCCGCTGCATCAGGAAGAACATCAGCACGGGCGGGATGGCCGCCACGATCGAGCCCGCGCTCATCAGGTGGTACTGCGCCACGAACTGGCTGTTGAAGGACGTGATCCCCGCCGTCACCGGCTGCGCGTTCGGGCCCTGCGTGAGCACGATGGCCCAGAAATAGTCGTTCCAGATGAAGGTGAAGATCAGCACGCTCAGCGCCGCGATGGCCGGGCGCATCAGCGGCAGCACCACGTACCAGAAGATGCGCCATTCCGCGACACCCTCGACGCGGGCGGCTTCGATCAGCTCATAAGGCAGCGCACGGATGAAGTTGCGCATGAAGAGCGTGCAGAACCCGGTCTGGAACGCGATATGGAAAAGGACGAGGCCCAGCTTGGTGTCATAAAGGCCAAGGCCCAGCGTCAGGTCGCGCACCGGCACCATCAGGATCTGGAAGGGCACGAAATTGCCCGCAATGAACATGAAGAAGATCAGCAGGTTGCCGCGGAACCGGTAGATGCCCAGCGCGAACCCCGTCATGCAGGACAGCGCCACGGCGCCGATCACCGTCGGCACCGTGATCAGAACCGAGTTCAGCAGGTAGCGCGGCATGTCGCTGTCGAAGAAGACGCGGCCATAATTGGCGAAAAGCTCGAAGCTCGACGGCACTCCCCAGTAGTTCCCGGCGCTGAAATCGGCCAGCGGTCGGATGGAGAACAACATCACGGCGATCAGTGGCAGAAGCCACATGATCAGCGCCAGAGGCAGGAGCGTCTGGTAAGAAATCTGCGCCGCGCGGCTGCGCTTCTGGATCGGGGTCGGGAACATGTCAGAGCGCCTCCCCGCCCGGTGGTGCGAGTGCCATCCGTCTCATCGCCGCGCCTCCCGTTCGTCGTACCACATCTGCCACAGGAAGTAGCCGATGAAGACCAGCATGATCAGGAACAGCACCACCGCGATGGCCGAGCCATAGCCCATGCGGAAACCGAACTCGGACAGCGCCTTCTCGAACATGTAGAAGCTGAGCACGCGCGTCGACCCGAAGGGCCCGCCATTGGTCATGATCGAGATCAGGTCGAAGGATCTGAGCGCGCCGATGATCGTCACCACGAAGGCGATGAAGGTCGCGGGCTTGAGCTGTGGCAGGATCACGTACCACAGCATCTTCCAGCCCTTGGCACCATCCAGCCGCCCGGCCTCCACCTGCTCGGGATCGACGGCATTCAGGCCGGTCAGGTACAGGATCATGCAATACGCCGTCTGCGGCCAGAGACCGGCGGCGATGATGCCATAGGTGGCAAGGTCCGGATCGCCCAGCACATTGACGGGCTCCATTCCCAAGAACGTGAGCAGCCCGTTCAACAGCCCCTCGCGCGGCAGGTAGAACCATGAGAACACGAGGCCCACCACCACCTGGCTGAGGACGAAGGGAAAGAAGAACATCGACTTGTAGACGCGGATGCCCATGACCGTCTGGTTGAGGAACAGCGCGATGCCAAGGCCCAAGGGGATCGCCAGCAAATAGAGCGCCAGCCACCGCAGGTTGTTCCAAAGCGAAATCTCGAAGTTCCGGTCGGTCAGAAGCTCTTCGTAATTCGCCAGCCCGATATAGGTCGCCTCCCCAAGACCGTCCCAGCGGTAGAGCGAGATGTTGAAGGACTGGAAGATCGGGATGACGACGTAGAGACCGAAGAACAGGAGGCCCGGCAGAAGGAACAGGATCGGTGTCACGATCATTCGGTTGCGCTGCAGCCAAGTGGGCCCGGCGTAGGTCTCGGATGCGGCGACAGCCATTGTCAGACCTCCTCCAGCACGGGCTCTTCGGCCGCACCATAGCCCAGAAGATGGGCGTAATCGCCGAAACGGGCGTCGAGCCCTGCGTCGATGACAGCGTCGGCACCGTTCGATGCGGCGAGCGTCATCGCGGCGGTGCGCGCCTCGATCACGGTGGCGACCTCGGCCTCCGCATGCCCATGCGCCCTGAGGATGGCGGCAAGGTTCGCGGTGATGTCATTGTCCGACAGCCGCGCGTTGACGCGGCCGGGTGCCGTCAGCGCGTCGAGCAGACCGGGCTGAGCGGGTGCCGCCGTGTGCAGGACAGGCGCCCCCGGAAGCCGGTGCTCCGCATGATAGTCATAGGCCAGAACGCGACCCGACACCGTGGTCCGCAGCCGCGTGATGAAGCGGTCGTAGTCGAAGGTGAAGTACCAGTTCCAGAACTGCGCGCCGCCATTGTGACGACCGCTGAAATGCAGCCCGCCCGAGCGCATGATTTCGAGATACCCCTGCAGCGGATCGAGATGGATGCCGTGTTTCGTCAGCTCCGAGATATGGGAACGGAACGCCTCGGACGGACGGCGCAGCGCGGCGGCCCAGATCACCTCGGTGACGCCGGCGTCCCGCGCCTCCGCCTCCATGGCCAGCGCCTTTTGCGGTACATGCAGGACGTAGTCGAGTTCCTCGCTGGACAGGATTGCAGTGCGCGCCCCGGCCGCGCGTGCCTCCGCGACATAGACCGAAATCGCGCCGGCCTCGCCGCGCAGCAGGCTCCATGCCTCGTCGTGATGGGCGGGATACCCGTCATGCACGCGCCAGAACACGCCCGCCGCGCCAAGCGTATCCGCATTGTCGCGGCATAGCGTCTGAAACGCCGTCGAGGCGGTCTTGTGAAGGCCGATATGCAGAATGAGGCGCATGTGTCAGGCGGTATCGCTTGATGGTTTTCAAACCGTGAACCCCGCCCGGAAACCGGGCGGGGCAGGCCGGCCTTGCCGGTTACTGGTAGATGCGCTGACGCGCCGCCTCGAGCCGCTCGAGGATGTCGTCGAGATTGTCGGGGAAGACCATGAATTCCTGCAGGCCCTCCATGCCGATCGACGCCATCTCCGCCGGGAAATCACGGTCGAAGAACTGCGCTATGCCGCCGGTCGCGTTCTCGCTCAGCATCTCGAAACCCTGCTGGATGAACTTGTCATCCGCAACCGAGGCATTGGCGTTCACCGGCAGCTGGCCCAGACCGTCGGGCCCGTTGATCTCCGTCTGCACCTCGGGCGATGTTACATAGGCGAGGAACGCACGCGCGGCCTCCACGTTCTGCGCGCCGGAGGCGACATGGAACGTGTCGGTGGGGGCGTCCTCGCCCATCGCGACGTCGGGATTGATGGCGGGGAACTGGTAGAAATCCAGTTGGTCGTCGGTCAGGCCGCCATTGCGGAGCTGATCGACGGCGAAATTGCCCATCAGGTAGGCCGTGGCCTCACCGTTGATCATGAAGGGCAGCGCCTCCTGCCACGAGTAGGTCTGATGGTCGTCGATGAAGGCGCCCATGTCGATCAACTGACGCCAGTTGCCGAAGGTTTCGCGCACGCGTTCGTCGGTCCAGGGCACCTCGCCGCGGGCAAGCTGCATGTGGAAGTCGAAGCCGTTGGTCCGCATGTTGAGATAATCGAACCAGCCGCCAGCGGTCCAAAGGAAGCGCGTGCCGATAGTGTAGCACTTGCGGCCCGAATCGATGATCGCCTGACAGTTCGCGATTTCCTCGTCCCACGTGGCGGGCTCGCTCAGGCCGAGCTCGTCGAAAATGTCCGCGCGGTAATACATGCCCCACTGGTAGTAGGTGTAGGGGATGCCCCACTGACGCTCGTCCTGGGTCAGCGCGCCACGCACGGATTCGAGGCCCTCGTAATCGCCGGCCTCCCACCAGTCGGTGATGTCCATGAACAGGCCCGCATCGACGAAGGGGGCCATGCGGTTAGCGGCGTACCAGTTCACCACGTCCGGCGGATTGGCGGAAAGCGCGTTGCGGATCTGGGTCTTCCACGCCTCGCGGTCGACGATGGTCAGGTCCACGGTCAGGTCCGGATGCATCGCGTCGAAATCGGTGGCGAGCTGTTCCATGACGGCGCGGGGGCCGGGGTTCGACATGTCCGAGATGATGCGCAACTCGCCGCTGAGGTCCTGCGCGCTGACGGCGCCGGCGAGCAAGGTTGTGGCGGCCAGCGCTGCGGCGCCGGTCTTGGTGATGGATCGCATGGTGTCCTCCCTGGTGATCCTGGTCGCGATATTCAGTTTCATTATTTGAAACTTGGTTTCTTATATTGAAATCCTACGCCAACTCTGCCTAGCCTTGTCAACAGCATTTCGAGGGGCGGAGGCGCAAGGCGCGTGACGACGGAACCCAGACAGGCCGGTGATGGGACGGTGGCAAAGGCGCTGACCGTGCTGGACGCCGTGGCCGAACACGGCCGGCCCGTGCGCTTTTCCGAGCTTCTCGAGGACAGCCCTTATCCCAAGGCCACGCTCTATCGCCTCGTGCAGGTCCTGACGCATCAGGGCATGTTGTCCTTCGACCCCGAACGACAGACCTACGCGCCCGGCATCAGGCTCGTGCGGCTGGCCCATGCGGCCTGGCAGGCCTCGTCGCTGGCACCCATCGCGCGCCCGCATCTCGACCAGCTCAGCCGCGAGACCGGCGAGACCGTGCACCTTGCGCAGCTCGACGGGGGGCAGGTGCTTTACGTGGACAAGCGCAACGCGCGGGAACCGGTCGCGATGTATTCCCAGGCCGGCAAGGTCGGGCCCGCCTATTGCACCGGCGTCGGCAAGGCGATGCTGGCCTACCTGCCGGAGGCGGAGGTCGCGCCGGTGCTGCAGCAGCAGTCGTGGCATGCCTTCACGGCCAAGACGATCACCACGGCAGATGCGATGCGTGGTGAGTTGTCCGAGATCCGCGCCCGCGGCCACGCCTTCGACGACGAAGAGCACGAGCCCGGCATCATCTGCATCGCGGTGCCGATCCTGACCCGGTCGGGGCGGGTTCTGGGCGCGGTCTCGGTGACGTCGACCAGCGCGCGGACCGATCTGGACGGCCTCACGCGGCATCTGGCGGTGTTGCGCAGGTCGGTCTCGGCCATTGCGGGCGAAGCGCAGGACTGGCGCTTCCCCGACCAGGCGGCGGAATAGGACGAGGCAAGAGAGGGAGCGAAGATGTCGGGCCTGAAACTCAACGAAGTGGTCAAGCGCTACGGCGCGACGCAGGTTATCCATGGCGTCGACCTCGAGATCGAGGATGGCGAGTTCTGCGTCTTCGTGGGCCCTTCGGGCTGCGGGAAATCGACCCTGTTGCGCATGGTCGCGGGGCTGGAGGAAACGACAGGCGGGCGTATCGCCATTGGCGGGCGCGACGTGACCCATCTCGACCCTGCCGAACGCGGCGTGGCAATGGTGTTCCAGACCTACGCCCTTTACCCGCATATGACGGTGGCCGAGAACATGGGCTTCGGCCTGAAGATGACCGGCCATCCCAAGGCGACGATCGAAGCCAAGGTGGCCGAGGCCAGCCGCGTGCTGAAGCTCGACGAGTATCTCGCGCGCAAACCCAAGGCGCTGTCGGGCGGTCAGCGTCAGAGGGTGGCCATCGGGCGCGCCATCGTGCGCGGACCCGAGGTGTTCCTGTTCGACGAGCCCCTGTCCAACCTCGATGCGGAACTGCGCGTGGAGATGCGGGTCGAGATCGCCCGCCTGCATCAGGAAATCGGCGCCACGATGATCTATGTCACCCATGACCAGGTCGAGGCGATGACGCTCGCCGACAAGATCGTCGTGCTGCGCGCGGGGCGGGTCGAGCAGGTGGGCGAACCGCTCGATCTCTACAACGATCCCGACAACCGCTTCGTGGCGGGTTTCATCGGCAGCCCTGCGATGAACTTCTTCGACGGGCGGATCGAGGGGGGGCATGTCGCGGTTCCGGCGCTCGACGGGATGCAGATCGCGGCACCCGCCAGCGCATCCTCGCAGGGCGCGGTCACGGTGGGGCTACGGCCAAACCACCTGCGGCTGGCGCAGGGCGAGACGCATGTGGTGGATTTGTCGGAGCGTCTGGGCGGCGTCAGCTACCACTACCTGACTGCACCGGACGGCGCGCGGGTCATCGTCGAGGCCCATGACCAGGTCGCGCCGCCCCCCGGAAGCCGCACCGGGCTGACCTTCCGCGGCGAGGACGCGCTGTTTTTCGATGCGACGAGCGAGGCGCGGTTGCGCTAGCGGTGGGGCAGGCGCACCCGGGGCGTCGAGCCCCGGACGCGCCTTTTCGCGCGATGCGCGAAGGCGTATTTCGGGAAAGATGAAGGGCCGGGTCGGTGCCCCTCTCAGGACGCCCTGCCCTCTTTCGCGAGGCCCTTGAGGATCGGACAATCGGGCCGGTCATCGCCGGCGCAGGCCTTGACGAGGTCCGACAGCGTGTCGCGCATGTCCGCCAGTTCGGCCATCTTGCGGTCGATCTCGGCAAGGTGCCGGTTGGCCAGCGCCTTGACGTCCCCCGAAGCGCGGCCACGATCCTCCCACAGCGCGAGGAGCGTGCGGCAATCCTCGATCGAGAAGCCCAGCGACCGGGCCCGGGCAAGGAAGCCCAGCTTGTGGATATGCGCCGTCTCGAACCGTCTGTAGCCGTTCGCGTCGCGGTCCGGCGTGACGAGGCCGATCTCCTCGTAATAGCGGATCGTCTTGGCCGGCAGGCCGGTGCGGTCGGACACGTCCCCGATATTCATGCCGCCCTCATCGCCTTGAGCCGGAGCGCGTTGGCCACGACGAGGATGGAGCTTGCCGCCATGGCGCCCGCGGCCAGCATCGGGTTGAGGAACGGGCCGCCGAAGATGGCGAGCCCCCCCGCCGCCACCGGGATCAGCGCGACGTTGTAGCCGAAGGCCCATACGAGGTTCTGCACGATGTTGGCAAGCGTGCGGCGGCTAACCTCGCGTGCGGTGACCACCGCCGAGGGGCTGCCGGAGACCAGCACCACATGGGCGGCTTCGATGGCGACATCCGTGCCGGTGCCGAGCGCCACGCCCACATCGGCGGCGGCGAGAACGGGCGCGTCGTTGATCCCGTCGCCCACGAAGGCGACCTTCAGGCCCTCGGCGCGCCACCGCTCCAGCAGGTCCTTCTTGTCGGCGGGAGACAGGCCGCCATGGGCCTCGGGGATGCCGAGGGTTTCGCCCATCGCCGCGACCGGACCGGCGCCATCGCCCGAGAGCATGGCCACCCGCACGCCCTGTGCGCGCAAGGCGGCAACGGCCTCGGCCGCGTCGGGTTTCGGCGGATCGGACAGGTCGATCCGCCCGAGATAGCGGCCGCCCAGAGCCACGTGAACGCGGGTTTCGGCGCCGGCCGGTTCCTCCGGCACATCGACGCCGGACCCGCGCAGATACCTGGCGGAGCCGGCCTGCACGGAAACACCGTCCATTTGCGCGGCGACGCCGCCGCCGGTCGTGCTGTCGAAGGCGGACACGGGTTCGACGGTCAGGCCGCGCGCCTCGGCCTCGGCCACGATGGCGCGGGCGAGCGGGTGCTCGGACGCTCCCTCAACCGCCGCGGCGACGCGCAACAGGTCATCCTCCGCAATGCCGCTCGCGGCGTAGAGCCCCGTGACCTGCGGGCGTCCTTCCGTCAGGGTGCCGGTCTTGTCGAAGGCGATCAGGTCCACACGACCCATGGATTGCAGCGCGCTGCCCTGCCGGAACAGGACCCCCATCTCGGCCGCGCGCCCCGTGCCGGCGAGAATGGAGACCGGCGTGGCGAGGCCCATGGCGCAGGGGCAGGCGATGATCAGGACCGAGACCGTGACCACGAGGGCCTGCGACGGGTCCGGCCCGAGCAGGAGCCACAGCCCGCCCGCGACCAGCGCGATCACCAGCACCACGGGCACGAAGACCGCCGTCACCCGGTCGATCAGCGATTGCACGGGAAGCCGGGCGGATTGCGCGTCCTCGACCATGGCCACGATGCGCGAGAGAACCGTGTCGGAGCCCACGGCCGTCGCGCGATAGGTCAGGCTGCCGCTTCCGTTCACCGTGCCGGCCGTGACGGCGTCGCCGGGGTCCTTGCCGACAGGCAACGGCTCGCCGGTCAGCATCGCCTCGTCCACGTGGCTGCGGCCGTCCTCGACCACGCCGTCGACGGCCACCCGTGCGCCGGGGCGCAGGAGAAGCCGGTCGCCGGGGACGATCTCGGCCAGGGGCACGTCGCGTGGGGTGCCGTCGGGGTCGAGACGCGGCGCCGTGTCGGGGCGCAGGGCGATCAGCCCGGCGATGGCCGCCCCGGCCCTGCCGCGCGCGCGCGCCTCCAGCCAGCGGCCCAGAAGGATCAGCGACACGATGACCGCCGCAGCCTCGAAATAGACATGCCGTCCGCTTTCGGGCACGGCCGTCGGCGCGAAGGTGACAAGCGTCGACCAGGCCCAGGCCGCGCTTGTCCCCAGCACCACGAGACTGTTCATGTCCGGTGCGCGGCGCATGAGGGCGGGCACGCCCAGCCGGAAGAAAACGGCCCCCGGCCCGGCGAGGACCAGCGTCGTCAGCAGGAATTGCGCCACGCGCACGGGCGTCTCGCCGAATGTCATGGCCAGCCAGTGATGGAAGGGCGGAAACACATGTCCGCCCATCTCGGCGATGAAGACCGGCAGCGTCAGCAGCGCGGCGATGAGGAAGGAACGCCTGTAGGTCGCGATCTCGTCGCGGTCATCCTCGCCCGGCGGGGCGGCGGCCGAGGCGTCCTCGAGCGGGCGGACCGGGTAGCCCGCGTTCTTCATGTGGCGCGACAGGGCTTCGAAACCGCCCTCCGGCGTGCCGAATATGTCGGCCCGGCCGGTGGCCAGGTTGACCCTTGCCCCGGTCACGCCGGGCATATCCGTCAGCGCGGCCTCGGCCCGCGCCACGCAGGACCCGCAGGTGAGGTTTCCGACCTCGACGCGCAGCCGTGTGGGGTCCGGGCGCTCGGTGACCGGGTAACCCGCGTCGTCCATGGCCGACCCGGCTGCATCCGCGTCGAAATCCGGGCCCACCACGAGATCGGCGCGGCGGGTGGCGAAATTGACGGTCGCGGAGTGCACGCCGGGAAGCGCTGCGAGCGCGGTTTGCGCACGCGCGGCGCAGCCGCCGCAGTTCAGGTTCGCCACGTCGTAGCGCAGGGTCATTGGGCTGAGAGTATCGGGCACGGGTCCTGTCCTTCGATGAGGACCTGTACATAGGGCTTCCCGTTACTGGAAGGTCAAGAGGCTATAGCGGCCGAAGCGACGCACGCCCGCAAGTCGTAGCCATGGGACAGGGCCAGCGCGCCGCAGCGGGTCACCACCGCGTCGCGGTCCGCAGGACCCAGCGCGCTGCGCCAGAGATCGCGCTCGGGATGCGCGTCGGCCCGCGCGTAGAGGCCCGGTGGCGCAACGATCCCGGCAAATCGCTGGACGCCGGCCATCACCCCCGGCACATCGGCCACGAGGTCTTCGTAACGCAGGTCCATGATGCGGTCGGGCGCTGCCTTGCGCAGGGTCGCGGCGATCTGCACGGCCTCGCACCAGTAGTTGATGGCGCCGTGGACGTCCGGCACGGATACCTGCCGGCCCATCAGCATGCTCGCCACGACGTTGAGCGGGTTGCGGACAATATGCAGCAGCCTTGCGGACGGAAAGGCAGACAGGATCAGCGCGCCGCCGTAGATGTTCTGCGGCGTCTTGTCGATCCAGCGATAGGGGCCGCTGACGCCCTGCGCGCGCGCGAAGGCCGCCACGTAGGCGCGCTGCAACTCCGCCTTGGAGAGGCAGGAGGTCAGGAGATCCGCGAAGACCTCTTCGGACACCCCGTCAATGACCCTGTGCTGCCGCAGAACCTCGTTGCGGGTGTGCGGCGGCATCGAGGCGGGGGTGCGAAACGGTTCCGACCAGCGGAGGAAATGGGTCTCCTCGGGGCAGATCACGTCGGGCACGCGGCGCAGCAGGTCGCGGGTCAGGGTGGTTCCTGACCGGACACATCCGACGAGAAAGAGCGGCGGACCGTCGGGCACGGCATCTCGGCGGGAGCGCTCCACACTCATCAGGTCGCGCCTCCGGCCATCGCGGTCGAGCGTGGGCGCAGGCCGCGGGGCGCGGCGGGTTCCGTCACGGGAAGGGCGGCCCGGAGGCGCCCCGCGAGATCGGCAGCCGGGTCGTAAGGCACCGCATGTCCGTTCGCCGCCTGTCGCACGGCTTCGCCCTGTCCGCCGATATCGAAGGCGATGACCGGCAGGCCTGTGGCAAGCGCCTCCCGCGTGGAAAAGGAGTAGGTTTCGGGCCAGATCGCCGGCACGATCCAGGTCGAAATGCCGTAGTGGCGCGCCAGATCCGCGATGCTGTCCTGACTGTAGCCGCCATGGATACGGACGCGCGCGGGGAGCGGGCAGGCTGCATCGACGTTGCCGATGACGACGATGGGCCGGGGATCGCCCGCGGCATCGAGACGGCGGGCAAGATCCGCGATGATCCGCGCCCCCTTCTGCGCGTTGAGATTGCCCAGAACGCCCAGCACGCGGGAGGTTTTCGGCGGCGCAAACGGTGTGGGACATGCCGCGGGCAAAGGGGCACGGACCGAGATGCGATGCGACAGCGCGGGATAGGCGGCACACAGGATGTCCGCGCTGGATCTGCAGTAGGCCGTGATCTCGTCGCAGGCCGACAGGTACCTGCGCCAGTCGCTTTGCCATTGGCGCAGGGATACCGCGTCTCCGTCCCGCCTCTGGTAAAGGTGCACCGGATCGGGGCTGTCGCCGGAGACCGGGCCGCGATAGCGCCCGTCGCTGCACAGCAGGCAGTAAGAGGGCGACACCGGGAAGTAATCGTGAAGCCGGGCCTCCAGCCTGTCGGAAAGCACGTCGCGCCGCAGTTTCAACAGCAATCGGGGAAGCTCGAACGCGACCGGATCACCTACGCCGCAAGAATAGACGATCCGAAGGCGCGGAACCGCGGCCAGCATGGAGCGGACCACCTCGAAGGAGCCTGTCGCCCCGTCGATCCGTCCGCCGGGCAGCCGCAACTCCAGCACGAAACGCGACACGCCGCCGACCCGCAGGACAAGGGCCGCGCCGCGGCCTTCCAGATCGCGCGCGATCTCGCGTTCCAACGCCATGTCGGCCCCGCCGCCGAGGCTGTGGGCCAGATAGACGGGCAGCGGCCCGCCAGCGCCGAACCCGGCCCATGCGATGCCCAGCGTCAGGCGCGCCGTGCGCAGCGGGTCGTGGCGCAGGTAGTCCTGCACATCGGCGTCGTATCGCGGATAGCGCGCGGAGATCATGGCATTGGCGGCGGTCATACGCGCGGATTTCTCCGCCCCGAAGCTCTCGCCGCCGGCGTGAAGGACAAAGAGGCCCGGCATTCCCACATGCCGCCCGCCCATGACGCGGACCCGCTGGCACCAGTCGACCTCCTCCCCGTAGCCGCGCCCGAACGCCGGATCGAGGCGCGGCACGCGGTCGAGCCATTCGCGCGCCATCGCCATGCAAAATCCCACGCCCGTGGGCGCGGATGGCAGCGTGCCCGGAACGCAGAGACTGCGCGCGACGTCATCGAGCCGGTCGGCCATGTCGCCCGTCATCGGGACAGAGTGACCCGCCAGAGGCGCGCTGAAGATCTCCGCCGTGTTGGAGAAGGGCGTGACCGAGGCGACGGATGGATCGGACAGGGGGGACAGCAGGCGTTCCGCCCAGCCTTTGGGAACAAACGCGTCGGAGTTCAGGAGGATGACGGGCCCACACTGCCCCTCGGCCATCGCAAGACCGTGATTGGCGGCGACCACGAACCCGCCATTCCGCTCCAGCGTCACAAGTTGGGCCCGATCCTCCTGCGCCCGTGTCCAGTCGCGCAGGAACGGCCCCACGCGTGGATCGGTCGATGCGTCGTCGACAATGACGATCCGCCAATCGCCGCTCGTGTGGCGGCGCACCCGGTCGAGCGCCTCGCGCAGCATGTCGAACCCGTTGTGAACCGGCATGACGATGGTGAAGCGCCTATCGCGGACCGCCGGCAGGGCAATGGACGCGTCCTCTTCGCCGAACCACAGCGCGTCGAGCAGCGGCGCGACAGGGCCATTCATCAGGCCGAGCGCCGCCTTGATGGCCTGTTTCTGCGCCTCGCCCCGCCGAAGCGCGTAGGCCGCGAAGGCGGGGAGCGCGCGGATCATGTCCCGGACGAAGGCGCGCAGGAGGCGCCTACGCGTGCGCGGCGACCACGGATCGGCTGGGTGTTGCAGCCCCACATGGCGCACATGGCCGGACGGCATCAGCGCCGCGACGCGGATCGACTTCGCCTGCGGCGGAAGAGTAACCTCGAACCCCATGCCGCGCGAGAGGCTGGCGCGCGGGCGGCGCAGATCATGGCGGGTCAGATCGGGACGCACGTCGCGCGACCCGTCCGGCCACGAAAACCGCAGCACCTCCACCGACGCCCAGCCACTCAGGCGCAGGCCCTCGCCCACCCGGCACACGCTTTCGATATTGCCGACACGGCACAGGCGGTGGCGCGGCAGGCCCACGCCGCAGGCCCACGCCTCATGGTGCGAGGCGTATCTCAGGAACAGGGCACGCAGGCGATTGAACAGCGACCGATCCTCCGGCAACGCCCGGACAGCGCCGCCGGTCGATGACCGCTCACGCCCTCAGAGCAGAGATTTCAGGTAGTCGCCATAAGCGTTCTTGGTAAACAAACCGATACGCTCGGCCAGCTGATCTGCGGTGATCCAGCCCTGCGCATAGGCGATTTCCTCGGGCGATCCGGTCTGCATCCCCTGCCGCTCGGTCAGGGTGCGCACGAAGTTGCCGGCGTCCAGAAGGCTCCCGTGGGTGCCGGTGTCGAGCCAGGCGAAGCCGCGGCCCATCTTCTGCACGTCGAGCGACCCGTCGCGCAGGTAGCTTTCCAGAAGCGAGGTGATCTCGAGCTCGCCGCGCGCCGACGGCGTCACCCGCGCCGCCCGCTCCGGCGCGGTGCCGTCAAGGAAATAGAGACCCGTGACCGCGAAGGAAGACGGCGGCACCTTGGGTTTCTCGATGATCGCACGCACCTCGCCCTGGGTTCCGAAATCCACCACGCCGTAGCGCTCCGGATCGGCCACCTGGTAGCCGAAGACCGTGCCCCCGGCCTGCGATCTGTCGGCGGCCGCAAGGATCTCGGGCAGGCCGTGGCCGAAGAAGATGTTGTCGCCCAGCACCATCGCCGAGGGCGCACCGCCGAGAAAATCGCGCGCAAGGATATAGGCCTGCGCCAGACCGTCGGGCGAAGGCTGCACGATATAAGTGAACTCGAGCCCCCATTGCCCGCCATCGCCCAGCGTCCGCTGGAACTGCGCCTGATCCTCGGGCGTGGTGATGATGGCGATCTCGCGGATGCCTGCCAGCATCAGGACGCTGATCGGATAGTAGATCATCGGCTTGTCGAAGATCGGCAGAAGCTGTTTCGACACGCCGATCGTGATCGGGTAGAGACGCGTGCCCGAGCCACCGGCGAGGATGATGCCCTTGCGCTTGGTCATGATGTGCCACCCTGGCGTGAGAGGTCATTGAGGATTTCGGCCAGTCCCGCGCGCCACTCGGGGCGCGGGATGCCGAAAACGGCTTCGGTCCGCGAACAGTCGAGCCGCGAGTTCAGCGGGCGCGGCGCGGGAAGCGGATATTCGGTGGTAGGGATATGCTCCACCGCGACGGCGAGTTCCGCCATCTCGAAGATGGCTTCGGCGAACCCGGCCCAAGACGTGTCGGGCGCACCGGCGAAGTGGTAGATGCCCGCCGCCTCGGGATGCTCGGCCAGGTGCGCGGCGATCGTCAGGCAGGCCGCCGCGATGTCGCCGGCGGGCGTCGGGCCGCCGATCTGGTCATCGACCACGCGCAGATGCCCGCGCGCGGGCCCCACGCGCAGCATGGTCTTGACGAAATTCGCGCCATGGGCCGAGACAACCCAAGACGTGCGCAAGATGGCGAAAGCCCCGCCTGCCGCGACGATCCCCGTTTCACCGGCCAGCTTGGAGCGGCCATAGGCGCCAAGGGGTGCCGTCGGCGCATCGGGCCCGCGCGCCGCCTCGCCCGAGCCGTCGAAGACGTAATCGGTGGAGATATGCACGAAGGGAATGCCCAGATCGGCGCAGACCGCCGCCATCGCCGCCGGGGCCGCGCCGTTGATCGTGGTGGCGAGGTCTTCCTCCTCCTCGGCCTTGTCGACGCCGGTATAGGCGGCGGCATTGATCACCGCCTCGGGCGCATGGGCGCGGATCGCCGCCGCGCAGGCCGAAGGATCGGAGAGGTCGGCCTGATCGCGGCCCAGCGCGATGACGTCCGCCTGCCGTGCAAGCTCGGTGGCCACCTGGCCGGTTTTTCCGAAGACGAGGATCCGCATCGGACCTACCCGGCCTTTCCGAGGCGTTCGCCAACGCCGGTGCGCGATTGCAGCGCGCGCCACCAGTCCTCGTTCTCCAGATACCAGTCGACGGTGCGCGCGAGACCTTCCTCCACCGTGACCGAGGGCTGCCAGCCCAGCTCGTCGCGAATGCGGCTGGCGTCGATGGCATAGCGCAGGTCGTGGCCGGGTCGGTCCTCCACGAAGGTGATCAGCCGGTCATGGGGCGCAGCATCCGGGCGGCGCTCGTCCAGCAGGCCGCAGATCGTGCGCACGAGGTCGATGTTCCGCCGCTCGTTGTTGCCGCCGATATTGTAGCTGCGCCCAAGCGCGCCCTTTTCCACGACCAGCAGAAGCGCATCGGCGTGATCCTCCACGTAGAGCCAGTCGCGCACGTTCTCGCCCTTGCCATAGACGGGGATCGGCTTGCCGGCGAGCGCGTTCAGGATCACCACGGGGATCAGCTTCTCGGGGAAGTGGTAGGGGCCGTAATTGTTGGAACAGTTGGTCAGGACGACCGGCAGGCCGTAGGTCTCGGCCCAAGCGCGCACGAGGTGGTCCGAGGCGGCCTTGGACGCCGAATAGGGGCTGTTGGGCGCGTAGGGCGTGTCCTCGGTGAAGAGACCGGTGGCGCCCAGCGTGCCGTAGACCTCGTCGGTCGAGATATGGTGGAAGCGGAACGTGTCCGGCCTGCCTTTGGCGGCCCAGTAGCCCCGCGCGGCCTCCAGCAGCGTGTAGGTCCCCGTCACGTTCGTGTCGATGAAGGTGCCCGGCCCGTCGATGGAGCGGTCCACATGGCTTTCGGCGGCAAGGTGCATGATCGCATCGGGTTCGTGCGCGGCCAGGATCCGGTCCATCGCCGCGCGGTCGCGGATATCGGCCTCCTCGAAGGCGTAGTCCGGGCTGTCCGCGACGGAAGCCACGTTGTCGAGGCAGGCCGCGTAGGTCAGCGCGTCGACATTCACGACCTGATGCCCGCGCGACACCGCCAGCCGCACAACGGCGGACCCGATGAACCCGGCCCCGCCGGTGACCAGAAGCTTCATGGTGCCGCCTCCTCGTAGACGAAGGGGCTGTCGAAGCCCGCGAAGGCGCCCGCGGCCGCGTCCTTGTCAGACAGGATCGCCGGCGTATCGCCAAGGCCCCAGTCGATGCCGATGTCGGGATCGTCGTAGCGCAGCGCGCCCTCGGCCTCGGGCGCATAATAGTCGGAGCATTTGTAGATGATCTCGGTATCCGGCGCCCGCGTCGCAAACCCATGGGCAAAGCCCGCCGGGATCAAGAGCTGCCTGCCGTTCTCGAAACTCAGTTCCAGCCCGAACCAGCGGCCATAAGTCGGAGAGCCCTTGCGGATATCGACGGCCACGTCGAACAGCACGCCGCGCCCGCAGCGCACCAGCTTGGCCTGAGCGTGCGGCGGGGCCTGGAAATGCAACCCGCGTACAGTGCCCACGGCGGCCGACAGCGAATGGTTGTCCTGCACGAAATCGATGTCGATCCCATGCTCCGACAAACGCTCCCGGTTCCACGTCTCCGAAAAGAAGCCCCGCGCGTCCCCGAACCGCGCAGGCGTCAGGATCAGAAGCCCGGGAATGCCGGTCTCGTCGATATGCATGATCGGATCTCTGCTCCGCAGACAGAAGAGGAGGACATCGCCAGTCGGATGTCGTCATGCCACGAGGCCTTGCACGTCGCAAGGCGCGCACATGGCATGTTCTGGGCAATTCGGGCAGCCACGGGGCGCAATTCCCTTGCACCGAAATCGCCCGCGTCTCGCAAGACGCGGGTCCCGCCTCAGGCCGCGATCCAGTCGAAGAAATCCTCGCCGGCCTTGGCGCGCAGGTCCTTCGCCATCTCCCAACCCAGCGCGGCACCATCCTCGATCGCCGCCGTTCGGTCGTCGGTCAGAACCTCGGACCCGTCCGGGCGCAGGATCTCGCCGCGCAGGCGCAAAGTGCCGCCGTCAAGCTCGGCCAGACCCGCGATGGGTGTTTCGCAGGACCCGTCGAGGCCGGCGAGAAAGGCACGCTCCGCCGCGAGCCGCTGCCCCGTGGGGCCATCGTGAATGGCCTCCAGCATTGCAGCGGCGCGCATGTCCGTGACGCGCCGCTCGATGCCGATGGCGCCCTGCGCGACGGCGGGCAGCACATCCTCGGGCGCGATGGCCGATTTCACCACCTGGGTCATGCCAAGCCGCTTCAGTCCTGCCATGGCGAGGAAGGTCGCGTCCGCGACCCCGTCGCCCAGCTTCTTCATCCGGGTCTGGACGTTGCCGCGAAACTCCACGACCTCGAGGTCGGGCCGCCGCACCTTCAGCTGCGCGCGGCGCCTGAGCGAGGAGGAGCCGACCTTGGCGCCGGAGGGCAGATCGGCCAGCGAACCGTGCGCGAGCGACACGAACGCGTCGCGCACGTCCTCGCGGGGGAGGTAGCAGTCGAGCACCAGACCCTCGGGCTGCGCGACCGGCATGTCCTTCATCGAATGGACGGCGACGTCGATCTTGCCCGACAGCATGTCCTCTTCGATTTCCTTGGTGAACAGGCCCTTGCCGCCCAGCGTCTTGAGCGCGACATCGGCGTCGATCAGGCTCCGGTCATCGCCGGTGGTCTTGATCACCACGATCTCGAAGGCCTCCTCGGGCAGGTCGAAGGCGGCCATCAGCCGCCCGCGCGTCTCATGCGCCTGCGCAAGCGCCAGCGGCGATCCACGGGTTCCGATACGCAAGGGTCTGGCGGGGGAGGGCAAGTCGGTCGTCATGGTTTCCTCTTATAGCTGTCAACTTTCCTTGACAATCGCCTTCGGGTTGACAGAGTCCTGCGAGTTGACAGAGTCATGCCCGCAGACAATTCCTGTCTGCAGAACGACCGAAGGACAACTCTCATGTTTGACGCGCCCACCACCGGCAAGAAGAAACTCCTGCGTTCGCTGGCGGGCGAGACGATGGAGGTGCCGCCGGTCTGGCTGATGCGTCAGGCGGGACGGTATCTGCCGGAATACAAGGCCACCCGCGCCGAGGCCGGGGATTTCCTGTCGCTGTGCTACAACTCCGAACTGGCCGCCGAGGTGACGCTCCAGCCGATCCGCCGCTACGGGTTCGACGCCGCGATTCTTTTCGCCGACATCCTGCTGATCCCCGATGCGCTTGGCGCGGACCTGTGGTTCGTCACCGGCGAGGGGCCGCGGCTTTCGACGATCACCGGACCCGAGGGGCTGAAGCCGCTCAAGGGCAAGGACGACATCCACGACCACCTCGCGCCGGTCTACGAGACCGTGCGCCGCCTGTCCGAGGCGTTGCCAGAGGAAACCACGCTGATCGGCTTCGCGGGCGCGCCCTGGACGGTCGCGACCTACATGATCGCGGGTCGCGGCACGCCGGATCAGGCCCCGGCCCACAAGCTGCGCGAGGAGGACCCCGAGACCTTCGGCGCGCTGATCGAGCTTCTGACCGGGGCCACGATCGAATATCTCGACCAGCAGGTTCAGGCCGGCGCCGAGGTCGTGAAGATCTTCGACAGCTGGGCCGGGTCGCTCAAGGGCGAGGCCTTCACGCGCTTTGCGCTGGAACCGGCGAAGCGGATCACCGCGGAACTCAAGTCCCGCCACCCGGGCCTGCCGGTCATCGCCTTCCCGCGCGAGGCGGGCGAGAACTACATCGGCTTCGCCAAGACGGTGGGCGCGGACGGGCTGGCCATCGACACCAAGGTCGACCCGGCCTGGGCGGCGGAACACCTGCAGCCCGACAGCTGCGTGCAGGGGAACCTCGATCCCAAACACATGGTGACAGGCGGTCAGGCCCTCGTGGACGAAACCCGCCGCATCGTGGACGCGCTGAAGGGCGGGCCGCACATCTTCAACCTCGGTCACGGCATCACGCCCGACGCCGACCCCGAGAACGTGCATTTGCTGCTGGAGACGATCAGGGGCTGAACGGATGCAGGGCCATGGGGCAGGCGTGGCGATGCGTATTTTCGGAAAGATGAAGGATGGATCGTGCGCGAAAGCGGCCCTGTCGTCCTTGAGCGCGCCTGACGGCGTACGGCCGCCCGACGGTTCTCGCATTCCGGTCAGCCGGGGGCGCGTGTGAACCAGGTCGATTTCGCCGTGATCGGGCGGGGACTGATGGGCACCGCCTGCGCACGCCATCTGGCCGAAGGCGGACATTCCGTGGCGCTGATCGGCCCCGACGAGCCAACTGATCCCGCCACCCATGACGGCCCCTTCGCCAGCCATCACGACGCGGGGCGGATCACACGCATCCTTGCGCATGACGCCGACTGGTCGCGGCTGTCGGCACGGTCCATCGCGCGGTACCGGGACATCGAGGCGCGCTCAGACATCGACTTCTACCACCCCGTAGGCGGCATGATGGCGGCGCCGTCCGAAGGCCCGGGCGCGGGATTCGGCGACGCCTTTCTCGCGGTCGCGGATGCCGAGCGTATCGCCCATGACCGGTTGGAAGGCGCTACCCTCGCCGACCGTTTCCCGATGTTCCGGTTCGCGCCCGGCACGCGGGCGGCATGGGATCCGGCGGGTGGATGGATCGACCCCCGGGCCATGCGACGCGCCGAGGAGGCGCTGGCTGTCGCGGCCGGCGCGCTGGTGCTGCCCGAGGACGCCATCGCGCGGCAGGGCGGGCGGATCGCGCTGGCCTCGGGTGCAACGGTCGATGCCGGCCAGATCGTCGTCGCCACCGGCGCGTATGCCGGGATGGATGCGCTTTTGCCGTTCCGCCCACGGTTGGAGGTCTACGCCCGCACCGTGGCCTTCGTGGAACTGCAAGAGACGGAGGCGATGGCGTTGGCGGGCATGCCGACGCTGATCTTCGTGCCAGAAGGGCAGTCGCACGATCTCTACCTGCTGCCGCCGATCCGTTACCCGGACGGACGCTGGCTGGTGAAGATCGGCGGCGAGGCGGACAGTCCGCGCCTGACAAGCGCGGCGGAGATGACCGCGTGGTTCAGGAGCGGCGGAAGCCCCGTGGCCGGCGAAACACTGCTCGGCGCGCTGGGGCGGGTCATGCCGGGGCTGCCGCTGAGCCGGATGTCCACAGGGGCCTGCGCAGTTACCTTCACTGCAACGGGCAAGCCCTACATTGCACGGCTCGACGCCATGACGACGATTCTGACCGGAGGCAATGGCGCCGGCGCGAAATGCGCCGACGAGCTCGGGCGCCTGGGCGCGCTCGTGGCGGCCGGAATGGATTTGGGAGAAGAGGGGTTTGGCTGCACTTTCGGTTTTGACCGTTAGGATGCGTGCAGCGCCGGGATTCGGCCCAAAGGTCGTGTTGAAAAAGATTTCATGAAATTCAAGACAGGTAGTCCTGCATCTAGGACGCGGCCTAAGCGTCAGAAAATACTGTTGATCCTCGAGAGCGGTGCATCACGAGATCGGCTCATTTCCTGAAGCGAGCTAACAGCCAAAGGGCTGTTGCGTTTGCCGTATGGGCCATACCGATGCGATCTCCGCATTCACGAAATCAAGGCATAATCTATATAAGTATCTGTTATTAAACATTTTTATACTACCGTAAAGACTTTGGCGACCGTTGTTTTACCACACCGAATATCCGCAGCTCAGCTCGCCCGGTTCTTCGACCTGCTGGCGGTTCGAGATGGTCGACGGGTGTACTGTTTAGGACCTCGACATTCGCCAGCCGCGCTGGATTGAGCAGAGAC
>CAZOBK010000006.1:0-72023 GCA_964578115.1 uncultured Roseicyclus sp.
GTCGCAGGCGCATACTGGATCAGCTCCAGCAGGCGGTTGCGGAAGACGACCTTGCCGGGTGTCGTGGCCACGTCGCGGCCCGGCAGGTAATCCTCGGTGCCCACCGGAAGCTTGCCCGAGACCGCGCGTTCCCAGTCCTCCAGAAAGTTCTGGTAGCCCCGCACGAGGTTCGCGCCGCCTTCCTCCATCGTCGCCCGCGCCACCTCGGGGTTGGTGGCGATGAAGTTCGAGGGCGACATCATGTCGAGCATCTGCCGCGTGACGAAGGACACGACCTGTTCCTCGCGCTGGCCGACCCCGTCGATGTCGCAGGCGGCGTTGTACCACCATTGCTGGCTCAGCAGGAAACTCTGGTAGATCATGTTGTAGGGCCAGCTCCGCCAGCCCTCGTGTTCGAACCGGTGATCGTGGGGCAGGGGCTCGATGCAGGGCTCCGCGTCCGGGTCGCGGGCGACCTGCCCCGCGTAGACGCCCAGCCGCATCGCCTTGCGCGCGGCCTTTTCCATCAGTTGCACCTGCTTGCCGGGCGAGCCCAGCATGTGCACCCACCAGTCGAAGAAGGTCGAAGACAGCCCATAGGGCGACACGCCCAGCGTGAAACGCGCGAGATGAGCGTTCGCGGCCCGGTCGAGGCTTTTGGTGGTGTAGCGGTCGGGCGCCTCGAGGGGAGAGGTGTGGACGATCTCGGGCGGTTCGGCGTCGAGGCCGCTTTTCGCCTCCTCCGATCCCGGGGCCTCGCCCGTTTCGTGTTTCTTGTCGCTCGTTTCGTCCTTGCTGTCGCGCATGATGGTCCTCGTATTCTGTGTGGAGCGGGCGGTTCCGGGGGGGCGGGGCCGCGAGGGCGCGTCTAGCCCATGCGCAGCCCGCCATTGACCGGCAGGGTCGCCCCGGTGATGAAGCCCGCGTCGTCGGATGCGAGAAACCGCACGCAGCGGCCGATCTCCTGGGGCGCGGCCAGCCGCGAAAGCGGCACGTCATCGAGGATGTCCTTCATGATCTCTTCGGGCACGGCCTCGACCATGGCGGTGTCGGCATAACCCGGCGCGATCGCGTTGACGGTGATCCCCTTGCCGGCGCATTCGCGGGCCAGCGCGCGGGTGAAGCCCTCCACGCCCGCCTTCGCGGCGCAGTAATTGGTCTGGCCCGGCTGGCCCCGCGCGGCGTTCACCGACGAGATGTTGACGATCCGCCCGAAGCCGCGCTCGCGCATGCCGCAGATGACATGGCGCGTGACATTGAACATTGAGCCCAGATCGACCCGCAGGACGGCCTCCCAATCCTCGCGGTCCATCTTGTGGAACATCCCGTCGCGGTTGACGCCGGCATTGTTCACGAGGATGTCGACCGGGCCGATGGCCTCCTCGACATCGGCGATGCCCTGTCTGCAAGCCTCGAAATCGCTGACATCCCATTCGAAAACCGGCATCCCGGTCTCCTTGCCGAAGGCTTCGGCCGTCTCGCCGCCGCCCAGATGGGTGACCGCGACGGTAACGCCCGCCTCGGCCAGCGCGCGCGCGGCGGCGGCGCCGAGGCCCTGCACGCCTCCGGTGACGAGGGCGGTTCTGGTGTCGGATGGCATTTGGCTATCCTTTCCTATGGGGAGTTTCAGAGGGGCCTAACCCTCGCGGTCCAGCAGCAGGGCGATGCCTTGTCCGCCGCCGATGCAAAGCGTCACCAGCCCGCGGTTCACGCCGTCGCGCGCCATCGAATGAAGCAACCGGGTCGTCAGGATCGCCCCCGTCGCCCCGATCGGATGGCCAAGGGCGATCGCGCCGCCGTCGACATTGACGATGTCCTCGGACAGGCCCAGCTCTTCGGTCAGCGCGATGGCGATGGCGGCGAAGGCCTCGTTGATCTCGGCGCGTTCGATGTCGCCGACGGTCCACCCCGCTCGGTCTAGCGCCTGGTAGACCGCGGGCACCGGACCAAGGCCGAACATGCCCGGCTCCACCGCGCCCACGCCGCTGGCCACCAGCCGTGCGGCGATCTCGAGCCCGCGGTCCTCGGCAAAGCCGCGCGAGGCCACGATCATCGCCGCGGCGGCGCTGTTGAGCCCCGGCGCGTTGCCCGCCGTGATGGTACCGTTTTCGCGAAACGCGGGTTTCAGCCTGGCCAGACCCTCCTCGGTCGCGTCGGGGCGGTTGCCCTCGTCGGCCTCGAATGGCGTGTCGCCGGATTTGCCCGAAACGGGCACGGGCACGATCTCGGCCTCGAAACGGCCCGCCTCCTGTGCCTTGGCGAAACGCTGTTGCGAACGCGCGGCCCATGCGTCCTGCGCCTTGCGGGTGATGTCGCGCGCATCGGCGAGGTCCTCGGTGTGCCAGCCCGAATGCTCGTCCGAGAAGGCGTCGTTCAGCCCGTCGCGCAGGGTCGCATCGCCCACCGTTCCCGGGCCCATCCTGTAGCCCCAGCGCGCGCGGTCCAGCAGGTAGGGCCCCAGGTCCATGTTCTCCATCCCGCCCGCGATCACGCAGTGCGCATCGCCGAGCCGGATCTCCTGCGCGGCTGTCGCGATGGCCTGCGCGCCCGAGCCGCAGACGCGGTTGACGGTCATGGCCGGAACGCTCTTGGGCAGGCCGCCGTTCAGCGCCGCCTGCCGCGCGGGGTTCATGCCCGCGCCGGCGGTGATGACATGGCCCATCACCATTCCGTCGACCTCGGCGGGGTCGAGACCGCTGCGGTCCAGCACCGCGCGCAGTGCGACGGCGCCCAGCTCGGTCGCGGGCGTCGACTTGAGTGTGCCGCCAAAGCGCCCGACGGGCGTGCGAAGGGCGTGGCAAAGAACAACGTCAGTGTCAGCCATTGCAGTCTCCGAATGTGTCAGGTCTCGGGGAAATCGGTCTTGCCGTCGCGCGAGCCCGAGCGCGCGCCACTGCGCAGCCGCCAGCCGGGATCGTCGCGCTTGATCCAGCGCGAGATCGCGTAGGCGGCGGGCCATGTCAGCAGCAGCCCCACGGCCACCGCGCCGGCGATCACGCGCCAGTCGTAGTAGCCCAGCGACAGGACCACGATGACGAAGCCACCGACCAGGACGGACCCGGTCATGAGGGTCAGGACGATGCTCAGGCGGTCCATTCGTGTCTCCTTTCGGTGGCGATCCGTCACGTGCCAGACGCTGACGCGCCTTTGGTCCAAGGGCATTAACGCGCGTTAAAGACCGTACCGGGCGGGTCGGGCTGTCTTGGTGACAGCAAGAAGGACGCGCCGAAGATGACGAACGATTCGAACGACACGGACCGTCTCCTCGACCGGCTGATCGACCGCCACGGGACGCCGTTTTCCGCAGAGCTTGACCTCGACCTGACGCGCAACACGCCGTCGGTTCTGTTCCGCTGGCTCTGTGCCGCCCTGCTGATGAGCGCGCGCATCTCCCATGACGCCGCGACGAAGGCGGCGCGCGCGCTGTCCGAGGCCGGATGGACGACGGCCGAACACATGGCGGCAGCCAGCTGGGAGGATCGGGTCGAGGTGCTCAACACCTCGGGCTACGCGCGTTATGACGAAAGCACCGCGCGGATGCTGGGCGAGACGGCCAGCCTGCTGCTGGAGGACCATGACGGCGACCTGCGCAAGCTGCGCGCCGCGTCAGACCGCGACCCCGACCGTGAGCGGGAGGCGCTGAAGGCCTGCAAGGGGATCGGCGATGTGGGGGCCGACATCTTCTTTCGCGACCTGCAGACCGTCTGGACGGAGCACTATCCCCTGATGGACGACACCGCACGGAACGCGGCGCAGCGGCTGCATCTGCCCGACAGCGCCGAGGCGCTGGCCGACCGGGTGGGGCGCGCCCGTTTCGTGCCAGTCGTGACCGCGCTGGTGCGGGCCGAACTGGACGGGATCGAACGCGCGGACCTGCTTGACCTACCCGAAAGAGAAGGGACATGACCGGGGCGGGTTTCGTCGTTCTCGCCGCGCGGCGCGGGGCCGGACCGCGGGACGGGCGATACGAGTACCGCGTTTGGCCTCGTCAGCCGCATCCCGCACTGTCGCGGCTCCAGCGTACATGGCCGCTGGTCGCCGCCGAGCGGCGCAGCGACATCTACCTTCTGCCCACCGCACCCGGCCGCGCGCTGGTCAAGCTGCGCGATGGCGAACGGCTCGAAATCAAGCGCCGCACCCATGACGTGGGCACCATCCAGCACTGGGAGATGCCGGTCTCGGCGCGCTTCCCGCTCCGGCGCCGGCACCGGGCGGAACTGGCCGAGGCGCTGGACCTGCCCGGCGGGCTCGACGTGGAAACGGGCCAGTCGCCCGCCCATCTTCTGGCCGCGCTGGGCGAAACGGCGCCGTCGGTCGCCGCGCAGACCGTGCGGAAATCGCGGGTGCTTTTCGATCGGGGCGACTGCCGCGCCGAGATCGCCCGCGCCGCCGCTGGCGGCTGGACCTGCCTGACCCTCGCCCTCGAGGCGGACAAGCTTCCGTTCATCGCCATGGCGCTCGACGATCTGCGTCTCGGCAGCCTTCCGAACCGGTCTTACGGCGCGGTGCTTGGCCCGCTTTTCGGGCCGTCCGCGCCATGGCCACGCCTTCTGACCCACGCCCGATCCGACGAAAGGAGACCCCAATGAAACGGCTCGACGGAAAGACCTGCATCGTCACCGGCGGTGCGAGCGGCATCGGCAAGGCCACCTGTCTGAGGCTGGCCGAAGAGGGCGCCCGCGTGGCGATCACCGATATCGACGACGACGACGGTTATACCCTGCGCGAAGAAATCCGCGCGACCGGGCGCAGGGTCGAGTACTGGCATCTGGACGTGACAGACGAGGCCGCGGTCGAACAGGTCTTTGGCGAGGTCGCCGACAAGCTCGGCGGGATCGACGTGGTGGTGAACAATGCCGGCATTTCCGGCGCCGACAAGCCGACCGACGAGATCACCTCGGAGGAATGGCGCAAGGTCATGGACGTCAACGTGAACGGCGTTTTCTATTGCACGAAGGCCGCGATCCCGCACATGCGCGACAAGGGCGGCGGCAGCATCGTGAACCTGTCGTCGATCTATGGCATCGTGGGTGCGCCGGATATCCCGCCCTATCATGCCTCGAAGGGGGCGGTGCGCGAGATGAGCAAGACCGACGCGGTGCTCTACGCCAAGGAAGGCATCCGCGTGAACTCGGTGCATCCGGGTTTCATCTGGACGCCCCTGGTCGAGGCCATGGCCGAGGCCTCGGAGGATGGCGCGGAGGCCTTTCGCGCCCATCTCGACGAGTTGCACCCGGTCGGCCATGTGGGCGAGCCCGGGGATATCGCCGCCGGCATCGCCTATCTCGCCTCGGAGGACGCGAAATTCGTGACAGGCTCCGAACTGGTGATCGACGGCGGTTACACGGCGCGATAACGGGGGCGTGCCAATGGCCGAACACGGCACGCACACGCGCATGCCCTCTGACCCCTGGACGGTCGAACCCGAGGATTTTCCCCGCGCCCTGGCCAGCGACGGCGACACCATGGCGGACCGGGTCGCCACCGGCTGCGCGTTGAGCGATATCCTCACGACCCTGTCGGCCGAAGGTTGGACCGCCTTCTATCTCAACCAGCCCGTCGAAATCGCCGAGTTGCGCCCGCAACTGCGCGATGTGCCGGGCCTCGAGGAGATGCCGCAACTCCTGTTGCGGGTGGGGCGCGGTGACCTGCCCGCGCCGGCCCCACGACGTCCGGTCGACGATGTTCTGGCGCGGTGAGACGGGCGGCGGCCCCCGGGCGGCATGGCCCGCCGCGTCAGAGCCAGCCCGACGCGATCATTCCTGCGACCACCAACAGCAGGACGCCCGAAACAGCTTCGGCCGGGGCTTCCAACCGGCGTCGGCCCATGGCGCCGAGACGCAGCCCGGTCAACGCGAAGGCAACCGAGCAAAGCATGATGACAGTCGCCGTCAGCAGCACCGGCACCCCGCCAAGGCCGAGGCCGAATCCGACCACGAGATTGTCGATGCTGAGCCCCGCCGCCAGAGCGACGAGGCCGCGCCAGCTCGACAGCCAGCGGGCGAGTTTTTCCGCATCGGGCGACATCCGCGTCGAGACAAGAAGCGTCCAGAGTCCCAGTCCCGCGATCAGCAGGGGCCCGAGCCATTCGACCTGACTGGCGACACCCTCGGAGATACGCCGCCCGAGCGCGAGGCCCAGAAGCGGCACCGAGAACTCGAAAATCGCGAAGACCAGCACGATCCGCCAGCGCCGGTAGGACTGGCCGAGGGACCCGAGCGCGAGACTCGTGGCGAAGTTGTTCGATCCGACAACGATGCCGAGGATCAGCAACTCGAGTGCCACTGCGGCTCCTTCCTGCATCAAGACCCGGGGACGGTCCTAGCGCATCGGCGTTTCGGGCGCCACGGGGTGCGCGGTGCCGGTCCTGCCCTGCCGGTACAACAGGGGAGGCGCGCAATGGTTGCCGCTGCGACCGCCAAAGTCCGGTCTTTTTCCTCGTGTCGCCCGGTGTGCGGCCACTCGCACAGGCGGAACCAGACGCGACGCGGGTGCATGACGATGCGCCATGGCAGGGGCCGCATGGCGTTGCGGACAGTCGGGGACAGGCATGATCTGGCGTGGAGCGGAACATGACGGACGAGACACCGGATCGGACCGATGACGAGACGGGTGCGAGCGCGAGGCCCTCGGAGGAGGCCGGCGTGCCAGCGCTTCGGCCGGCGGCCGACGACAACGACAACGACGACGCGCCCCAGCGGTCGCGGCGACGCTGGCCATGGATCGCGGCGCTTCTGGTGATCCTCGCGGGGGCCGTGGCGCTGTACCTCGAGCCCTGGTCGGACGGACCGCTTCGGGTCACCGTCGAAACCGTCGAGAGGGGCCCCGTCACGCGGGTTCTGGCAGTCAACGGGCGCATGGCTGCGGTGCATTCCGTGGATATCCGCGCGCGGGTCGGCGGCATGCTGCGCGGCGTGCCCGTGGCCGAAGGCGACAGCGTCGAGGAGGGCGATATCCTTGCTTGGATCGACGCCGCCGGCCAGCGGGCGGTCGTGCGGCAGGCGGTGGCCGGGCTGGACTCGGCACTGGTGGCCGAGGCGCAGGCCCGCGACGCGCTGGACCGGGCCGAGGCCCTTGGCGAGACCATCCCGCGCACCGAACGCGAGGCGGCGGAACGGGCGCTGAGGACCGCCCGGCAAGAGGTCGAGCGCGCGACGGCACGGGTCGATCAGGCACAGGTGCAACTGGAACACCACACGGTGCGCGCGCCGATCTCGGGGACCGTGCTTGCGTTGAACGTGGAGCAGGGACAGACCATCGACCCGGCGACCCGGCTCATGACGCTGGCCGACCTTGGCGCGTTGATCGTCGAGGCGGATGTCGACGAGGCGTATGCCACCCAGATCCGCGAGGGGCAGGGGGCAACCCTGCAACTGTCGGGCGAGGCCGGGACGCGGGAAGGCCGGGTCAGCTTTGTCTCGCAGCGCGTGGATGCGGACACTGGCGGGCTGGCCGTGGAACTGTCCTTCGATCAGCCGTTGCGCGCGCCCGTCGGAATGACAGTGACCACGAACATCGTCGTCGAGCGGCACGAGGACGCGATCACCGTGCCTCGGGCGGCCATCGAGGACGGCGCGGTCTATGTCGTCGTCGATCGCGTCGCACTGCGCCGCCCCGTGACTGTGATCGACTGGCCCGCCGCGCGGCTGGTCGTGACCGACGGGCTCGACGTCGGCGACGTGCTGATCACGGATGCCGAGCCGGTCACCGAAGGCGAGGTTGTGCGGGTCGCGGAGGTCACGGCGCCCTGATGCTCTATGCGCTCAAGATTGCGACCCGCCACCTGTCCGCCGGCAAGGCGCAGACCGCGCTTCTGGTGATGGGGGTGGCGGTGGGGGTGTTCATCTTCATCTTCATGTCCGCGCTGATCGGCGGGTTGGCCGAGTTCATCGTGTCGCGCACGGTGGGCGATATCAGCCATGTCACGATCGAGGCAGAGGAGCCCGACCCGGCCGTCCTGATCACTGGCGACGGCCATGTGCTGGCGGTGATCGAACCCGCCGGGGACCGCAGCGCCGTCCTGTCGGAGGCCGAGACGGACGCGTTCCTGCCGCGGATCGAGTCCATACCGGGCATCGTTGCGGTATCGCCGCAGATCACCGGCGCGGGATTCCTCAAGCGGGGCGGACGGGTCGCGCAGGTCAGCGTCACGGGGCTGGAGCCGGGGCGCGAATCCGCGATCGTGAACCTGCGCGGCTACATGGTCGAAGGCTCCGAACGGCTGAGCTCGGGGGTGGTTGTGCTCGGCGAAACGCTGGCCGAGGAGCTGTCTCTTCGGCTTGGCCAGACGCTTCGGCTGGAGTCCTCGACCGGGGCGTCGGCTGTGCTGACGCTGGAGGGTATATTCGACACCGGCAACGGGATGATCGACGGCAGCAGCGTCTTCGTCAGCCTGGCCACCGCGCGCACGCTTTTCGCGCTGCCGCAGGGCGTGACGCGTATCGAGATGAAGCTTGCCGACGTCAACGCGGCAGATGCCATCGCCACGCGGATCGCCGCGCTGACCGGGCTCGACGCCGTGCCATGGACCGACGGGGCAGAGCAGTTGATGGAAGCGCTCGATGCGCAGGCGCAGACCGGATTCGTCCTGAAAACCTTCGCGCTCGTCACCATCGTGATCGGGGTGGCCTCGGCGCTTCTGCTGTCGACGTACCGCCGCCGCCCGGAGATCGGGATCATGCGGGCGATGGGCGCGGGGCGCGGTTTCGTGATCCTCGTCTTCGTGATGCAGGGGGCGCTTGTCGGCGTGCTGGGCGGGATATCCGGTGCCGCGCTGGGCTACGTCGCGCTGCTGCCGTTCCCTCCGCGCGAAGAGATCGAACCCGGCACCCTTCCGATCGACATCACCCAGGGGTCCTACGGGCTGGCCATCACGCTGACGGTGATCGCGGCGATCCTCGCCTCCATCCTGCCCGCGCGCTCGGCGGCACGGGTCGACCCGGTCAAGGCGATCGGGGCATGAGCACGCTTCTGCATGTCACGGACCTGCACAAGACCTTCGGCACGGGAGAGGCTGCGACCCGTGTTCTGCGGGGCCTGTCGCTGACGCTTGCCAAGGGCGAGATGACCGCACTTCTGGGGCCGTCCGGATCGGGCAAGAGCACGCTTCTGACGATCCTCGGCACGCTGATGAAGCCCTCGTCGGGGCGCTTCACCATGCTGGGGCAGGACCTCGCCGGCGCCGATGAGCGGGCGCTCACCGAGTTCCGCAACCGGCATATCGGCTTCGTCTTCCAGTTCCACAACCTGCTGCCCGATTTCAGCGCGCTGGAAAACGTGATCTTCCCGACCGCCGTCCGCGAGGGACACGAGAGCGTTCAGGCCCGCGACCGGGGGCGGGAGCTGCTGCTGCGGATGGGGTTGGAGGGCCGGGTCGATTTTCCCACCGGAAAGCTTTCGGGCGGCCAGAAGCAGCGCGTCGCGGTGGCGCGGGCCCTGATGAACCGGCCCGAACTGGTGCTGGCGGACGAACCGACCGGCAATCTCGACCGCGAGTCCGCGACGCAGGTGATGGACCTGATCGCCGAGATCAACCGGGAGGAGGGCACGGCCTTCCTGATCTCGACCCATGACGAGACGATCGCGGGCCAGTGCGGCAGGCAGATCAAGCTGCGGGACGGGAGGGTGACCGGCTGACGAGCCTTGCGCGTGCGACGGCAGCTGCGGCGGCGTGGCGGTGCCGGTCGAGGCCTTGCGAGTTGCCCGCGGATTCGGGTGTCAGCCGCCGGCGAACGCCGACACGGACCGCCATGCAAGGCCCGCCGCCGTCCATGTCAGGATGATAAGGACCAGCCAGTCGAAGACCCTTGGTTCGATGCGCCGCCCAAGCCGGTTCCCGATCCACAGGCCGGCCGCCACTGCCGGCAGGCCGACGATGCCGGTCAGCACCGTATCGGCCCGCAGGATGCCGGTCAGGCCCAGCATCGGGATTTGCACCGCCGCGAATGTCAGGAACATTAGACCGACCGACAGGATGAAGCGGTCCCGGGTCAATCCCTGTGCATGAAAGAAGGTGATGCCGATCGGCCCCGCGATCCCGGTGGAACCATGAAGCACGCCCGCTCCGAAGCCGACGGGCGCCGCGCTCTTTCGGGCGGCGCCCTGCACAAGCTTCAGGCCGGGATTGTAGAGCCTCAGCACGACATAGCCGATCAGCATTGCTGCCAGCCCAAGCTCGAGCCACGCCTCCGGCAGGGAGACGAGAATCAGGGTACCCAAGACCGTGCCAAATGCCCCGGCGACGAGATAGGGCAGCAGGATACCGCCGGGGCCGGGGGCTTGACGAAACTGCCAGACCTGCCACAGGTTCGCGAGGGCGACCGGAACGCTGACCATGGCAAGCGCGTTCGGCAGCCCGACGAGCAGCGTGAGCCCGGGGATCGCCACCATCGGCAGGCCGACCCCCAGCAGCCCCTTCACGAGTCCTCCGGCCATGAACAGCAGAAATGCTATCAGCACGGTGCCGACCGTTATCATGCCCGCGCACCTAACGTAAAAATGGTACAATTCGCAGATTCAAGTGATACAATGCTGCGATTGCGCTGAGGAAAATGCATTTTTGTCATATACATGCGATCAGATGCCCGGAACACTTTCTGCGATTGCGAGATAATTGAACCAATATATTCCCCAGATGCAGCATATTGCATCAAATAAATTTGACAATCATGCAGTCCATTGTCACAGATGCTGACGTAGGCGAGGGTTTGCGTTGGCAAGTGCGCCGGCATCAAGGCGTACCGCGCAGGCCCTTCCGTATCAGGGGAGGATACAATGCAGTTCATCAAAATCGCTTCAGCCGTGGCCATCGCTGGCCTGTCGCTGTCGCCCGCAATGGCGCAGGATACGCTGACCGAGGTCTCGATCGTCGTGTTCGGCCCGCCATCGCTTGGCGCGTTCCTGCCGCCGGTCATCGAGGCGCGCGGATTCGACGAGGCCCACGGCCTCGACATCACCTTCGAGGCACGCACGCCCGACGCGTATGCCACCCAGTTCAATTCCGGCGAGTTCCAGGTCGGCGGCAGCGCCGCCTTGCTGACGGTCGGTCTTGCCGAGGCGCGCGGCGTCGAGGCGGAGTACCTCTTCAACGTGTTCGATTATTTCGGCGCCGTCGTCACGACGCGGGACGATGTCCAGACGCTTGCCGACCTCGAGGGCAGGGATCTGGCGGCCGCCACCGGAACCACGAACTACCAGATGTTCCGCTGGCTCGCGCAGCAGCAGGGCGTCGACCTGAGCGGTGTCAGCGCGATCAACACTGCGCCTCCGGGCCTCGTGGGCTATGCCATGGCCGACCGCGCCGCGGCCGTCCAGCTGTGGGAGCCGGCCCTGACGTCTCTGAGCGCGCAGAACGCCGACATACGGACTTTGGACCTGAACATCGAGGCCGCGTGGCAGGAATTCGCGGGCTCCTCGAACATCCCCTATCTGGGCGTCGCCGCCCATAGCGACTGGGTGGCCGAGAACCCGGACGCCGTCGCCGCGCTTCATGCAGCCTACAGCGATGCGGCCGACTGGGTCCTCGCCAACCCCGCGGAAGCGGCGGCAATCATCGCCGGCGACGGTACCGATGCGGTGCGGGAAAACTACACCAACCTGATCGCGGACAACGCGCGTCTCGGGCTGAACGTGGTCTGGGCCGGTGAGGTGGCGGACGAGATCCGCAGCGTCTACGCGGTGGGCGTCGATCTGGGATACCTGCCGGCCATGCCGACGGATGCCACGATCCACAGCGGACACGGCCAGCAATGACCGAGATCAGCCCGGAACGGCAGGTGACTGCCGGCCGTGTTTTCGACGCGGGGCGGCAGGCCTTCTGGTTTGCCGCCCCCTTCGTCCTGATCGCGCTGGCGTGGCAGGTGGCCTCGGCGTTCTTTCCGCCGTTCCTGTTTCCGTCGTTGGTCGACGTCTTCGCGCGTGTCCTGGACATCCTCACCACGTGGTCGCAGTTCTCCAGCGTGCTGGCGACCGCCTTGCGGATCCTCGGCGGTCTGGCCGGGGCCTTCGTGCTGGGCGCGATCCTCGGTCTGACGATCTACAATTTCCGCATCGCCGATCGCCTGCTCACCCCGACACTGATCTTTTTCCAGGGCATCCCGGCGCTGTCCTGGGTGGTGTTCGCGATCATCTGGTTTCACGGCGTCGAATTCCGCATCCTCTTCATCATGATCATGACGACGCTGCCGGCCTTCACGTTCCAGGTCGTGGGCGCATTGCGGGGGATGAACAAGGACCTGGCGGAAATGGTGATGAGTTTCCGCCCCACGCGGAAGAAATACTTCACCGCGATGGTCCTGCCCTCGGTTCTTCCGGAAATCGTGACCGCGTGGAAGGTGAACCTCGGCAACGCAAGCCGCGTGGTCGTCGTGGCGGAACTCGTCGGGTCGTCGGGCGGCGTCGGCTTCGAGCTGTTGCAGCAGCAGCAGCTCTTCGACATGGCCGGCGCGCTCGCCTGGACGCTGCAGCTCGTGTTCTTCGTGCTGCTGTTCCAGTGGATCCTGTCGCAGTTCGAGCGGATGGCATTCCGCTATCGTGCCGTTTCGGAGCGCAGCTCATGACATTGGCGAAAAAAACCATGACCGGGCCGCAGGCCGGCTCGACCGTTCGTGAGAACGAGGTCGAAATCCGCTTCACAGACGTCTCCAAGACCTTCGGCGATCTGATCGCTGTCCAGGATCTGAATCTCGATATCGGCAAGGGGGAACTGGTCGCATTGCTGGGCAAGACCGGCTGCGGAAAATCGACCATGTTCAACATGATATCCGGCCTCATGGCGCCCAGCAGCGGCGAGGTGCGGGTGATGGGCCACAGCCCGTTCCGCGACTTCGACTGGTTCCGTGGCAAGATGGCCATCGTGTTCCAGAACGACCGGTTGCTGCCATGGCGCACGGCGGTCGACAATGTCGAGCTCGGGCTGGAGATGATGGGCCTGGCCAAGAGCGAACGACGCGAACGGGCGATGCACTGGCTGGAAAAGCTGGGCCTGAAGGGTCACGAGAACGACTACCCCCACGCGCTGTCCGGCGGCATGCGCCAGCGCGTGTCGATCTCGCGCGCGTTCGCCACGGATGCGGAGCTTCTGCTGTGCGACGAGCCGTTCTCGGCGCTGGACGAAATGACGTCGATGCGGCTGCGCAGCGAGTTTGCCAGCCTCGTCCGGGAGAACCGGAAGACGGCCGTTTTCATCACCCATTCGATCGACGAGGCGTTCGATATCGGCGACCGGATCGTCGTGTTGAAACGCCCCGCCGAGATCGCGCTCGACCTCGACATGACGGGCGGCGTGGATCAGGGGGAAAGGGATCGCATCCGGTCAACGATCCACCAGACGCTGTCGGTCTGACGATGGCGGCCGGTCGTGGCGGCCGGTGGTGGCGGCGGCGTCCGGCGACGCGGAGCAGGCGGGCATAAGATCGCCGAAGGGCAATGAATACACACGGAGTATCATAATGTACAATTTCAGTTTGTTGCGTACTTCTTGAGTATGCTGTAAGCATTGATGCAGACATCTTCCATCAGAACGAACGGTGCCCCGATGACGACTGAATCCATGAAAGACGTGACGATTATTGGCGGCGGGATCGGTGGGCTGACGCTTGCGCTTTTCCTGCACCAGAACGACATCTCCTGCCGCGTCTACGAGGCGGTTCCCCAGATCAAGGCGATCGGCGCGGGGATCAACCTGCTGCCCCACGCGGTGAAGGAACTCGACAGCCTGGGGCTGCTCGAAGGGCTCGACCGGGTCGGCATCCGGACCAAGGACGCCTCCTACTTCAACCAGCACGGCCAGCATATCTATACCGAGGCCGCCGGCATCGACGCGGGCTATCAGTGGCCGCAATTCTCGATCCACCGGGGTGACCTGCACGAGGTGCTTCTCGACGCGGTGATCGAGCGTCTCGGGCCGGAATCGGTCGTCACCGGCTACCGCTGCACCGGCGTCGAGCAGGACGACGACACCGTGACCGCGAATTTCGTGGATCGCGACGGCAACGGGCTCCCCTCGGTCACCTCCAGGATCGCCGTGGGCGCGGATGGCATCAAGTCGGTCATCCGCAAGCAGTTCTACCCCGACGAGGGTGAGCCGCGCTATTCGGGCTACACGATCTGGCGCGGCGTGCTGCCCTACAAGCCCTTCCTCAGTGGCGCGAACACGATCCGCGCGGGCTGGATGCCGGTGGGCAAGATCATGGTCTACCCGATCCGCAACAACATCGACGAAGAGGGCAACCAGCTGATGAACTGGGTCGTGACGCAGGAGCGTCCGCGTCCCAAGGTGCTCGACTGGAACAAGCCCGCGAAGATCGAGGATTTCTTCGAGCCCTTCCGCGACTGGCATTTCGACTGGCTCGACATCCCCGACATGCTCCAGAAGACCGAGCGCCCGCTGATCTTCCCGATGGTCGACCGCGATCCGCTGCCGACCTGGACCCGTGGGCGCGCGACGCTTCTGGGCGATGCCGCGCATCCGATGTACCCGCGCGGCTCCAACGGCGCGGGCCAGTCGATCATCGACGCGCGCGTCATGACCCAACGGTTCTGCGAGATGGGCGTCGGCCCCGAAGCACTGCAGGCCTATGACGTGGAGCGCGTGAAGAAGACCGGGGAAGTGGTTCTGATGAACAGGAAAAATCCCCCCGATGCGATCCTGCGCGAAGTCTATGAGCGCACCGGCGGCAAGCGGTTCGAGAATATCGACGACGTCATCTCGCAAGACGAGATGGACGAGATCGTGAACCGTTACCGCCGTGTCGCGGGCTTCCACCAGCAGCAGCTTGCGGCGGAGTGATCATGACGTTGCCGGACATGAAACTGCCGGGGACGGTCGTCCCCCCGGTCACGCCGTTCACTGACGACCTCAAGGTGGATTACGACAAGCTCGCGGGCATCGTCGATTACGTGGTGGAAGACTGCGGCGCGTCCATGGTGGTCGCCGCGGGTGTCGAGGCGCAGGAATACCAGTATCTCGATTTCGAGGCCCGCAAGGAACTCATGGCCAAGACCATCGAGATGGTGGACGGGCGGGCGCCGGTGGCGGCGGGCATTTCGCACCCGTCCTTCCGCACGGCCATCGAGCTTGCCCATTTCGCCGAGACGTCGGGCGCGTCGGTCGTCCAGTTGCTCGCGCCCAACCGGCCCACCGGCGGGCACGCGAAACTGTCCGAGCACGTCGCGTATTACGAGGCCGTGCTGCGCGAGACGGGGCTGCCGATGATGCTCTACCTCAACGCGGGGCCGGGCGCGGACGTGTCCTTGCCCGCGACGGTGGAACTCGCCAGTCTCGACGGTATCGCCTATGTGAAGGAAAGCTCCCGCGACCTGGCGCGCGTCTCGCGCCTCGTCGAGGAAATCGAGCATGCGGGCCATGCCCACTACTTCACCACGATGCAGATGTATCTCGCGACCCTGTCGCTCGGCGGGTCCGGCGTCACGCTTCCGGCGCCTGCGGCCCTCGTCGCGCGCAAGATCACCGATGCCTTCGTGGCCGGCGACATCGCCGAGGCGCAGCGTCTGCAGCGCCAGTTCACGGTCTGGCCCGCACGCTGGATGCCGTTCGGGCTTGCGGCGGTGATGAAGGCGTCACTGAACTATCTCGGTGTGCCCGCGGGCGCGCCCTATCCACCATACGAACCGGTCTCTGGCGAGGCGTTGCAGAGCCTGCACGACCATCTCGTCACCACGGACATGGTGCAGAACAGGACCAGCGAGCAAAAGGAGGACACGCATGCTGACGGTCGCGAGGTTGTCGATAGCTGAGGCCAAGGTGCTGATTGAGGGCGCCGTCAAGAAATCGGACGAGATGGGCATCCCGATGTGCATCGCCGTCTGCGATGAAGCGGGGCATCTGATCACCTTCGATCGCATGGACGGGGGCAAGATTTCCTCGATCTCGATCGCGATGGACAAGGCGTTCACGGCGGCCACGGCGCGCAAGCCGACCCAGGTCTACGGACAGCTGTGTCAGCCCGGTCAGCCCACCTTCGGCATCCACATCACCAATGGCGGCCACTTCTCGATCATCGGCGGCGGCATGCCCGTCACCGTGAACGGCGAGATCGTGGGCGGCATCGGCATCAGCTCGGGCACCGCCGGCGAGGATGTCGAGGTGGCCGAGGCCGCGCTGGCCCATTTCCACGCCGAGACGGGCCTCACGGCATGATCGGCAAGACGATCCTGTTCTCGGAAATGCGGCCCGCGCCCGAGTGGGAGGACCGCTTCAACACATGGTATCATGAGGATCATATTCCGGTCCGAATGGTGATGGACGGATGGGAAGGCGCTCAGCGCTACACGGCAGACGAGGACGAGGATTACCTCGTGATCTACGACCTCACCTCGACCGATGCCCTGAAGACCCCTGAATACGAAGAGTTGAAGAAAGACCCGAGCGACGAGACCAAGTGGATGCTCGCCAACGTGTCGAACTTCACGCGCTTCATCGGGACGGAGCTTGGCCGCGAGGGCGATCTGGACGCCGCGATCACCGCCCCGTTGGTCTTCGTCAGCCTGTTCGACGTGCCGGCGGAAGACGAGGCGGAGTTCGACCAGTGGATGACCGAGGACCACGCGCCGCTTCTGATGGGGTGCGATGACTGGCTGGCGATCCGGCGTTTCGCGCTGCCGGTGGCGGAGCCGGTGCGCTATACGCGTCTGACGATCCACTACCTCGCCTCGCGGGAGGCGTTGTCGTCACCGGAACGGGCGGCCGCCCGGTCGACCGAGTTCCGGGACCGCATGACGCGCCATGCGTGGTTCGGGCAAGGGCGCTACCGCCTGTTCGAAGCCTTCGGCGGACGATACAATTCGGTGCAAGGCGCGGCCTGAGCCTGGTCGGGACTTCGGCCCACCCATTCGCGTGAGGCGCCCGTCATGGGCGCCCACGCACATAAACGGTCTTGTGGCGAAAACGGCCATAATTGACTGTTTTCATACTTCTGGCATATGTATCCGCAACAACATCCCGCGCGCCACGCGGCCACGCCGGAGGAAGATCGTCCATGGAGCTTCGCCATCTGCGTTATTTCGTGGCCGTCGCCGAGGAAGAGCACATTACCCGTGCCGCGGCGCGGCTGGGGATGAAACAGCCGCCGCTCAGCCAGCAAATCAAGCAGCTCGAGCATGAAATCGGCGTCGAGCTGTTCGACCGTCGGCCCAAGCGGATCACGCTGAACGCGGCGGGCAAGGTCTTTCTGTCCGACGCAAGGCGCATCCTCGCCTCGGCCGAGGACGCAGTCGAGCGTGTGCGCAAGTTCGATCTCGGGCAGGAGGGGACGCTTCTGATCGGAATGACCAGTTCTGCCTCGGTGCATCCGATCTGCATCTCGGTGATCGAGGAGTTTCGCATGGCCCAGCCGCTCGTCTCGCTGCAGATCGAGGAAGGCGCGAACCATGACCTCCTCCGGCTGCTGGAGGAGGAACGGCTGGATTTCGCCTTCGTGCGGTCCGAGGTGGACCGCTATCCGCTCGTGACCCGCCAAACGCTCGCCAAGGAGCCGATGGTGGTCGCCATCCCGGGCAAGCACCCGCTGGCCCACGGTGCGCCCGAGCCCCTGCGCCTGGCCGACCTCGCCACACTCGACTGGGTGATGTACCGGCAAAGCAACGGCGCGGGCATTTACGACACGCTGATCGAGGCCTGCGCGGCGCGTGGGTTCCGTCCCCGTGTCGTGGGAACGACCGAGCGCGTGATCTCGGCGATCAACATGGTGGCGACGGGGTTCGGGATCACGGTGGTTCCGCGCACGGCGGAGGCTTTCCGCCTGCCCAACGTCGTCTATCGCGCGCTCGCCGAAGACGACGATGTCACGGTTCCGCTCAACGTCGCCTTCCACCGGCATGTGACCAGCGTGCTGAGACGGCGGTTTCTCAGCGTGTGCGACAGGAACTCCGACGCCGGCAGGTCTGGCACGGGGACCGATTAGAGAACCGTCGCCGCAGCTTGTCGCTGTGCTTCCAGCATCGCGGCGCGGCGCACGAAGACGCGGGCGCGGTCGGGATCGGATGCGATGGCGCGCAGCTGGCGGAAATTTTCCTGACGGGCGGCTTGGTCGCGGGATTCCAGCCGTTTCTTGTTCTCGATGGTCTGGCGCTGCACGAAATCCGTGGCGATCGTGCGGCGTTGCTTGTCGTAAAGGTCGAGCAGTTCCTCGCCTTCGCCCGCGCAGACGCGCCCCAGTTTCTCGGCCAGGTTCACGCCATCCTGTATCCCCCCGTTCAGGCCCATCCCGCCGATGGGGTTGTTGGCGTGCGAGGCGTCGCCGGCCAGAAGCACGCGGCCCTTGCGAAAGGTCTCGGCGACGCGCTGGTGCACGGTGTAGAGCTTGCGGTGCACGATCTCGTAGGGGTCGGGCTTGGGAAAGAACTTCTGCATCTTGCCCTGCACGGCCTCGTCCGAAAGAAGCTCGGCCTCGCCCTTCTCGGGGTCGACGGGCAGCACGATGCGCCACAGGCCCGGCGGGCCGTCATGCGCGACCTTGAAGCAGTTGGCCCATTCCTCGGGGTCCGACAGGTAGTTGCGGTAAGAGAACCCCCGGTGTTTTTCGAAGTCGAAAGGCGTGGTCAGGACCATGAACTGTTCGGGGAAGGTGAAGCCCTTGAAGGCGATCCCGGCGGCCTTGCGCACGGTGCTGCGCCCGCCGTCCGAACCCACCAGCCACGACACGCGGTGCCGTTCCTCGGCAGCGCCCGCGTGAACGGTGACATCGACGCCGGTCTCGTCCTGCGTGAAGCCCGTGACCTCCGCGCCGAGGCGCAGGGTGGCCAGCGGTTCCTCGGCCAGACGCGCCAGCGCGATCCGCGAGATCTTGAACTGCTCGCACTGGACGACATAGGGAAACGCGGTCTCATCGACGAGAACGCCATGGTCGAACTCGGCGATCAGCTCGCCCGAGGCGCGGTCCCAGTGCTGGAACGTGGGACAGACGAGGCCTGCCTTGCGCACGTCCTCCTCCATCCCGTAGCCGGCCAGCAGCTCCAGCGTCGCGGGATGCACGGTCGCCGCGCGCGGGTCGTCTTGCAGGTCCGGGTACCGCTCGAAGATGGTGACGGGCACGCCCGCCCGGGCAAGACCCAGACCCGTGATCAGGCCCACCGGCCCGCCGCCCGCGATGATGACAGTATCCTTCGTCATGCGCTTTTTCCCCTTCTGACCCGCGGTTGCATGGCGGACTATTCGAACATCTGGACCAGTGTGCTCCGGGCGACGTTGACCGGTCGCGTGGTGGCCGGCGTGTTGCGGCTTCGGCCGACGAAGCGCGGCACGCCGGCGGTGAGGACGGCGCCCACGGCGGCCGGATCGCCATTGGCGATGGCCGACAGCGCGGTGTCCCTGCTGCCGCCCAAGGGCGCGTCGAGGATGGCGATATCGGCGTCGCGCCCTTCCGCGAGGATGCCCGACGACAGTCCGTAGACGCGCGCGTTGTTGCCCGTCGCCGCGGCGATGGCCAGTTCCGGCGCCAGCCCGCCCAGCGCCGACAGATGCGTGATCGTGTACATCATGCCCAACGGCATGATGCCGCTGCCCGTCGGCGTGTCGGTCGCGATCAGCACGCGGTCGAAGGCATCGAGCGCAAGCGCGCGGTCGAGGCACAGCAGTGCCGTGCGCAGGTTGCCTGCCGTGCAGATCTGCAGAGCGGCGTCGCTTTCGCGGATCACCCTCTCGAAATCGGCGTCCGGCATGGCCACGGGACCGCCATTGACGTGGAACGAGACGTCGGGCGCCACCCCGATGACATGCTCACCCCAGATCGGCGAGGATCCGGGGATCGAGGCGCCGCCGGTGTGCATGGTGGTCACGAGGCCCTGCGCCTTGGCCATGGCGATATAGGGCGCGTAGTCCATCGGGTCGGCGAAGGCGCCGAAACCGGCCTTCGCCAGCCAGACGCCCTCGGCGGCCATCTCGGCGAAATCGCTTTCCTGCAGGCCCGGCTCGAGGATTACGGAGCCCGCGAAAACCCGCATCCCGCCCGGCCGGTAGTCGCGGAAACAACGCTGCGCCGCGATGGCCAGCGCCTTGACGCCTGCGGGGTCCGAGGGGCGCCCGGGCGTGTGGACCTCCGAGGCGCTAATCGCCGTGGTCGTGCCGCCATGCAGGTAGCTTTCGAGAAAGCCCACCGTCTTCTGCCGGGGCGTGTAGTCGCCGAAGGTGATGTGCACATGGCTGTCGATGAAGCCGGGCGCCGCCGTCGCGCCACCGGCATCGATCACCACGTCGGCGGTGTCGATATCGAGATCGCCCGCCGTACCGATGGCGGATATCCGGCCAGCTTCGCACAGGATCGCGTCGCCCTCGGCAAAGGGCGCGCGCCAGTCGCCGCTGACGATGGTCTCTAGGTTGATGATCGCGGTCTTCATCGGTGCAGACCCTTTCAGCGAAGCCCGTCGACGCCTTCGATCTCGCCTGCGGCGATGCCGCCCACGCGCGCGTTCAGACGGCCGCGATTGGCGTAGACGCAGATGATCGCGATCTCGTCGGGCAGGGGGGCGTCGGACAGGAACACCTCCATCCCGTCGTAATGGGACCGCACGTAAAGCGCGTCCTTGTGCGCCAGCGGGATCTGCACGACATCGCCCGGCGCGCCGCGCTTGGTGTAGGACGAGATCCACGCGATGCCGCCGCCGATCGCCTCGCGCATGACGTTGCCATAGACCGTGGTCAGCATGGCGACCGCATGTTCCTGCTCACCGCCGAGGCCGACGACGCCGCCCTTGCCGTAGCTGACGGCTTCATACGGCGCCATGGCTTCGACGGCGCGGGCGGTGATTTCGCGGCCCACGGCGGCGCTGGCGTCGGTCAGGTCCGACAGGTCCTCGCGATAGGGCTGCCCGGCGAAGGGGTTCTTCACCACCGCCACCACGGCGACCTTGCGCAGGGGCGTGTCGGCGTCCCGGCCGGCCTCGGACTGGATGTCCTCGATCTGGGTGAAGATCTTCCTGATCTGCATGTCGGTGGTCCTCCGCGAATTCCGTTCTGCCGAAGTCGGCCCTTCAGCGCTCCTGGCCGCCATTGACCTCGGCCTCGGCCCGATCGCGCAGGGCGTTGCGGTTGATCTTGTTGGTCGAGGCCAGCGGCAGCTTTTCCATGAACCAGACACGGCGCGGATGCTGATAGGCGGGTGCGTTGTCCAGCACGTGGGTCTTGAGTGCCTGTTCATCGAGCGTCGATCCCGCGCGGCGCACGACGAAGGCCACGGGCTTGGTGCCCTTGATGGCGTCGGCGACCGGAACGACACAGGCCTGCATCACCTCGGGGTGGCTTTCGATCACATGCTCGACCTCGCCGGGAAAGATGTTCTCGGCGCCCGAGACGAACATGTCGTCATCGCGGCCGAGAAAGAAGTAGAACCCGTTCTCGTCACGCCGGAACACGTCACCGGTGCTGTAGAACCCGTCCTCGGTGATCGGCGATTTCACGTCGGGCCTGTTGTGGTAACCGGTCATGACGGCGGGGCTTCTGAGTTCCAGAACACCGCGTTCCGGCGCCTCGGGGCCGCGCAGACGCACCACGACCGCCGCGTGGGGGTAGCCCACCGACCCGGTCGGCGGCGCCAGACCGTCGGGATGCGCGTCGAAGACAAGAGGGCCGCCCTCCGTCGTGCCGTAGGCGTTGATGACGCGGGCATTGGGCCAGAGGTCGCTGATCTGGGTGGCGAGCGCGTCGTTGACCGGCGCCGACCCCATCCGCACGGTGCCGACCGAGGACAGGTCGCCCTGCGCCAGCGCCTCCTTTTCCTGGAGCATCATCGCGATCATCGGCGGCACGGCGGTCAGCCACGTCACCCCGAAGGTGCCGATCGCGTCGATGAAGGCCGTGGCCTCGAATTGCGGCAGCAGCACGCATTCGCCGCCGCCGGCGCAGACCAGCAGCGAAAGCGCCAGCGCGTTCATGTGGTAGAGCGGCGCCGCGATCAGCACCCGCTCGCCCTTCATCGGCGTCTGGATCATCCGCATCTCGGCGGTCCAGCGATGCGAATTGTGGGACAGGAGCACGCCCTTGGGGCGCCCGGTCGACCCGGAGGTGAACATCATGAACCCGGTCTC
Source organism: uncultured Roseicyclus sp. (assembly GCA_964578115.1). Lineage (GTDB taxonomy): Bacteria > Pseudomonadota > Alphaproteobacteria > Rhodobacterales > Rhodobacteraceae > Roseibacterium. The sequence continues at coordinate 22,018 of CAZOBK010000006.1, forward strand.
TGTCTCGGCGGGTGTGACGGGCGTGAAGGGGCCGGGGTCGAGAAGGGCCTCGAACCCATCGGGCCCCGCGTCGTCGAACCCCGCGAAGTCCACGCCCGGCAGTGCCGCGCGGTCAAGCTCGGTCTCGCGCGCGGCATCGAACAGGACCAGCCGCGCGCCGGAATCGGCGACCACCTGTGTCGCGGTGGCGCGCGGCAGCTTCTGGTTGACCGGGGCGGGCACGATCCCGGCCCGCATCGCGCCCATGAAGGCGGCCACGTAGTCGACGCGGTTCGCCGAAAGGATGGCGATGCGTTCGCCCCGCGCCATGCCACGGGCAAGCAGACCGCGCGCGACGGCATCGCAACGCGCATCGAACTCCGACAGCGTGGTGATCCGTGGCGTGGGTCCCGCGGCGGGCTCGATGAACAGCGGCCGGTCGGGATCGCCCGTCCGGTCGAGGAAGTCTCCGAGGTTGATGGACCCGGTCATGCGCCGGCCCTGCACTGCAGCGTCGTTTCAAGATCCGGCAGGTCGAGCGCGACGTGACCCGGTGCCGTCGTGGTGGCCGCGATCCCCGCCGCGGCCGCCCGGTCAAGCAACCCGTCGAGCGTGTCGAAGACGATCCCCGTGGCGCGCATGCGGTCCCGGGGGCCGTCATGGACATGGATCTCGCAATCCTCCAGCACGACGCGAAGCGGCGAGGGACCGGCCTCGGCACCGCCCTTGATCGCGCCCTCGAAGGCCGTGGCGAAACGCTCCGCCGTCGCCCGGGCGTCCGGGCTTTCGACCTCGATCCGCTCGATGGCGCGAAACCCGTTGGGATGGTCCAGCCATTCGGGGCGCCAGACAAGCTCCGGTGTCAGGTGATGGCAAAAATAGATGCGCCCGCCGCCGAAGAAATCGGGTTTCAGCCGCACGGTGCGGAAGGACGCCTCGTGCTCCTGCCCGTCGATCGTCACCGGGCGGGAGAAATCCATCGGCGGCAGCGGGTCGAACCCCGCCGCGGCCAACCGTTCAAATGTCGCGTCGGCGTCCGAGGTCTTGAGTACGATCCCGTTCAGGCCGCGCGGGCTGTCGAGCACCTCCTGCCGTTGGCGCCCCTCTGGGGGGACGCCAACGATTTCCAGGTATGCGCCCGGGGTCATCATCAGGTGATTGACCGATCCCAGCGTGTGGTAGCCACGCGGGGTCAGCAGAAAGCCGAGGGCGGAGAACAGCGCCTCGGCCGCGTCTGTATCGCGCAGGGCGTTGATGACGACATGGTCGAGGGCTGCCATCGCGTCTCCCTCAGGCCTTGGGCATGGCGTAGACGCCGCGCCCGCTGGCCAGAAGCCGTCCCTCGTCGTCGAAGATCTCGGCTTCGCAAACCGCGAGCGCCTTGCCCGCCTTCACCACACGGCCCTTGCAGGTCAGGTCGTGCTGCATCGCGGGGCGGTGGTAGTCGACGCGCATGTCGACCGTGGGCACACCGCGCCCGGTCTTCGACACCAGCGCCCAGTCCGCCGTCAGGTCGACCAGCGTGGCGAGGATGCCGCCATGGGTGTAGCCCGCATCGGCGTTCACCACCCATTCGGGGCGCCATGTGGCGGTGATGGTGATCGTGCCGTCGCCCACCTCCGGCACCTTGAGGCCGAGCCACTGGTGGAACGGGCCGCGCAGCAGCTTCGCCTCGACTTCGGCGGGGGTCATCGTTGTGTCCGACATGTCTTTTCCTCCTTCAGGGTGTGACCACGACCTTGCCCATGACCTCGCGGTCACGGATCAGGCGAAGGCCTTCGGCGGCCCCTTCCAGCGGAACGACCTTGTCGACCACGGGCTTGAGCGTGCCCTCCTGGATCATGTCCATCAGGGCCGAGAGGTTGTCGTCGTAGAAGCTGTTCGAGCCAATGATCTTGAGCTCGAAGCTCCAGATATAGCGCAGGTCCTCCTGCGGGTCATGGCCGGCGGTCGCGCCGCAGGTCAGGATCGAGCCGCCGCGCTTGACGCATTTGAGCGAGGGCACCCAGGTGTCGCCGCCGGTGAAGTTGATCAGGACATCCACGCCGCCCTCGTAGTTGCGGCGCTGCGGCTTGCCGAACTGGGCGATCGCCCATTTCGAGAAGTTCTCCTCGCGGTAGTTCACCACGTGGTCTGCGCCGAGTTCCTTCAGGCGGTCCAGCTTGTCCTGGCTGCCGGCGCAGGCGATGACCTCGCAGCCCATCTCCTTGGCGAGCATGACGCAGCCGGTGCCGACGCCGCCCGAGGCGCCGAGGATCAGGACCTTGTCGCCCTTCTTGATGGTCTTGTGGGTCACCAGCATCCGGTGCGCGGTGCCGTAGGCCACCGGCAGCGAGGCCGCGTCGACGTAGCTGACGTCCGATGGCATGCGGATGAGCTGACCGGCGGAGACGACGCAGTATTCGGCCATGCCGCCATCGAGCATCTCGCCCATCAGGCCGACGCCGGGGCAGAGCGGATTGACCAGCACACGGTCGCCCGTCGACCAGCCTTCGACGCCGTCGCCGATCTCGACGATCTCGCCCGCCATGTCGAGGCCGATGATGACCGGCATGGGCACCTTGATGCCCGGCATGCCCTTCACCGTGAACACGTCATGGTAGTTGAACGAGGATGCACCGACCCGGATGACCACGTGGCCGGGTTTCACCTCGGGACGCGGATAATCGGGCACGACGTTCAACTGGTCGAGATCGCCGTGCTCGCGCAGGACAAGTGCCTTCATAGTCTTGGACATGGTCTCTCTTTTCGTTTCTGGTTTCGTTTCGTGAAAATGCCCCGTCCTGCCGGACGGGCAAGGCGAGTGGCGGGCAGGGCGGGTGGCGGGCAGGGGCTCATGGTGGCCTGTGGCTCCCGCTCCTGCCCTTGAGCAGGGGCATCCCCGCCGCGACCGGGGCCGCGAATGACCCGTCTTGCCTGTCAGGCCCGCCCGTTTCTCCGAGTGATTTGCTGCGCGTGATCACCGTGACTCTCTTCGCATGCAGGCCGTCATGCCGCCGCGCCCGTGCCGCCGGGGACGGTGCGCCGTCCTTTCGCCCCAGGCCCGGACGTATCTTTCCTTGCCCCGGCTTTCATGCGGCGTCCACCTGTTTCGGGCGGAAGATCGCGCAGGCCGGATCGACCTCGTAAGAGGTCAGCAGCGAGGGTGCGCGCTCCGCCACGTCAAGGACCGCGTCAATGGCACGGCCGGCTTCCTCGTCGGTCAGCAGATAGGACAGGTTCATACGCACGAAGCCGGGCTTTTCGTTCTCGTGCCCCGACAGGATCGCGCCGCGCATACGCTCGGAGGCCTCGGGGCCGATGCCGAGAAGCTCGTGGACATAGGGCCCGGCGCAGGCGCAGCCGCCACGCACCTGCACGCCGTGAAGATCGCTCAGCAGTCGCGTGACGAACTGGTGGTGGACCAGATCGCCGTCGCCGTCGCGGATGCGGAAGGCCAGGATCGGCAGGCTGTCGCCCCCGGGGGTCCCCAGAAGCTCGATCCGCGGCTCGGCCGAGAAGGCCGCGAGCGCCCGGTCGCGCAGCACCGCGCCGCGCGCCGCGATGCGGTCGAGCCCCGCAGCCTCCTTGATCACGAAGGCCAGCGCGGTGCGGATGTCCCCGATCACGTTGGGCGTGCCCGCTTCCTCACGCGCCTCGAGGCAGTCGCTGTAGTCATGCCCGTCGGGCGACACGAATTTCACCGTGCCGCCGCCCGGCAGGCTGGGCCGCTGCGTCACCACCGCGTCGCGGCGCACGATCAACACGCCGGAACTTGCCGGGCCGCCCACGAATTTGTGCGGCGACAGCACGATGGCGTCGATCTCGGCGCCTTCGGCCGGGGTCATCGCGATGGGCATGTAGGGACCGCCGGCGGCATAGTCCCAGACGGACCTCGCCCCGGCCGCGCGCAGCCTCCGCGTCACCGCGGCGACATCGGTGCGCGCGCCGGTGACATTCGACGCGGCCGAGAAGGCGCCGATCACCAGCCGCCCGGCGGCACCTGCGAGCGCCGCGTCCAGCGCGGCAAGGTCGGGACCGCCCTGAGCGGCTTCGGGCAGTTGCCGCACCTCCGCGCCGCTCTCGCGCCAGGGCAGGATGTTGGAATGATGCTCATACGGCCCGATCAGCACGAGCGGACGCTCCCCGCGCGCCGTGGCAGCCGCGATGCCGAAAAGATGCACGAGGCGATTGATCCCCGCCGTCGCGCCCGAGCCGGAGAAGATCACCGCATGCTCGGGTCCCGCGCCGCAGGACCGCGCCACGATCTGCCGCGCTGCGCGGCGCATCGCCGTCATCCGCGCGCCGCAATGGGACGCCTCGGTATGGCTGTTGGCGTACCAGGGCAGCACCTCCTCGAGGACGAATCGTTCTACCTGCATCAGCGCGCGCCCAGAGGCGGTGTAGTCGCAATAGAGGACGGGTTTGGGCCCGAACGGCCCCGGTAGCCGCGCGTCCTTGCCGATCAGCCCGTCACGCAACGTCTCAAGGGCGTTCGGCCCCCCAAGGGAAGTCTGAAACCGCTCGAAAAGCGTGATTGGGGACGAATCAAACATTGCCGCACCTTTCCTTGCCGTGTAGAACGTTAACACTGTCTTGGTGTGGAATCATCATACAATTACCCCGCAAAAGGTCGAAATGCGCAAGGGATGTTATGAGGAACGGTTTCGAAATAGATCAAATTGACCGTCGGCTTCTTCTTGCGATCGAGCAGGACGCCGGACTGTCGCAGCGAGAACTCGCGGAGCAGGTCGACCTGTCCCTGAACGCCTGCTGGCGGCGGCTGAAGCGTCTGCAGGAGGTCGGCGTGATCCAGGGATCGCGCTCGGTGCTGAACCGCGAGGCGCTCGGCCTGGACCTCACGGTGTTCATGATGATCAAGACCCACCATCACTCGGGGGAATGGTCGCGCGATTTCCGCCGCCATGTCGAGTCGATCCCCGAGGTGACGGAGTTCCACCGCATCGGGGGAGACTGGGACTATCTCATCCGCGTCGTCACGACGAGCATGTCGGGATACGACAAGGTCTACATCCGTCTGATCGAGCATTTCGATCTCGCGACGGTGACGGGGTATTTCTCGATGGAAACGATATTCGAGGGGCGGCCGCTCATGGCGCGACTGACCCAGTGAACGATCCGCGCCGTGTGCATGCGCGGTGCGGCAGGCAACCGGAAACCGGACGGGGAGAGCTATGAAGGACGAACGACAGCAGCAGGACGGCGAAACGTTCCGCGACTTTCTGGACAGGCTCCGCGAGGCCGGTGAGATGGTGGACCTGACACAGCCAGTCGACATCCGTCATATCGCGACGCTGGTCGATCAGTCGGACAAGGCCCTGATGTTCCATGACGTGATCGGCTACGACATGCCGGTCGTGTCGGGCATCATCCGGTCGCAGAAGCGCGCGATCATGTCGATGGGCTGCGCCACCTACCCAGAGATCGAGGCCAAGCTGAAGGCCGCCATCGACGCGCCGGTGTCGCCCGAGCGGGTGGAGACCTCGAGCACGCTCGAGGTAATCCAGACCGGCGACGACGTCGATCTCTACGAGTTGCCGATCCCGATGTCCTCGGTCCATGACGGCGGACCGATGATCACGGCTGGCATCGTCATCTCGCGGGACCCCGAATATGGAATGAATTCAGGGATCTACCGCTTCATGGTGAAGGAGCGGAACCTCACCGGCATCGACATCGTGACGCCCAACAACATGCGCCTTTTCGCACAGCGCGCCTACGAGGCGGGACGTCCGCTGCCGATCTCGATCTCGATCGGCAACCATCCCTACGAGATCATGGGCTCGGGGTTCCGCGCGCCGCTGGGCATGGACGAGATGGCCATCGCGGGCGGCATCCGCGGCATGCCCGTCGCGCTCGGCGCGGGGCAGACAGTCGACGTGCCGCATATCGCTGACAGCGAGATCGTGCTCGAGGCCGAGATCCTGCCGACCGGCTGGGTCCATCCCGAGGGCCGCTTCGGAGAGTTCACGCGGCTGATGGGTGGTCTTCACTGGAACCCGCTGGTGCGGGTGAAATCCGTGCTGCGTCGCAAGGATGCCGTCTATTACGCCCTCCACATGCCGTGGGAGAACACGTGGCTCGCGGCACCGACGCGCTACACCGCCATCCGGCAGGCGCTGAAGACTGCTGGCATCAACGTCAAGGACATCAATGTCACCCTCGGCGGCTGCGCGTTCTGGCACGTGGTCATCTCGATCCGCAAACAGGCGGGCGAGGGCAAGAACGCGTTGCTCGCCGCGCTGTCGGTGATGGACATCAAGCATGTCGTTGTCGTGGACGAGGATATCGACGTCTTCGACGCGACCGACGTGGAATGGGCCATAGCGACGCGCGTGCAGGGCGATCGTGACGTGATCGTGATCCCCGGAGCCCGCGGCAAGCCGCTCGACCCGTCGCTGGCGCCGACCCCGGTGGGTGTCGTGCCGACGACGGCGAAGGTGGGGATCGACGCCACCATCGGCGAGGGTATCCCGAAAGAGCGGTTCGAGCGGATCGCCTATGCCTATGCCGACACCGCGAGGATCGACGACTACGTGTCCGGCAAGGCGGACCCCGAGGGTGTGGCCGCCGCCGCGGATGCCGAGATCGCGGCGCTTGCCGACAAGATCGCCGACATGATCGGCGCGGAACCCGTCTACTACCAGGCCATCGCGGAGGCGTTTTCGGATTACGCCTTCCCGGTGGTCGCGCGTGCCCTCGGGCATCTGCATGCGACCGAGCGGCTCTGGCAGGATCCGCGCGGCCGCATGTGTCTGCGCGGCTCGGATTTCGCGGCCAAGCCGCCATCGGCCCGCTGAGATGCGCGGTGCGGCACAGGACGGCGGCGACGTTCGGCCCGTGCCGACGCCTCCGGCCTCGGTGGGGTCGCACCAGCGCGGACCGCGTTCACGCAGGACACACCCCGGAAGGGGAGGACAAGACGAAATACGAAAGACCGAGGTCACGTGCAACGTCGGGGCGGCAAGCCGGGAACATCCGGACGCAGACCGCCGCTTCGGGTGTTGTTCGCGACGGGCCCCGCAGGGCCCGCGAGTCCCGGAGCGTCCCCATGACAAGACCCGTTCATGGGACCGCGCCGGGGAGAAGGCCGTCGACCGCCGAGGAGGGGCGGCACGGCAGAATAGCGCTGGACTCAATGGCCGCGGCGCTTCCAAAGTCGAAACCAAACGGGTTCTGCGCCCGGACAACAGGAGGTAAGTAAAATGAAGAGAAGAACAATTCTCACCGGTGCGATCGTGGCGATGGCGGCATCCCTGCCGACCGCGTCGATGGCCGAATGGCCGGAGCGTCCGATCCGCATGATCGTGCCCTTCGGACCCGGCGGTGGCGCCGACACGCTCGGCAGGACGGTCGCTCAACCGCTGAGCGAACTGCTCGGGGTCGAGATCGTCGCCGAGAACGTGACCGGCGCGGGCGGCACCATCGGCGTCGGCACCCTGGCGACGTCGGAGGCCGACGACTACACCATCGGCGTGGTCAACGTGTCGACCAACGTGACCGCTCCGGCGGTGCGCGACAACCTGCCATACGATCCGGCCACCTCGTTCGAGTACATCGCGATGCTCGGCGGCGCGCCCACGGTGATCGCGGTGAACCCCGACACCGGCATCACCTCGCTGGAAGAACTGGTTGCCGCGGCAGAGGCGGCGGATCCGATGATGGCCTACGGCTCGCCGGGGACGCTGACCATGTCGAACCTCGTGCCGGCAAAGTACTTCCAGGACATCGGCGTTTCCGTCGAGGCCATCCCCTACCAGGGCGCGGCAGCCGCCGTGCAGGACGCGGTCGCAGGTCACATCCCCTTCACGGGCACGACCTTCTCCACCGCGCGGCCGCATCTCGACGAGGGCACGCTGATCCCTCTCGCGATCTCGACGGACGAGCGGGTCGCGTCCTACCCGGACGTGCCCACCTTCGCGGAGCTTGGCCACGGTGACCTGACCTCTCTGACCTGGTTCGGCATCGCCGCGCCGGCCGGCACCTCGCCGGAAGTGGTCGAGCGGATCAACGACGGCGTGAACCAGGTCCTGCAGATGCCCGAGATCATCGAGTTCCTCGAGAACCAGGGCTTCGTCATCATTCCGATGGAACCCGCCGAGTTCGAGACCTACGCCGCCGAACAGCTGGAGCGGTTCGGTCCCGTCGCGCGCAGCGTGTCGGAGTGACGTGTTCCGACCGCCCCGGCATCGTCCGGGGCGGTCGATCTCGACCCTGTTGCCAACGGGCCGTTCCCCATCAGGCCCGTTACGAGCAGGCGGCACTCAAGCAGGATCGGAAAGATCCTCCTTTCCCGGGGATGGACTCATGAACAAGCCAAACTGGCAGGACATATGGGGCGGCGCCCTTGTGATCGCCTTCGGCATCTTCTTCGCGGCCTACGCCTACATGAACCTAAATCTCGGCTCGCTGCGCCGCATGGGTGCGGGCGCGTTTCCCTTTGGAGTGGGCGTTATCCTCGTCGTGCTCGGCGTTCTCATCGTGTTGCCCGCGCTGGCCCGGCCGGGTCCGAAGATCGAGCTTGCGGTGCGCACGCCGATCATCATTCTTCTGGCGGTCTGTGCCTTCGCGCTGGTCACACCCGTGCTCGGCATCTTTCCCGCCATATTCGCCACTGTGTTCATCTCGGCGCAGGCCGACAAACGGGTGACGATGCTTCTGGCCACGTTCATATCGCTCGGCCTCTGCGCGGCGGTGTGGCTGGTCTTCGTGCAGGGGCTCAACCTGCAGATCCCGATGATCGACTGGGGCTGGTGATGCAAATTCTGGACAATGTCGCGCTGGGGCTGGCGACGGCCCTGCAACCCTACAACCTGCTCTACTGCTTCTTCGGCGTGGGCCTGGGAACTGTCGTTGGCGTCATTCCGGGCGTCGGGCCGCTGGCGGCCATCGCCATGCTCGTCCCGCTCACCTTCTATCTCGAGCCCACCACCGCGCTGATCATGCTAGCGGGGATCTGGTACGGCACGACCTACGGCGGCTCGACCGCCTCGATCCTTCTCAACGTGCCCGGCACGACCTCGGCCGCCGTCACCGCGCTCGACGGCTATCCGATGGCGCAGCAGGGCCGCGCCTCGGTCGCGCTTTTCATGACCGCGGTCGCATCCTTCGCGGGCGGCTCCATCGGCATCCTGGTCATGATGGGCTTCGCTCCGCTGATCGCGCAATACGCGCTGAATTTCGGACCGGCGGAGTATTTCGCGCTGATGCTCATGGGGCTTGTGGCGGCGGCCTCCCTGTCGGACGGACCGCCGGCCAAGGGGCTGGCCGTCGTGACGCTCGGCGTGGCTATAGGCACCATCGGCACGGACATCTATTCCGGCGCACTGCGCTACACTTTCGGCATGCTCAACCTGATGGACGGTGTGAACCTGATCGCGCTGGCCATCGGCCTGTTCGGTATCGCCGAGATCATCTCGACGGCGGGACGCAAGGAGCCGACGCTCGTGGGCAAGGACTCGGTGCGGCTCAGCGCCATGATCCCGACACGCGACGACCGGAGGCGGTCCTGGATGCCGGTCCTTCGCGGGGCCGGGTTCGGGTCGTTCTTCGGAACCCTTCCGGGCACGGGGCCGTCCATCGCGTCCTTCGTGGCCTATGCCTTTGAAAAACGCGTCTCCAAGACGCCGGAGCGATTCGGCAAGGGCGCGATCGAGGGGATCATGGCGCCCGAGTCGGCCAACAATGCCGCCGATCAGACCGCCTTCATCCCGACGCTGGCGCTCGGCATTCCCGGCAGCGCCACCATGGCGCTGATGCTTGGCGTGCTCATCATCCACGGCATCCAGCCGGGGCCGACCCTCATGACGCGCGAGCCCGAGCTGTTCTGGGGCCTCGTCATGTCGTTCTGGATCGGCAACCTTTTGCTTCTGATCCTGAACATCCCGCTCGTGGGCCTCTGGGCGCGCCTTCTGCTGGTGCCCTACTACATCCTCTACCCGGCGGTTCTGGTCTTCATCTGTATCGGCACGCTCACCGTTCAGCTCAACATATTCCATGTCTGGACCGTGGTCGTGTTCGGCCTGCTCGGCTACGTGATGCGTGTTCTGGGCTTCTCGGCGGCGCCGCTTCTGTTGGGCTTCGTGCTCGGGCCGCTGATGGAGGAACATTTCCGGCGGGCGATGCTGATCTCGGCGGGCGACTTCGGGTTCTTCTTCGAGCGACCCATCTCGGCGGTGGTCATGTCTCTGACGGCTCTTTTGCTGGCCCACTCGCTGTATCGGACGGTGCGGACAAGGATGAAGCCGAAGATCGACGCGGCAGAATGAGACGGCGGCATCCGGGGGTCACGCGCCCCCGGACAGCCCCCGATAGATCATCAGAAGCGCCCCGAAACTGAGTGCTGCGCGGTACCACGTGAAATAGTCGCCATCGCTCAGCCGGTCGGTCACGAGACCGCCCAGATAGCCGGCCACAAGCCCGAAGGGCAGCAGCAGCGCCGCTTCGATCAGGATCGTCTGTGTAACATGGCCGCTGACGCCGAGGACAGAGATCCGCCAGAACAGCACGATGCCGATGAGCAGGATCAGCGTGCTGCGGAACTCGTGCCGGCCGGGGATGAAGGCGCGGATATAGAGCGACACGAAAGCGATCGAGGCCGCGCCGACCACGCCCGCGATCAGGCCGGTGATGGTGCCGAAGACCGGGCCCACGATCCCCTGATGCTTGCGGACCAGCGGATGCAACGGGTCGAGCAGGCGAAACTGGTCCATCGCCATCGACATCAGGATGATCGCGCCGGCCAGCACCGTCAGGTTGGGCCCGCTCAGCCTGCCGAAGATCCAGACACCGAGGATGATTGCGGGCAGCACGAAGATGGCAAGCTTCAGCACGAGTGGCTTGCGCCCGTGCCGTATGCCGTTGGGCATCAGCTGCACATGGGTCATCAGGTTCGAGATCGCGGCGAGAACGACGGCGTGATGCGCCTCCACCACGAAGGTGCCGCCCACGATCAGAAGCGGCACCGCGCCGAAGCCGAAGACGCCCTTGATCAGAAAGGCGCTTGCATAGATCGCGGCCAGCGCGGCGATCTCCAGCCCGGTCATCTCGGGGAAGATGGGGATGCCGGCGATCTCCATGCTCAGCCGTGCCCGCCAGCGGATCGCACGGGGCCGTTCATGCGGGCGCGTAGCCCAGGATCGCCTTCAGTTCGGTGAAGTCCTCCAGCCCGTGGACGCCCTGTTCGCGGCCGTTGCCGGATTGCTTGTAGCCCCCGAACGGCACGTCGCCGCGCGCCGCCGCGTAATTCAGGTAGACCCGGCCTGCGCGGAGGGCCGAGGCCAGCCGCCGTGCGCGGTCCATGTCGGTCGTGCTGATATAGGCCGCAAGGCCGTAGACGCTGTCATTGGCGATCTCGATGGCCTCGGCCTCGTCGGAATAGCCGATGATCGACAGGACCGGGCCGAAGATCTCCTCGCGCGCGATGGTCATGTCGTTGGTCACATCCGCAAAGACGGTCGGGCGCACGAAATAGCCCCTGTTGACGCCATCGGGCAGGCCCGGGCCGCCGCAGGCCAGCGTGGCGCCCTCGTCGATGCCCGTCCGGATCAGCCCCTGCACCTTGCCCCAGTGCTGCGCGCTGACCAGCGGGCCAAGCTCCGTTCCGGGCGCGCGCGGGTCGCCCACGCGCATGCTTTCGCCCGCGCGGCGGGCGATGTCGGCGGCCTCGTCCATCCGCGCGTGCGGCACAAGCATCCGCGTCGGCGCCTGACAGGACTGGCCGGTGTTGCGGAAGGCCCGTTTCGTTCCCGCCGCGACGGCGGTCTCGAAATCGGCGTCGGGCAGGATGATGTTGGCGGATTTCCCGCCAAGCTCCTGATGAACGCGCTTGACCGTGTCGGCGGCCGCATGCGCCACCGCGATCCCACCGCGCGTGGAGCCGGTGAAGGACACCATATCGACACCGGGATGGCGCGACATGGCGGCCCCCACCGTCGGCCCGTCGCCTTGCAGGAGGTTGACCACGCCCTTGGGCAGGCCCGCCGCCGCCATCGCTTCCATCAGCACGATTGCGCTCAGCGGCGAGACTTCGGAGGGTTTCCAGACCGACGTGCAGCCGGCGGCAAGGCTGTATGCGATCTTGGATGCCGCCTGGTTCAGCGGCCAGTTCCAAGGCGTGATGAAGGCGCAGACGCCGATCGGCTCTCGCACGACAAGCGAGGTGCCGACCATCTGCTCGAAATCGTAGCTGCGCACGATTTTCGCCGCGCGCTCAAAGCGTTCGCGCGCCATCTTGAACTGGACGTCGCGCGCGAACGCCTCGGGCGCGCCCATCTCGGTAATCATGGCGTCGATCAGCGCATCGGCGCGCGCGTCGTACTCGGCCACGATCGCCTCGAGCAGGTCCGCGCGCTCGGCCGGGCTGAAGGCGGCAAAGCCGGGAAAGGCCCTGCGCGCCGCCGCCACCGCGTCGTCCACGTCCTGTTCGCCGGCGAGCAGGATCGTCGCCGCGACCTCCTCGGTGGCCGGGTCGATCACGTCAAAGGGGCGGCCATCGGCCGGGGCGCGCCATGCGCCGTCCACGAAAATGCGATCGGTGTTCTGCATGGCGGCGATCCTCCCTTGTGACGCAACGCGCCCCGGTTACGGGCACTGCCCCGGATCGCTTGCGGGATTCTGTTTAGTCGTACATAATATGTAATACGCTTTTTCGAGGCGGGCAATCGGGATACGCAACGTGGGAGAGATCATGCAGAACGCCGAGACACTGCACATGGCCTATGGGTCCGACCTCATGGCGCAGGCCCTGCGCGATCTCGAGGTGGACTACGTGTTCATCAACCCGGGCTCCAGCTTTCGCGGACTGCACGACTCGCTGGTCAATTACCTCGGCGACGACACGCCCAGGATGGTGCTCGCCACGCACGAGATGACCGCCGTCGCCATGGCCCATGGCTATGCCAAGGCGACCGGCCGCACCGGGGTCTGCATCCTGCACAATCTCGTGGGGCTGATGAACGGCTCCATGGCCATATTCAACGCGTTCTGCGACCAGGTGCCGATGGTGATTTTCGGCGGCAGTGGTCCGGCCGATCCCGGGCAGCGCCGTTTCATCGACTGGGCCCATTCGGCCAACACCCAGGGCGACCTCGTGCGCCCCTACGTGAAATGGACGGACGAGCCCGCGTCGCTTGACGGCGCGATGGATTCGATGCTGCGCGCGTTCCGGATCGCGGGCACGGCGCCCAAGGGGCCGGTCTACGTTTCGCTCGACGCCGGTCTGCAGGAGGAGGAACTGCCCGAGCCGCGCGCGACCGGCGCGGACCTGCCGCGCTACAGTCCCGCCGCGCCGATCCATCCCGACCCCGTGGCCATCGACCGGGTCGCGCGCGCGCTTCTGGAGGCCGAGATGCCGCTGATCGTGTGTGGCCGTCTCGGGATCGACGCCCGCACGACGGCCCCGCTCCTGCGCTTGGTGGAGGCCACGGGGGCCGCCTATCTCGACGACCGCACGACGGTCTGCTTCCCCTCGCTCCATCCCCAGAACCTCAACGGCGACAAGGAGGTGCGCAAGCTTGCGGATATCATCGTCGCAATCGACGTGCAGGACCTGACGCTGGCCACCAAGGGCTACGGCGTCGGTCGCAGTTCGATCATGGGCACCGGGGCAGGGGCCGCGGATGCGCGTGTCGTCGATGTCTCGCTCAACGACTATTTCGGCAATTCTTGGAGCCGCTTCGGCGGCCCGACCCCGCCGCTGGACGACCAGATCCTCGCCGACCCCCTGACCGCGCTCGAGGCGCTGGCCGACGCGGTGGAGCGCATCGGGGGCGACGCGGCCCGCATCGCCATGCGCAGGGCCAGTCTGGCCGCGCGCCACGAAGCGATCCGCGAGCGGCAGGCGGAGGCGCTGGCGGGGCGGCTGGACGAAACCCCGATCTCGATGGAGACGCTGACGCACGAGGTCTACCAGGCGGTGAAGGACGAGGACTGGCGGCTTGTCGTGCGCAACCACCGGACGTGGCGCGACGGATATTTCCCCTTCGCGGGCGCGGGCGATTACCTTGGCGGCGACGGCGGCGGCGGCGTGGGCTACGGCCCCGGTGCCGCGGTGGGCGCGGCTCTGGCGCTCAAGGACAGCGGGGTCTTGCCGGTCGCGATGCTGGGCGACGGTGACTTCATGATGGCGCCCGGCGCGATCTGGTCGGCGGCGCATATGGGCGCGCCGCTCCTGATGGTGATCCTCAACAACCACTCGTGGGGCAACGACGAATTGCACCAGCGCGAGGTGGCGCATCAGCGGGGCCGCGACGTCAGCCGTGCCCATATCGGCCAGCGTACGGAAGAACCGCATGCCGATATCGTCAGCATCGCGCGCGGCTTCGGCGCATGGGCGCCCGAGCGTGTGGAGGACCCCGCGAAACTCGCGTCGGTCTTGCAAGACGCGGTCAGCCGGGTCAAACAGGGACAGATCGCGGTGATCGAGGTCATCACCGCGCTGGAATAGGGCCAGATGGACAGCGCAGGCGACACCAACGAGGCGACGCCCGGAGCACGGGCAATCGTGGCCGTCGAGAGGCCGCAGATGCTCCTGCGGGACCAGGTTCTGGCCAAGCTGCGCGAGGCGATCATCACCGGCGTCTACCGTCCCGGCGAGCGCATGCTGGAACGCGAGCTTTGCGAGATGCTGGGCGTCAGCCGGACGTCGGTGCGCGAGGCGCTGCGCCAGCTCGAGATCGAGGAACTGGTGTCCGTCGGCCCGCGCGGCCGGCCCTTCGTCACCGAGATATCGGCGGAGGCGGCGCGCGAGATCTACGAGTTCCGCGCGGTGCTGGAAACGGCGGCGGTCGAGATGTTCATCGCCCGCGCGCCCGACGCTGCCTTCGCGGAGCTGCAGGGTTTGAGCGGCGCCTTCGCGGACGCGCTCGACCGGGGCGACGTCAAGGCAAGGCTGCAGCTCAAGACCGCGTTCTACGAAACGTTGTTCGGCCATGCCGGAAACCCGCCCATGCAGACCGTATTCACGCGGGTGTTCAACCGCATCGGCTTGTTGCGTGCGCGGTCCTTGCGGCGGATCGACAATGCGGCCGTGCGATCGGCCGAACTGCAGGAGATCGTCGACCGGATCGTGGCGCGCGATGTGCCGGGCGCGCAGGACGCGATCCGGCGGCACATCCGGTCGGTGGGCGATCAGGCCGTCGACTACCTGGACACGGCGGCGGAGGCGGCGCGCGATGGCTGACGGATTCTGGCCCTTTTCGCTGGCTTTCTACAATGACGCAGGGGTGCAGCAGGCCTGCATCGCCTTTCAGGACAGCCATGGCGGCGACGTCAACGTGATGCTCTACCTTCTGTTTCGCGCGCGCGACGGCGGGGCCTACGATACGGGCGGCGTGGCCGCGGTCGACGCCGCCGTCGCGCCATGGCGCGAAGAGGTGGTGCGCCCCTTGCGCGCGGTGCGCAGGGTCCTGAAGTCATGCCAATACCTGCCCGACGGCGAGGCGCAGGAAGGGTTCCGCGCCAAGATCAAGAAGGTGGAGCTTGACGCCGAGAAGCTGCAGCAAGTGGTGTTGGAGGGCAACGCGCCGCCGCCCGGTATGACGGGTCTCGACCCGCGCGCCGCGGCGTCCCGCAGTCTGGCCGCCTATGCCGAGATGCTCGGAACGGACCTGCCGGACGACCTGACCCGCGTTTTCACCGAACGCCTCGCGGCCGTGGCCTGATCCCGGCCCGCGCCACCGGGGGTCAGGATCACTTGCCGAGCTTGCGCAGGCTTTCCTCGGGGTCGACGGCGGTTTCGGGCTTCAGCCCAGGCACCTGCAACTGCGCGCTGATCCGGCCGTTTTCGAGGTACTCACCCTCGGCGGCGCGCTTGGCGGCCTCGTCCCAGACCGCGTGCCACGCGCCCAGCTGGTAGCCATGCCATGGCGATTGCGGCGTCAGGCGGGGCAGGTCGAGTTCCTCCCATATCTCTTTCGCGCGCTCCATGTATTCGCGCGCGGGCAGCGCCAGCGGCGGCATCGGTGCCTTCATCGTCGCATCGATCAGCAGCGTGCTGTCCTCTTCGCCGGCATGCTCGCGCTTGGGACCGTGGCCCTGACCGCGATGCTCCAGCGTCTGCACGTCCTTCACGGGATTGGTGCGGTAGGCCATGGCCCAGAGGATCGAGTCCGGGCTGTCGACGTCGATATCCTCGTTCACGGCGATGCAGATCTTGCCGCAATCGCCCTTGAAATAGGCCGCGCCATAGAGCGCGCGCCAGATCTCCGAAGGCGGCGTGCCGGGCTCGATGGTGATCAGCGTGACGCGCAGCAGCCCCGTGAGAGGTTCGTGGAGCGACACCTTCTTCACGCCCTTGATGCTCATGGTCGTCTTGAGGTGGTGGTAGAACAGCGGCTCGTAGGCCACGCGCTTGATGACGCTCGACTCGCTTGGTGCAACCTGGCTGATGTAGCTGGGGATCACCGCGTCGCGCCGCCGCGTGACCGCAGTCACGCGCATCGGCATGTTGTATTCCTCGAGCGCGACATGGCCGTGGCTTTCGCCGAAGGGCCCCTCGGGTTCGACCTTGGTGACGTCGATATAGCCCTCGATCACCACCTCGGCCTCGGCCGGCACCATCAGCGGCACGGTGCGCGCCCGAACCACGTTGATCGGCGCGCCGGCAAGCCCGCCCGCGACGGTGAACTCATCCATCCCGATCGGCAGCTTCTGGGGCCCCATGAAGGCCACGTAGGGCGGGCAGCCCAGCACGATGGCCACCGGCATCTCGGTGTCGCCGCGCGCCTGGTGCTTGAGGTAATGCTGGTAGCCGCCGGCGCCGCCCACGCGGGTCGCCATGCGCACCACCAGTCGGTCCGGCGCCTTCAGCCCGCAGCGGTAGGTGCCCATGTTCTGCACGCCGTCCTCGGGATCGGCGGTGATGACATTGGTCGCGCTCAGGGTGGGCGCGCTGTCGAAACCCGGGGTCGAGACGGGGATCGGCAGAAGGTCGAGCCCGTGCCCCTCCTGTTTCAGGATCTCGCCTTCCTCGACGATCTCGTGGCAGGGCGCGTCCGTCACCTCGCGGGGCGGCACCGGGTTGGCGATGGCGTCGGCCCACTTGTCGCGGATGCCGTCCACGTCGCAGCCCATGCCGGTCGCATAGATCGCACGGTTCGCGGCCAGCCCGCCGACGATGACGGGGATCTCGTATGTCCGCCCGGCCTTGTTGCGGATGTTGGTGAAGAGAAAGGCCTTGCGGTCCTCTTCCTTGAGGCCTCCGGTGAACTGCCAGCGCACGAGGGGGTGCAGTTCGCTGTCCTTGTCGATCTCGCGGTCGACGCGAACCAGAAGTCCCTTTTCCTCGAGACGCGCGATATGGTCGTGCAGATCGCGATAGGGCGTCATGGGGGTATCCTTCATGCCTGTGATCTCCTCCCGGCGGGGCTTCTCAGTCCTCGTCGTCAGCGTTGCGTCCCGGCGCCGACCCCTGCCAGCGCTTCACGGTGCCGCTTTCGATGCCCAGCAGGTCGAGCGCGCGCCCGGCGAGGTGGTCGATGATGTCCATGACGCTCTTGGGATGGTAATACGTACCCATCACGGCCGGCATCACGATGGCGCCCGACCGCGTGGCCTGGTCCATCAGCGCGATGTGTCCGGCATGGAGCGGGGTCTCGCGGAACAGCAGCACGAGGCGACGGCGTTCCTTCAGGGCGACATCGGCGGCGCGGGACAACAGGTCGCCCGCCTGACAGGTCGCGATCGAACTCAGTGTCTTGACCGAGCAGGGCGCCACGATCATGCCCTCGTTGCGGAACGAGCCGCTGGCTATGCTGGCGCCGATATCCTTGAAATTGTGCACCTGGTCGGCCAGCGCGTGAACCTGCTCGGGCGCGTACTCGGTCTCGATCTTCATGGTGCGGATGGCGGCGGGCGACATCACCAGATGGGTCTCGACATCCTCGATTGGGCGCAGCAATTCCAGCATGCGGATGCCGAGGATCGTGCCCGAGGCCCCGCTGATCCCGATGATGATGCGGCGGTCAGCCATGGGCGTGATCCTTTTCGAGCGTTGTGACGAATGCCTCCAGCCGGTCGGCGAACGCCGCTTCCGCCTCGATGGACGAGATATGGGCGGCGTCCAGAACCACGAGTTCTGCATGGGTGGCGAGCGCCTGCATCTCCTCGGCGCGCGCCACCGGGGTGGACGCATCATGCGCGCCGGCGATCAACAGGACCGGCCCGTCATATGCCCCAAGCGCCGGTCCCAGATCGGCCCCGGCGAGCGCGGCGCAGCAGGCGGCATAGCCTTCGGGCGAGGTGCCGGCGATCATCGTGCGGACGCGGTCGGCCGTGGCGGGGTTGGCGGCGCGGTATCGTTCCGTCAGCCAGCGGTCGAGCGTCGGCTCCACGAGGTCCGGCAAACCGCCGCTCAGGGCCGCCGCGGCGCGGTCATACCACATCTGCGCCGGCGGAAAGCTGACGGCGGTGTTGGCCAGCACAAGGCCCGCGACCCGCTCGGGCGCCGTCGCGGCCAATGCCATGGCGGTCGCGCCACCCAGCGAGAGGCCACACAGGACGGCCCGGTCGAGGCCGGTCGCGTCCATCACCGCGAGCGCATCGCCGGCGAGGTCGTCGACGGTGCACTCTCCTCGCGCGATCCCGGACCGGCCGTGTCCGCGGGCATCGCAGGCGACCGAGCGCCGCGACATGCGCCCGCGCAAGCCGTCCCACATGCCGATGTCGGCGGCCAGCGAGTTGAGGAACAGGACCGGCATCCCGTCGCCGTCCGAGACGTGGACGTAGAGGCTTTGGCCGCTGGCAAGGTCCATGACCCTCCCGCCTTCTGCTACCTTGTCCATCACGTCGCCCCCGCGTCCTGCCGTGTTTCGTCGAAATGCTTGCGGAGGTCCTTGAAGAACTGCTTCGTAAGGTGCCTGGCCACGGACTTCAGGATGCGCTGTCCGACGCCTGCCACCAGCCCGCCGATCTCGCCGTCGCCCGCATAGTCCAGCCGGCAGGTGCCGGGGCCCGTCTCGACGATGGTGAATTCGGCCGTACCGGTCCCGGTCCCGAGCGTGCCTTCGCCCGAGACGGTGATCCGGCAATGTTCGGGGGGCGTCTTGTCCGACAGGGCGACCTTGCCATTGAAGCTTCCGCCGACAGCGGCGACCTTCAGCTCCAGCTCGACGTCATAGGTGTCCGGCGCCGTCTCGGTCATCTTGCGGCAGCCGGGAATGCACTTGGTCAGGACCTCGGGGTCGTTCAGACCCTCCCAGAGCTGCTGGCGGCCTGCCTCGATCTCCTCGCTGCCCGCGATCTCCATATGCATGGCGCGCCCCCCTCAGAGACCGAGCAGGGACGACGCGACCCCGCTCTCGATCAGGTCGCGGTCCGCCGCACTGACGCCCGCGCCGTCGAGGATCGCGCGTGGTGCGGGGTCGCCGATGGGGAAGGGCATGTCCGACCCCAGCATCACCCGGTCCGCGCCCACCGTGTCGAGCAGCAGCCTGAGTGCCGCGGGGTCATGCACGAGCGTGTCGTAATACATCATCGAAAGCGCCTCGCGCGGATCGCCGAGGCTGTCGTCGAGCGACGCGTTGCGCATCAGCCGGCCCAGCACGTAGGGCAGGCCGGCGCCGCCGATCCCGATCATGATCTTCGCGTTCGCGTAGCGTTTCACATGGCCCGCATAGATCAGGCGGCTGACCGCGATCAGCGTGTCGGTGATCCGCCCCACGGCATTGGCCATGCCATAGTCGTGCACCCGGTCGTCGCCCGCGTCGAACACGGGATGGATCGACACCAGCGCGCCCAGTTCGTCGGCGGCCTGCCAGAACGCGTCGAGCCCCGGATCGTCCAGCACGCCGCCCTTGCCGAAGGGCTGGGTGCCGATCATCGTGCCGGCAAAGCCCTGCTCCATCGCCTCGCGCAGCACCTCGGCCGCCCGGGGGCCCTCCTGCAGCGGCACGACGCAGAGGCTGCGGAACCGGTCGTTCGAGGTATCGGCGGTGTGCCTGAGGTGGCGGTTGATCGTGCGCGCCCACTCGGTGCCTTCCTCGTCGGGCATGTCGTTGCCGAACATGTCGAGCCAACCGGCGATCACCTGCATGTCGATGCCGTTCTCGTCCATCCAAGAAAGCCGCCCCGGCATATCGCGCAGAAAGCCCGCGACGGGCCGCGTCGCCTTCTTGCCGGCGAATGAGAAGGCGAGGCTGTCCTTCGCCTCGATCATCTCGACCGAGGGGAATTCCGTCCGCCGGTCCCGCAGCTCGTCGAGAAGCGCGGGGGGGACATAATGGGCGTGTGCGTCGATGATCATGCCGCAGTCTCCGCGTCGGCTATGGTGTCTGAAATCGTGCTCATGCGCAGTGGCAGCTTGTCCACCGTGACGCCCCATGGCGACAGGGCGTCCTGCACCGCGCCCGAGATCGCCGCGGGCGCGCCGAGATAGCCGCTCTCGCCCGATCCCTTCTGGCCGAACTCGGTCAGGGGCGAGGGCGTGCAGTGATGCACGATCTCGACCGATGGCACCTCGTGGGACGAGGGCATGAGGTAGTCGAGGAAGCTCTGGGTCATGAGCTGCCCCCCGTCGTCATAGGTGAATTCCTCGAGGAGCGCGGCGCCGATGCCATGGGCGATGCCGCCCAGCGTCATGCCGCGCACGATATGCGGGTTGATGACGGTGCCGCAGTCGTGACCGATGACGTAGCGGCGGATCTCGGGCTTGGCGAGCACCGGGTCGAACGCCATCAGGACGAGGTGGAACTCGAAGGAATAGCAGGGATACATCTGCACCTTGCCGTCCTTGGGAAGGGCGACGCCGGTCGGCACCTGCTGGATGAACGAGGCGGTAAGCCCCGGGTTGGTGCCCGGCGGCAGGTCATGGAACCGCCTGTGGCCGATATCCACCAGCTCGTCCCAGCCCACGGCGCGTCCGTCCGGCGCCGTGATCGTGCCCGCGTCGTAGCTCGCCTCGGCCGGATCGATCCCCATCGCATGCGCGCCGATGGCGACAAGCTGCCGCTTGAGGTCGCGCGCGGCCCGCGCCGCCGCACCGCCCAGCATGATGGCCATCCGGCTGCCCACGGGCGAGTTGCCCGGCAGGCTCGACAGGCTGTCGGGCCGGGTCACGCGGATGCGGTCGGGATCGATGCCCAGCTCCTCGCCCACCACGGTGGCGGCCAGCGTCTCGTGCCCCTGTCCGGAGCTGGTGGTGTGGATCGTCACGGTGACGCCGCCAAGCGCGTCGATGATCACGCGTGAGCCCTCCATCCAGGTGGAGGTGCGGTTGTTCTCGTTCAGAAGCGGCTCGAAGGACGAGTTGCCCCCCGAGGGCTCGAGGCAGGCGGCGATCCCGATGCCCGCGCACAGCCCCTCGGCCCGGAGCCTGTCGCGCTCGGCCGTCAGCGCCGCGTAATCGGCATGGGCCAGCACCTTGTCGATCACGGTGTGGTAGTCGCCGCTGTCATAGGTGCTGCCGGAGGGAATGGTGTAGGGGAATTCGTCGGCCCGGATCAGGTTGCGGCGGCGAAGCTCCAGCCGGTCCATCCCCAGATGCGCCGCGATCCGGTCCATCATCGTCTCGATGGCGTAGTTCGTCGGCGCCTGGCCAAAGCCGCGCACGGCCTCCTGCACCGCCTTGTTGGTGGTGACCGACATGGCGCGGTATTGCACCGAGCCGATGTGGTAGGGGCCGACGATGGCCCCGATGGGCTTGCCCAGCTGGAACGGCGCGCGGCCGGCATAGGCGCCCGCATTGTCGAGGGCGCGCATCTTCATCGACCGCACGGTGCCATCCCGGTCGAAGGCCACGTCGATGTCGAAGATCCGTTCGGGTCCCTGCGCATCGCCCGCGCGCATGTTCTCCAGCCGGTCCTCGATCAGCCGCACGGGGCGGCCCAGCTTCCGCGCGAGATACGACACCAGCACCGTATGCTTGATCCCGCGCTTCACGCCGTAGCTGCCGCCCACGTCCACGTCGTAATGGACCCGGACCGCATTGCCCGGCAGCTTCAGCGCGCGGGCGATCTGGTCGGCATATTTCGGCATCTGGATCGACGCCCAGACATCGAGCATCTCGTCCCACGGGTTCCAGCGCGCGATCACGCCGAAGGTCTCGATGGGAACGGTGGCGTTGCGGCCCCAGGTCACGCGCAGGCTGAGGTGATCCTCGGCGGCGGCGAAGTCGTCGGCCACGGGCCCCCAGTCGAAGGTCTTGTCGAGCAGCAGGTTCGAGCCGTGCTCGGAATGGACCGGCGGCGCGTCCTGCCCCAGCGCGGTCTCGGCGTCGATCACGAAGGTCAGGGGTTCGGTCCTGACGCGCACCTTCTCGGCGGCGTCCTCGGCCAGCGCACGGCTTTCAGCGACCACGGCGGCCACCCATTCGCCGGCATAGCGGATCTGCCCCACCGCCAGCGGGAAGCGGCGCACGCGCGGCGTGTCGAGCCCGTTCATCAGGGGCGTGACGCCCGCCGAAAGCTCCTCGCCGGTCAGGACGTCGACGACGCCCTCCATGGCCAGCGCCTCGGTCGTGTCGATCCCGAGGATCTTCGCGGCCGGCGCGGTGGAGGCGACGAGCGCCACATGCAGCGTGCCGGGAATGTCGAGATCGGCCACGTAGCGGCCAGCGCCCGCGACAAAGCGGCGATCCTCGCGCACCCGGCGGTTGGTCGAGACGTAGCTGCGTGCGGGATCGGTCATTTCACCACCTCGCCGGCGCTGAGCACGTTCGATGTCCGCATCCGTTCGGCGGCGAGCTCGATCGCCTCGACGATCTGCTGGTAGCCGGTGCAGCGGCAGATATTGCCCGATATCGCCTCGCGGATGTCCTCTTCGTCCGGCGTGGCGTTGGCCCGCAGCAGCGCGTGCGCGGCCAGGATCATGCCCGAGGTGCAGTAGCCGCATTGCAGGCCGTGGGTCTCGCAAAACGCGTCCTGCACGATGTCGAGCGTGCCGTCGCCCGTCGTCAGTCCCTCGACCGTCCGGATGTCGAGCCCGTCGGCCTGCACACCGAGGATCAGGCAGGACCTCACCGCCTCGCCATCCACCAGCACGGTGCAGGCGCCGCAGACCCCGTGTTCGCATCCCGCATGGGTCGCCGTCAGCCCCAGCCTGTCGCGCAGCACGTCCAGAAGCGTCGTGCGCGGCTCGATCTCGACGACATGGGTGCGTCCGTTGACTGTCAGTTCGGTCTTCATCCTGCCTGCTCCAATGCGTCGTCGCGGGCCTCGGTCAGCGCCAGTTCCGCCAGCCGCGCGGCCGCGCGCTTGCGGTAGCGCGCCGTGGCGTGAAGGTCGTCGACCGTCTCCAGATCCTCGAGCGCCTCGGCCACCGCGTCGCGGATGTCCTCGCGCGTCAGACGGGTGCCGGACAGGCCGGCCACATCGACCGCGACCGGCGTGTCGCCCACGCTGCCGATGCCGAGCCGTGCCTCGGCGCATGTGCCGTCGGCCTTGAGCACCACCTGCGCGCCGGCCGACGCAAAGGCATAGTCGCTGCGGCGCGAGGCGATCTCGCGGAACCCCGTGCCAGTCGGGGCGGTGCCACGACGGGGAAACACCAGCCGCGTCAGCAGACCGCCCATCGGCGCGGAGGTCAGCATCGGCCCGAGGAAGAAATCGGCCGGGTCGAACGCCTCTTCCTCCCCGTCATCGTCGGCGAACACGATGCCCGCGCCAAGCACCGTCATCGCCAGCGGGATCTCGGCGGACGGGTCGCCATGGGCGACGGAGCCGCCCATCGTGCCCCGGCAGCGCGTCGGTGGATGGCCGACATGGCGCAGCGCCTTCGCCAGAAGCGGAACCTCGTCCCGGATGACCTCCGAGGCAAGGGCCGCCGCCTGCCGCGTGACCGCCCCGATCGCCACCGTGTCGGCGCCGAGGGTTATCCCCCCAAGCGCCTCGATGCGCGTGATGTCCACCAGAACCGAGGGGCGCGACAGGCGCATGGCCAGCATCGGCACGAGCGTCTGCCCGCCCGCCAGAACGCGCGCGTCCATGTCCCCGGCGAGGAGGCCGCAGGCTTCCTCCACGGTCTTTGGTCGGGCGTAGTCGAACTGGGCTGGCTTCAAGGGCTATCCCCTTTCGAAGGCGTGTTCAGGCGAGCGGCAGGTCCGCGATGGCGGGCTCCAGCAGCGACACGTGCTGTTTCACGACGAGCGGGCCATCGATCTCGGAGTTCTTCTTGGCCGCCTGCCATCCCGGATCGGCACCGAACGAGGCCCACGCGGCTGCGCGCGCCTCTTCGTCAGGGAACCGCGTCAGGTAGGTCAGGCGTCCGGTGGCCGCGTCGACGAAGGCGCCGACCAGTTCGATGCCGTGGTCCGGAAAGCGGGTGGCGACTTCGGCCATGAACCGTTCACGCACCGCGTCCGCGCGGCCCTCGGCATGCTCGTAGATACGCAGATCGTAGATCACGTGACCCTCCCAAGCGGTGTTTTTTCGACCCTAGCTTATGCGACAATCGGTGGTCAATCCGTAAGATTGCATCGGGGCGCTATCACAATAAAAAATCATATATATCAGAATATTAAAGTCTGTATCTCAGAATGACCCGTCATTCTCACCCTTGGCTGCGCGCCTTGCAAGCCCCGTGGATCGTTAAGTATTGCGACAATCCCCGGATTGTCCTACAGATATTTGCGTAATGTTGCGGAGTGACCTGAATGCCGAGGCTGCATAACGATGATGGACCGCGCTACCTTCAGATCGTCGCCGCGCTGGAAAACGACATTGCGACGGGCAAACTGGCCGTGGGCCAGCGCCTGCCGACCCACAGGGAGATGGCCACCAGGCTCGGGCTGAGCATCGGGACCGTCTCGCGCGCCTATGCCATCGCCGAAAGCCGCGGGCTGATCTCGGGCGAGGTCGGGCGCGGCACCTTCGTCACCGGCAAGACGCCGCAGTTGGGCGTGACCGAGATCGGGCTTGCGCATCGTGGTATCAACCTGGCCCTGAACGCGCCGCCGGCGACCGGCGAGACGCAGGATTTCGCGCGCACGATGGCCGAGGTCATCGATGGCGATGACCTGCACGCGCTCATGGGCTACCTGCCGCATCAGGGTCTGGAGGCGCATCGTGTCGCCATGGCGGGCTGGGTCTCGACGCTTGGCATGGAGGCCGCGCCCCATCGCCTGCACGTGACCCATGGTGCGCAGCATGCGATCGCCATCGCGCTGCGGCTTCTGGCGCGTTCCGCCGCGCCGGTCCTGACCGAGAACCTGCCCTATTCCGGTATCATGTCGCTTGCGCTCATGGAGGGCTACGACCTCCGCGGCGTGTTGATGGACCGGCACGGGCTGATCCCAGAGCGTCTCGACGCGGCGTTCCGCGAGAGCGGGCCGGCGGTGCTCTATACTACGCCCACGCTGCAGGCCGCCACGGGGTCGCTCATGCCGCCGGAACGGCGCGCGGAGATCGCCGAGATCGTGGCGCGGCACGACGGCTGGATCGTGGAGGACGACGCCTACGGTTTCCTTCCACCCGACGGGGTCAAGCCGCTTTCGGCCTTCTTGCCAGAGCGCAGCATCTATGTCGTCAGCTTCGCCAAGTGCCTGTCACCGAGCCTTCGGGTGGGCGCCATGGTCGCCCCCGAGGGCATGCGCGACCGGATCGTCAACGCCATCCGGTCGACCGGGTGGATGGCGAATCCGATCATGGCGGAAGTCACCACGCGGATGATCGAGAACGGCCTGATGGCCCGCCAGGTGAAGGCCAAGCGCGCGGCCGCCGCCGAACGGACGGAGGTGGCGCGCGCGCGCCTCGGTCCGGCGCTCGACCTGATGTCGGACGTGCCGGCCTTCCACGTCTGGATGCGCCTGCCGCCCGGCCGGGCGCCGGTGGGCCTGATGGCGCAGGCGGCGCAGGCCGGCATCACCGTGGCCGCGCCCACGCCGCTTCAGCCGCTCGACACGATGGGCAATGGTGTTCGCATCTGCCTCGGAGGGGCGCCGGATATCGCCGCCCTTGACGGTGCGCTGAAGACGCTGGGGGACATCTTGCAGGGCACCGAGGCGATGTCGCTGGTCTGAGCGCGTGTGCGTTGGACGCAATCGCGCTCTGGCTCCCTCGCGCGGCGCTCCCATGACCTGACCCTTTATGGGCAGAGCCATATCAACGCGGCTTTGACCTGCACGCGACCCTCGGGCAACCGGTTCAGCACCGGCCGGGCAGCGCCTTGCCGCGGATCTGAGATCAGAGGGGCATCGTGGGCTGATCTATCCGTCCGTCCGACATTCGGGCGGGCGGTGTGTCTTCGCCTTCGATCCCGGGATCATCCGGAATGTCCGCCCCGGCGCGAGCCGCAAGCTTGTCTGGCAGGGGGCGCCTGAGTTCACCATCGAGCGGGTATGATGCGTCTCAAACGCTTCATGCGAAATATCAATTTCGAGCAATAATATGCTGATTAAAAATATTTTTACCGTCCAATCTGATTTGGCCGCGGCCTCTCTCGCATCGAGGGGCGGCACCGACGGCGTGTGCTCCCTGCTGCTGCGTCGTCCGGGAGATGCCGGCGATGTCCTGCGCGAGGTCGGGCGCAGCGCTTTGGGACGGGCGGACCAGAGCCTTGACATGAGCGGGCGTGGGCTGCAAACTGTTTTGAACGTATTGTTCAATAATGAACCACAGTTCAAACACAAGACCGCAGGAACGATCCGATTTGCCGGCATCCGTAAACAGGGCGATACCGCGATGACTGAGCCGATGCCCGGGGTGTCCGGCGATCTGTCGTATATCCGTCGCTCGGGGTCGGGGTCTGTGGTGGTGTTTCTGCATGGCATCGGGTCCAGCGCCGCCTCCTTCGCGCCGCTCTTCGGGTATCTGCCTGCCGACCTGAGCCTGCTTGCGTGGAACGCGCCGGGCTATTCGAATTCCGCGCCACTGGCCGAAGACTGGCCGATGGCCGGCGATTACGCGGACGCGCTGGCGGGCCTGCTGGACCGCCTTGGCCATGGCGCGGTGCATCTCGTCGGGCATTCGCTTGGAACGCTGATCGCGGCCGCCTTCGCGCGCAGGTCCCCGGACAGGGTGCAGAGCCTCACGCTGGCCGCCGCGGCGAAGGGCTACGGCGTGCCGCGCGGGGGGAAGCTGCCCGACGGCGTCGCGGCCCGGCTGACCGATCTCGCGCGCCTCGGCCCGGCCGCCTTCGCCAGCGCGCGCGCCGCCAACCTCGTGCACGAGCCGGAGAGGCACCCAGAGATCGTCAAGAGCGTCGAGGCCGCGATGGCGCAGGTCAACCCCGCAGGCTACGCCCAGGCGGTGCGGATGCTCGCGTCGGGCGATCTGCCCGGCGATCTGGCCCATGTCGCCGCGCGTCCCGGCTTCATCATCGGCGCGCAGGACCGGGTGACGCCCATGGCGCAGACCCTGGCCGCCGCCGACGCGTGGGAAGCGGCAATGGGCGCGCACCCCACCGTCACCGAGATCGACCGCGCCGGGCATGCAGTCTACCTGCAACGCCCCGACGCGTTCTGCACCGCGCTGCTGGATCACATGGGCCTGCCCGCCGCCCGAAACCCCGAGGGAGCTTGAGATGACCGAAGACCTCAGACTGGATCACCTGCGCGGCATCGTGATGCGTGCACCCGGGATCACCGCGACAACGCCGTTCTACACCGATCAATGGGGGCTGCACGTGGCCCATGAGGGCGACGGGATCACCTATCTGCGCGGAACCGGGGACGAGCCCTTCATTTACGGCCTCAAGGACGATGCGACCTATGGCATCGAGTACATCCATTTCGGAATGCCGGACCGCGACGGCATCGACGCGCTCTACCGGCAGCTTTCCGAGAAGGGCGCGGACCTGCGCGGCGCACCGGGCGTGTTCGAAGGGCCCTTCGGCGGCTACGGCTTCGAGGTGGTCGACCCCGACAACCGGCGCCTGCGCATCACCGCCGATATCCCCCTGCGCGACGCCGACGAGGTCCACGCCTATCCCGGCAAGATCAGCCACGTGGTCCTGAACACACCCGACATGGACGGCGTGCAGCACTGGTACGAGGAGATGCTGGGGTTCCGCACCAGCGACTACTCCGCCGACCAGATGGTGTTCCTGCGCATCGGCAGCGATCACCACGCCATCGCGCTGGTGCGCGCGCAATATGCGTCGGTCAACCATGTCGCCTTCGAGATGCCGGGCATCGACAGTTTCATGCGCGGCATCGGCCGCATGAAGCAGCAGGGACAGGTGCCAAGCTGGGGACCGGGGCGGCACGGGCCGGGCAACAACCCGTTCGCCTATTTCGTCTCGCCCTCGGGCTTCGTGATCGAGTTCACCTCGGAGGTGCAGCAGATCGACGAGGCGACGCACGAACCCAAGGTCTGGTCGCGCACCGACCCCGAGGCGATGGACCAGTGGATGACGGCGGGCCCGCCCACGCCGGCGCAACGCGCGGTCATGGCCGGGCGGCCCGACCCCGGCTTTCCGAAGGAAGGCTGAACCATGGACCTCGGACTGACCGACCGTTGCGTCGTGGTCACCGGCGGCTCCTCCGGGATCGGGCTGGCGGCCGTGCGCATGCTTCTGGAGGACGGCGCGCGGGTGGCGTTCTGCGCCCGTGGCGCGGACCGGCTGGAGGAAGTGGCGGCGGAACTGGCAGACGCATACGGCGCGGACAGGGTACTGGCGCGGGCGTTTTCCGTGCTGGACCCGGACGCGGTCGCAGGCTTCGCCGAGGAGGTCGGGCAGACCTTCGGCGGCTGTGACGCGCTTGTCACCAATGCCGGGCAGGGGCGTGTTTCGACCTATGCCGACACCAGCGACGCCGACTGGCGCGAGGAGCTGGAGTTGAAATTCTTCAGCCAGCTGCACCCGATCCGCGCCTTCGAGGGCATGCTGCGCGCAAGCGGGCAGGGCGCGATCGTCGCCGTCAACTCGCTACTGGCGCTGCAACCCGAGCCGCACATGGTCTGCACCTCCGCCGCGCGGGCCGGCGTGCAGAACCTGCTGAAATCTCTGGCGACGGAACTCGCGCCTGACATCCGCGTCAACTCGATCCTTCTGGGCCTCGTGGACTCTGCCCAATGGCAGCGCCGCTACGAGGCGCGCGAGGACAAGGCCCAGAGCCGCGAGGATTGGTTCGCGGCGCTCGCACGGTCCAAGAAAATCCCCCTCGGCCGGCTTGGCCAGCCGGAGGAGCCCGCCCGCGCGATCGCGTTCCTCGCCTCGCCCGCGTCCAGCTACATCACCGGTGCCAAGCTCGAAATCTCGGGCGGCGTGTCGCGCTTTGCCTGATCCCCGTTTCCGAAGACCCTGACGAAAGACCCAAGCCCCATGTCCCAGACCGTTGGCCACCAGATCGCCGAGGCGCTTGCCGATGCGGGCGTCACCACCATGTTCGGCGTGATCTCGATCCACAACATGCCGATCCTCGACGCGGTGGCCGAGCAGGGGCGCATCCGCTTCATCCCGGCGCGGGGCGAGGCCGGGGCGATGAACATGGCCGACGCCTTTTCACGCGTCTCGGGGCAACTGGGCGTGGCGCTGACCTCGACGGGGACGGCGGCGGGCAATGCCGCGGGCGCGCAGGCCGAGGCGCTGACGGCGGGCAGCCGGGTGCTGCACCTGACCACGCAGATCGACCGCCCCTGGATGGACCGCGACCGCGCCGCGATCCACGACGTGCCCAAGCAGCCCGAGATGCTGCGCGGCGTGTCCAAGGCCGTGTTCCGCATCTGGGACGAAATGGGGGTTCTAGGCACGCTCTCGGCCGCGATCCGCGCGGCGATGACGCCGCCCACAGGTCCGGTCAGCCTCGAGGTGCCCGTCGATGTGCAGCGCATTCCCGCAGTTCCCGGGCTGCGCCTGACCCCGCCGCGCCCGGCCCTGCCGCCGGTGGAGGATGCCGCCCTCGACGCGCTGGCCGAACGGGTGAAATCCGCGAAACGGCCGATGCTCTGGCTCGGCGGTGGCGCGCGCGGGGCCGCGGCCGAGGCGTTGGAGCTGGTCGAACGCGGCTTCGGCGCGGTCAGCTCGACGCAAGGACGCGCGGTGGTTCCAGAAACCCACAAGGGCACCCTCGGGGCCTTCAACATGACCCCCGAGGCCGAGGCGCTTTATCAGGGCTGCGACCTGATGATCGTCGTGGGCTCGCGGCTGCGGGGCAACGAGACGCGCAACAACAAGATGCCGCTGCCGCGTCCGCTGTTCCAGATCGACATGGAGCCTGCGCAGGGCGGGCGCAACTACCCGGTCGACGGGTTTCTCTGCGGCGACGCGGCGGCGACGCTGCGCGCGCTTCTGGACCGATTGCCCGAGCGGCTGGGGGCCGACCCGCAGCTGCATTACGACATCGCCGTGGCCCGCGCGAAATCCGAGGGGGCGCTGCGCGCGCGGCTCGGGCCCTACCAGGTGGTCGCCGATCACCTGCTGGCGGTGGTGCCGCAGGGCGGCCATCCGTGGGTGCGCGACGTGACGATCTCGAACTCCACCTTCGGTAACCGCTACGTCCAGATCACGGCGCCGCATCTGGGCGTGCATGCCCTTGGCGGCGGCATCGGGCAGGGGATCGCGATGGCCATCGGGGCGGCCGCGGGATCTGAGGCGCGGACCATCGCGCTGGTGGGCGACGGCGGCGCGCAGCTTGGCATCGCCGAGCTGATCACGGCGGTCGATGCGGAGCTGCCGATCACCTTCGTGCTGATGAACGACGCGGCCTATGGCGTGATCGAGAACATCCAGGACGCGCAATACGACGGGCGCAGGCATTACTCCAAGCTCAAGACGCCCGATTTCGGGCTGCTGTGCCAGTCCATCGACATGCCCCACACCCGCGTCGGCCGGATCGAGGATTTCCCGCAGGCGCTGGACGCGACTCTCGGGCAGAGTGGCCCCGTGGTGGTGGAGGTCGACATGGTGTCCATCGGCCCCTTCGCGGACTCCTTCGCGGGACCGCCCGCAGGGGCTGCGGGCGGCAAGTCATGAGCCTCGGTCACGTCGCGATCATCGGGTTCGGCGCGATCGCCCGCGACCTGATCGACATCCTCGCCGCGCAGGAACGCGCGCCCGAGCGCGTCACCGTGCTGGTGCGCCCGGGCCGCGAGGCGGAGGTTGGTGCGGCACTTGGCGGGACGGCGTCGGTGGTATCGGACCTCGACGCGCTGCTTGCGACGCGCCCCGACGTGGTCGTCGAATGCGCCGGACACGGCGCGGTGGCGGCCTTCGGGGCGGCGGTGCTGGCCAGCGGCACGGACCTGATCGTGGCCTCGGTCGGCGCCCTGGCGGAGCCGGACCTGGCCGTCGGGCTGGAAACCGCCGCGCGGGCCTCGGGCGCGCACTGCGTCGTTCCCGCCGGGGCCATCGGCGGGATCGACGCGCTTGGCGCGGCGCGGCTCTCGGGGCTGATATCGGTCGACTATACCGGCACCAAGCCGCCGGGCGCCTGGGTCGGCACGCCGGCCGGGGATGTGACCGACCTTGCCGCGCTGACCGCGCCCTGCACGTTCTTCGAGGGAAGCGCGCGGGAGGCGGCGCAGCGGTATCCCAAGAACGCCAATGTCGCCGCGACGCTGGCTCTGGCCGGGCTGGGCATGGACAAGACGCGTGTCCGCCTCGTCGCGGACCCCGGCACGACCGAGAACACCCACGCCTTCCGCGTCACCTCGCAGGCGCTGGAGTTTTCCATGCAACTGGTGGGCAAGCCGTCGCCGCGAAACCCCAAGACGTCCCGATCCACCGTTTACAGCATCGCGCGCGCCGTCGTGAACCGGCGCGCCGCGATCGTCATCTGAGGGCGCCATGGACCAGACATTTCGCGACGACCGGATCTTTGTGGGCGGCCTCTGGCAAAAGGGGCGTGGCGCGCCGATCACCTCGCTCTTCGCCGCCGAGGGCAGCATCAACACCACGCTGAGCGGTGCGGCGGCGGAGGACGTGGAGCTTGCCATCGCCGGCGCGCGCGCCGCGCAACCGGCCTGGGGGGCGCTCAAGCCCCATGAACGCGCCACGGTGCTCTACCGCATCTCCGAGGGTATCGCGGCCAATATCGACCGCATCGCCTGGGTGCAGAGCCGCGACACCTCCAAGACGCTGACCGAAACGCGCGCGCTGGCGATGTCTGCTGCTGGCACCTTCCGGTATTTCGCGGCGGTGGCGGAAACCTCCGACGATCTGCTGACCGTGCCGCGCGGGGATTACACCACGGCCTCGATCCACGAGCCGCTGGGCCTCGTGGCGGCGATCACGCCCTGGAATTCGCCGATCGCATCCGATGCCCAGAAGGTCGCGCCGGCCCTTGCGGCGGGCAACGCCGTCTTGCTGAAACCGGCCAGCTGGTCGCCGCTGGTCAGCCTCGAACTGGCGCGCATCGCCGAAGAGGCGGGCCTGCCGCAGGGGCTGTTGTCGGTCCTGCCGGGCTCGGGGCGCGAGGTCGGCAACGCGCTGGTCGAGCATCGCGATATCGCCAAGGTCTCGTTCACCGGGGGCACGGCGACGGGGCGCAGGCTGGCCCATGCGGCGGCGGAAAAGCTGATGCCGGTCTCGCTGGAGCTGGGCGGCAAGTCACCGACGATCGTGTTCGACGACTGCGACACCGACCTCGCCATCGCAGGGATCCTGTTCGGCATCTTCTCGTCCTCGGGGCAAAGCTGCATCGCGGGGTCGCGCCTGTTCGTGCAGCGCAGCATATACGACGCCTTCGTCGCGCGGCTGGTCGAGGCGACGCGGGCGCTGGTGGTCGGCCATCCCTTCGACGCGGCGACGCAGGTGTCCTCGCTGGTCCACCCCGAGCATCGCGAAGCTGTCGAACGCTACGTGGCGCTGGCCCGCGACGAAGGCGGCACGATCCTGTGCGGCGGCACGCGGCCCGAGGATGCGGCGCTGCAATCGGGCGCCTATTACATGCCCACGATCATCGCCGGGCTCGACAACACGGCGCGCACCTGCCGGGAGGAGATATTCGGACCCGTGCTGGTCGTGATGCCCTTCGAGGACGAGGCCGACGTGATCGCGCAGGGCAATGACAACGACTACGGGCTCGCCTGCGGCATCTGGTCGACCGATCATCGCCGCTGTCGGCGTATCGCGGGCGCCATCCGGGCCGGCACGGTCTGGATCAACACCTACAAGCAGTTCTCGATCTCGACGCCCTTCGGCGGCGACGGCGAAAGCGGGATCGGGCGCGAGAAGGGTCGCGCGGGCCTGCGCGCCTACCAGCGGCAGAAATCGATCTACGAGGACTTGTCTGGCCGACCGCATCCCTGGGCCAGATGGCCCTAGCGCGCGGTGTATCCCAGCCCGGCCGAGGCCTTGCGCGCGGCCGAGGTGACCGCGTCGATCAGGGCCGGATCGCGGCCGTCGCGACCGGCGGCGAAGCGCGCTTCGGGGCCGGACACGTTGATGCCGCCCACGACCTCGCCGGTATGATCGAAGACCGCCGCCGCGCAGGACCCGATGCCCGCCTCGAAATTCCCCTGGCTCCAGGCGAAGCCTTCGGCCTTGTCGTGGCGGGCCTGCGCGATGATCGCCTCGATCGTCCTTGGCGTCTTGTCGGTCGCGGTCTCGGGCGGGTCACCGGAAAAGATCTGCCGCAACTGCGTCTCGGAGCGTTCCGCGAGGATCGCGCGGCCGATGGACGAGGCATGGGCCGCCAGCCGCGATCCGGTGCGCACGTTGCTGACGAGATGGGAATTGGGCGCCTCGCGTCCGAGGTAGATGATGTCGCGCCCGTCCAGCACCCCCAGATGCGCCGACATGCCGGTTTCGAGGCAGAGCTCGCGCAGGATCGGCTGGCACACCTGCACGATGTCCCGCCCCTGGATGGCCTGCGCGCCGAGGCTGACCATCCCTGCACCCAGCCGGTAGCCGCCGCCGTCGCCCAGTTCCTCGATCATGCGGTGTTCCACAAGGGTGTGGATCAGGCGGATCAGGGTCGTTCGGTTGATCCCCAGTTCGCGCGACACGGTGGACAGGTTCCGCGCCCGCTGCCCTTCGCCGATGTAATGCAGAAGTTTCAGGGCCCGCTCGACCGGGGGCACGGAGTAGGGGGTCTGGGATGGCGTGTCGCCCATGGGGATCTGTCCTGTCGTTCAGCTCTGCGCGTCGTGCCGGGACCCCGCGGCGGAAAACTGTTGACCGCAAGGGTCGTCATAACCTATCTTTGAACATATAGTTCAATATGGAACACCCGGCAAGATCAAAAGGGCCAAAGTGACGCTTTCAATCGGCATATGCGGCGGTGGTATCGGTGGTCTTTGCGCGGCCATTGCGCTGCATCAGGCTGGTCACGACGTGCAGGTCTTCGAAAAGGCGCGGGCGTTCAACCGTGTCGGGGCCGATGTCAACCTGACGCCGAACGCCGTCTTCGCCCTCGACCAGCTGGGCGTCGGCCCTTACCTGCGCGACAGCGCGGCCCGTCCCAGCTTTCGGATCAGCCGGGACGGCGTCAGCGGCGAGGAAACCTCGCGTCTGCCGATGAGTGCGGCGGCGGAGGAAAAATACGGCGCGCCGCAGCTGACCATCCACCGCGCCGATCTGCTGGACGCCCTGCGCGCGCGCCTGCCCGAGGACAGGCTGCGCCTCGGAATGGGGGCGGTCTCGCTGGAGCTTGTCGAGGATCAGGCGGCGCTGGGTTTTGCCGATGGCACGCGGGCGGCGTTCGACGTGGTGATCGGCGCCGACGGCATTCACTCGGTCGTGCGCACCGCGCTCTGGGGCGAGGATCACCCGCGCTATACCGGCATGGTGTCCTATCGCGGCACCTTCCCCAGCGAAAAGGCCGCCGGTCTGCCCGACATCGACGCTTTCACCAAGTGGTGGGGCGAGGTGCCGGAAAAGCAGATCGTGACCTTCCCCCTGACCGGAGGGCGGGAGATCTTCGTCTTCGCGACCCTGCCGCAGGAGGATTGGTCCGAAGAAGGCTGGACGCTGCCCGGCGATGCCGAGGACCTGCGCCGCGCCTATGCCAATTTTCACGGCGATGCGCGCAGGCTGCTGGACGCGCTGGACGAGGTCACGCGATCGGCGCTGCATGTGCGCGATCCGATGCCGCAATGGGCCAAGGGGCGTGCGACGCTTCTGGGCGACGCGGCGCATCCCATGGTGCCGTTCATGGCGCAGGGCGCCTGCATGGCCATCGAGGATGCGGTGGTGCTGGCCCGCGCCCTCGAAAGCGCCAATGGCGCCGACGATATCGAGGCCGCGCTCGCGCGCTACGAGACGGAACGCAAGCCCCGCACCGCGCGGGTCCAGGAAAGCTCGCTTGCCAATGACTGGCTCAAGAAGGCCGGCAACGCGGATTGGGTCTATGGCTACAACGCCTGGACCACACCGCTCGATCATTCCACTCACAACGGGAGTTCCCATGAAACACGTGTTTAGCACCGCCTTGCTTGCGGCCGGCGTTGCCGCCGCCGCCGCCCCGGCCTTCGCCGATCCGGTCCAGATCAACGCCGTCACGCTGGCGCCCCGGTCGGTCTACATCACCGGGCCCTTCGCCCAGTTCGTCGAGGAGGTGAACGAACGCTTCGCCGGCGAGATCGAGATCAACTGGCGCGGCGGCCCCGAGGTGATGCCGCCCTTCGGCCAGGCCGAGGGCGTGCGCAACGGTGCGATGGGCATGACCTATACCAGCCCCAGCTACTACCAGGGCCTTGTGCCGACCTCGGGCACGATGAACCTGTCCTTCCTGAACTACGAAGAGATCGCGGCCACCGATTACCACGAGCGGATGACCGAGCTGCACGCCGAACAGGACCTTGCGTTCATCGGCGAAATCCCGGCCACGCAACTGAATTTCCAGCTCTACATGGGCGACGAGGTCACCGGCCTCGCCGATCTCGAAGGCAAGCGCATCCGCGTCTTCCCGACGCTTCTGCCGCTGGTGCAGGCACTGGGCGCCGAGCCCATCGTCCTGCCGATGGAGGAAATCTACACCGCGCTGGAACGCGGCACCATCGACGGGTTCATGCAGGGCCCGCTGGGGCAGGCCGCGCAGTTCGAGGGGCTGGTGGAGACGGTCGTTCAGCCCGGCGTCTACCGCGCGGGTTTCCCGGTTCTGATGAACATGGACCTGTTCAACGAGATGTCGCCCGACCTGCAGGAGCGGTTCACGACCTTCCTGCGCGAGGATTTCGCCCCCCGGATGGACAACATCTGGGCCGAGGACATCGCGACCGAGCGCGCCGCGCAGGAGGCGGCCGGGTTCAACTACCTCATGCTGCCCGAGGACGAGGCCGCGCGCTATGAGGCCATGGCCATGGACGCGGCATGGGGCATGACCGCGGAAAACGCCGGCGCGGAAATCGCGGCCGAGCTTCGCGAGATGCTGGATCGCTGACGGCCTGATGTGACGCGCGAAACGGCGGGGTCGGGCATGTTCCGACCCCGCCCATTGGCAAGAACGGAAGGCAGAAGGTGGACCGCACCCTGACCCAGCTAAGGCGCATTTTCAGTCGCCTGAACCTGTTTTGTGCCGTGCTTGGCGCGGGCCTTCTGTCCATGATCGCCGCGATCATCTGCTTCGAGGTCCTCATCCGCTGGCTCGGCGGCGCGTCGCAGCTCTGGGTGATCGAGGTCAGCGAATACGCGCTTCTGTTCATCACCTTCCTCGGCGCGCCCTACCTGCTGGAAAAGAACCTGCATGTGGTCATGGATCTGGTCTATGACAGCCTGTCGGGCCGCTGGCGTCTGCTGCTGCAACTCATGAATGCGACCATCGGGTTCGCGCTTTGCGCCGTGCTGACCGTCGTCGGCATCAGCGTGGTGATCGAGCAATTCGACCTGGGCGTCCGGCAAGTGACGGTGATGCGTCCGCAAAGCTGGTGGATCACCGCCGCCCTGCCCGTGGGCATGGCCCTGATGGCCGTCCAGTTCCTCGACCAGATCATCCGCACCCTGCGTGCCGAGGTGCTCTGAGCGATGGAATGGTATGTCACGCTCACCATCATCCTGATCCCTCTGTTCGCGCTGATGATGGCGGGCCTGCCGGTCGCCTTCGCCTTTCTCGCGATCAACCTGGTGGGATCCTACATCCTGATGGGCGGCTTCTCCGGGGTCGAGCAACTGGTCCTGAACACCGTCGGCTCGGTCACCAGTTTCACGCTGATCCCCATCGCGCTCTTCATGATCATGGGCGAGGCGATGTTCCGCTCCGGCATCGCCATCGACCTTATGGACACGCTCGACAAGTGGTTCGGAAAGCTGCGCGGGCGGCTGGCGCTGATGGCGGTGGGCGGTGGCGTCCTGTTCTCCACCCTGACCGGCAATTCCATGGGGTCCATCGCGCTTCTGGGGTCTTCGCTCACGCCCGAGATGGAAAAGCGCGGCTACGCGAAACCGATGTCGCTGGGCCCCATCCTCGGATCCTCTGGCCTTGCGATCATGATCCCGCCATCGTCGCTCGCGGTGGTTCTGGGCGTGATCGGCGATATCTCGATCGGACGCATCCTGATCGGCATCATCGTGCCGGGGCTCCTGATGGCGCTGCTCTACGTCCTCTACATCCTCGGCCGCTGCCACCTGCAGCCGCACCTCGCGCCGTCCTTCGACGTTCCGAAGGTCAGCCTGGGCGAAAAGCTGACGGCCACCGCCTTCAACATCGTGCCGCTGTCGGTGATCGTCTTTTCGGTTGTAGGGGTCATCTTCCTGGGCATCGCCACCCCCAGCGAGGCCGCCGCGACGGGGGCTTTCGCCACGCTGCTGCTGGCCGCGCTGCGCCGCCGACTGAGCCCGAAGGTCTTCGGCGACACGATGTTCTCCAGCGCCAACATCTCGGTCATGGTGCTTCTGATCGTGTCGGGCGCCGTCACCTTCTCGCAGCTTCTGGCCTTCACGGGGGCCACCTACGGGATGGTCGATGCGGTGCTGAGCCTCGACATCTCGGATGACGCGATCGTCTTCATGATGATCATGCTGGTGGTCTTCATGGGGATGTTCATGGGGCCCCTGCCGATCATGCTGATCACGCTGCCGATCTTCGTGCCTATCGTGCAGCAGTTCGGCATGGACACGGTCTGGTTCGCCGCCCTCTTCCTTGTCGCGATCGAGACCGGCGCGACCTCGCCGCCGTTCGGGGCGGCGCTGTTCGTGATGAAGGCCGTGGCCCCCAAGGGCACGACGATGGGCGATATCTACCGCGCGGCGGTGCCCTTCATCCTTCTCGATCTGCTGGCGATCCTTCTGATCTTCTTCATCCCGGAACTGGTGACCTATCCGGTCGACCTCATGTTCAGATGAGCCGCCCGAATTTCCTTGTCATCATGACCGATCAGCAGCGGGCCGATCACCTGGGCTGCTATGGCAACGACATCGTGCACACGCCGCGGATCGATGCGCTGGCCGCGAGGGGCACCCGGTTCGACCGCTTTTACGTCGCCAATCCGATCTGTCAGCCGAACCGAGCGGCGCTGGCCACGGGGCAGCTGACCTCGGTCAACGGGTGCCGCCAGAACGGCATTCCCTTGGGCCTCGACTGCACCACCTATGCCGATGTGCTGCGGGCGGCGGGCTATCGCACGGGGCTGGTGGGCAAGGCGCATTTCCAGAACGTATCGCCCGTTCCGGCGCGGCCAGCGGTGCCGGGCGGGGAGGGAGAGGCCCCGCCCGAGCCGTTCGATCTGGCGCGCAGAAGCCAACGGCGCGGGCCCGGATACGAGCATGAGATCCGCAGCCGCTGGATCGACGACCCGGACCGCGACGTGCCGCTTCCCTATTACGGGTTTGACCATCTGCGCCTGTGCATCGGCCATGGCGATCAGGTGGAAGGGCATTACACGGGCTGGCTGCGCGACCGGCTGGACGGCGCGCCCGATCCGCGCGGACGCGCCGCGTCGGCCGGCAACGGGCCCGGCGACGCGCCGCAGGTGTGGCGGACGGCGGTGCCCGAGGCGCTTTATCCGACGGCCTATGTGGGCGAAGAGGCTTGCCAATTCCTGCAAGACCCAAGCGACGATCCGTTTCTGCTACTGGCCTCGTTCCCCGATCCGCACCATCCCTTCACGCCGCCGGGGCACTATTTCGACATGTATGACCCGGCCGATATTCCGCTCCCCGACAGCTTCGACCATCCGACCTCGGCCCGGACGGACCTGCCGCGCCATATCCGGCGCGTCTACGAGATCGGCGCGGAAAACCCTGATGCCTACTGGCCCTTTCACACCGACGCTGAGGCGACGCGCCGGATGATCGCGCTCAATTACGGCGCGATCACCATGATCGACGACTGGCTCGGGCGGATCCTCGACGCGCTGGAGGAAACCGGCAAGGCCGAGAACACCGTGGTCGTCTTCATGTCCGATCACGGCGATTACATGGGCGATCACGGCACGGTCCTGAAACACGGGCTGCACAGCCACGGGCTGATCCGCGTGCCGTTGATCTGGACCGATCCGAGGCGGGCGGGCGCATCCGTATCGTCGCTGCAGGGCAGCGCCATCGACTTCGCCCCGACGCTGCTGCAAAGCGCCGGGATCGCATGCCCCGTGGGCATGCAGGGACGCGACCTCCTCGCTCCGGACGCCGCCGATCTGCCCGTCCTGATCGAGGATGCGGGCCTTGCCTTCGCCAGCGACGATGGCCGCACCGCCAGCCGCACGCTGGTCCATGACGGCTGGCGGATGACGGTCTTCGAGGGCTCCGAGCTTGGTGAACTCTACGATCTCGGGGCCGATCCGTCCGAGCTTTCGAACCGCTGGGCCGATCCGGTCTTGGCCACGCGCAAGGCGGAGCTGATGCAGCAAGTCGTCCAGCGCCAGATCGCGCTGAGGGACACATCCCTGCAGCCCACGCATCAGGCCTAGACCGATGCCGCAGCGCCCGTTGGACATACTGATCGTGGGTGGCGGAATCGCTGGTTGCTGTGCGGCCATCGCGCTGACGCAGACCGGCCACCGGGTCCGGATTGTCGAGAAGCAGGAGGCGTGGCGATTCCAGAGCTCGGGCATCTTCGTCTATGCCAACGGGCTGGAAAGCCTCGGGAAAATCGGGCTGCTGCAGGATATCCTCGCGGCCGGGTTCCCGGTGCCCGAAGGCCGCAACGCCTATTACGATCACACCGGGAAACCGATCGTCGAGACCCGCTATCCCACCGCCGACGCAGGCCGGATCCCCGCGATCCTCGGGATCAAGCGCGCAGAGATGCATCGCGTCATGGCCGCCCGCGTGGCAGCGCTCGGCGTGCCGGTGCAGCTGGGGACGACCGTGACCGGGCTGGAGGACGGGGCCGGGGGCGTCACCGCGACACTCTCGGACGGCAGCGTCGCCCGTGCCGATCTGGTGATTGCCGCCGATGGCGTGCGTTCCGCGACCCGCGCCCTGATCGGCATCGAGGTTGCGCCGCGCTATACGGGGGTGGGCGTCTGGCGGGCCGTGCATCGCAGGCCGCCGGAGCTGACCGACAAGATCATGATGATGGGGCCGGCCAAGCGCTTCGGCCTCATGCCGATCAGCGACGGGTTGCTTTATACCTTCGGCACCGTGGCCGAGCCCGAGGACAGCTACTACGCGCCCGAGGACTGGCCCCGGCTGATGGCCGCGCGGTTCGCGGAGTTCACCGGCCCCGCCGCACCGTTCCTCGCGGAGCTGGGGGCAGGGACCGAGGTGCTTTATACGGCGGTGGAGGAAATCGTCCTTCCCCTGCCATGGCACAGGGGGCGGGTCCAGCTGATCGGCGATGCCGCCCATGCCTCGACCCCGTTCATGGGGCAGGGGGGCGCCATGGCAATGCAGGACGCCGTGGTGCTCGCGGAGGCGCTTGCGGCTCATAATACGCTCGAGGCGGCGCTGACCGGCTTCGGAGAGGCGCGTTTTCCTGTTTGCGCTTTCGTTCAGGACGTCTCGCGCGCGGTTGGCGAGGCCGGTGCGCGGGAGACGGGCGATCCATCGGCCCGTCATGCCGAGATGCGCGCGACGGCGCAGGACAAGGTGGACGGGTTCTACCAACGGTTGCACACATTGACCGAGGCGGGCGGCTTCGGCCTCTGACCGCGCTCAGGCCGGCAGGCGCAGCCGCCCGGAAATCTCCGCCTCGCGATGGTTCAGCGCGGCGATCCCGGCGCCGGCGGTCCAGAACCCGCCGAGGATCTCGGTCCCCGACACGTCGACCGGTCCGTCGATCCGCGCGCCCTCCAGCGTCACGTTGGCCATCATCAGCGCGTGCCTCATCGACAGCGCGCCGAGCCGGGCACCCGCGAAGGATAGGACGCCCTGCACTTCGGACCCGTCCAGACAGACATCGCCCGCCGCCAGACCGTCGGCGCGCAGGTCGGTGCGGAACGTCGCGCCGCGAAGATCGCAGGGCCCACGCACCGTCCCCCGGCGCAGCCATGCCAGACCGCGAAACCGCGTGCCCCGGGCGCTGAGCCCGCCCATCAGCCGCGCATCCGACAGGTCGAAGCCGCGCACCTCCAGCCCGTCGAGGATCAGCGGCGCCTCCAGCACGATGCCGCGCGCGTCGACATGTTCGCCGTGGCGCCACGGGCGCTGCAACTCGGCCAGAAGCTCCGCCCCGGTCATGTGAACACGAAGCCCCGGTTGACCGGCAGAACCTGCCCGGTCAGCGTCAGCGCGGCCTCGCTCAGCAGGAAGGCCACGGTTCCGGCCACGTCCTCGGGCGGTTGCGGCCCGGGCACCGCGCGGCCCTGCCCGTATTGCTCATGGCGCGCCCGTGGCACGTATTCGGTGCTTTCCGTGGTCAGGATGCCCGGTGCGATGGCAGTGACGCCGATCCCGTCGGGTCCCAGTTCGCGCGCCAGCGACCGCGTCATCGAGATCACCGCGCCCTTGGAGGCCACGTAGCTCATCAGGTTGGGCGCGCCCCAGAGCGCGGTGTCGGAGGCCACGTTGACGATCCGCCCCGAGCCGGAGGCGCGCAGGGCAGGGGAAGCGGCGCGCGTCATCAGCCAGGTGCCGCGCACGTTGACCTCCATCACCCGGTCCCAGGTGTCGATATCGACATCCTCGAACCCGATGCCGCCGATGCCGGTGGCGATGGCCCCGTTGTTGACCAGCCCGTGCAACGGTCCGTCAAGCCGCGCGCCCAGTGCGGCGACGCTGCCCGGATCGCGCAGGTCGACGGGGTGGAAATCGGCCGAAATCTCGGCCGCCACGGCGCGCCCTTCCTCCTCGAGGATATCCGCAAGGGTCAGCCGTGCGCCCGCCTCCGCGAGATGGCGGGCGATCACGGCGCCCAGACCGCGCGCCGCACCGGACACCAGAATGTGCCGTCCCTTCAGGCTCATTGCGCGGCGACGCCGTCGGCCGCCGCGTCCTCGGCCTCGATCTGCGCGCGCGCCAGACGGTTGAGCGTCCGCCGCAGATGCGCGAGGCCGATATCGTGCTGATAGAGCATCTCGCGCCGCCGCGCGTCGTCGGGCATACCCTCGAGCATCACGCGGTCCTGCTCCAGCACGTTCCAGTGCTGTTCCTCCAGCCGCGCGCGGAACAGGAAGCGCCAGCTGTCGCGCTCGAAGCCCTGCACCTTGCGCATCCGCCAGAAGAACACCTTGCAGCGTTGCGACCCCATGGGCAGCACGTAGCCCACGATCCGCATGTTGCCGCCGGGCCCGGCCGAGGCGGGATAGGGGATGTCGAGGTGGCAATACATGCCGCCTTCGGGCGTTTCGAATTCCACCCAGTCGAAATTCTCGCCGGTCTGGCCCACGCGCGCCACGCGAAAGCCGCTCTCGCGGTTTTCCAGCTCCAGCAGGTCCTGCTTGGAGCCGAAGGCCAGCGTGAAGCTTTCGGCGTGCAGGTAACAGCCATGCATCGGGTCCGCGAGGTTGTCGAGCGCGTAGCGATAGTTCACGTCCCAGACGGCGGTGCACAGGAAGCCGGCCCAGTCCGGATCGGTCAGTTCGGGCGAAAGCGGCAGGGGCGGGGGCTCCGTCGCCTCGTCGGAGGACATGAAGACGAAGACCGCGTCGCTGTGCTCGGCCACGTGGTAGGAGCGCA
Source organism: uncultured Roseicyclus sp. (assembly GCA_964578115.1). GTDB lineage: Bacteria > Pseudomonadota > Alphaproteobacteria > Rhodobacterales > Rhodobacteraceae > Roseibacterium. The sequence goes on from CAZOBK010000006.1 coordinate 64,804, forward strand.
GCGCCTTGCGTCCCTCCATCGGGCAATCGGGCATGGCGGGAACCTGCTGCACCGTGCCGGTGCCGTCGACCACGACGCCATGATAGCGACAGCCGATGTTCTCGCCGTGGATTTCGCCGTAACTCAGCGGCGCGCCCCGGTGCGGGCAGAAATCCTCGATGCACTGCACCGTACCGTCCGAGCGGCGCCACATCACCAGCTTCTGCCCCAGCGCCACGACGCCGAAGGGCCGGTCGCCCCGGATCTCCACCGATTTGGCGACCGGATACCATTGATCGCGGACGCCTTCGTTCACGCGGGCCTCGATCCGGGCCCTCATCTCTGCCGATACTGCCATCGTGTCCTCCCCTCAGGCTCCGAAGCCGTTTTCGAGATATGCCGCGTCCAGATCCGCGTTGATCGTCCGCAGCTCTGCCGCCAGCGTTTCGGCCGTCCAGTCGGGCTTGCCGCTGGATGGTCGGATGACGCCGCGGGCGGCCAGCGCTTCGGCCAGTTCGGCCTGCCCGGCGATCCCTTCGCCATAGAGTGCCATGAGCGCCCCGGCGAAGTCATCCTCCGCGGCGCTGAGGGGGCGGCCCCGGCCCTGATGGGCCAGTTCCGGCCGGCCCGCGGCGCGGGCGGCGGCCATCATCTCCTTGAACGCGTCGGGGCGTCCGGGATTGCTGGGTGTGCTCATCGCGCTCAGCCCTTCCTGTAGACGGCGCCATCATCGCCCGAGGTGCCGATAACGGTCCAGACGGTGGCCGGCCCGACGCCGGGGTTGCGCAGGTAATGGGCCTGCCCTGCGGGCGTCTTGACCAGGTCGCGGGGGCCAAGCTCGACGCTGGTTTCCTCGCCGTCCTCGCCGACCCAGACGACCTCGACGCTACCCTCCACGCAGAGATACGCATCCTCGACGGTACGCGTGAAGGGCGCCAGTTTCGCCCCCATGGGCAGGCCCCACATTTCCTTGCGCGTGCTGTCATGCTGCACCGCGCCCGGCGCGTCGCCCACATAGACCTTGCGCGTGAAGCCCGCGTCTTCCCAGATCGTCGGCAGTTCGGTGTAGCGCACGACGTAGTCGGCCATCAGCTTCTGGATCTCGTGGGTGCCATTGCGGTCGAATGGCATGGTCTTGCCCGGCTCGGCGCCGAAGGTGCGCGCCAGTTCCGCCGGATGCTCCTTGGGATGATAGTGATAGACGGGCGGCAGCGGCTTGCCGACATCGACCGAGATCGACATGAACACCGGCTCGACCCCGTCGACCCGGAAACCGTGGCCGATCTCGCGCGCGTTGAGGATCATGTCCTTGGGGCCGAGATTGACCTCGACGACCTCGCCGTGCTTTTCCCAGCCGACGACAAGCGTCCCCGACAGGATAAGGAAGCTTTCCTCGATCTCGTGGCTGTGGCACGCGGCGTAGCGGCCGGGTTCCTTGTAGATCAGGCTGAGCGTGAAGTTGTCCGCCTTGAGGGTCGTGGGGTCGCCCACCTTGGGGGAGCCACCGGCGCCGATATAGCGCATCTGCGCGCGCGCCAGCTCGTCGAAGCCGGCGTTGGACGGGAAGGCGTTCCAGTCGAAGGTCTTGTCTACGAAACGCCCGGTATGGGCTTTCATCCGATCTGCAAGGCTGGCCTGAGGGTTTGCGGCGATATTCATGGCGAGTCTCCCGAGTGAAATTGCTTGACCCGACACTAAGGCCGGGGGTTTCGTTGGGAAGCGCGCGTTTTGCCGGTGAAACGCCTCGGAGGGGTGATGAGCGACAACGATCCCTATTCCGTCCCCGCACTCGTGCGCGGGCTGACGTTGTTGCAGACGTTCACGCCGCAGCGGCCGGAACAGACGATGGCGCAACTGGCGCTGACGCTCGGCATCACCCGCTCGGCGGTGTTCCGCACTGTTCATACGCTGGTGCAGGAGGGTTTCCTGCTGCCGGTCCGGGACGGCAACCATTTCCGCCTCGGTCCGGCGGTCCTGCGGGTCAGCTATGGATACCTCGCCAGCCGGGAGTTGCTGGAGGTGGCGCAGAAACCGCTCGAGGCGCTGCGCGACGCGCAGGACTGGTCGGGTCATCTCGGCGTGCTGGACGGGCGGCATATCCTTTACCTGATCCGGCTGCCGGCCTCCGACGGTCTGTCATCGCTGGTCCATGTCGGCAGCCGCCTGCCGGCCACGATGACTGCCATGGGGCGCGTGCTGCTGACCCAGAAGACCGAGCCGCAGATCCGCCGGTTGCTGGAAGGTCAACCAAAAGCGTCCATCGAAAAGGCACTTGCCGCCTGGCGGAACGACCGCGCCAGCCCCTCGGTGATCCATAACGGCAGCTTCGAGACCGGGCTGTGCAGTGTCGCCGCGCCAATCCACGACATGTCCGGCGATGTCATCGCGGCCATCAGCGCCACGAAACAGACGGATACCGTGCCCGCCGCAGTGGAGCGCGAGGTCCTGAAGACCGCCTACGCGATCAGCCGCGCGATGGGCTGGACCGCGCCTGCGCCCTAGCGGCGGACCAATTATACGAAATCGGCAATCGGGCATTGCCGCAGATGCCCGCAAATATCGCCACGCTGATCCTCGCGCTCTCAGTTTCCGAGAATGCCGGGAAGTCGCAGACCGTTTTCCCGGGCGCAGGAGATGGCGTCCTCATAGCCCGCATCCGCGTGGCGCCAGACGCCCGAGGCGGGATCGTTCCACAGCACCCGCTCGAGCCGTCTGGCGGCCTCGGGCGTGCCATCGGCCACGATGACGACGCCCGCGTGCTGGCTGAAGCCCATGCCGACCCCGCCGCCGTGGTGGAGCGACACCCAGGTCGCGCCGCTGGCGGTGTTGACGAGGGCATTCAGGAGCGGCCAGTCGGACACCGCGTCCGAGCCGTCCTTCATCGCCTCGGTCTCGCGGTTCGGGCTCGCGACCGAGCCGCTGTCGAGATGGTCGCGGCCGATCACGACGGGCGCCTTCAACTCTCCGCGCGCCACCATGTCGTTGAACATCAGGCCCGCCCGGTGGCGGTCTCCGAGGCCGATCCAGCAGATCCGCGCGGGCAGGCCCTGGAACGCGATCCGCTCGCGCGCCATGTCGAGCCAGCGGTGCAGGTGGGCGTTGTCGGGGAAGAGCCGCTTCATCGCGGCGTCGGTCCTGTAGATGTCCTCCGGGTCGCCAGAGAGCGCGCACCAGCGGAAAGGCCCGATGCCCTTGCAGAAAAGCGGGCGGATATAGGCCGGCACGAAGCCCGGAAAGGCGAAGGCGGTCTCGAGGCCCTCGTCCTTCGCGACCTGTCGGATGTTGTTGCCGTAGTCGAGCGTCGGCACGCCCGCGTTCCAGAAATCCACCATCGCCGCCACATGGGTCTTCATCGACGCGCGCGCGGCGGCCTCGACGGCGGCGGGGTCGCTTTCCTGCCTGGCGCGCCAGTCCGCGACGCCCCAGCCAAGCGGCAGGTAGCCATGTAGCGGATCGTGGGCCGAGGTCTGGTCGGTCACGATATCGGGGCGCGGCCCGCCCGCCTTCATGCGCCGGACAAGCTCGGGAACGACCTCGGCCGCATTGCCGACCAGCCCGACGGACCTGGCTTCGCCCGCCCTGGTCCAGCGGTCGATCATCGCCAGCGCCTCGTCGAGGGTTCGTGCCTTTTCATCGACATAGCGGGTGCGCAGGCGGAAATCGATCCGTGTCTCGTCGCATTCCACCACGAGGCAGCAGGCCCCCGCCATCACCGCCGCCAGCGGCTGCGCACCCCCCATGCCGCCAAGCCCCCCGGTAAGGATCCAGCGCCCCGTGAGGTCGCCGCCGTAATGCTGCCGCCCGGCCTCGGCGAAGGTCTCGTAGGTGCCCTGCACGATGCCCTGCGTGCCGATGTAGATCCACGATCCGGCCGTCATCTGGCCGTACATCATCAGCCCCTTGCGATCGAGCTCGTTGAAATGCGCCCATGTCGCCCAATGCGGCACGATGTTGGAATTCGCGATCAGGACGCGGGGCGCATCGGGATGCGTGCGCACGATGGCGACCGGTTTGCCCGACTGCACGACCAGCGTCTCGTCCGCCTCGAGATCCTTCAGCGCCGCGACGATGCGGTCGAAGTCCTCCCACGTCCGCGCCGCGCGCCCGATGCCGCCATAGACGACCAGTTCGTGCGGATTCTCGGCCACGTCGGGATGCAGGTTGTTCATCAGCATCCGCATCGCGGCTTCGGTCAGCCAGCTCTTGGCGCTGATCTCGGGTCCGGTCGGTGGATAGATATCGCGAAGGTTGTGGCGCGGATCGGTCATGATGTGCCTCGACGTGAAAAAGCTATGGCCTGGAGTGTGCCTTGAACGGCTTGCGGATGGGGATGGAGCACTCCGGCGCCGCGGATGATCTTGACCGGCCTCACGCCGGGGGCTCCCGCAGCAGGTCGCGGATCCCGCAGGTCGCCGATACCAGCCCGTCCCGGACAAGGCCGGACGCGCGTGCCAGGTCGTCGGCCATGTAGCGGTCCTCGCCAAGGGGGGGGACGGCCGCGCGGAGGGTCGCCAGCAGGCGCTGGAGGCTGGGGCTCGTGGTCAGGGGCGCGCGAAACTCCACCCCTTGCGCGGCGCACAGAAGCTCCACCCCGAGAATGACGGCGAGGTTCTCGTTCATCCGTTTCAGCCGCCGCGCGCCATGGGCGGCCATCGAGACGTGGTCCTCCTGGTTGGCGGAGGTCGGTGTCGAATCCGTCGAGCACGGATTGGCGAGGTGCTTGTTCTCGCTCATCAGGGCGGCCGTCGTGACCTCGGCGATCATCAGGCCGGAGTTCAGGCCGGGGTTCGGCGTGAGGAACGGCGGCAGGTCGAAGCTCAGTGTCGGGTCGACCATCAGGGCCACGCGGCGTTGCGCGATGGCACCGATCTCGGCGATGGCCAGCGCGATCTGGTCGGCGGCGAAGGCGACGGGCTCGGCGTGGAAATTCCCGCCCGAGACGATCTTGCCCTCCTCGACGAGGACGAGCGGGTTGTCCGACACGGCATTCGCCTCGATCTCCAGCGTGTGACCGGCGAAGCGCAGAAGGTCCAGCGCCGCGCCCGTGACCTGCGGCTGGCAGCGGATGCAATAGGGATCCTGCACGCGGGCATCGCCGTCGCGATGGCTCTCGCGGATCTCGGAGCCGTCCATCACGGCGCGCATGGCCCGGGCCACGTCGATCTGCCCGGCATGGCCGCGCAGCGCGTGCAAGGCGGGTTCCAGCGGCGCCGTCGAGCCCATGACCGCGTCCGTCGACAGGCAGGATGCGGCCACGGCGGCCTCGATGTTGCGCATGGCGTCGAAATGGCCCGCGAGCGCGCAGGCGGTCGAGAACTGCGTGCCGTTGATGAGGCCCAGCCCTTCCTTCGGCCCGAGGACGACGGGGACTAGCCCCGCCCGCTCCAGCGCGACCCGCGCGGGAAGCCGGGCACCCTCGAAACCGGCCTCGCCCTCGCCGATCAGCATGGCCGCCATATGCGCCAGCGGCGCGAGATCGCCGGAGGCGCCGACGGACCCCTGCACGGGAACGACGGGTGTCACCCCGCGCGCGAGGCAGTCCTCGATCAGCTTCGCCGTGTCCCAGCGGATGCCCGATGCGCCGCGACCCAGCGACAGAAGCTTGAGGATCATCATCAGCCGCGTCGTTTCGACGTCGAGCGGCTCGCCCACGCCGCAGCAATGCGAGAGGATCAGGTTCCTTTGCAGCCGCGCGGTGTCCTCGGGCGGCACGCGCACCGAGGCCAGCTTGCCGAAGCCTGTGTTGACCCCGTAGACGGCCACCTCCCCGGCGGCGGCCTGCGCCACCATCGCGGTCGCAGCGTCGATCGCGGGGCGCGCCTCGGGCACGAGCGCGGCGGCCTGCCCGTCGCGCCAAAGCGTCTCCAACGTGTCGAGGGTCGTGTCTCCGGGCGTCAGAAGAACGGTCACAGGGCGCCCCCGAAGATACGCTTCCACAGCGGGTTGAAGCCGATCCGGTAGCAAAGCTCCGCCGGATGTTCGACATTCCAGATCGCGAGATCGGCCCGTGTGCCGGTGCGCAATACTCCCAAATCGTCGAGCCCGAGCGCCTGCGCCCCATGGCGGGTGACCCCGGCGAGGCATTCAGCGGGGGTCATGCGGAACAGCGTTGCGGCCATGTTCATGGCCAGCAGGATCGAGCTTAGCGGCGAAGAGCCGGGATTGCAGTCCGTCGCCACGGCCATCGGCACGCCATGGGCGCGGAACGCCGCGATCGGCGGGCTTCGGGTTTCGCGCAACGTGTAGAATGCCCCCGGCAGGATCACCGCCACGCAGCCCCCGCTGGCCATCGCGGCGGCATCGGCATCGGTGGCGTATTCCAGATGGTCGGCGGACAGCGCGCCGAACTCCGCAGCCAGCCGCGTGCCGCCAGTATTGGACAGCTGCTCGGCATGCAGCTTGACGGGCAGGCCGAGGTGGCGCGCACGCTCGAACACCCGTGCGATCTGCGCGGTGTCGAAGGCGATGCCCTCGCAGAACCCGTCCACCGCATCCGCCAGCCCCTCGACCTGCGCCGCGTTCAGGGCGGGCAGGCAGACCTCGTCGATATAGGCATCGGGCCGTCCGGCGTAGTCGCCGGGAACGGCATGGGCGCCGAGGAAACTGGTTTGCACCCGCACCGGCCGCACCTCCGCGATCCGTCGCGCCGCCCGCAGCATGGCAAGCTCGGTTTCGAGGTCGAGCCCGTAGCCGGACTTCGCCTCGAGTGTCGTGACCCCCTCGGCGATCAGCGCGTCCACGCGCGGCAGGGCGCAGGCCAGCAACCGGTCCTCGGTGCTTGCCCGGGTCGCCGTGACGGTCGAGACGATGCCGCCCCCGGCGCGGGCGATCTCTTCGTAGGACGCGCCTTCGAGCCGCATCTCGAATTCCTGTGCGCGGTTGCCGCCATGGACGATATGGGTGTGGCAATCCACCAGCCCCGGGGTGACAAGCCGCCCTTCGAGATCGAGCGCGTCTTGACGGGCAAGGTGGTCCGGCAGCTCCGCCTCAGGACCCGCCCAGGCGATCCTGTCGCCCTCGATCGCGACCGCGCCGCGCGCGATCAGGCCATGGGGCCCATCCGCGTCCGTTCCGGCGAGTGTCGCGTTCCTGAGGAGCATGATTGACCTTGCTGCAAGCGATATGGATTTGTATATGTCTGCACATAATATCCCGTCAAGCGGAGACCGTCATGACCAGACTCTGGGCGGCGCAGGCCCTCACCGATGCGGGTTGGGCGCGGGATGTCCTTGTCACGATCG